>CAJXLJ010000022.1 GCA_913055785.1 uncultured Parvularculaceae bacterium | reverse complement strand
CCGCGTCGCTGGCGAACGGCGGTCTTGACGCCAGGGCGCTGAAGCTGGCGTTTTTCGGGGGCGACAAACCCGCCGCCGCCGAAGCCGCCATGGAGCTCACAAGCCGCTATAAAAACTTTCCCGTCGAGGAAAGCGACGTGATCGTCGCCGTCGGCGGCGACGGCGTCATGCTCGAAGTGATGCGTTCCTCAATGAAGAGCGGCAAGCCGATATACGGGTTCAACCGGGGCACGGTCGGCTTCCTGATGAACGCCGCTGAACTCAAAAACCTGCCCGAGCGAATCGCCGCCGCTGAACCCACCGTCATTCACCCGCTCGTTATGAGGGCGACGACGATTGACGGCCGCACGGAAACCGCAATGGCGATCAACGAAGTCTCGCTGTTCCGCGAAACCCGCCAGTCCGCGCGGGTGCGAATCACGATTAACGGCAAGGTGCGGATGGAAACCCTCACCTGCGACGGCGTGATGGTGGCGACCCCCGCGGGGTCCACCGCCTACAATCTTTCCGCCCACGGGCCGATCCTGCCGATCAACGCCCAGATGCTGGCGTTGACGCCAATCAGCGCGTTCAGACCCCGGCGCTGGCGCGGCGCGCTCCTGCCCCATGACGCGATCATCGAATTCGAGGCGCTGGAAGCCGCCAAACGCCCGGTTTCCGTGGTCGCCGACAATCAGGAAGTGCGCGATGTGCGCCATGTGGAAATTCGCGAAAACCGCGATATTGCGATTACCCTGCTGTTCGACCCGGGGCAGTCGCTCGATGAGCGAATCCTCTCCGAACAGTTCGATTACTGACCTCCACCTTATGGTTTAGAAAGAGTTTACGCAGCGGCCTGAATCGCCGCACTGTCCCTCTGAATTGTCAGCATTGGCGGCCCCGCCGCCGGTCTGTTCAGCGAGAATTAACCCGCCTCAAGGACTATCGAT
This sequence comes from uncultured Parvularculaceae bacterium, assembly GCA_913055785.1. Taxonomy (GTDB): domain Bacteria; phylum Pseudomonadota; class Alphaproteobacteria; order Caulobacterales; family Parvularculaceae; genus Hyphococcus. The sequence goes on along the minus strand of CAJXLJ010000022.1, from coordinate 44,377 downwards.
CACTCCTTCATGGGCGAGGACGGCCGAACGGCTGACGGAGAGGGACGACGATGGGCGCTCAGGCGGTTCGGCTATCAAATGTCGACATAGATAAAGCCCTGGAAAACAAGGACTTCGAAGTCCTGTTTCAGCCGATCTTCGATCTTGGCAACGGCGCGCTGGCGCGTATGGAAAGCTTCGTGCGCTGGCGTCATCCCGCCCTCGGGGTGCTGCCGCCCGGCGCGTTTATCTCCTTTTTTGAAAGCCAGGGCCGGATGAGCGAGCTCAGCCGGTACATGCTCGGAGAAGCCCTCACAGCCTATATGCAGTGGCGCGGCCCCTTCGCGCCCGGCTTCTCGATCAATCTGGCGCTCACCGATCTCGCCGACGAGGCTTTCCCGCAGCATTTCAAAAAGCTGTTGCGGGACCGCGATTTCCCGGCCGATCTCATCACGCTCGAATGCCCGATGCCGCTCGTCGATGCGGATATCGACATGGCGAAGGCGCAATATGCGCGGCTCAAGGAAACCGGCGCGCGCTTGGCGATCGAGGTGCGCGGCCGGGCGAACGAATTCCTGCGTCAGATCGAGCCCTTCCCGTTCGACGAAATCAAGACCGGCGGCGCCTCGATCCTCCGTTTTGCGCGCACGGTCCGGGGGCCGGGCCTCAGCGCGATCTCGGATCTGCTCGACATCGCCAACAAGGCGAACGCGGCGATCACGGCGGTGGGCGTCGAAGATCAGGCGTCTTTGGCCGCCTTGCGCGGGCTCGGCTTTACCGCCGCACAGGGCAATCATCTCGCCAATGTGGGCGGGCTCAAGGAATTCATGCCGAGCCGCGTCAACGAGGTTCGCAAACTCCTCAACCTGCCGCCGCTTGGCGCTGACGATCTGGCGGCGCTGTTCCGCACCGGCGCGCCGGCGGTGAAACCGGCGGATGAAGATGCCGTTGCGGCCCCGGACAGCGCAGGCGACGACGCGCTGATCGATCGCCTGAATGAGCGGGCCGCCAGCCATACGCCGCAATCTGAAAAGCAGCCGGCGGCGACCGGGCAATCCGCAGAGGCCGTCGACGCCGACAGACGCGCAAAAGCACGCGAGAAAGCGAAGGCGCTGGCGCTCGCCAAACGCGCCAAGGCCCGCGAACTGCGCAAGGCGGCGGCGATCAAACGCGCAAAAGCCAAGGCCGCAATAGCGAACAAGGCGGAGACCGGCGAAGAAGCAGCAACCGCCGCCGCTTCGCCGCAGGCGATGCAGCACCGCATTGTCGAGGAATTTGTCGGCGCGCCTGAGCGTGCAAGCGCCGCTGCGTCCGACACGCCGACCACGGCTTCTGAAAGACCCGCGTCGCCCGCGAAGCAGAAGCCCTTGCCGCTGGAGCCGATTCGCACAGAATCCGGCAGGGAAGAAAATTCAATCCCCGCCGCCACCGGTGGTGACATCAAGCCCGACACCGTCATAGACTCCGACTTCACGCCGATCGAGCAGACCAGCCCTGTGAGCCAGCCCAAAGGCGAAAAAGCCAGCGTGCGCCCCGCGCGCGAGAACCAACCTGAACCGCCGATGCAAATTAAAATTCGCTCGGCGGGCGGGCAATTCTGGCCGGTCGTCCGTATCGGCGGACCGGCGAAAGACGCCCGCTTGCACCCGCTGACAGGAACGCCGTCCGCCCCCCTTCAGAACGATGCATCTGCGCCCGCGCTCAGGAAGACGCCCGAAAAACCTGTCATTCAGGGAGATCTGCAAACGGAATACGCCGCCGAGACGCCGGCGACGGAAACCTCTGCGCCCGTACAGCAGCCATCTCACCGGAAGAAAAATTTCCTACAAAGAAAATACTTCGCGCAAACCTTCCCCCGCGGACTGAAAACCCGTCCGACGCATTTCTGGCCGAAAAGCTGGAAACGCCGGCTTCGCCGTATGAAGGCTGCGGAAAATGCAAATCCACCGTCGGCAGAAAATCAGGCGGCGGAATAGAACCGGCCCTCAGGCGCCGGAACCGGAATCACCGAAATAGGACCGATAGGCGGCGAGAAAGGTTTCCGGATCGCCGCCGAGATCGTCCGCGGCGATGTCTTCCAGAATGCGCCGCGCCTGCTCGTCGTCAATCCTGTCCTTCATGGCCGCAGCAAACGTGTTAAGCGAGGTTTTATCATCTGCAAGCGCAAAGGCCGACGCCGCTTTTATGGCGCGGTTGGTCTGAGCGCTGTTCAATTTTGCACCCTCGCCGCCAGCCAGCGACACCGCATAGGCGTCGCCCGCCTTCCTCCACTCATGCGCGGCCCAGTATATGTCGCCGCGCAGCGCTTCAGCTTCCCTGCTCTCGTCGCTGTTCAGCAATTCCAGCGCAGCCGGCGCCGCATTCGTTGCTATCAGCGCTCGCGCCTCCAGCCAGCGGCGGCGGTCGTTAAGCGCATTCGGCAAACGCGCGAAACGACTCGAGCGTAACGCTCGCAGGGCTTCGCCGGGCCGCTCGTCCGCCAGATATAACGCCGCAAGATCGGCGGCGGTCTTGGATCGTTCGGCCCCGCGCAAACGCTTGAACGCCTGATGACGCAACAATTCGGCCGCCTGGTCCAGCAGGTCGAGCGCCGCCAGTTGATCCGCGGCCTTGCGGATCAGCGCATCGCCCTCCCGTCCCGGCGGCGCCAAATCGATATTCTCGTAAAAGAGATTGGCCGCCGTCATCGGCGAAAGGTCTGCGTCGTCGAAAAGCGTGAGAAGGTCGTCGCTCATTTTTTGAAGCGCCGCCTTCGCGGCGTCCGACACGGCAAACTTGTCAGCAAGACGGCGGCGCGTTTCGAACGCCCCGGCGGTATCGCCGAGTGAATCGAAAAGCTGCGCCTTGAACGCCAGCGCATCGCGTTCGAAAGCCCCGCCGCGCCATGCAAGCATCAGCGTTTCGAGCGCCTCAAGCGTTTCGCGTGCGCCGGGCGCGCCTGCTTGATACTGCAACCGCAAGCCTTCGAGCGCTACAATCTGCGACGCCGGCGCCAGCGCATTCGATGCGACGCGCGTATAAACGGTTTGCGCCGTTTGTTCATTTCCTTCGAGGGCGAGCATGCGCGCTTCGATGAGACTGCGCGCAGCGCGCTGGTCCTCACTGACATGCTGACGGCGCATGGCGGCGAGCGCAGCGCGCGCCTCATCAGGCCGAGCAATCGCAGCATTCGCCGCAGCTTTTAAGAGAAAGTAGTCAACAGCGTTATCATCAGATATCGCCTCCGACTGCACGGTTTCGAATGCGGCGGCGGCTTCCTGAAAGGCGCCGAGTTTCGTGAGCGCCATGGCGCGCCACGGCGAAGCCGCTTTCTGGTTGCGCACGTTTTCAGCATCAAGGATAGCGACGGTCTCGGCCCAGCGCCCCATTTCATAAGCGCAAACCCCAGCCAACAACGTCAGCTCAGCCTGCTTGCTGTCGGGATCGCGCGCAGTGATGAGCGCCAGCGCTTCAGCATAAAGGCCATGCGCCATGTAAAAGTCGATGAGATCGCGCGCGGCGGCGTGATTTTCCGGCGCAGCCGCAAGCCCTGTGACGAGCTTGTCTTCGAGTGAAGCAAATCCGAACTCGCCGGCGCGCCGCCGCCAGGTTTCGTGATCGACGCCGGGGCGTATGAAAATCTCAGCGTCAGCCGTCTCGATCTTCTCGATCACGTCCTCGTTGACTTGCAGCGCCGCCGCATGGAGCGCTTCCTGCGGCCCCTCGGCGAAACTCTCCTGCCGCCGGAACGCGCTGAGCGAGGGCGCGCGGTTCGCAAAGAAAACACGCGTGCGGGACCGGGTGAGATCGCGTTCGCTGATCAGGCTGCGCGCGAACCCGCGATAGGACGGCAGGTAGATATCGAGCGCAATCAACCCGTCAGACTGGGCGCTGAACAGGCGCGCGCCGTCCGGGACGGTGAACTCAAGGCGCTTCGTGTCATTACGGTGATGCGCTGCCAGAAAGAATGAGGACGCAACGCCGACCGGCGCACTGAAGTCGCCTTCAAGAGCGCGGTCGAAATCAATGCTGAGTCTGGCGCCGGATAAAACCGCGGAATAGCCGATCTTGTCTTCCGTCGCGATCAGGACCCGCGCGTGGCCGCTGCGTTCGGCGACATCAAGATAGGCCGGGTCCCCGGCGCGCGCCGCGCCGGAAACACCGGCGATAAACGCAAGAGAGAGTAACAGACGGGGTCTCATCGCAGACCTCACCGGACCTCTTCATCAAAGCGATTGCGCTCCGCGAGCAGCCTTGTCAGCTGGCGCGCCTTGTCGGGCTGCATTTCAGCGAGCACGCCGGCCAGCGCTTGCGTGCGCATGCCAGCCGAGACCGGCACGAGAATATCTTCATCGAGCTCGTTGAAAATCGCCGCCGCATCCCGCGCCTTCATTTTCTCGTAAGCACTGACAAGCGCGACTATTTCTTCGGTCTCAGCCGTCGCCTGTTCCTCGCGCAAGGCGAGCAGCTGTTCGCGTTCGCGCCGAAATTCGGCGGCGCTGTCGTTCAGTTTCTTTTCCGCCGCGACGATGATTGCTTCGCGCGCGTCAAGCGCTGCTTCGCGCGCATCGAGCGCTTCGCGGCGGGCGCTGAGCTTTTCAAGGATGCGCCGTTCAACCTCGCCCGGCGCGATCTCCGGGGGCTCGGCTTCCTGCGGCGCCGTCTCGCTGAGACCTTCCTGCGGTTCCTGACCGGGCGCCGCTTCGGCGAACAAGACGCCCGGCGCCTGATCGCCGGCGCTCGCTTCGGAAAACCCGAACCATATATCGCCGGCCCTCAGCGCCGCGAAAACGCCGAGCGCGACAATCACCACGGGCAAAAGCCTTGTTTGCGGCGCGTTTCTCATGACGCCGCCCTCGCATCATTGGCCGGCCGGCTTGATCTCAATGCGCGCACTTCGCTGACCGCGCCCTCAATGCGGCCCGCGACGTGATCGCCGGCGTTCACCATGACGGAAAGCTCGTCAATCAGCGCATGCGCCCGCGCGGCGGCGGCTGCGAGATTGCGGTTGAGGTCCGCCCCGGTCGACTGCATGGTTGAAAGGTTCAGTTCAGCGCGCCGGCTCGCATCATCGAACTTGGCGATAATGGAAAGCAGCTCGCTCTGGCCTTCCCGCAGCGCTTTCAGCTTGCGGCTCAGCACATAACAATAGGCGCATGTGGCGATGAGCAAGGCGCCGACAATCGTTTCAACGGCGAGCTCAAGCATCAGGCCGCCTCCTCGTTTTCACCCGCCCCGGACGTACGGCCGTCGAGCCTGATGGCGATCGTCTCGCCGGCGCGACCGACCTTGCCTTTGGCGACGACGCTTTGCCCGGCGCGAATTTCCGCCCGGTTGTCGGCGGCGCCGGCGAATCGGATCGTATCGCCGGCTTTAAGGCCGTCGAGTTCCTTGATGGTGACCGTCTTCTCGGCCAGCACAACGTTGAGATCGAGCGTCGCCGCCGCGATTTCCGATGAAAGATGATCCCGCCAGATATGCTCGCTGCCGCCGGATTCATTGATGAACTCGCGCTGCAGCACCTTGAAGATCGGTTCGAGCGTTCCGTGCGGCATCAGCACCGCCGCCCGGCCGCCGCGTTCGTCCATATCGATGCGGAATTTCGCCAGAGAGCAGACGCTCGCATCCTGCGCGATGGCCGCAAAACGCGGCGTCGTTTCGATGCGATCGAGGGAAAAGGAAACATCGGCGATCGGTTTGAAGGCTTCGGTGAGGTCGGCCGCCATCAGATCGAGCACGCGCTGCACGAGCCCCAGTTCGATCTGTGTGAAACTACGGTCCTCAATCGTCACAAGACCGCCGCCGCGGCGCCCGCCGAGCAGGACATCCACGACCGAATAGACCAGCGCCGCATCGACGGCGAACAGGCAGTAATTGTCGAGACCTTCCGCCTTGAACACCCCGACGACAGACGGCGCCGAGACGGCGTTCAGGAAGTCGCCGAAACGCGTCGAACTGACATCGTCGAGACTAACCTCCACATTGTCGTTGGTCATGTGACGCAGGCTGGTCGTCATCTGCCGCGCCGTGCGGTCGAAGATGACATCAAGCATGGGCAGGCGCCGATGCGAGACCAGCACTGAATTGATCAGCGCCATCAGGCCCGAACGATCCCCGCCGTCCTCGGCGGACAGATCGAACCCTAAAAGGTCGTTGATCTCGCCGCTCTTCAATTTCTCCGCCCACTCGACCTCATGATCGGCGGTTTCCTGGGGAGACATCTCGGTTTCATGTTCAGTCATAAACGCCTACTGAATGACCAGTTCTTCAATGACGACGTCCTCGGCGCTGTTCGGCGCGATGACGAGATTGACCCGGCGCAGCAGCTCGCGCTTGATGCGCGCCATGCCTTCCGAGCCTTCGAAATCTTCAGGCCGCATTTCCCGCAGAAAAAACGTGAGCCGTTCGTCAATCGCCGGCTTGAGGGCGGCGATCCTTTCTGCGGCGACGTCGACATCGCTCCCACCGAGCGCAATCGAGGCGCGCAGTTTCAAAAACGCCGTGCGCCCGTTACGGTCGGGAGCGAGATCGACAAGGAATTCGGAAAGATTGTAATAGGCGGCGCGCACGCCTTCATTGCTCTTGCGATATTCAAGCGCCGCAATGTCGGCGCTTCCCGCGCGCTGATTCAGCCAGTAGCCCGCGCCGATCGCAAGAAGCGCAACCGGCAGAAACCCGAACAGAACGATATATTTGCCGGGCGTACGCACACGCAGGCGCGCTCCGTTCATGCCTTCCGTCAGCGCTGATGCTTGCGCCATCCCTTTAAGATCCGTTGCCCGTTTGTTGTCGACAGCCCATTGAGCGCCAAACACGGTTAAAAAGCCGTTTCGGCGGCGGTTTTTGCCCGGCAAAATTTTCCCGCCGGCGGCGATCTGCGCACGCAACAAGTTGTTTTTGCTATATTTTTTGCTGGCACGCCGATTGCGACGCCCGGCTTGCGGAAAAGTCCGCCAATAAAGCGCTCCGAGGAAATGGATTAACAAATGGAAAACGCGATCACGGCGGCCCTGTCGAAACAGATCGTGCTGGCGCGCGCGCTCGACGTCGCCGCCAACAATATCGCGAACCAGACCACCGCCGGCTTCAAGGCCGAACACGCAAGCTTCCGGGAATATGTGTCGGTGATCGAAAGCGCCGGCGGCGATCCGACTGTCTCGCTTGTCTACGACGCCGATTCGTACACGGACTTTACGCCCGGGGGCGTGCAGGAGACCCATGCGCCGCTCGATTTCTCCATTGACGGCGAAGGTTTCTTCGCCGTGCTGACAGAGGCCGGCGTGCGCTACACGCGGGACGGTCATTTCGGTCTGAATGCGTATGGCGAACTCGTAAACCGCGACGGCGCGGCGGTGCTTGACAGAAGCGGCGCGCCGATCCTGCTCGACCCCGAAGCCGGTCCGGTGCTGCTCTCGCCCGAGGGCGAACTGCAACAGAACGGAACGCCAGTTGGCGAACTCGGCGTATTCAACTTTGACGATCCGCGCGAGCTGCGCCGCGCCGGCGGCAATCTCTTCGCCGCGGAGAACGAAGGTTACGCCAGTCCCCGCGCGCATCTGCGCCAGGGGTTCATTGAAATATCAAACGTATCGCCGATCGCCGCCATGACCGGCATGATCGACATCATGCGCGCTTATGAAAACGCCGCGCAGGTGATCGAAACCGCCAACGATCTCGCCCGCGAAGCGGTGCGGACCCTCACCCAGGAAGCCTGACAGGACCCCGGCCCATGAATGCATTGAACACAGCCGCCACAGGAATGCTTGCGCAACAGCGCAATGTGGAGGTGATCTCCAACAACATCGCGAACCTCAACACCGTCGGCTTCAAACGCCAGCGCGCAGAGTTTCAGGACCTTCTCTACCAGACGCTGGAGCGCCCGGGCGCGATCTCCGCCGACACCGGCACTATCGTCCCGAACGGCATCCAGATCGGCACAGGCGTCAAAACCGGTTCGGTCTACCGCATTGTCGAACAGGGCAACGTCACAGCGACCGGCAACGATTTCGATCTGGCGATTTCGGGGCGCGGCCTGTTCCGCGTGCTTCAGGCGGACGGCGCGGAAGCCTACACCCGCGCGGGGAATTTCGCGATTTCCGCCGACGGCCTGATCGTGACGGAAGACGGTTATGAGGTCGCGCCCGGGATCACCGTTCCCGAAGACGCCGTCGACATCTCGATATCGGAAAGCGGCGTCGTCGAGGCGCGGATCGCGGGCGAACAGAACCTGCGCGAACTCGGCCAGCTTGAACTCGTGACATTCTTCAACGAGTCCGGGCTTGAGGCGATCGGCGACAACCTCCTGCTCGAAACCGCCGCCTCCGGCGAGCCGATTATCGGTAATCCGGGCGATACCGGTTTCGGCACGATCCTCCAGGGCTTTATCGAGACATCAAACGTCGATCCGGTTCAGGAGATCACCGCCCTGATCGCCGCCCAGCGCGCCTATGAAATGAACGCTCGGGTGATCGAAACCGCCGACGAAATGCTGGCCGTTAACGCCAATCTGCAAGGCTAAGGAGCGCTAGCGCGAGACAACGGACATGCAACGCAAACTGATCATCCAAAACAGCGCTACCCGTCCCGGTTTTCTCGGCTATCTGATGATCGGCCTGTGGTTTCTGCTGACCATCATCGCGTCTGCCAAAGCCAGCGAACCGGTCACCCTCAAGGCCAGCGACATTCTTCCCGACATAGAAGCGGCGCTTTCTGAACGCGGCATGCCGGAGGGCGCGGAAATCACCCTCGTCAATCCGGATCAGGCGTTCGTCACCACCGGCGCGGTTGAAATCGGCCATATGAGCTACAACGCCCGTTCGGGCCGCTTCGTCGTGCGCCTTGCCAACACGCCGGCTGCTTTCGCCGGCGTCGCGCGCGTTATCGAAACCTACGCCGTGCTGACCCGCCCGGTCGCTCGCGGCGAGATCATCGCGGAAGCCGACATCGCCTACCGGGAAAGCGCCGGCATGCGCGCCGGACAATATATACGCGACGCCGCGGCCCTGATCGGCAAGGAGGCCCGCCGCCCGCTCGGTCCCGATACGCCGCTCCGCTCATCGGACGTCGCTGCCCCGGTGCTTATCAAGAAAGGCGCGCTCGTCACCGTCACCTATGCAGCGGAAGGCCTGCGGCTCACGCATCAGGCGGTCGCAATGAACGCCGGCGCCGCAGGCGACGTCATCTCGATACAGAACATCCAGAGCGAACGAACGCTGAAAGGCGTCGTCGCCGGCGAGAACCTCGTACGCGTCGCCGCGCCGCGCGCGCCTCAAACAAATCTGGAAGGCTAGTTCATGACCCACTTCCGCCCTCTCGTTCTCATCTTCCTCGCCGCCGCGGCTTCCGCCTGCTCCACGGTCGACCGCATCAAGGCGATCGGCGAGGCGCCCGAAATGGCGCCCATGGAAAATCAGGAAGCGATGTATGGCGCGCGCGAGGTGACCGTACCGATGCCCGCCAATCACGCCGAACAGCGCAACGCCAATTCGCTGTGGCGGCCTGGTTCGAAAGCCTTTTTCAAGGACCAGCGCGCGCGCCGCGCCGGCGATATCGTCACCATCGTTATCGACATCAACGACCGCGCGCGGCTCGACAACTCCACCGAACGCAGCCGCGCCAACGGCGAAAAGGCCGACATCCCGGCCTTCGGCGGACTTGAGCAGAAGCTCGTGGACGCCCTCCCCGACGGCGCATCGGCCTCGCCGCTCGTCGATCTTTCCTCGGACTCAACAAGCCGCGGCGAGGGCTCGGTCGACCGTCGCGAGGATGTGGAGCTGACCATCGCCGCGATCGTGACCGAGGTCCTGCCGAACGGTAATCTCGTTGTCGCCGGCAAGCAGGAAGTCCGCGTCAATTACGAGCTGCGCGAACTCACGGTCACCGGCATCATCCGTCCGGAAGACATTTCGAACGCCAACCGCATCAACCATACGCAGATCGCCGAAGCGCGCATTTCCTATGGCGGACGCGGACAGATCACCGATGTCCAGCAGCCGCGCTACGGCCAGCAGCTCTACGACATTCTGTTTCCGTTCTAGGAAGCCGCCGCTTCAAAGAAAAAGCGCGGTCGTTCTGCTAACGACCGCGCTTTTCTCAATCATCCCTGTCCGGCCAAATAGATCTTCATTTTTCCGAGTGCGTTCTATTGCGCGGGTCGGGATTCTTGATCGTCTTGGCTTTTTGCGTCGAACAGTGACTCCTTGGTGGTTCACTTGCCTTGTCGCGGACGTTTTGGGAGGGGGACCGCGTCCGCTGGCTTTATGGAACTACTCCGGACGCGGATGGTCAACGGCAAACGCCGTTAACCATATTCACTTTTTACCCTTTGTTAATGAAGGTAAACGTTTCGTTAATGAGATGGCCCTATTCCGCCTCGCCTGAAACGCGTTGCGCCAGCGCGGCGCTCATAAAGGCGTCAAGATCGCCGCCGAGCACCGCATCAGGATCGGATTTTTCAACCTGGGTCCTTAGATCCTTCACCATCTGATAGGGCTGCAGCACATAGGACCGGATCTGGTGGCCCCAACCGATATCGGTTTTTCCGGCTTCGGTTTTCGCCGCTTCTTCTTCACGCTTTTGCAGTTCGAGTTCGTAAAGCCGCGCGCGCAGCATGTTCCAGGCGGTGGCGCGGTTCTTGTGCTGCGAGCGTTCGTTCTGGCACTGAACGACGATGCCGGTCGGCTCGTGCGTGATCCGCACCGCCGAGTCCGTCGTGTTCACATGCTGCCCGCCGGCGCCCGATGCGCGGAACGTATCGATGCGGCAGTCGCTCTCATTGACCTCGATTTCAATCTTGTCGTCGATCTCCGGATAGACCCAGACAGACGCAAACGACGTGTGCCGGCGCGCATTGGAATCGAATGGCGAGATGCGAACCAGCCGGTGAACGCCAGACTCGGTCTTCAGCCAGCCATAAGCGTTGTGCCCCTTGACGTGAATTGTCGCCGATTTGATCCCGGCCTCATCGCCGGCCTGCTGTTCGATGACGTCGACCTTCATGCCGCGCTTTTCCGCCCAGCGCACATACATGCGGAGCAGCATCGAGGCCCAGTCATTGGACTCAGTGCCGCCGGCGCCTGGATGAACTTCGAGGAAACAGTTGTTGCCGTCCGCCTCGCCAGAGAGCAGCGCCTCGATCTCGGCCTGCGCGGCGCGCGCTTTCAGCGCCTTCATCATGGAAAGGGTTTCGCCAAGGCTCGCCTCGTCGCCTTCCTCGGCGGCGAGCTCTTCAAGCCCGATAATGTCGTCAAGCTCACCCTCGATTTCGCCGATGGCGTTCATCTGGGCTTCGAGCGCGTTGCGCTTTTGCATGAGGCCCTGCGCTTCTTCCGGATTGTCCCAGAGCGCAGGGTCTTCCGCCCTTGCGTTTAATTCGTCGAGCTCGCGTTGCGCCTTGTCCCAGTCAAAGACGCCTCCTCAGCAGTTCAAGCGACTGCCTCGTTTGTCTTGCGAGTGTTTCCATTTCCGCGCGCATGCGGGCTCTCCTCAAAATTGAAGCCGCTTATATGAGGATGTTGGAGCGGCTAGTAAATACCGCCCAGCTCATCGTCCTGCGCGCCGCCGGCGGTCGGCGCGGCGCTCAGGGGATCGAGATAAAGATCGTCGCCGGAGGGGCCGGCGCCGATCACATCATCGGTCTTGAACGCTTCAAGAATGACATTCGAATCGCCAGGCGTCGCCGGACGGCCCGTCTTCGCATTGACCCGCACCAGCCGGATGCCTGACGGCACGCGGAACGGGATGCCGGGAACGTCTTTAAGCGCGTCGACCATGAAGTCAGCGAAGATCGGCGCGGCGACCTGACCGCCCGCTTCGCCCTGACCGAGAGTCTGCGGCATGTCGAACCCGACATAGACGCCGGCGGCGAGGTCCGGCGAGAATCCGACGAACCACGCGTCCTTGTAATCATTGGTGGTGCCGGTCTTGCCGGCGAGCGGCTTGCCGTTGCTCACACGCCGGACTGCAGAGCCGGTGCCGCGGATCACAACGCCTTCAAGGATCGATGTGATCTGGAACGCAGTGCGCGGATCCATCGCCTGCGCGCGCGCGTCGGGGAGCTGCGGCTCAGTCTGGCCGGACCACACATCCGAATTGCAATTGAAGCACTCGCGCTTGTCGCGCTTGTAAATCGTCTCACCGGTGCGGTCCTGGATCCGGTCGATGAGATTGGGCTCGACGCGCTTGCCGCCATTGACGAAGATCGAATAGGCCGCCGTGATCCGCATCAGCGTCGTCTCGCCGGCGCCGAGCGAAATCGCCAGTTCACGCGGCAACCTGTCCGAAAGATGGAAACGCTCAATGTAATCGACGATGCGGCCGATGCCGAGGTCCTGCGCCAAACGCGCCGTCATCGTGTTACGCGATTGTTCAATGCCGAGACGCAAAGTGCTCTCGCCGTAATACCGGCCTTCTATGTAATTCCCCGGTTTATACCAGCTATCGACGCCCGGCGCGACGAACGGCGCATCAAGCACAATTGAGGATGGCGTGTAGCCGCTGTCGAGAGCGACGGAATAAACGAACGGCTTGAATGTCGAGCCCGGCTGGCGTTCCGCCTGCACAGCGCGATTGAACTCCGAAAGCTGGAAGGAAAAACCGCCGACCATGGCGAGTACGCGGCCGGTATGCGGATCTATGGCGATGAGTCCGCCATTGATCGCCGGAACCTGACGCAAGGCGTAGCTGACGTCCGCCGCGGTCATCGCCGCTTCTGCGGCGGCTTCGTCGTCAGGGATGATTTCTTTTTCCGGATCTGTCGTTTCCTCTTCAGCCGACGCCGCAGCAGGCGTGACATAGACGATATCGCCAGCCGCAAGGACGTCGCTCACAGCGGCGATTTCTTCGCCCTCTTCATTCGCGGAAATATAATCCCGCGCCCATTTCACTTCCGCGAGGGGAACCGTCCCTTCGGCGCCGTCTTCAAAACCGATAGTCGCCGCGCTTTCATCAGCGGCAAGCACAAGCGCCGGACGCCAGGGCGCGAGATCGTCCGAAATGGCGCGGGTGTCGCGCAGCTCTTTGAGTTTTTCTGCGAAAGGTTCGGCCCACTCCTCACCAACCGTTTCCATGCGATCGATTGGACCGCGCCAGCCATGGCGGCGGTCATAGGCGGTGAGCCAGCGGCGCAGCGCGCGACCGGCGGTTTTCTGAAGCCGCGGGTCGACAGACGTCCGAACCGCAAGGCCGCCGTCGTAAAGCGCCTCAACGCCGTAAAGGTCGACGATCTGCTTACGAACTTCCTCGGCGAAATATTCCATCGTCCAGTCGCGGGCGCCGAGCGGCGGCGCGATCTGCGCCCCAAGCGGCTGCGCCTTGGCTTCGTCCGCTTCCTCTGCGGTGATGCGCCCGTCTTCTTCAAGGCGGCCAATCACCCAGTTGCGCCGGGCGACTGCACGCTTCTCGTTCTCAATCGGATGATAGTTGCTCGGCCCCTTGGTGATGGCGGCGAGATAGGCGGCCTCGGCGATGGTCAGATCGTCGAGCGACTTGTCGAAGTAATTGAGCGCGGCGGCGGCGACGCCGTAAGAGCGATTGCCGAGATAAATCTCGTTGAGATAGAGCTCGAGAATATGGTCCTTGGTAAAGGTCCGCTCCATCTTTCTGGCGATGAGCATTTCGCGCATTTTCCGTTCGACGCGCTGCTCGGAAGAGAGAAGGAAGTTCTTTGCGACCTGCTGGGTGATCGTCGATCCGCCTTCAAGGCGCCGACCGCGCAGGATATTGCCGATATTGGAAACCTGGGCCCTTATGAGACCGCGGAAATCGAGGCCTTCATGGGTGTAGAAGGATTTGTCTTCCGCCGACACGAACGCGTATTTGACATGATCGGGCATCGACTCGATCGGCACGAACAAGCGACGTTCACGCGCGAATTCCGCGACCAGCGATCCGTCGCCTGCATAGACCCTCGTCGTCACCGGCGGCGCATATTCTGAAAGCACCTGATAATCGGGCAGGTTCTGATTGAGACGGTTGAGGTAAAGACCGGCGAAAATCGCTGCGCCGATCGCGCATAACGCAGCGATGGCGAAACCGATACCGGCATATCTGATCATGAGCGCCGCCAGGCCGCCGCCGGACCCGCCTGTTGCTTTCGGCGCCGGATGAGCGCGCGGCTCTCGCATTGGCGCGGCGAATAGCCCGCCCTCATGCGCATCGGCTTCATCGGAGATATCGTCTCTTCCGAGCACGATCTCTCCAGCATCTTCAGGATCGGCATCTTCAAAACCCGTTTCGTCCAGATCGCCGTCTTCATCAGCGGCCTCGTCCTCAAATCCGGCCTCATCATGCAGATCGCCGTCATCGGCGAACTCAGCATCGCCATCGTCGTCAGCGCCGTATTCATCCTCATCAAAGGCGGCGGCGTCCTCTTCCTCGTCGTCCGAGGCGAACATGTCGTCCTCGATCTCGGGTTCCTCATCGCGGCCGGCGGCCTCGCGCTTGTCGAGACCGTCCTCATCTTCGAATTCCGGATTATCGTCGTGATTGCTCATTCGATATACGCCCGCACAACCGCTGAGTCGCCCTCTCTCGCCTCGACGCCCGTCCCTGCGTCCGTAATCTTCCTTACCGCATAATTTGGACGGCAGCGAGGCGCAAGCGTCCCATAATAGCCTTCAAATCCGCCATAACGGCGTTTATCTCGCGCCCCCGGCTGCGCTGCCAGCGACGCGTCTTGGCTGATGTTCCTCGAAATACTGGTCGATCGCATCCGCCACCGCCGTCATGGCTCTCTTCCGCCACACCGGGGAGTTGAGATTCGCCTCATCCTTCGCGTTGGAAATAAACGCCATTTCGAGCAGCACCGCCGGCACGTCCGGGGCCAGCAACACGCGCAGATCGCCGGTCCGATGCGACCTGTTGAGAAGCGGCGTTTTGCCGGTGAGATTGTCAATCAGGGCGTCGGCGAGCTGTGAGGACGCGGTAATGGTCCGATCCTGGGCGACGTCGAGCATGATGCTTTTCGCCACCTGATCGAGGTTTTCAGCCCGTTCGAGATCGAGGTCGTAAACAACGTAATCACCCTCGGATTTGGCGATTTTGGCCGAACGCTCCGTGCCTTGTTCGGAGAGGGTGTAGACCGAACCGCCCCGCACGGCTTTTTCGGCCAGCGCATCGGCATGGAGAGAGATGAAGAGTTCAGCGCCGGCCTCCCGCGCCAAAGCCTCGCGCCGCGCCAGTTCATCCCGCTGGCTCGATTTGATCCGGGAGTCCTTGTCTGAATTGCGCGTGAGAACGACCTCATATCGCCCGCGTTTGGTCAGGATGTCCTCAAGCTCCTTCGCGGCGGCGAGCGTGACGTGTTTTTCAAGCGTCCCACTCTGCCCCTGGGAGCCGGGATCGCCGCCGCCGTGACCGGGATCGATCACCACGACCAGCTTTTCAGCCGGTTGGCTCACCTGCGGGAGGGCGACCTGCTTTTGGGAGGGACTCGGCGGCGCCGCCACCGGATCGGGGTCAGGCACAGTCTCTACCGAGGTCGCCTCTTCGATCACCGAGGCGAGATCCGGATAAGGCTTTGGCAGGCTTGCCAAAAATGCTTTCTTGTCGGCGCTTTCAAGGTCGATCACCAGCCGGTGCCTGGTCACGCCGTCCTTGGGCTCGAGCAGAAAGCTATCGACTATTTTCGCTGTCCGCCCGAAATCCAGCACCGCTCTTGTGGCGCCGTCCGGGCCCGCCCCGAAGCCGTATCGCTGGATATGGCCCTTGCCGGGGCGGAATGAGTTGTCGGCCGCGCTGATGGAAAGATCAGCAAAATCAACCAATAAGCGCCCATGCCCTTGTTCGTCTCCGGAAATGGAGAAAACCGGCGCGCCCTCGATGTCGAAAACCACGCGGGTTTTTTCCCCATCCGGGCCAAACCGCACGCCGAGAAGCTCGGAAGCGCGCGCGGGCAGAATGGCCAGCAGCAGCGCCGCAGCCGTCAAAACAGTTAATTTACTCAAGCGCTCGCTCATGACCGCCGCCCATCCATACCCGCCGGCGTCCCGGGGAATAAGAACGTCCGCACCGAAAATCCGCTTAATTCCTCGGCTTGAGCCGGACCTCCAGCTTGTTTCTTCAGTATTAACGTTGCGTTAATATTTTATCCACGACTTGATGGAACACTGAGTCGACCCAATGGCTGGCTTTTCTTTTTCCACCATATTGGGCATGTATAGAAATCGCTTGCGAAAGGCGGACGTAATCGCCTAATCGCATATCAGATTGATGATGGCGGCCCCCGTGGAGTATCGGCCCGCCGCAGAAAATTCCGGAACGGCGCGGCGATCAAGCCCGTCTTTCCTGGTACCAGCGCCGGCAGCTCCCTGACGCCGGCCCGCGAGCTAGGGGCGAACGCCCCAAACCGACGCGCGGAGCGCAAGGCGTGAAATACGCCGCTGAGAACCCTGCCGGCGCAAGCCGGCGCCAACAGATTTCGCCAATGTTGCAAGATGCGCATATGACCACTGACAGCTCCCTGAAACGGGCGCATCGTCAGGCCTTTACGGCGATGGCCGCGCTCGCGCCATGGCGTCCCAACACAGCCAATGCGACGGCCTCCGGCCCGCATTGCGGAGCCTTATTCAATGACAAAAAGAATGCTGATCGACGCGGCCCACCCGGAAGAGGTCCGTGTCGCCCTACTTGGGCAAAACAAGAAAATCGAAGACTTCGACTTCGAATCCGCCGCCAAGAAGCCGCTTAGAGGCAACATCTTCCTCGCGCGGGTCACCCGCGTCGAACCCTCGCTCCAGGCGGCCTTTGTCGATTTCGGCGGCAACCGGCACGGTTTCCTCGCCTTCAGCGAAATCCATCCGGATTATTACCAGATCCCTGTTGCCGACCGCGAAGCGCTGCAGGCGGCGGAACATGAAGTCGCCGAACTCGCCGCGCAGCTCGAACTCGCCCAGCGCGGAGACGAGGATGACGGCGATGATGACCACCATCACGGCGACGATCACGCTGAGGATGTAAAAGCGGAGTCCGCTGACGAGGGCGACGCCGAAACGTCGGAAAAGCTCAAGGCGGGCGATGATACGGACGCCGATGACGAGGATGATTCAGACGAATCTCGTGACGATGCGGATGAGGAAGAAGAGGAAGAAGAAGACGTCAAAAAAGCAGACGATGCTGACGACACGGATGATGACGCCGATGAATCCGGCGACGCCGGCGCTGATGGCGACGAACAACCCTGGGTCGATTTAGAGGCGTCCGGAAACGAGGACGGCGCCCCGGAAGAAGACGCGGTCGAAATCGAAGAGGAAGAAGAAACCGCCGAAGACGATGAAGACGTCGTCGCCTCTGACAAAGGGCGCAAGGATCGCGAGGCGCTTTTCGAACGCTATAAGGACGCCAAGCGCAAACGTTCGCAACTGCTGCGCAATTACAAGATCCAGGAAGTCATCAAGCGCCGCCAGATCCTGCTTGTGCAGGTCGTCAAGGAAGAACGCGGCAACAAGGGCGCGGCGCTGACGACATATCTTTCCCTCGCCGGCCGCTATTGCGTGCTGATGCCGAACACCGCTCGCGGCGGCGGCATTTCCCGCAAGATCGCCAACTCATCGGATCGCCGGCGTTTGCGCCGGGTCGTCGACAGCCTCGAGGTGCCGCAGGGCATGGGGCTGATCATCCGCACCGCCGGCGCCAAGCGCACCAAGACCGAAATCAAGCGGGATTACGATTATCTACTGCGTCTGTGGGAAAACATCCGCAGTCTGACCTTAAAATCAATCGCCCCTTGCCTCGTCTACGAGGAAGCGAGCCTCATCAAGCGCGCCATTCGCGACCTTTATGACAAGGACATCTCAAAGGTGCTCGTCGAGGGCGAAACCGGCTATCGCGAAGCCAAAGACTTCATGAAAATGCTGATGCCGTCTCACGCGAAGAACGTGCAGCCCTACAAGGAACGCACGCCGATCTTCCTGAAATACGGCGTCGAATCCCAACTTGACGGCATGTACCAGCCAACCGTGCGGCTGAAATCCGGCGGCTATATCGTTATTCACCAGACCGAAGCGCTCGTCGCCATCGACGTCAACTCCGGCCGCGCGACGCGCGAACGCAATATTGAACAAACCGCCCTGCGCACGAATATCGAAGCCGCCGAAGAGGCCGCGCGCCAGTTCCGACTGCGCGACCTGGCCGGCCTGATCGTGCTCGATTTCATCGACATGGAAGAGCAGCGCAATAACCGCAAGGTTGAACGGGCGCTCAAGGAAGCGATGAAAACCGACCGCGCGCGGGTCCAGCTTGGCCGCATCTCGCCGTTCGGCCTGCTCGAACTTTCCCGCCAGCGCCGCCGTTCAGGCATTGTCGACGGCACCACGCAAGCTTGCCCGACCTGCTCGGGCGCCGGCGTTATCCGCTCTCATGAAATGGCCGCGCTCAGGATCCTGCGCGCGATCGAGGGCGAAGCCCTGTCCGGCAAGGTCGGCCGGATTGTCGTGCGCGCTTCGCTCGATGTGAGCCAGCATGTTCTCAATCACAACCGCGACTGGTTGCAGCGCATTGAGGACAATAACGGGGTCAAGGTTGAAATCGTCGCCGATCCGGACAAGGCGGGCGACGCTTATGATCTGGAAAAAGGCGGCGTGCCCCGCGAAGTCGAAGGCGAACGCGCTTTCATTCGCGCCGACCAGACCGAGGCGATCATCGTCGAGGATGACGAGGAAGACGAAGCCCCGGAACAGGAAGCCACCGAAGACGGCGACGAACAGCGCGGCGGACGCAAACGCCGCCGCCGGCGCCGGCGTAAGGATCGCACCGACAATGACGCGCCCGAGAACGCCGCCGCCGATGAAGAGACGTCATCTGACGACGACAGCGGCGACCCGGAAGAACGCGCCGCACGCGATCAGGACGATGAAGATCGCGGCGACGGCAAACGCAAGCGCCGCCGGCGCGGACGGCGCGGCGGGAGACGCAATCGCCGCAACAATGATGGCCAGGAAGGCGCGTCTGAAGACAGCCGCGGCGAGGAAGATAGCCGTTCAGCCACTGAAGACGGCGGCGAGGCGGAAAAGGACGCCGCCGAGCAGGCGCCCTCGCCCGACCAGGAAGAAAGCGCCGACGAGGCGCGGCTCGAGTCGTCTGCTGAAGAAACCGTAAACGGCGCATCATCCCATGACGATGCGCCGGCGGCCGAGACGGAGGTCCCTGAGGCCAATCAAGCAGAGGCGCCAGCCGAAGCAGAACCGGCGGAAGCGGAATCTTCGCCCAAAAAGCCGGCCCGCAAAGGCTGGTGGCAGCGCGCGCTCGGCTGAGCGGCGGATATCCCTGCGCCCCGTTGCAGGCGGCGCAGGGCCTTTCGCCACATCACAAATCGGGCGCCCATGGGCTGTCGATCTCGAAATCGCCGCAATGAGGGCCTACACTGTGCGGGTCGGATTGACGGAGTGATCATTCGTGAACTTGCGTAAGATTTTGCTGAGTCTCGCGGCGGGCAGCATCGCCTTCTCCGGCGCAGCCGCCCAGGCGCAAAGCATCTCCCTGCTGCGCGACGCGGAAATCGAGAAATTCATCGACGAGTACGCCCGCCCGATTTTTCGGGCCGCTGGGCTTAATGAAGACTCCATCGAAATCGTGATCGTCAATGACGGTACGTTTAACGCGTTCGCCGGCGGACGTTACATGGGCGTCAACAGCGGTCTGTTGACGACCGTCGATACGCCCAACCAGATGGAAGCGGTCATCGCCCATGAAGCCGGCCACCTCGCCGGCGGCCACTCCGCCCGCTCTCAGGATGCGATCAACAAAGCCGGACGTTCAATGATCCTCGGGCTGGTGCTCGCCGGCGCCGCCATTGCGGCGGGCGCGCCGGAAGCCAGCATGGCGGCGCTCGGTTTCGGCCAGCAGGTCGGGCTCGCCAATTATCTGCGGTACAGCCGCGGACAGGAAGCGACCGCCGACCAGTCCTCCGTGACCTATCTCGACCGGCTCGGCCATTCGAGCAAGGGCGCGCTCGAAGTCTGGCGCAAGATGCGTAACTCGCAGATCATCCGCAGCCAGCAAATCGTTCCCTATTATCAGTCCCACCCGCTCGCCAATGAGCGCCTTACTGCTCTTCAGCAACGGGCTGAAGCCTCGCCCTATTACGATGTGAAAGACAGTCCTCAATCGATTGAGCGCCTGAAATACATCCAGGCGAAGATCCGGGGCTTCCTGCATGATCCCGTGTCGACGTTGCGGTACTATCCGCTAACGGATCAATCGGGACCGGCCCATTACGGGCGCGCCGTCGCTTATTATCGCACATCGCAAATGGACAAGGCCCTCGATGAAATTCGCACCTTGACGGCCGCGCAGCCGGAGAATCCTTATTTTCACGAGCTTGAGGGGCAGATGCTGTTCGAGTTCGGCCGGTCCGACGAGGCGATCGAGCCGCACCGGCTTTCTGTGAAATATCTTCCCGACAACGCCCTTTTGCGGATCAATCTCGGGCGCGCCCTCCTCGGATCCCTGGACCCGGCCAATCGCGAGAAAGCCGTTGAGGAGTTCAAGCGCGCGCTCTTGCTGGAACCGGATAACGGTTTCGGGTGGTTCGAGCTTGCCCGCGCATACGGCGAGCTGGGCGACGAACCGATGGCGCTGCTGGCGACCGCTGAATCCCGCTACCACGCCGGCGCGGAGCCGGCCGCCAACCAGTTCGCCCGGCGTGCGATCACGCGGCTCAAAAGCGGTACGCCGGAATGGCGCCGCGCCGCCGACATCATCCGCGTCACCCAGCCGGAAGGCGAAAGCCTGCCGCTTCCTGAAGCTTCCACGGAAAGCGTCCCTGGCCCCGAAACAATACCTGGCCGCGACAATAAACGCCCGGAAGTGCCAGATCCCATTCCGGGCGGCGCGAAATAGCGCTGGCGGCTTAGTTACGGTAACTTAAACACAAGCATGAGACAGTTGGTTTTGCAGGGGGCGCGACTATGAAACTCAAACTAGCAATCGGAGCGGCGATGGCCGGGGCGTTCAGCCTTGGCGCGTTGATTGTCGCTTATTCATCGGCGCGCCAGGACGAAGCTGTGCAAACCGAGGCCAGCCGGCATATCAGCACGTCTTTCTCTCAGCTTGAGGAAGACGAAATCCGGCAAATCGTCCGCCAGTACATCATGGATAACCCGGATATTCTCATCCAGTCGATCAATGAATACGGCCAGCGCCGGAAAGAACGCGAGATCGCCTACGCCAAGGAAGCCGCGCCGAATATACTTCCCGCGCTGCTCGACCCGGCGACAAGCTTTGTCGCGGGCAAGAACCCGGACAAGGCCAAAGTCGCGGTAGTCGAATTGTTCGATTATCATTGCTCGGTCTGCAAAAGAGCGACGCCGCAGATCCAGCAGATGCTTGCTCGCGATCCGGCCGTGAAATTCATCTTCCGCGAACTGCCAACCCTGTCAGAAGAGTCGGACTTCGCCGCCCAAGCCTCGCTCGCCGCCAAGGAGCAGGGAAAATTCCTCGACTTTCATTTCGCCATGATGGAAGCGTCCGGCATGCTCAAAAAGGAGCGCATCTTTGAAATCGCCAAACAGCAAGGCCTCGACACGGCCAAGCTTGGCGAGGACGCCGAAAGCGAACCCGTGATCGCCGCGATTACGCAAAATCATGCAATGATGGCGGAGATGAATCTCCGCGGCACGCCCACCTTCGTGATCGCCACCCTCGACGGGTCTTTTATTGACGTGATGAACGGCTATCACGAATCGATACTCAAAGATAAAATCGACGCCGCCAAAAAGGCTGCAAAAAAGTAGCAGAGCCGCGCCGGCGTCTAGTCGCCAATGAGGCCCAGCCGCGACGCCGCCGCATGACGGTAATGCGCGTCGCGCCCGTAATGGCGAGCTTCTTCATGGCAGGAGAAGACGAATTTGATATCATGTTCGTCATCGGATGATTGCGCCGCTGAGAAAATGACATGCCAATCCGGCGCTTTCGCCGGCGCCGGGGTCAAGGCCGCGGGCTCGGGCGCGCCAATCGACGCGTAAGCCGCGCACAATCCGCCCCACAGCGATTTGCGCAAGTCGACGTCGTTCATCACTACATGTTCGGACAACACCCGCGCCGCATGAACGCCGGTCACGCAATGCAACGCCGTAAAGTCGTCCGTGGCGAGATAAATGCGCAGCGCCTGCGCCGCGATCTTGTCGAAAGAGACATCCGCCGCCGCGGCTTTGTTCAGCGCGGCGCCGATCCGCGGGTGTGTGAACACCTCCGCCATGCGCGCCGAGATGGTCGGCTGATCGAGGTTCAGCTTTTTGCCGTAGCGCTTGAACGCCGCAGCCACGTCATCGACCAGCGTGTCCGCATCGTTGTTCGCCGCCCCGATCGACCGCGTAAACGAGACCGGTTCGGCGCGGGACCACCAATAGGCGAGGCCGGCGGCGATTTCCGCATCCTCGTTGGCGATGAGCCCGTAAGCCGTGCGGATAATCCCGTGAAAGGCGGCCGTCGCGATGGAGTTCGTCAGCTCGGGAAGATAGGCGGCCAGTACGGCGGCCCGTCCGTCACGCTCGATCGCCTCCCCGAAAAAGTTCAGGGCTTGCGGATAGACGCTGGGATCGCCGGCCCGTGCGGAGAGAAGCAACGGATCGATCGACTTTTCCCCAACTTTTTTGCGCCGCAGCCGCTTTGCGTAGATTCTCGCGAATCTTGCGCTCGTGTCACCATCGGCCCCGATCTTGTCGAGCGCCGTCATGGTCATCGGCAGATGGTCGGAGAAGTCATGTTCTCCATATACCGGCGCATACTTTCGGGCATGCGTCTTGATATCAAAATTCATGCTTAAGACTTAAAGCATTGTTTTTATTAATTCAATTCTTTTCGCAGCCAAGGAAAGGCAGGAAATGGCGGAATATTGGCCGGATTAGCCCTTTGTTCCGTACATGCGGTCTCCCGCATCCCCGAGCCCCGGCACGATATAGCCGTGGTCGTTGAGCCGCCGGTCCAGCGCGGCGGCGATAATCGGAATGTCCGGATGGGCCGCGCTCAACGCCTCGACCCCCTCCGGAGCCGCGACCAAGCACATGAACTTGATCTGGCGCGCTCCATTCTGTTTCAGCTCATGGGCGGCCGCGATCGCCGTGCCGCCGGTAGCGAGCATCGGGTCGACCAGCACAATCTGGCGTTCGCCGAGCGCATCGGGAACCTTGAAATAATACCGGACCGCCTCAAGCGTCTCGGGATTGCGATAGATGCCGACATGACCGACACGGGCCGACGGAACGAGATCGAGGAGTCCGTCCAGAAACCCGTTGCCGGCGCGCAGGATCGACACGAAACACAGTTTCTTGCCCTGCAGGTAGGGAAATGCGCCCTTCTCCAGCGGAGTTTCGATTTCCTTTTCCCCGAGCGCCAGATCCTTGGTGACTTCGCAGCCCAAGACGAACGCGATTTCGCGCATCACCTGGCGGAACTGCGCCGTCGCCGTCGATTTCTGGCGCAGGATCGTCAGCTTGTGCTGAATGAGAGGATGGTCGACCAGCGTAAAGGATGCGGACATGGTTTCGGCTCATCAGACGGGAGAAAAAGGAGTTCTGCTTGTTATCCGCGATCCGGTCCCTAAAGTCCATCAACAAGGACCCGCCGCCAAGAGAGGTGACATCATGCTGACCGACTGGGACCGCCGATTTATTGAGCTCGCCTATATGGAAGCAAAGAAAAGCGCAGACGCCGGCGGGCTGCCGATCGGCTCAGTGCTGGCTCGCGGAGATAAAATTCTCGCCAGCGGACACAATCAGCGCGTTCAGATGGGCGATCCCATCGCACACGGAGAAATGGACTGCTTGCGCAAGGCCGGCCGGCAAGCCACCTATCGGGATACGACCCTTTATACCTCGCTCTCGCCGTGCATGATGTGCTCCGGAACAATTGTTCAGTTCAAGATTCCTCGCGTCGTCATCAACGACCTTGAAAATTTCGGCGGTAATGAAGACTTTCTGCGAGAACGCGGCGTAGAGGTTATCGACGCTGCGCACGCCGACTCGATTGCGCTGATGGCCTCGTTTATCGCGGCAAATCCGGCGCTCTGGAACGAAGACATCATGGAATAGGCGATAGCGCTAGACGGCGAGCGCGCTCTCCAAAGGCGACGGTTCCTCGAAACCGGATTTCGGCAGGGAGTGACGCCGGCTGAACGCCACCAGATGGCGGACATGATCCCCTGAAGAGTCAATCGAAAGCGGATCTGCGGACACGAAAGTAACAGCCGCGATCAGCTTGTCGTTCAGCGTCAGGATCGGCGCAGAAGCAGATTGCCTTCCCGCGCCTGTATTGGCGGTATAAGCATATCCCGCATTCCTGACATGAGAATATTTCCTGATGACTTCCAGCGTCGGCATCGTTTTCAGATCGGGAGAACGCCGGATTTCTTGCTGCAGGACATCGCTGATCAGATCGGGAGAGGCGTAGGCGATAAAAATCATACCGGTCGACGTTGTCAGTAATGGAAACGCCGAGCCTGGCCCGACCATCGAAATGGACGGGCGGCGCCACCGTTCGAAACGCACGACTGTCGGCCCCATGCTGCTCCAGACCGTGATGAACACATCGGCCTGAATATGTTCCGACAATTCCGAAAGGGCCTCCCCGGCGCGGTTGATGACATCTATACGGCTGACGGCCGCGAGGCCAATTCTCAGGGCGGTGACGCCCATATCATAGTTGCCGGATTTGTGGGTCTGGCTCAGCAAGCCTGACGCACAGAGTGTTTGTACATATCGATGAGCCTTGCTCGGCGAGATACCCGCGCGATTGCTGATAAGTTTGAGCGAAAGGCGTCCTGCGTTTTGGGCGACGATTTCCAGAATCTGACAAGCAATGCCGACTGATTTGATGGTTGAGGACGCGCTTTGGGCGTCATCTTCACATGGCGGCTCTTGCACGCGCAAATGCTGCATGCCCATTGCTCCCCCGCAATAAGGTTGAAATGGGTTTCACCCTTTCAGACTGTCCTGAAAACCCTTGCTTTCTGCAGGGCGTTTACGCCTGATAAAGTGATTTTATTTTTTTTGCAATCTGAAACCACAAACAAATGACAGACATAGCCCTGCTATCTGCGAAATGCATTCGGTAATATAGAATTTTCCGGCGGGCGCCGTTTTCAAGACAGGACTTTATTCGACCAGCACCGCACGATTGCACTTAACGCCATTGACCATGTAATCGCCTTCCCCAACCTTAACGCCAATCGACGCCAACACCTGATCGACAAGCTCGCCGACAGGATCAGCCATTTTTTTCAGGGTTTCGCGCAAAGCGCTTTTGGCAAGCCCGTCGGTTTTCAGCCCAAGGCCCAGGACTTTCGCTTCGAGATCGAGTTCGCCGATCAGTGAAGATATCAATTTTCCGGCTGCGTTTTTCGTATCGGTGGATTTGACAACGCCTTTTTGTATATCGTCCCAGGTGAACGACAACTCTTCGCCGGCTTCAGGCGTCGTTCCAACATAAGCCTCGCCAAAAGCCACAAGACCAGGCGCCGAAATCAGTTTGGCTTTCTTCACATAGTTCTTGTCCTTGTGCTTCTTCGTCAAGTCGACATCGCCGATCCAGGCGTCCGCCAAAGATGACGCGCCTTCAAGCGTAACGACGACGCCTTGAATATCGCCGCCGGGACAACTGACGCTGCGCAGTTCGCCTTCCGCGCGGGCGACTTCCAGATAGAGCGGCAGGCGGACTTCCGTCGAGGAAAGCAGGCCTTCTCCCCCCGCTTTCGCCTCAAGATAAAATCGGATTTGCGTGTTAGAAACGGTCTCGCCGTAGCGCCCTACCGAAAGCCAGGGCGAAGACTGCATCGGCTCGCCGATTTCAAGCATCGCCACTATCGAGAGAAGGCCCGGCGCAGCCGCCGTGAGATCGAGCGTTACAAGGCCTTCTCCGTTCAGCACCACGGCGTTGGCGAAAACAAGGTCAAACATCGATACGTTAGCGGGGAAACCCTTCGCGTCAGCCGCCCCCAGTTCAATCTCGCCCGCCGGACCGAGCCCAATCGCCTTTCTCAGATCGATCTTGTCCGCCGGACCGTAAAGCGCGCCGTTAATGCTGGAAAGCGCCGTCGCGCCCGGCCCCGCGCCGCCGGCGTCGATCATCGCCTGCAACACGTCTTTCAGCGTCGGATCGCTGTCGAGCATGTTATCGTAATCGCCGGCGGTAATGTTCATGCGCGTTGCGAGCGCATCAAGAAATTCAAAAAGCTCGACATCCGTATCGAGCAAAGCGTTATAGTCGAGTACGCTGAGGCTGATCTTGGAACCGATCATCGCGCTCAGCAATTCATTCACCAGCCCTTCATTAAGGCTCGCCAGCCGCGAGCCGACAGAGAACGCCGCCAGTTCCTGACGCGCGGCCGTCGCCGACACCTCCACCGTCGGCGCGCCGAACCGGCTTTTCATGAAATAAAGATCCGCCTTTTTCGACATTGTGACACGCGCCGCATTGTAAGGCGTTGCGCCCGGCACAAACCGGTCCGCATAGGCTTTGCCCGCATCGGCTTCGTACCGCCCCGGCTCAACCTGCACTTCAGCATGCGTTTCGAGTTTTTCCCTGGCCTCTTCTTCGCCGAGATTGCCAAGTTCAACCTGGCTGATTGTATCAAGCCCGTTGAGTTCAAGAATATTGCGCGCGACACCTTCCTGATTGGTGAGATATTCCGCCGCCATGATGGCGGCGACGTCCACGACGCCTTGCGCGTTCCGCCGTTCGAGATGGACCATCATGAGATCGATGGCGAATCCCAGGCAGAACACCCCCACCGGCAGATACAGCATGAAAATCATGCTGATTGCGCCGGCCGCATCCTTGCGGAATCTGTTTAGTTCGCCAGCCAAGAGCCTGATGTCCTAGACATGACCTAGACGCCTCCGTTCTGGATGGTAGTCACGCCGACAATTGTCTTGCCGGGCAGCGGTACGATCGTGGAAAGATTCCAGATCGGAAGCTTGCTGGCGTCATATTGAAGCTCAACATCGAAGCGGTTCTCATACTCCTCACTGTCCTTCACAGTCACCTTGAGGCGTTCAGGATCGATAAAGGCGTAGCGGCCGGCGCTGTTCGCGACAAAAGCTGTTGCCAGCGCAGTCCGTTCATTCTCCGTCAGCCCTGGTATGGATGCGCGCGCTGCGTCCGCGGAAAGCTGCCGAATGCTGTGCGCCGCGCTCAAATAGATGCCGAACGCCAGCATGCCAACCATCATGAATATGAACACCGGCGCGATGATCGCAAACTCAACCGCCGCTGATCCCGCCTGCGATCGACGCAACTGATGGCGGCGCTTCGCCGCATTGCTATTGATTGCTATACTGAGCATGATGCCTCCAAGCAATAATTATTGACTTTGCATCAAATCGGCTAATTGTCTGTTTACGTACGAAGTAAACGATCAAACAAAACAATTACACGTTACGCCTGTAATATTGGACAATGCATAACCGTTTCAGCATTAGCGAATGCAGCACGGTTCAGCGTTCCGGTTTAAGGAATTGATTTCAGACTATGGAATAATAGTCGACCCGGCTCATACCGGCGCCTCATGAGCCAGAAAATATTACCGACAGGCGCGGCGCAAAGCGCTCACGCCAAGCCACTGCGGCCGGAAAAATTGAAACAGAAGCCGGATCGTGGATGCGACAGAGCTGACCGAACAAACATCGGTCAGAGACGCTAACCGGGCGAAGCATTTTAAAACCGTCACGTCGTCGGCTACGCCGGGCTGGCTTCTTACTAAGTTCGCTACGCTCGCCAAGTTGCGAAGCTTGGTGGGCCCGGAGGGACTCGAACCCCCAACCTAGCGGTTATGAGCCGCCAGCTCTAACCAATTGAGCTACAGGCCCGGCGGGGGCTTCCGGCCCCGGCGGACGGCTCTCTTATCAGCAATCGGCGGCGCGATGAAGCCCGTCCGGCGGCGATCCGGGCCGGGTATGAAAACGCCGCTTCCGCCCGCGGGGCCCGGATAAACGCCGATTTTACCGGCCGCCGCGCTGCGAGCGTTTTTCCGCCTTGATTTCGCCCGCCGGGAGCGCTTTTCATGGCGGCCGCCACATCCTGGAGATCAGAATGAACTTTCGTTACGCCCTCACCCCCTTCGCCGCCGCCGCATTGCTGACTGCTTGCACGGCTGCGCCCCAGGCCGCCGCCGAGAGCGATGCGGCCGCACGCACCATCACCGTCAACGGCGAAGGCATCGCGTCGGCTGCGCCCGACATGGCCGTAATCTCGATCGGCGTTCAGTCCGAAGGCAAGACCGCCGCGGAAGCGCTCCGCCAGAACTCCGCCGAAATGAGCGCAACCATCGACAAGCTTAAAAAGCTCGGCGTCGCGGACAAGGATATCCAGACCTCCGGTCTGTCGATCAGCCCCCGCTATGACTACGAAAAGAACCGTTCCGCGCCGCCGATCGTCGGCTATATCGCCTCGAACACGGTGACCGTGCGCCTGCGCGATCTCGACAAGGCCGGCGGCGTCATCGACCAGGCGGTGCAGTCCGGCGCCAACAGCCTCGGCGGCATTTCGTTCACTTTCGCCGATCCGCAGCCGCTGATGGACGCCGCGCGCCGGGACGCCGTCAAGCAGGCCACGGCCCAGGCCGAACTCCTGACCGATGCGGCCGGCGTCAGCCTCGGCCGGCTGATCACCATTCAGGGCGGCTATGCTTCCAACCCGTCGCCGCAACCGGTCAGGGCGCGCATGGAGATGGCGGCGGACAAGGCCGTACCGCTCGAAGCCGGGGAATCGGCGATCACCGCCAGCGTCACGCTCGTCTACGAGATCAAATAAATAAAAAGGCCCGCTTTCGGGCGGGCCTTTTCTTCGTTGTCCGCTGCGCGGCGGTTTTATTTCTTCCCGAACAAATCGCCGAAAAAGTCGCCGTCGTTCCAGGTCGGGCGCTCCTTGGCGTTCGCCAGTTCGAGCGCAATCATATAGTTCACATCCGCAAACCGCGCTGCATCTTCAAACAGGATCGGCTGGCTCATGTCGTCGCTCGGCTTGTGATAGTTGGTCTGGAGAAACTCTCCGAACTTTTCCGCACCGCCATTGGCGAAGCCGGTTACAAGAAACACTGAAGGCACGCCCTGCTCGACGAAACGGTAATGGTCGGAACGGGTGAAGAGCCCCTGCTCCGGCATCGGGTCCGGCGAAAGCGTAACGCCGATTTTTCCAGCCGCCGCCTCAACGATCGGTCCGAGCGAGGAACGTTCGGCGCCGAACGCCACAACATCCGTGAAGGAATAAAGCAGAACCGGCATGTCGAGATTGACATTCGCGGCGATGCCGTCTTTTGCGACGGTTGGGTAATGGGCGAAGAAATCGGCGCCCAAAAGCCCTTTTTCCTCTGCGGTCAATGCAATGAAGAGCACGCTCCGCGCCGGGCGCGGGCCTTCCAGCATGCGGCGCGCCGCTTCAAGCATGGTCGAAACGCCGGCGGCGTTGTCGAGCGCGCCGTTATTGATGCCGTCCTTACCTTCCTCGACCAGCCGTTCATTGACGCCCACATGATCGAGATGGGCGGAGAGAACAACGTACTCGTTCCGGCGCGCCGGGTCCGATCCGGGGATCATGCCGATCACATTCGGGCTCATCACATCTTTCTGGGTGACGGCGCCTTTCATCGACACGGACGTACCGAGAGCGAAAGCCTTGGGATTAACGCCCTCCGCATCGACGTCGTTGCGCACTTCTTCGAAGCTCTGTTCAGCATCCGTGAACAGGAGTTCCGAAATCGCGGGGTTTAGCGCCGCCGTCCCTCTGATGTTCGGACCGGACGTATCGGCCCGGCCATCGGGATGAACCCATGTCATGCGCGAGCGGTTTGCAAACTGGCTCAGTCGTTCCCAGGGGAAACGCTGCTCGCCCGCCTTCGATGTCAGGCTGATCATTCCGATGGCGCCGAGTTCGGAAGCCGCCGCCGACTTGCGGCCGCTGCCGCCGAAATGCGCGCGTTCTTCGCTGTCAAAGCTGTCCGGCGCGCCCGAGAAAAAAGCAACGACCTTTCCGGCGACGTCGAGCCCTGCATAATCATCGTGACCGTGCTCCGGCGCATGAACGCCGTAGCCGACAAAAACGACAGGCGCGGCGACAATTTCCATTTCCTGCGCCGCCGCCGACGGGAACACGACGAAATCTTCCACATTCGTCAGTTCGTGGGTTTCGCCGTCAGGGGTAGTGATCGACAGCGACGCCAATTCGACCACCGGGGTCGATTCGCGAAGCGTCACTTCCTGAAACCAGCCATTGTTTCCGGCAGGCGTCAGTCCGAGGCCCGCCATCCGGGCCGCCACATAATTCGCCGCTTGCCGGTAAGCATCCGTGCCGGCTTCGCGCCCTTCGCGGGCGTCATCAGCCAGCCAGCGCATGTCGGCTTCAATCCTCGCCGCTGCGCTCGTTTCAGCGGCCGTCTTGCCCGCCTCGGCGACCATCGTCGCCGGCAAGGGCGGCGGCGCGACCGCTGTCGTTGCGGCGCAAGCGCCAAGATAGAAAAATGCGAGAAAACCGCCGAAACGGCGAATGGTCCGGTTCATAAATGCCCCTCCGATAAACATCGGAGATCATCACGATCCTTTCTTGAAGGTCAATCTCGCTTTAACGCACAGGCGCATCGTCTCGTCGGCAAGTCGCCGCAAAATCAGGCGGTTAGCCTATAGTCTGACGGCGGAATCCACACGCAACCGTGAGCCTTGGAACCGCCGCATTCGGGCGGTATTATCCGGTAAGGGGAACGCCTATGCGCAGAGCATCATTTCTTCTCCGGCTTGCGCCGTCCGCCGCAGCAGCGGCGATGGCGTTCACCGCCCTTGCAGCCGCGCAAGACGCCGGCGGCGTTCATGAAAACGGCATCGGCCCTGACCCGGATCGCGACACCAATCCGGCGACCGACACGCGCGTCGTCACCTTCATCGCCGACGCCGTGCGCGCGGGCGACGACCCGCCCTATGTCGTCCTCACTTTCGAACCGCCCCCGGGCAAGCAGGGTGAAGCGATCATCAAGGATTACAAGAAAGGCTATGGCGTCGAGTTCGGACGCGGCCTCTCCTGGCAAATCTGCAAGGGCCAACGCCGCTTCACCTATGACACGATGTGCACATATGAAGCGCCGACAAGCGGCGTTTTCGCCGCCGGTTATCTCAACTATCTCAATGCGCCGCTGACGATTTCATTCGACCGGCCGGTCTGCATCGTCACCATGTCGATCTATCCGACCGGCGGCAGAGAAGGCGAGCCTTTTGAATTCAAGATCGAGGGCTGGACAGAGGACGGCGCGAAACTTACAACCTCGACGACGGCGTTCGAATGGACGAACAACACAGTGCGCTTCCGCAATATGGCCGGCGCCTATTTCATCGACCAGCGCGCCATGAAAATTACGGTCTCGATGCGCAGCAAGGACCCGAGAGAAGCGAGAGACACGCTTCGTTATCTGATTGATGATTTCGCGTTTGTCGACGAAGGATGCGACGCTGCGCTCGACGACATTGCGGCCCGCACCGGCGTTGATTTGCGCGACGAAGCCGATAGGCTCGATAGCGATGACGAGGACCTCGCCGGAAGCTGACGGGCCTGATGCAGAATTCCATTCTTTATGAAGTGATCCTGACGGTCGAGCCGGAGATCAGGGACGATTATCTTCAATGGCTCAATCATCATCTCGAGGCGATGCTCGCCCATGACGGGTTTTGCGCCGCGAAGCTCTATTTCAATACCGAAAACGAGAACGAATTCACCTGCCATTATGTTCTGGAGAACATGGCTGCAATGCGCGCCTATCTCGCCGGGCCGGCGAAGGACATGCGCGCCGACGGAATCCGGCGTTTCGGCGACCGGTTTTCCGCCCGGCGCCGGATTCTCGAAGCAGCCGAGGGAGGCGAATATTGATTGAGGTGAAACTGACCAGCCTCATGGTCAACGATCAGGACAGGGCGCGCCGGTTCTATAACGAAAAACTGGGCTTTGCGATCAAGTATGACATTCCCATGGACGGCGCAAACTGGCTCACGCTCATTGCGCCTGAAGGCGACAACAAAGTCGAACTCCTTCTCGAACCAACCGGCCACGCGGCTGCGCAGGTATTTCAGGAAGCATTGTACAAGGACGGAATACCGCTCACCCAGCTCTACACGGACGACATTCATGCGGAATATCGCCGTTTGAAAGAACTGGGGGTCGTCTTCAGGGACGAGCCCAAAGCTATGGGACCGGTAACGATCGCCGATTTCGACGATACCTGCGGCAACCTGATCAGGCTTATTGAAGAATAAACCGCCGCAATGCTGAGCATTGCGGCGGCTGCAGAATTGAATTTCTGAGAAAGCTACGACGTCTGATCGTCGACCGCCGCATCCGGCGCGTTCTTCATGACCGACTCGATGCCGTTCTCGCAGCCGCTCGCACTGTCATACATCTGCGACTGGCCGATGACCTGATGGTTCGCGGCCTTGAGAACGAAATAGGGTTTGCCGCTCGTCGATTCCTTGATCTCAAAATTCCCCTTGTCGGCGGCGTTCTTCCTGACCGAGGCGACGCCGTTGTCGCAGCCAGACTTGTCCTTGTAGCCCTCGCTGGCGAGAATGTTCTCGCCATTCCCGGCCTTCAGCCGGAACCGGAACTCGCCCGCCTTGTCCTTGTAAATCTCAAATTTTCCAGCCATCAGGCCCGTCTCCTTCTTTCGAAAAATCGCCGCTCCCTACCCCATGCCCACTAATCAATAATTTGCGCTGATTTGCAAATTGGGCGCATCGGCTTATCTGCGATGTTCCAGAATCGTTCTCCCTTCGGTAGAGTGCCCCGATGACGTCAGAGCCCGACCGCCCCTTGTCGATTTCCGAACGCGCCACGGCCGCAGCGCGCGGTGGCGTGGTTAGCGAAAAAGACGCAGAAACAGCGCCTTATCTACAAGACTTAAACGAAGAACAGCGAAGCGCTGTGCTGGCGACGGAAGGCCCTGTGCTGATGCTCGCCGGAGCCGGCACCGGGAAAACGCGGGCGCTGACGACCCGCCTCGCCCACCTCCTGTTCACGGGCCGGGCGCAACCCTGGCAACTCCTCGCCGTCACCTTCACCAACAAGGCCGCGCGCGAAATGAAGGAGCGCATCGAAGGTCTTGCCGGCGCATCGGTCGAGGGCATGCAGTGGCTCGGCACCTTCCACTCCATCGCCGCGCAGATCCTGCGCCGCCATGCCGAACTTGTCGGCCTTAAATCCAGTTTCACGATTCTCGACGCCGACGATCAGGCGCGCCTCGCCAAGCAGGTGATCGAGGCGGCGAATATCGACGAGAAACGCTGGACCGGCCGCGGGCTCGCCATGGTGATCGACGGCTGGAAGAACCGCGGGCTGACGCCCGACAAGGTCCCCGCCGAGGAGGCTTATCACTTTGCTGACGGCAAGGCGATTAATCTTTACAAAGCCTATCAGGCGCGACTGACGACATTGAACGCCGCTGATTTCGGCGACCTGCTTGTCCACAACCTGACGATCTTTCAGAACAACACCGACGTTCTCGAAGAGTATCAGCGCCGCTTCCGATACATGCTGGTCGACGAATATCAGGATACGAATGTCGCGCAGTATCTCTGGCTGCGCCTGCTCGCCCAAAAGCACAAGAACATCTGCTGCGTCGGCGACGACGATCAGGCGATCTATGGCTGGCGCGGCGCGGAAGTTGAAAACATCCTGCGTTTTGAAAAGGATTTTCCGGGCGCGAAAGTCATCCGGCTGGAACGCAATTACCGCTCGACGCCTTCCATTCTCGGCGCGGCGTCCGGCCTGATCGCCGCCAACAAGGCGCGGCTCGGCAAGGAGCTGTGGACCGACCGGGAGGAAGGCGAAAAGGTCAAGGTGCGCGGGGTTTGGGACGGCGAAGAAGAAGCCCGCCTCATCGGCGACGATATCGAGTCCGAGCAGATCAGGGGCCGCTCCCTGAACGATATGGCGGTCTTGGTGCGCGCTTCCTTCCAGATGCGCGCCTTTGAAGAGCGGTTCAATACGCTCGGCCTCGCCTATCGCGTGGTCGGCGGCCCGCGTTTCTATGAACGCGAGGAAACCCGCGACGCGCTTTCCTATCTGCGACTGATCCGCTCCGCCGACGACGATCTCGCTTTCGAGCGCATCGTCAACAAGCCGAAGCGCGGCCTTGGCGACGTCGCCGTGCAAACCCTGCACAAGATCGCCCGGGCGCAGGAAATCCCGCTCATGACCGCAGCGAGAACCGCTCTTGAAAGCGACGACTTGCATGCGGCGGCGCGACGCTCGCTCGCCAATTTCGTCGACACGGTCGACCGCTGGACGCGCGACGCGAAAGACATGGCGCCCGCCGATCTCGCCGAACTGGTGCTTGAAGAGTCCGGCTATATCGAGATGTGGAAGAACTCGAAAAGCCCGCAGGCGCCGGGCAAACTCGATAACCTCAAGGAATTCATCCAGGCGGTGTCGGAATTCGACACCCTCGAAGGCTATCTCGATCATGTCGCCCTCGTCGCCGAGCGCAATGAAAACGAAACCGGCGGCTGCGTCTGGCTGATGACGCTGCACGCCGCGAAAGGCCTTGAGTTTCCTGTCGTGTTTCTCCCCGGCTGGGAGGAAGAAATTTTTCCGTCGAAACGCTCGCTCGACGAAAAAGGGCTTGCCGCGCTCGAGGAAGAACGACGCCTCGCCTATGTAGGCATTACTCGGGCGCGGGAAAGCGCGCGCATCTCCTTCGCCGCGAACCGTCAGATTTTCGGACGCTGGCAGGCGGCGATGCCGTCGCGTTTCATCGATGAACTGCCAGAAGCCCATGTCGAAGTGCTGTCGGAACCCGGCCTTTACGGCAATGCCGCGGCCGACTTCGCCAGCCATTCCCGGTTTGAAGGCGCGAAACTGAAAGAAGACGCCTATTACGACAATCCGGGCTGGCGCCGCGCACGCGCCGCTTCCGGCCGGCGCGCCTCGGACCCGCCGCTGATCGAAGGACGCGCCTCGTCGGTTTCGGTGAGCGCGCCCGGCAGCTCAAAATACAAGATCGGCGCCCGCGTCTTTCACCAGAAATTCGGGTACGGAAAGATCGCCGCAATCGAGGGGCAAAAGCTGACGGTCGATTTCGAACATTCCGGCCCCAAGAAAGTGATCGACACTTTCGTGGAGGCGTCGTGACGGAGCCGGCCACCGCCTTCATCAAGACCATCTCGCCGGAAGACGCCGAGGGTCGGCTCAAGGATCTATACAACCGCGTCAAAGGGCCGGACGGCCGCGTCGACAACATCCTCAAGGCCCACAGCCTCCGTCCGCCGACGCTCGAAGGCCACATGGCGCTCTACAAGAATGTGCTGCATCACAACTCAAACCAGACAGCCAAATGGCTGCTGGAAGCGATCGGCGTCTATGTCAGCCTGATCAATGGCTGCGATTACTGCGTCGAACACCATTTCGAAGGATTGAAACGGCTCGCCGCGAATGACAGCAAGGCCGATGCGATCAGGAAGGCGCTCACGGAAGCGCTGTCGACCGGCCTGATCTCCTGCCCGGAGCTCACCGCGAGGGAAATCGCGGCGCTCGATTACGCCGCGCAACTAACAAAAGCGCCGGCGAGCATCATGGAAGTCCAGATCAACGCCTTGCGCGACGCGGGCTGGACGGACGGCGAGATTCTCGAAATCAATCAGGTCGCCGCCTATTTCGCCTACGCCAACCGCACCGTGCTCGGGCTCGGGGTGACAACTGAAGGCGACACGCTCGGTCTTTCGCCGAGCGGCGATGGCTGGGATCACCAGTAACCGCGCCTAGAGATCGAAGAGATCGCAAGTTCTCCGCACGTTACTAGCATTGACGCAAAAGCCTTCCGCCTGCCGATCTCCGATCACAATCCCGTATTGCAAACCGAGCAAGTCGCACGAAACCTTGCAGTAACTGTTGAAACGTTCAGGCGGCGTGATCGCAAGCATGCCGCCGCCCTCGGGAAGAAAATACATGGCGTGCGTCAGGGCGCTGCCCTCCATGCCGACGACAAGCTCAGCCCCGTGAAGCACGCCGGCGATCTCGTCAACGCTCATCATCGTCGGGTCCAAGACCTCAAATCCGTCAGCTGACAGCGCATTTTCAATCTCAGGCTCATTACAGAACTTCCGAACCCCGCCTGACTGGATTCCGCGCCTGATAAATACCCGTTTCTTTTTTTCCGGCGCGCCCAGTTTCGCCGCGACGCGCTCGCGCAGAAGTCTCAGTCTCGGCCCTTTATGAGGCGTCGGCGCCTCGTCATTGATAACGACAAGAGACCGAAAGTTAACATTCTCCGCAGACCGCCAGGGAAGATCGAGAAGCTTCACATAACCGCCAATGTGACTTTCCTTATGCCCTTTTGCATGCACCGCTGGCGGACCGGGAGAAACCGGATCGCCGAACTGATCTGCAAGCAGCGCCAAGGGCGCATCGTCATGCAGCCAGTGTCCGAAATATTGCAGTCCGAGATAGGAACCGGCGAGCGCGCCCTCATCAATCGTTTCGACAGGATGTTCCCGCGAAGGCGGCGGCGTGAACGGATAGGGCAGGACTTTGTGTTCACACCCCTTCGCGAAGACCGAACCCCGAAAGAGGATCGCATTACTGTATCGATAGGCCGTCACCGGCGGGCGCTCGAAGACGCCGCCGGCGATGCGTAGATTTTCAATCTCTTTCGTCGTGCGGTCTTCCAGCTTGACGATCTTTTCCGTCTCGCCGGGCAGGATGCGGGAGGGTGGCGTCGCCTGTCGTTCGGCAGGCGCGATAACCCAGCTTTGGTCCGCCGCCCCGTAAAACGCCCGCGCGCCATGGAGCTTTCGCCGGATTCTGAAAAGTCCGTATTTCGCGAGCAACTGCGCCCGATCAAAACCGAAAGTCACAAAGCCCCTCTCTCGCGTTGCATCGCGCATGCGCAAGACTATAAACACGCTCTACACTGTTTCTTCGCCAGACCAACTGAAAGCATCTTTCCGGCATGCCCAGCTATAAAATAACCTGGAGCGGGACAAAAGCCGCCCTCGATCATGCAAGCGCCGCGTTAACGGAACTGCTCGACCCTCCCGCCGATGCGGCGAGCCTCACGAAAGACGACGCAACCGTCGAGGACGGCGACAGTGCGTGGCGGCTCGAGGCGTATTTCACCGGCAAGCCGGACCTTGAGGCCATCGTGACGCTCCTTGCGGGACAGGAGCTTGGCGCCGGGGAACAGGAAGAACTCCCCGATATCGACTGGGTCGCCCACGCGCTTGAAGGGCTGGGCGTCGTGCGCTGCGGCCGGTTCGTGCTTTACGGCCGTCACGATGCGGACAAACTGCCCGATGAGGAAGGCGACATTCCGATCAGGATTGACGCCAACCAGGCGTTCGGCACCGGCCACCATCCGACGACCGCCGGCTGCCTTACCCTGCTCGACCGGTTCGCCGGTTTCGCGCCGAAGAACATCTTCGACCTCGGCTGCGGCTCTGCGGTCCTTGCCATCGCCGCCGCAAAACTCTGGGGCCGAATGGTGCTCGCCAGCGACATTGACGAGCGCTCGGCGGAAATCGCCGCTGAAAACGCCGCATACAATGAAGTGAGCGACAAGGTGCGTGTTCTCGCTGCGGCAGGTTTCGCCCATGATGGCATCGCCGCCGCCGCGCCCTTCGATTTCGTGTTCGCCAATATCCTCGCCGGCCCGCTCAAGGAGCTTGCGCCCGACATGGCTGCTCATCTTCAAAAGAACGGCCGGGTGATGCTGGCGGGGCTGATGGCGGAGCAGGAAAAAGGCGTCGTCGCGGCCTATGAAGAGGCGGGCTTCCGGCTGATCAACCGGCTCGACCATAAGACCTGGCCGGTACTGCTTTTCGTGAAGAAATAACGGCTTCGCGCCGCCGCCCCCTTGAGGCCCGGGCGCGGAAGCGCGATATATCGTGAAGCGACGCCAAGAGGTTATTCATGTTCCAGACGTTCGAACCCGTATCCGACCGCACCTTCGCCGGCAGGCACCTGCCGCTGCTGCGGGCGGAAATGAAAAAGCAAAATCTAAACGGGTTCGTCATTCCGCATGATGACGAATATCAGAATGAATACATTCCCGCTTACGCCGAAAGGCTGATGTGGGCGACAGGGTTTTCAGGCTCGGCCGGCGCAGCGGTGGTGTTTCAGGACAAGGCTTACATTTTCACGGACGGCCGCTACACGCTTCAGGTCCGCCAGCAGGCGGACGCCGATTATTTCGAGTATATCGATCTGACAACCACGCCGCCGGACCAGTGGCTTGGCGAACATGGCCGCAAGGGCGCGCGCATTGGTTACGATCCGATGCTGCACACGCTTTCTGGCGTCGCGAAATTGCAGGACGCGGCGCAAAAGGCGGGTTTCGAACTCGTCGCCGTCGCGACCAACCCGATTGACGCCGCATGGAAGGACCAGCCGGCCCTGCCGGCGACGCCGGTGCGTCCGCATGACGTGAAGTTCGCAGGCAAGCTCTCGGCGGAAAAGCGCAAGGAGATTGCGGCGGCGGTCGCCAAGGCCGGCGCAGACGCCGTGCTGATTACCGCGCCGCCGTCGATCGCCTGGCTCTTCAATATCAGGGGCCATGACGTCGCGCGCTCGCCGCTGCCTCTTGGAAGAGCGATCCTCAACAAGGACGGTACAGCGAGCCTCTTCCTCGCGCCGGAAAAAGTGACGAACGACCTCCCGGCGTTTCTGGGCGACGATGTCGATATACGCGCGGAAAGCGATGTCGGCGCGGCGCTTGAAAAACTCGGGGCCGCCGGTGCGATGGTCGCCATCGATCCGGCGCTGGCGCCCGCCCAATACGCTGCGGACCTCAAACGCGCCGGGGCGAAACTCGTCGAACTGACGGATCCGTGCGCCCTTCCCCGCGCGATGAAGAACGAAACGGAAGTCAGCGGCGCGCGCGCAGCGCATATTCGCGATGGAATCGCCGTGACGCGTTTCCTTCACTGGATCGACACCGAGGCCCAGGGCGGCGATGTCGACGAAATCGCGGCGGCGAAAAAACTCGAAGAGTTTCGCCGCGGCTCGGACGACCTTAAAGACATCAGCTTCGATACGATTTCCGGCGCCGGATCAAACGGCGCGATCTGCCATTACCGGGTCTCGACCGAAACCAGCCTCAAGCTTGAACCCGGTTCTCTCTATCTTGTCGATAGCGGCGGTCAGTATCCGGACGGCACCACCGACATCACCCGCGTCGCGCCGATCGGCGAGCCGACCGACGAAATGCGCGACCGTTTCACCCGCGTGCTTAAAGGCCACATTGCGCTCGCGACCGCGCGCTTCCCTGTCGGCACGACGGGCCACCAGCTCGACGCTTTTGCGCGCCGCCCGCTTTGGGAAATGGGCCTCGACTACGACCACGGCACCGGCCATGGGGTCGGCTCGTTCCTCGGCGTTCATGAAGGTCCGCAACGCATCGCCGCCTGGCCGAACACGCAAGCCCTAAAGCCCGGCATGATCGTTTCCAACGAGCCGGGCTTTTACAAGGCCGGCGAATTCGGCATCCGCATCGAGAATCTTATCGTCGTCACGCACCCGGAACCGGTTCCCGGCGGCGAACGGGAGATGATGGGATTTGAGACCATCACCATGGCGCCGATCAATCTCGATCTCGTCAAACCGGATCTCTTGACCGGCAGCGAACGCCAGTGGCTCAACGATTATCACGCCAAAGTGCGCGAGAAGCTCGGCGCGCTCATCCCTGCGGGGATCAAGGACTGGTTCGAGAACGCGACAAGGGCGATCTAATTAGTGGTATTTTGCTCCAATATCGAAGCTCCAAAAGACGGCTGGATGCGCTTTCGATTTATAGGAGAAACTGGTGAAATCGACCTTCTCGCCTCGTACACTCCATTCGATTCGTTTGAGGAGCTGATAACAGCACTTCAAGCCTTACTGGATTTTGGCAATTCCCATAAGATTCGAGTGAATGAAGAACCGAAAGAGAGCGTTCTGACACTATCTCGGAAAGACGATAGCTTATTCCTGACATTGCTAGATGATAGGGAAACACATCTGACGCAAATAGAAACAAGTTTTACTTCTGGATGCCAGGAGATAGCCAGGAATATCTATCAACTATACAAAGAAGTTGGACATGAAGGTTTCGAGCGGGAATGGCGTCACCGCCCGCCGGAAGAAAAAATCAAACGGTTGTGGGTGAGGGTTAGCAGTGAGCCGAGCTAACGATATCTATCAAAGCCCGCCCATCGAAATCAGCGCGCCGCCGTCGATAATCATCGCCTGACCGGTCATCCAGCGCCCCGCCGGCGATGCGAGGAATACCGCCGCGCCGGCGATGTCGTCCGGCTCGCCGAAACGGCGCAGCGGCAGCTTTTCCGTCATCATCTTCTCGATCTTCGGGTCTTTCCACAACGCTTCCGCAAAATGGGTTTTGACGACGCCCGGACAGATGCAGTTGACGCGGATATTGTCGCCCCCGTTTTCAACCGCAAGATTGCGCGCAAGCTGCAAATCGGCGGCCTTAGAGATGTTATAGGCGCCGAGAAGCCCTGAGCCGACAAATCCGCCGATCGATGAAATGATAACGATCGCGCCGTCTTTCTTCTCGCGCATCTCCGGCAGCACCATCTGCGAAAGCCAGTGCGACGCCTTGACGTTGCAGGTGAGGATCTTGTCGAACTGTTCGTCGCTCATACCCGAAGATGGGCCGAAATAGGGATTGACCGCCGCGTTCGAGACGAGAATGTCGGCCGCGCCCCATTTCGTCCTGGTCTCATCGACGAGACGCTGCAGTTCTTCTTTGTGTGAAATGTTGCAGGAGACGGCGCAGGCGGCCTCACGCCGTTCCGCCTCGTTTATGCTGTCGACCACCGCCTGGCAGGCGTCGATCTTGCGGCTCGACACGATGACATTCGCGCCGGCTTCAGCGAGCCGCCGGGCGATCGCCTCGCCAATGCCGCGCGATGCGCCGGTGACGATGGCGGTTTTTCCGGAAAGGTCGAACAGAGGTTGCGCGCCGGTCATCGTTGAGGCTCCCTTCATGCTGGAAAGGAGAGCCTAGGGGACGACCTGCCCGCTTTAAACAGGGAATAACAGCGCGCTGTTATTCGGCTGCGACAGCCGCATCATCTTCGCTTTCGCCAGTCTTGTTGTCTTCCTTGTCGGCGCGTTTAGTCGTCCGGCGGCGGCGGCGTTTGGGCTTTTCTTCCGCCTCCTCGCTCGACGCATCCGCCTCATCGGCCTTCTTCACCGCCTCGGCGTTGTCATTGTCCTCGCCGGAGGATCCGTCTTCATCCTCGCGCTGTTTGCCCTTGCGTTCGCCGCCGCGATCCTTGCCGTTCTCGATGGAAGGCTGCTCGCCGTCGCCGTCATAGGAATTCTGTTGGGGCTGCTGTGGTTGCTGGCCCGGCTGGTTGGCCTGCGCCGCCCTGATCAGGCGGAAATAATGCTCGGCGTGCTGAAGGTAGCTTTCCGCTTTCACCCGGTCCCCCGCAGAGGAAGCGTCCCGCGCAAGCGTGATATATTTGTCGTATATCTGGTTCGCCGTCCCGCGAATGCGCACTTCAGGCCCGTTGGAATCGAGCGCCCGGTTTGGATTGACGCCGCCCGGACGGCGACGTTGATTACGGCCACGCTTCATTTTCTTTTCCTGTATTGCGCCCCTGTTGCGATCGGCCGGACGCGCTTTGCGCCGGTCTATCGTCGATGTTTTTGGCAAGCTGGCGGCGATCAATCTCGCCTATATCATCATGGTGTTTTCAAGTTCCATTTCGCAGCAACGCTGCGGACAACAAGCCTGACTGATCGTAGCCTGACTAATGTTGGATTTCCGACACCCCCAGAGCTCGTCTTGAAATCGCGCTGAAGAACGTGTCTTGGGTCTATAATACCCGTTCAATTGCACAGTTCAATCTTTTTTTGCCAGCTTTTAAACCGCCCTTGTCGCAGCCAAAACCCCGCGTTCGCGGCCTTTCAGATCGACGATGATTTCAATATCCGCCCCCTTAAAGCAATCAGTAACCATTTGGGCGAGGCGGCCCGCCTGGCCGTCGCCGGCCTCAAATACGAGGAGGCCGCCGGGCGTTAACAATCGCGGCGCATCGGCCAGAATCGCGCGGTAGGCGTCGAACCCGTCCGCCCCGGCGAACAGAGCCGATCCGGGCTCAAAGCCGCGAACGTCGACCGGCAGATCGGGCCGTTGCGATTCGGCGATATAGGGCGGATTGGCGATAATGATGCCGAAGCGCTGATCGAGCCCCCGCCCCCAGTCGCCGACGACGATTCGCGCGCGGTCGCCTAGTCCTAGCGCCTCGAGATTGGCCCGGGCGACACGCGCCGCCGCCTCGGAGCGGTCAACGCCCACCCCTGCGCTCGCCGGTAACTCGCGAAGCAGCGCGCCCAGAATACAGCCTGAGCCGGTTCCGAGATCTAGGACTGAGTGCGGCTCGTCCGCCGGCAGCCGGGCCAGAAGCGCTTCGATCAGGCATTCAGAATCATCGCGCGGGATCAGCACATCCGATGTCACGCGAAAATCCATGCTCCAGAATTCCTTGACGCCGGTGATATAGGCGACCGGCTCGCCGCGTGTGCGGCGTTCGATAAAGTCGGCGAAACGGGATGCCTCGTCAACCGTCAGCGCATCGCGCCCGGCGGCGATCAGGCCGGCGGCGTCCTTGCCGGTCGCATGCATCAAAAGTACACGCGCATCGATAAGCGGCGTCTGCGAATCATTAAGGAGCGCGGCGCCCGCGCGAAGCACCTCATCGATACGCTTATGCGCGAATGCGTCAGACGGCATCGCCCTGCATTTCCGCAAGACGGTCGGCCCGGTCCTGCGTAATCAGCGCATCGACAATGTCATCGAGCGCATCGCCGCGGATGATCTCGTCGAGATTGTAAAGCGTCAGATTGATCCGGTGATCGGTGACGCGGCTTTGCGGGTAGTTGTAGGTGCGAATACGTTCGGAACGGTCGCCGGAACCGACCATGCCCTTGCGCGCGGCGGCCCGCTCCGCATCCGCTCGCGCCCGTTCGGCGTCGTAAAGGCGCGCGCGCAACACCTGCATCGCCTTCGCCTTGTTCTTGTGCTGGGACTTTTCATCCTGCTGGCTGACGACGATGCCGGTCGGCAAGTGCGTGATCCTGACTGCGGAGTCGGTCGTGTTGACCGACTGGCCGCCCGGCCCCGAAGCGCGGAAGACATCGATGCGCAAATCGTTTTCGTTGATCTCGATGTCGACTTCTTCCGGTTCCGGCAGCACCGCGACCGTCGCCGCCGACGTGTGTATGCGCCCTTGCGTTTCCGTTTCGGGCACGCGCTGGACACGGTGGACGCCCGCCTCGAATTTCATCCGGGCGAAGACGCCGTCCCCGGAGATGTTCGCCTGGATTTCCTTATAGCCGCCCATCTCCGCTTCAGAGGCGGAAAGCACGTCGACCTTCCAGCCCTGCAGCTGGGCGTAGCGCTGATACATGCGGAAGAGATCGCCCGCGAACAGCGCTGCTTCGTCGCCGCCGGTGCCGGCGCGCACTTCAAGAATGACCGAGCTGTCATCGGCCTTGTCCTTCGGCAGCAGCATGAGCTGAACCTCATGCTCGAGCGCCGGGATTTTTTCCTTGAGCTCGGCGAGTTCGCTTTTGGCGAGCGCGGCCATTTCTGCATCGTCGCCCTCCGCGAGCTCTTTCAGCTCGCCGAGCTGCGCTCTCATGGATGAGAGCGTTCTTGCTTTTTCGACGACATCCTTGAGCTCGCCATGCTCCTTCGACAGACGAATGATCTCGTCCGAACTCGAAACGGACGACATCTTCGCCTCGATCTTCTCGAACTTGTCGATCAGCGCGTCTATTTTTTCCTGAGGGATCAAGCTTGATTTTCCTGTACTCTTGCAGCGCGTTCTTACACTGCCTGTTGTTCTTCCATGATCGCGTCAACCAGGACGGCATTGTAGATGTTTTCGAGAGTCATGCGCTTCTCTATTTCGATTACGGATCAAAGCGAAAACGCAAGTCCGGATACAAAAAGCGCGCGGGGGCGTTTCCCGCGCGCTTTCACAATGTGGCGGCGCTACTCCGCGGCGACAGACTGTTTGGCTTCTTCCGCCTGAATCTCCGCCGCGCGCTTTTCGACCAGCTCAACGAGGTGATCGACCAGCTCCGAATTGTCGATACGGTGATCGACCTCGCCATTGAGGTAGATCATGCCGTGCTCCTTGCCGGCGCCGCCGCCGGTGAAGCCGATATCGGTCTCGCGCGCTTCGCCCGGCCCGTTGACCACGCAGCCGATCACCGAAAGCGTCATCGGCGTCGTGATATGCGCAAGGCGTTGTTCGAGCGTTTCAACGGTGTCGATCACGTTAAAGCCCTGACGCGCACAGGACGGACAGGAAATCACATTGACGCCACGATGGCGCAGATTGAGCGACTTCAGGATATCAAAACCCGCCTTGATTTCCTCGACGGGGTCGGCGGACAGAGACACGCGGATCGTGTCGCCGATGCCGGCCCAGAGCAGGGTGCCCATGCC
>CAJXLJ010000021.1 GCA_913055785.1 uncultured Parvularculaceae bacterium | reverse complement strand
CGGGCGAGCGCCGGCTTCAACAGGTTCGACGCATCCATCGCGCCGTCCGTCTTGCCGGCGCCGACCAGCGTGTGCATCTCGTCGATGAACAGGATTATTTTACCCGCCGCGCCGGTCACTTCCTGCAGCACGGCTTTCAACCGCTCCTCAAACTCGCCGCGATATTTCGCGCCGGCGATCAGCGCGCCCATATCAAGCGCGAGGAGCGACTTGTCTTTCAAACTTTCCGGCACGTCGCCGTTGATGATGCGCAGCGCAAGGCCTTCGGCGATGGCGGTCTTGCCGACGCCGGGCTCGCCGATCAGCACCGGATTATTCTTTGTCCGGCGGGAAAGCACCTGCATGGTGCGGCGGATTTCCTCATCGCGGCCGATCAC
Organism: uncultured Parvularculaceae bacterium; assembly: GCA_913055785.1. Taxonomy (GTDB): domain Bacteria; phylum Pseudomonadota; class Alphaproteobacteria; order Caulobacterales; family Parvularculaceae; genus Hyphococcus. The sequence continues at coordinate 45,845 of CAJXLJ010000021.1, read as the reverse complement.
TGGATCGAGCTTGCCGTCGCGCGCTGCTTCGGTGAGATCGCGGGCGTAGCGCTTGAGGGCGTCATAGGCCTGCTCCGCCGATGCGGTGTCAGCCGTCCGTCCTTTGCGAATGTCGTTAATCGCTTCGTTGAGCTTGACCGCCGTTACGCCGGCTTTCTTGAGGATCGCGGCGGTCTCGGCCTGCGCCTCGACCGCCAGCGCCGTCAGCAGCCGCTCGGCGGTGACGAACTTGTCGCCCGCCTTCTTGCCGACCTCTTCCGCTGCGGCGAACACCTTGGCCGTCGGGGCCGCCATATAGATCTGCCCCGACCCGCCCTCGACCTGCGGCAACTTCGACAGCGCTTCGTCGGTGAACTGTAGCGCCACTTCGGGCTTGCCGCCGGCGGCGCGAATGAGGTTCGCCGCAAGCCCTTCTTGGTCGTCCAGAAGGGCTTTGAGCACATGTTCGGGGGTGAATTGCTGGTGGTTTTCGCGCAGGGCGATCGTTTGCGCGGCCTGAATCAGACCGCGGGCGCGGTCCGTATAGTTTTCAAATTGCATCATCGACCTCAGTTGAGCGTCAAAGGGTTAACAGCGTCCCTAACAAGGCGGCGCCGAATTCCTAACCTAGATGGGGGCGCAATCGCGCAGCTCAAGGGCCATGGCGGCAGATATTTCTAACCCGAGAACAGAAGGATAGCCGCGCTACAGATTTTGAAGCAATTCGGGCCGCCGCCGCCCGCCCGTAATCCGCTAAACCACGCCCGGCGCGCGCCGCCAAAAAAAACCGCCGCGACCGCCGCCAAGGCCTTGAAACCATCGCGAGGCCCCCTATTTCCTGCAAAACTTCAAGATTGCATGTTTTTGCAGATATGCAGGTTACGCTATGCTCCCGCGCAGCAAAAAACAAAATATGGGAGGACCCGTCATGCCTAATCGTGAGATGGTCGCCAAGGAACTATCCGATATCTTCAAACTCATAGCACACCCTGACCGCATAAGGTTGATTGAGGAACTTCGTTTCGAGGAAAAAGACGTCAACTCCCTCGCCCAGATCCTCAACCTTCCGGCGCCCCGCGTATCGCAGCACCTTGCACTGTTGCGCGCGAGCCGTCTCGTCGAGGAACGCCGGGACGGGCGCCATCATCTTTACCATCTGACTCAACCGGAAATCGCCGGGTGGATTATTGAAGGTATCGATTTCATCGAGGGCCGGCACACCGGGCTTACAAAAACGCAGATCAAGTCTGCCCGGAAACACTGGTCCACTGCACACCACTAACCAAACAAAACAGGAGATAGACAATGCCCCGCTTCGCCGCCGGCGTCGTGAAGTTTCAGAACGAAATTTACCCGGACAAGAAAGACCTGTTTGAAGAACTCAGTCTCGGCCAATCGCCCGAGGCTCTCTTCATCACCTGTTCGGATTCGCGCATCGAAACCGCGATGATTACACAGACTGAGCCCGGCGAACTTTTCATCTGCCGAAACGCGGGCAATATCGTCCCTCCACACACGCAACACACCGGCGGCATGACGGCTTCAATCGAATTTGCCGTATCCGCCCTGAAAGTGCCGCATATCGTCGTGTGTGGACACACCGAATGCGGCGCCATGAAAGGCGCGATGAACCCTGCAGCGCTGGAGAAACTGCCGCATGTGAAGGAATGGCTCGGCTATTCGCGTGCTGCGGTGCATGTCGTTGAAGAAATCGGCGCCGACATGAGCGAAAGCGAACGCATGAATCTACTGCTGGAGCAAAATGTCATCCTTCAGCTTCAGCACCTAAAAACGCACCCGAGCGTCGCGGCCCGCCTGGCCAAGGGCGATCTCCGTCTCCACGGCTGGGTCTATGATATCAAGACCGGCGAAGTGCATGCTTATGACGAGGCTTCGAATGCGTTTGAGCCGGTCAACAAACGCTATGCTTCGGAAGTGGCGAAGATCCTGTCTTCGCATGAATGCGCCGCATAAATCAGCCCGTACAATCAGGAGTTAACAGCATGACGTCTTCAACGTCAGCACGTCCGCTCGCGCGGGTGCTCGATTTGTCCAACCTGAAAGGCGATATTTTCGGCGGCGTCACCGCCGGCGTCGTCGCGCTTCCGCTCGCACTGGCCTTCGGCGAGGCGTCGGGCGCCGGTCCGATCGCCGGTTTGTGGGGCGCCATTTTCGTCGGTTTCTTCGCCGCACTGTTTGGCGGCACCGGCTCGCAGATTTCGGGACCGACCGGCCCGATGGTCGTTGTTTTCGCCGGCGTTTACGCATCTCTGAGCGGAAATCCGGGTTTGATCTTCGCAGCCGTAGTGCTCGCGGGACTGTTGCAGGTGGCTTTCGGGGTCTTCAAGCTCGGCCAATATATCCGCCTCGTGCCTTATCCTGTTATCTCCGGCTTCATGAGCGGCATCGGCTGCATCATCATCGCCTTGCAGCTCTCGCGTCTTTTCGGTCATGAGCCGGATGCAGGCGGCACCATTCCCGCCTTGTCCGCCATTCCGAGCGCGATCATCAGCCCGAACTGGGCGGCGCTCGCGATTGGCGCAGCCACATTAACGGTGATTTTCACCTGGCCGAAAAACTGGAGCAAGTATGTGCCGGGAGCGCTGGCGGCGCTGGTGATCGGAACCCTGCTCAGCCTTTTCATTCCGGGGGCGCCAATCCTCGGCGAGATACCTACCGGCTTTCCGTCATTCGTAACGCCCGCGTTTTCGCAAGAGTCGTTTTTGATCGTGCTTGAAGCTGCATTTATCCTCGCAGTCTTAGGTTCGCTCGACAGTCTCTTGACCTCGCTTGTCGCCGACAACATGACGCGAACGCGGCATAACTCAGATCGCGAGCTGATCGGGCAAGGTCTCGGCAATACGATCGCCGGGTTATTCGGTGCGATTCCCGGCGCCGGCGCCACCATGCGCACCGTCGTCAATATTCGCTCCGGAGGCCTGACAAAGCTATCCGGCATGCTTCACTCTCTCCTGCTTCTGGCTGTGGTCGTAAGCCTCGCCCCGCTCGCAGCGAAAATCCCTCATGCCGTACTGGCCGGCATTCTCGTCAAGGTCGGCTACGATATTGTCGACTTTTCCTACCTAAAGCGCGCGCATAAGGGGCCGCGCTGGGATCTCGCACTGATGACGCTCGTCCTGATCTTGACGGTCTTCGTCGACCTCATCACCGCCGTCGCTGTCGGCGTCGTCCTCGCCGCCCTCGCCTTCGTCAAGAAAATGGCCGATGACCAACTCAAAGCCATAGGCGAGGCGACCCCGCGCATCACCACGGAGGAAGAGCGTACGCTCCTCGCCAACTCGAAAGGGCGCATCACAATGTTCGATTTCGGCGGACCGCTAAGCTTCGGCGCCGCTGCAGATGTCGGACACCATGTACGTGAGCGGGTGAAAAAAGGAACAAGCGCGCTTATTCTCGACTTTTCTCGCGTACCGTTTATCGACGTATCCGCGGCCCGGGCGGTCGAGACTATCGCCTGCGATGCGAAAGGCGCCGGCAAGACGGTTTATATCACCGGCATGAACGAGAAAGTCCGCGAGATTCTTGCAGGCCTCAACGCGGACCATTGCGTGCCAGCGGATACGCGCTACCCAACCCGGATAGAAGCGTTGAAAGCCGCAGCCCGGAAGATCGAAGCAGAAAACGAAGATGGCGGCCAAGCCGCCGCCGAAAACGCGCTTGCCGCAACCTGAGGCGAGGCCTGCAGTCGAATTACGTGAAACGGCCCCTTCGGGGGCCGTTTTTTGTGACGCCCCGTGACGGCGCGCCCGCATTATCCTTCGATTGAAATCATTCAACGCCCGCAAAGTTCAGGCAGACCGATTTGCAATGATCGAAAGCCTGCTTTGGCCGCCCTATTCCTGCCGGCTTCGTGCGTTCATGGCGACCGGGTGGTGATCGGTGTATTGAAAGCCCAGATTCGCCGTCGAGACGGCGTCGAATTCTACATTCGGCGAGCATAGAAAGCCGTCAATGATGAGCGTTGCATTCTCGCCCTTAACGTAAGGCTGGTGCGCCGTCCTGACGGTCGGCCGGGACGTATCGAGCGCCCATCGCCAGCCTTGCGGCGTTGCATCCGACGGCAGATCGCGAATCCAGAACAGAAACGGTTCGGGCGTCTTGTGCGCGAATTCAACCGGTGCAAGCCGCAGGTTCCAGTCGCCGCCGACAATCACATGCGCGCCGCGTTCATACTCCGACTTGGCGAAATCCATGACCGCCATGAGCTGCTTTTCACGAACATGATGCTCATCGCTGTCGAAGGCGGAGAGATGCAGATTGACGATAACCCATCGCCTGCCCGCCGCGTCCGACAAGCGCATGACCTGCATGGCGTAGGACTTTCGGAACAGGCCGTAGACATATGTCGGTTCCTGCGGCAGCGCGCGCAGTTCCGCTCCCGTCACGGCGTATTTGCTGAAAATCATATTGCCGACATGGACGTCAAGCGGCGGCGGCACGAGCCGTGTTTCCGCATCGGCGGCGAAAGTATGCTGATATCCGGAGAGCGTCGCCTTGAGTTTTGCATTCAGATCGTACCGGAAATTGTTCGACGACGGCGCCGCCGTTTCCTGAAACAGGAAGATATCCGCCGGGTTTCCCGTTAGATAGCCGGCGATTCCGGCTGCATTTTTCTCGACCAGGCTGGCGTTTTCCGGCCGCGCCTGCTCGCCGCCGTCCATGATAAAATCCGCTTCCTCGCCCATGCCGGCGTAACCGACATTCCATGTGGTGATACGAAATCCTTCCGCCGGCAACGGCGCATCCGATGACCGCCCGGCGACTTCAGTGTGTTCGAGCGCAGGCGGCGTATAGAACCGATTCGCGGCGACGAGCGCAGCGATCCACGCCGCGAGCAACACTATCGGGATCACTAAAATGGTTCGCGCGCGTCGCATTTCCGCCCCTACTCCGATGATCGCCACAGTGCGAAGTGCAGCCATACTGACAAGCCCAGCATGATCAAAGCGCCCAGTTTATAAAACACGAAACTCAGCGCCAGAAACGCCACAATTGCAAAACTCGCTTTCAAGCCCGGATAACGCAGCGGCCAGACGTTCATGCCGTTCAGCCTTGAAGCGATCTCCCCTTCGCTTTTTCCGGTCAGCAGTTGAAGACGGGCGAAGCCAATGGCGCGAAGTTCGTTCAGGACGATTTTTCTACCATTGTGCGCGCCCTGCCTCAGAAGCAGCGTAAACCCGCCGATAAAAACAAAGACAATGAAGAATTCGAAGATCCAGATATAGACGTTTTGCGATGCGCTACTTGAAACGGTTCCCGCGAACAGAAAGCCGGTCAGCGCATCGATCTTCGCAGGCGCAGACGCCGCATCTCCAAACGCGGCAAGATCGGGGGCAAGGAAAGCGAAAAGACTCGCATCAGGGCTGCGCAGATACGCATTCTGCACCACGATCAGGTAACAGATGATGCAGGCGATAAAAGCTACCGCGAGAGCATAGGCGAAAAACGTCTGCACAACCTCGAACCCGCAACGCCTGTCGTCTGAATCGATATCCGGGAGGATTGCGAGGCCATAATTTTGCGCAACGCCATTCATGAACGTTGTTCCGAGCCCCATAAACACGAGACCGAACGAGAACAGGGAGCCAATGCCCGCCCCCACATAAATCAGATAGGCGAACAGGGTGAAGGCGCGATTGAGCGCCGGATCGATACTGGCCGGCTTGTCCGTCGTAAGGAACGCCGCCACCGACCAGTCCCGCTCAATATCGGGATCGTCGAGCGGCACGCCGCCGGCACCGATGACATTCAGCTTTTCCGCCATCTCCGCGTCGCCGTAAACGTTTCCCGAAACCTGCACATAGTCAGCGTAGGAGAGCGCCAGCGCCAACGCCGTCACGATCGCAATGCCGCCGGTTACAAACATCCGGATATGTTTTTGCATTCTGACAAAACCGGGATTGTCGGGCGTGACGGGTTTCAAATCGGTCGTCACCAGCATGCGCCGGCGCACCATCTCGATCGATGCGCGTCGCGCTTCGGCGAGCGACAGGAACATCAGGGTCCACGCGACGGGCATCAGCACTGTCACGACAAGACTCCAGTTGAGCGTCATGAAAAACCCGACTTCCTTCGAGCCGGCGTCCAGGCGTTCGGCGCCAGCGACAGGAACCCAGCGGAGCCAGCCGATATCGATCATGCTGGCGACGGCGATCATGGTAAAACCGATCATCGAAGCGACAATGAAAATCGCGATGGCGATCAACGATTGCGGAATGCCGGTTGTTGCAGCCTGCGCCGGCAAGGCGGCGGCGGGTTGTTGCGCCGCCGGCGCTGCGACCCGAACGCCCGCACGCGCAAGCGCCGGCAAAATCGCTTCCGGCTCGGTCACCGGCATGGTGTGCAGCTCACGGAACCCGTAGGGGATCTTGGTCATGCTGAAACCGGGAACGCACGCCGCCACCAGCTTGCCGTTCATGATGCCGGAATGCGCCTCTTCGCGAACCCAGTGGGATTGTACGGCTGTCTCGGACCAGATGACGATTACCGACGCCGACGCCTCGATCACCTCGCCGATCTTGATGCGGTAGGCTTCATCGGCGACGAGGTCTTCATCCCACCAGACATTATAGCCATGTTCTTTAAGCGCATCCTTCAGCGCCCGCGCATGCTCAACATCCGCATGGGAATAGGAGATGAAAACCTGACCGTCCGACTGCCCGCCCATACGCCATTCATAAGCGGCGCCGGGGAAAAGGAACAGATCCCAGATCAGTCCCGATTATGAAAGCGTCGATATGGCGCTGCGCGCAGCTCGGGGCCTATTCGGCCGGTCCGACCTTGTCCCAGGTCCTGGTCTCGAAATCGCTCGCATGGTGGCGCTCGCGAAGCTGGCCTTCAGGCGCGCCCCACCGGCGGTTCACCATGGCGCCGCGCTTCACCGCGTCGCGCGCGTAAACCTTCGCCGTCCAGCGAAGCGCGTTTTCGTAAATCTGTGCGTCCAGAAACTCCGCCGCCTCATAGGCCGCGCCAGTCAAAACGGCACCGTACCACGGGAAGATCGCCATGTCGGCGATGGTGTATTCATCGCCGCATATATATTCATTGTCCGCAAGGTGGCGATTGAGCACGTCGAGCTGGCGTTTCACTTCCATCGTGTAGCGGTCAATTGCGTATTCGATCTTCACCGGCGCGTATCTGTAGAAATGCCCGAAGCCGCCGCCCAGAAACGGCGCCGATCCCATCTGCCAGAACAGCCAGTTGAGACATTCCGTGCGTTTGTGATGGTCCGTCGGCAGGAAAGCGCCGAATTTCTCGGCGAGATAAAGCAGGATCGATCCGGATTCGAACACCCGCGTCGGCTGTTCCGTCGAGCGGTCGAGGAGCGCCGGGATTTTGGAGTTCGGATTGACCGCCACAAAACCGGACGAGAACTGATCGCCTTCATTGATGTCAATAAGCCATGCGTCGTATTCGGCGTCATGCCCTGCGGCGAGCAATTCCTCCAGCATGATCGTCGCCTTGACGCCATTCGGCGTCGCCAGCGAATAAAGCTGCAAGGGATGCGCGCCGGCCGGCAGTTCTTTCTCATGCGTCGGGCCGGCGATCGGCCGGTTGATCGAGGCGAACTGGCCGCCGCTTTCCTTTTCCCATTTCCAGACTTTCGGCGGCGTATAGTCGGCTGTGTCAGTCACTGGCGGGGTCCTTTCGGGAAGAGGCTGAGCCCATCTATTGTTCAACATGCGAAGCGGCAATGGCGTCGCGCATCACATGGCGGCGGCCACCCCATATGCAAGACCCGCTTTGAACAGAATTACTGGACCGGACTTTATGAATACTGATTGAGCGCAGCGCTCATTTCGGCATTCCTAAATCAGTCCCGCCAATGGCGATGACGGATCGGCATAGCGCTTTTTCGGCATGCGCCCCGCGAGATAGGCCTCGCGCCCGGCGATCACCGCGTGCTTCATGGCCGACGCCATCAGGATAGGGTCTTTGGCTTCCGCAATGGCGGTGTTCATCAAAACGCCGTCGCACCCCAGTTCCATCGCGACCGCCGCGTCGGACGCCGTGCCGACGCCGGCGTCGACAATGACGGGCACGGAGGATTGCTCGACGATGAGGCGGATATTGACCGGATTGATGATGCCGAGGCCGGAGCCGATCAGCGAGCCCAAGGGCATGATCGCACAGCAGCCCGCGTCTTCGAGCTTTCGTGCGTAAACAGGGTCGTCCGAACAGTAGACCATGACGTCGAAACCGTCCTTGATCAAAAGCTTCGCGGCGCGGAGGGTTTCCTCCATGTCGGGGTAAAGGGTCTTCTGGTCGGAAAGGACTTCGAGCTTCACAAGCTCCCAGCCGCCCGCCTCGCGCGCCAGACGCAAGGTCCGGATCGCATCTTCAGCGGTGAAGCAGCCGGCGGTGTTCGGTAAATAAACGTATTTCTCCGGGTCGAGAAAATCGACCAGCATCGGCTTGTCTTTGTCGGTGAGGTTCACGCGGCGCACCGCGACCGTCACCATCTCCGCGCCCGCGGCTTCCGCGGCTTCAGCGTTCTGCTGATAAGTCTCGTATTTGCCGGTGCCGATGATGAGGCGCGATGAAAACTTGCGGCCCGCCACTTCAAGCAATTCAGTCATCTCATCACCCTCCGCCCACGAACTGCACGATTTCGATCCGGTCGCCGTCGGCAAGCGCGGTCTCGCCATAGAGCGACTTCGGCACAATTTCGAGATTGCGCTCGATGGCGATTTTTCTCGGCTCGATCTCCAGCGTCGCGAGAAGCGAGGCGAGCGTCGCGGCCGCCTCGATGCGTCTGGTCTCGCCGTTAACGGTAATCTCCATGGAAATTCAGTCTCTTCTCTTGTTGCGGCTTGCGTTCAACGCCCCCTATATGTAGGCGCTTAAGGCCGTGCAAGAAACGGCTGGCGGGAAGTTTATGGCGTCAAAACCGGTCTATGTCCTCAACGGGCCCAATCTCAACCTGCTCGGCGCGCGCGAGCCCGATGTCTATGGGCGCGAAACCCTCGCCGATATCGAGGCGGACGTGAAAGCCCAGGCGAAGACGCTGGGACTGACGGTGGAGTTCCGGCAATCGAACAATGAGGGAACGCTGGTCGACTGGGTGCAGGAGGCGGACGCCAAGGGCTCAGGCCTGATCATCAATCCCGGCGCCTACACCCACACCTCGATCGCGCTTCTCGACGCGCTGAAAGCCGCCTCGATCCCCAAAATCGAGCTCCACCTCTCCAATATACACGCCAGAGAGGAATATCGGCGAAAATCCCTCACCGCCGAGGCGGTGAACGGGGTCATTATGGGCTTTGGGGCGAAAGGCTATCGTTTGGCCCTTGATGCGATTAAAACCCTTGTTTAAAGCCCCTGACCCATAACCGGGCGGAACTGGTCTTGGGGGCGATCAATAATCAGAACGGAAGAGGCATGGCGGGAAAGAACGACAAGAACGAACGCGACCTGGAATCGGCCTGGATCAGAGAACTGGCCGCCATTCTGGAAGAAACCGGCCTGACGGAAATCGAAATCGAAAAAGACGCCGTGCGCCTGCGCGTTTCGCGCCAGGGCGGCGTGGCGCAGATGAACGTCGCCGCAGCGCCCGCTCCGGCGGCGGTCCCCGCCGCCCCGGCGTCCGCGCCTGCAGCAGCGCCGGCGGCCGGCGATCATCCGGGCGCGGTACGCTCGCCGATGGTCGGCACCGCCTATCTCTCGCCTTCTCCCGGCGCGGCGCCGTTCACCTCGGAAGGCGCGAACGTCTCTGAAGGCCAGACGCTGATGATCGTCGAGGCGATGAAAACCATGAACCCGATCACCGCGCCGCGCGCCGGGACCGTGACGAAAATTCTCGTCAGCGACTCCCAGCCCGTGGAATTCGACGAGCCGCTTTGCATCATCGAATAATAGTAACTCCGGCCGCCCGGCGGCGCCGATTGACGGAAACGCAATGTTCAAGAAAGTCCTGATCGCCAATCGCGGCGAGATCGCCCTTCGCATCCACCGGGCGTGCAAGGAGCTAGGGCTCGCCACCGTGGCGGTGCATTCGACGGCGGATGAAAACGCCATGCATGTGCGCCTCGCCGATGAAAGCGTCTGCGTCGGCCCGCCCTCGCCCAAAGACAGCTATCTTAACATTCCGGCGATTATCTCCGCCGCGGAGATCACCGGCGCCGACGCCATTCACCCCGGCTACGGCTTTCTTTCGGAAAACGCCCGCTTCGTCGACATCGTCGAGGCGCACAACATCGCCTTTATCGGTCCGAAGGCGGATCACATCCGCGTCATGGGCGACAAGATCGCCGCCAAGGAAGCGGTCGGCAAGGCGGGCATTCCGCTGGTGCCGGGCTCGGACGGCGAGATTCACACCTACGAGGAAGCGCGCCTTGCGGCCGACCGTATCGGCTATCCGGTGCTGGTGAAAGCGGCGGCGGGCGGCGGCGGACGCGGCATGAAGCTCGCCAGGACGCCAAACGATCTCGCCGAAGCGATTTCGACGGCGAAAGCGGAATCGAAAGCCGCGTTCGGCGACGACGCGGTGTACCTCGAAAAATACCTCGAACTGCCGCGCCATATCGAGTTGCAGATTATCGCCGACTCCCACGGCAATGTCGTGCAGCTCGGCGAACGCGATTGCTCTTTGCAACGCCGCCACCAGAAAGTGCTTGAAGAAGCGCTCTCGCCGGCGCTCACAGACAAGGAGCGCGAGAAGATCGGCGAGACGGTCAGGAAGGCGATTGAAAAACTCGGCTATCTCGGCGCCGGCACCATCGAATTTCTATATGAGAATGGCGAGTTCTATTTCATCGAAATGAACACCCGCCTGCAGGTCGAACATCCGATCACCGAGCAGGTGACGCGCATCGACATTGTGCGCGAGCAGATTTCCGTCGCGGCCGGCAATCCTTTAAGCTTCAGCCAGAAAGACGTGGTCTTCCGCGGCCACGCAATCGAGTGCCGCATCAACGCGGAAAATCCGCGCACCTTCGTTCCCTCGCCCGGCGAAATCAAATTTTTCCACGCGCCCGGCGGACCGGGCGTGCGCTTCGACAGCGCCGTCTATACGGGCTACAAGATCCCGCCCTATTACGACTCGATGATCGGCAAGCTGATCGTGTTCGGCGACGACCGCGAATATTGCATTGCGCGACTGCGCCGCGCGCTCACCGAGATGGCGTTTGTCGGGATCGAAACAACCCTGCCGCTGTTCATCGACCTTGTCGACGATCCGGAATTTCAGAAGGGCGATTACCACATCCACTGGCTGGAAGAGTGGCTGAAGAAGCAGGACGCCTCCTAGTCCAGCGTCCGCTGGAAGCGCATCAGCGCCAGAAGCGCCAGCACCAGCAGAATAAGCAGGAGCGGGCCGAGGTCTCCGGCGATGTCGGAAACACCCGCGCCTTTCAGCATGATCTCCCGAACGATGCGCAGGAAATGGGTGTTAGGGATCGCCTCGCCGATCGCCTGCGCCCAGCCGGGCATGGCGCGAAACGGAAACATGAAGCCGGAAAGCAGGATCGACGGCAGAAAGACGAAGAACGTCATCTGCATCGCCTGCATCTGGGTCTTCGCCACCGTCGAAATCAGATAGCCGAGCATCAGATTGGTCAGGATGAAGATCGAAATCGCCAGCAGCAGCGCCAGCGGATCGCCGGCGAAGGGTATGTTGAACACATAAAGCGCAGCGAGAAGGATGATGCTGGTCTGGATCGCGCCGACGAGAATATAGGGCGTCGTCTTGCCGACCATCACCTCGATCGGCCGCACCGGCGTCGATAACAGCGCTTCATATGTGCCGCGTTCGCGCTCGCGGGTCAGCGCAATCGAGGTGATCATGGTCATGGTCATCGTCAGGATCACGCCAAGCAGTCCCGGCACGATGTTGAAGGCGGTGACGCCTGCCGGATTATACTGACGGTGGATGACGACGCTGTAGGGCGGCGCGCCGCTGCTGAGGCGTTTCGGCAAACGCTCGAGTTCCGGCTCGAAGGCGCGTCTTGCGATCTCGCCGATGGCGCCGACGACCCCTGACGCCGCCACCGGATCGGACGCGTCAGCTGCAACCAGAATTTCCGGCCGTTCGCCGCGCACCAGATCGGCCTCAAAGCTCTCAGGAACGACGATCAAAAAGCTGACCTTTCCTGACCTCAGCAATTGCTCGCCCTCCTCATCGCTGTGGACGATGTCGACAATCTCGACATAGGTCGACTGGCGCAGCCCCGCGAGCAGGCTCCGCGTCATCGGGCCATCGTCGCGCAATTCCACCGCCGTCGGCAGATGACGCGGATCGGTGTTGATCGCGAAACCGAAGAGCGTAAGTTGCATGATCGGCACCATGATCATGATCGCGAAGGTCGGCCGGTCCCGGCGCATCTGGACGACTTCCTTGATGAAAACAGCGCCGATGCGGGAGAAGGAAATCACGCCGCCTCTCCCGCTTCGAAATTGTCGCTCGCCTGGGTCATCAGATAGATGAACGCTTCTTCAAGTCCCGCCTTGACGGGCGTGATGCGAACGCCGGGCATGCCTTCAATCGGCGCCATGGCGGCGGCGAGCGCGCTTTCGTCCTTGCCGCAAACATGGATCGAGGCGCCGAAGCGGGCGAGAAAATCAACGCCCATGGCGCCGCTCAGCCGCGACGCGATGGCTTCAAGGTCGCCGCCTTCAATCTTGATGGCGTGAATGCCGACGCGATCGGGAATCTCTGCAGTCGGCGCATCGAGCAGCTTCTTGCCATAGGCGATATAGGCGATGCGGTCGCACTGCACCGCCTCGTCCATATAGTGCGTGGAGACAAGGGTCGTGACGCCTTCGGACGCATAACGCCGGATGGTGTCCCAGAAATCCCGCCGCGCCTTCGGGTCGACGCCGGCGGTCGGCTCATCGAGCAACAAAAGTTCCGGCTCGTGGATCATGCAGGCTGCAAGCGCCAGACGCTGTTTCCAGCCGCCGGAAAGACTGCCCGCAAGCTGTTTCGAACGGCCTTCGAGCCCGAGCGAAGCGATGGCGTCATCGACGCGGGCGCGCAGATTATCGAGATTGTAAAGCCGCGCGAAGAATTCGAGATTTTCTCGGATCGACAGGTCTTCATAAAGCGAGAAGCGCTGCGTCATGTAGCCGACATTGGCCTTGATCGCCGTGCTTTCATGCAGCACGTCATAGCCGAGGCATGTCCCCTCGCCTTCGTCCGGTTTTAACAGACCGCAGACCATGCGGATCGTGGTCGTCTTGCCGGAACCGTTCGGCCCCAGAAAGCCGTAGATCGAGCCGCGCGGCACCTTGAGGTCGAAATGATCGACGACGGTCTTGTCGCCGAAGCGTTTCGTCAGGCCGCGAACATCGATGACGGTTTCGCCGTTCATGGCAGCGTGACATCCACTGGCAGGCCGGGACGCAAGTCCGCCGGCGCGACGGGGCGCGCTTCGACAAGAAACACGAGCTTGTCGCGCTCCTTGAGGCTGTAAATGACGGGCGGCGTGAATTGCGGTTCGGCGGCGATATAGGAAATGCGCGCGGTCATCGTTTCGGCGCAGCCGTCGCAGGCAAAGGAAACTTCGCCGCCGGGTTTCATATCAGAAAGCCTCTTCTCGGGAACGAAGAACCGGATCTTGATATTGTCCGGCGGCAACAACGCAACGACCGGATCGCCGGCGGCGGCGACCTCGCCCTTGCGCCGGTAGATCCGTTCAATCGATCCCGCCGCCGGCGCGCGCACTTCCAGGTCGTGGAGCCGCCGCCGCGTCAGCCCTACCTGCGCTTCAGCGGACTGGTGGTCATGATGCGCCGCATCGCGTTCGACCCGCGCGCGCTCTAGCCGGGCTTCCGCCTCAAGCATCAGCGCGCGGTCATTATCGTAGCGGGCTTTCGAGACGTAACCGTCGGCATTGAGTTCTTTGGTGCGCTCAAAATTGAGCTGCGTGCGCTCCAGTTCAGCCTGCGCCTCCGCTACCGCCTGATCGAGCGCGCCAGCCGGTTCGGCGCGCTTTTCCGCAGCGTTCGCCGCAGCGGCGGCCTGTTCGACAGCATAGGAAAGCCGCCGCCCGTCAAGCCGGAACAGCAAGTCGCCCGCTTTTACTTGATCGCCCTCGCGAACGAGAATGTCGCCGACCACGCCCGCTTCCTGCGGCGCCATGTAAAGCGTTTCCGCCTCAACATAGCCGTTGAGATGATCGCCCTCTCCGCCGGAACAGGCGGCGAGCAACATCGCCGCAGAAAAACTCAAAACCCGTTTCATGACCGTTCCGCCAGAAGACCGTTGAACAAAAACTCCGTATGCGCCGCCGCGCGCTCTTCCGGCGTCGCCTTGCCGGGATCGCCAAGCAAAAGATGCGTGTAGAATCCGTGGATGAGCATCGGCCCCATGATTGCGCGCGCGGCGATTTCGGGATCGCAGGGCCGGAAGACGCCGCGCTCGGCGCCGGCGCGGTAAAGCCTCTTCACCGCGCCAAGCGCCTCTTCGACCACATGTTCGCGATAGAACACCGCGATATCCGGATAACGTCCGGCGACTGACAAAACGATACGCGGCACGGCGAAGATGCGCTTGTCGGAGATCAGCGCCATCGTCGCAGCGACAAGCAGTCGAAGCGCGCCCGCGGGATCGTTCGCGCCCGCTTCCGCAAGCGCCTTGACGCGCTGCGCCACCGGCGCGACCTCCCGCTCGATCAACCCGCGCAGGATCGCGTCTTTGGTGTCGAAATAGAGATAGACGGCGGCCTTCGAGATGCCGGCGCGCCGGGCGATGTCCTCGACCCGGGCGGCGTCAAACCCGCGCTGTTCAAACTCCGCGAGCGCCGCATCCAGAATCTCATCCGGGCGATGCTCGGCGCGGCGGCGCCATTTCGGCTTCTCTGCGGCTCGAGCGCTCATCGACGCGCGCCCTCAATAACTAACTGAAGGGTTAGTTGTATATGAAAAGGTTGCAAAAACAATAAGAACGTGGGTGCAGGAAAGCGGCGACTGCGAGAGCCGAAAAAATGCATTATTTTCAAGCCATGCCCCGTGATTCGGCCAGCGCCATCTCCCCCGACGAGCTCCTGAAAGCCTATACGCTCGGCTATTTTCCGATGGCGCGGTCGCGCGACGACAAGGACGTCGTCTGGGTGCTGCCTGACGAGCGAGGCGTCATCCCCCTTGAAAGCGCGCGGCTTCCGCGCCGGCTGAAGCGATTTATAAAGACCGAGCCGTTCGAGATCAGGATCAACACCGCCTTCGCCGACGTCATCATGGCCTGCGGAGAGCCGACCAGGGCGCGGCCGGACACCTGGATCAACGACGCCATTATCGAGGCCTATTCCGAACTCCATTTCAGAGGCTGCGCGCACTCCGTCGAATGCTGGCGCGACGGCAAGCTCGCCGGCGGTCTTTACGGCATCGTTCTCGGCGCGGCGTTTTGTGGAGAAAGCATGTTCTCGCGGGAGCGCGACGCCAGCAAGGTCGCCATGGCCCATCTCATAACGCGGTTAAAAATCGGCGACTTTCATTTCATTGACGCGCAGTTTTACAACGAGCACCTCGTTCAGTTCGGCCTGATCGGCATGCCCGACGATGATTATCAGATCGTGCTTGAAGACGCGCTTCAATCGGAGGCGAATTTCTTCGCCGCGCCGGATCAGTTGTCGACGGACCTGGTTTTACAGTCGATCACCCAGACGTCGTAAACCGGATGCTCCAGCGCGTTGAGCGCCGGCGCCGACGCGAACATCCAGCCGCGGAAAATATTGACGCCTTCGGCCTGCGGTCCTTCGAGAACCATCGGCGCCGGCTCATCTTCCATCGTCGGCAATTCGCCGACCGGTTCGACCGCGAGTTCCGGAATTTCCTCGACCGCAATCTCGTCCTCGACCGGCTCGCCTTCGCGCGGCTTCAGATCGCTTTCGCGATTGCCGAATTCCGTATCGAAGATTTCCAGAAACGCCGTTGTTTCCGGAAACTCTTCCGGCGGACGCTTGTCGCAGGTGCGCGGCTGAATTTCGAGGGAGCCGAACTGTGCGATCTCGTTCATCGGAATTTCAAGATCGACATAGCGTGCGGTGATCTTGTCGAGCGCGCGCAAGGTGACCGATACCGGCTCGCGGGTTTGCGTTTCAATCGCGCCGGCGAAAGGATCGTCTGCGCTGCGCGACAGGCGATCGAGCTCGCTCAACGGCTCATCTTCCTGCGGCTCAATTTCCTGCGCAGCGGCCGGGAACATAACCGCGGCGCCGGCGGCGATCAGTGCGTAAATGCGCATAACTAACTCCCGCGGACCCTATTCCGCATCATCCTTATCGCCCTTTGCAGACGAATTCGTGAAATTCTGTACGGCGAGATTTAAAAGATCGACAGAGCCTTGCGTAATCACGATCTTGTCGCCCGGCTTCAGCATGTCCATCGACGCGCCCGGCTCGATCGAGATATGAGCGCTGCCCAGCAGACCGTCGGAGACGACCTTGGCGATCGAATCGTCCGGCACCGCTACCGCTCCACTGATCGTCATGCGGACATTGGCCTCATAAGTGTTGGCGTCGAGTTCGTTCGCCGCGACCGAACCGACCTTGACGCCGGCGATCCTGACTTCCGAGCCGACCGTGACGCCGTCGATCCTGCCGAACACTGCATCGAGACGATACTGATCGGCGCCCAGTTGTTTTCCGGTGACGCCGTAGGCGTAAAACATGAACAACGCCGCGACGGCGATCACCACGAATCCGACAACGGTTTCAAATGCGGCGGCTCGGCTCATACGGTCATTCCTCGTTACGCGTCTTCCGGCTTCCAGGCCTCATAGTCGTCATTGACGTCTTGCGGCCCGCCGGCGCGCGCGAGACTCCCCGGCGGGTGATAGGCGAGCGGCGTGCCGGTCATGTTCGGCAGATGATCCTTTTCCCACGGGCGGCGCGTCAAGGGCTCATCGCTCGGCGGCGCGTCCAGCGTGTGATGCAGCCAGCCATGCCAGTCGGCGGGAACGCGGGAGGCCTCGGCGACGCCGTGATAAACGACCCAGCGGCGCGGGCGCTTGCCGTCCGAACCGGGCAGGCTCGGGACTTTTTCCTCAAAATAGCGGTTGCCCTGCTCGTCCTTGCCGACAAGGCGGGCGCCCTTGCGCCACAAGGTGAAGGACGTGCCCGGGGTGGTCGAATTCCACCAGGTAAAAAGCTGTGAAAACATCAGGTTCCTGTCCGCTCCGGCCGCCCATCCTGGCAGGGCGGCGCGGCCGGAATATGGCGCCCGCCGCCGGGCCGGGCAATAGCGGGGCGAGCGGGCGCGATGCGGCCTTTTCCCTTGATTTCACCCAAAAACGGGTGGAGCGAGGCCCCCTCGCATACTATATCTATGGTCTGAGCGATTGACCCTCGGACCGACGGCCGAGAGAGACGGAATTCATGCGTATAGACCGACGCTTTTCGAAAGACTGGCGCGCGCCTTATGGCGCGATCCCGTTCCGGCGCGCCGATTCGGAAATCCGCTCCTTCTCCGGAGAGACCATCTTCGAGATGCGCGACACCGAGGTTCCCAAGCACTGGAGCCAGACCGCGGTCGACATTCTCGCCCAGAAATATCTCCGCAAGGCGGGCGTGCCGGCGGCGACGAAGAAAGTGCGTGAAAAAGGCGTGCCGGTTTTCCTGCAGCGCTCGATGCCCGACGTGGCGGCGCTCGCGAAACTGCCCGCCGACGAGCGCTACGGACCGGAAACCGCCGCGCAGCAGGTGTTCGACCGGATGGCCGGCGCCTGGACCTATTGGGGTTGGAAGGGCGGTTACTTCACCGACGAAGGCGCGGCGAAAATCTATCTGGATGAAATGCGGGCGATGCTCGCTTTGCAGATCGGCGCGCCGAACAGCCCGCAATGGTTCAACACCGGCCTGCACTGGGCTTACGGCATCGAAGGCGCCGGTCAGGGCCACTATTACGTCGATCATGACAGCGGCCGGCTTGCGCCCTCCGACAGCGCCTACGAACGCCCGCAGCCCCACGCCTGTTTCATCCAGTCGGTCGAAGACAACCTCGCCGGCGAAAACGGCGTCATGGATTTGTGGAAGCGCGAAGCGCTGCTCTTCAAATACGGCTCCGGCACCGGCAGTAATTTCTCGAACATCCGCGGCGACGGCGAACCGCTTTCGAGCGGCGGCAAAAGTTCGGGCCTGATGAGCTTCCTCAAGGTCGGCGACGCGGCGGCTGGCGCGGTGAAGTCCGGCGGCACCACAAGGCGCGCCGCGAAGATGGTGATTGTCGACGCCGATCATCCCGACATCGAAGAATTCGTCCGCTGGAAGGCGCGCGAAGAAGAAAAGGTCGCCGCGCTGGTCGCCGGTTCGCGTGCGCTCGCCAAACATCTGCCGCTCATTATCGCCGCGTGCTGGACGAGCGAGGACGACGAGACCCGCCTCGACCCGCAACGCAACCCGGCGCTTAAGGCCGCGATCCGGGAGGCGAAACGCGCATTCATTCCCGACGCCTCGATCCGGCGCGTGATCGACTACGCCCGTGAGGGCTATCGCGAGGTCGAGGTCGATATTTACGATCTCGACTGGGACGGCCCCGCCTACCGCACCGTCTCGGGTCAGAACTCCAACAATTCGGTGCGCATCGCCGATGCGTTCCTGAAGGCTGTCGCCGACAATGACGACTGGGAACTGAAACGCCGCACCGACGGCGCCCCGGCGAAAACCGTCCGCGCCCGCGTGCTCTGGGAGGAAATCTGCGCGACCGCCTGGGCCTGCGCCGATCCCGGCGTTCAGTTTCACGACACGATCAACGCTTGGCACACCTGCCCGGAAGGCGGCGAGATCCGCGCTTCCAATCCGTGTTCGGAATATATGTTCCTTGACGACACGGCCTGCAATCTCGCATCGCTGAACCTGATCAAGTTCGTGCAGGACGGCGCGTTCGACGCCGACGCATACGAACACGCCTGCCGGCTGTGGACGCTGACCCTCGAAATCTCGGTAATGATGGCGCAATACCCGTCCGCCGAAATCGCGCAGCGCTCTTACGGCTATCGCACGCTCGGTCTCGGCTTCGCGAATCTCGGCGGCATGCTGATGTCGTCTGGGATCGCCTATGACAGCGACGAAGCGCGCGCCGTCGCAGCCGGCGTTTCGGCGCTGACCACGGGCGCAGCCTATCGCGCGTCGGCGGAAATCGCCGCCGCCGTCGGTCCTTTCTCCGAATTCAAAACCAACCGCGACGCCATGCTGCGCGTCCTGCGCAACCACCGGCGCGCGGCGATCGGCGTTTCCGAGGGCGGCGAATTCGAAGGGCTGAATGTCGAGCCGGCGCAGTTCAACGATATGGCCTGCCCGTTCCCGGCGCTCGCCGAACGGGCCAAAACGGTCTGGAACGAGGCTTACGAACTCGGCGCCATCAACGGCTTCCGCAACGCGCAGGTTTCGGTGATCGCCCCGACCGGCACGATCGGTCTTGTCATGGATTGCGACACGACCGGCGTCGAGCCCGATTTCGCACTCGTAAAATTCAAGAAGCTCGCGGGCGGCGGCAATCTGAAGATTATCAACCGCGCCGTTCCGGCGGCGCTGAAATCTCTCGGCTACAATGAAAGCGAGATCGCCGACATCGAGGCTTACGCGCTTGGACGCGGGACGCTGAAAGACGCGCCGGGGATCAATCTTGAAGAACTGCGCAACGAGGGTTTCGAAGACCGTCATATCAAGGCGCTCGAAGAGCGGCTGAAAACCGCCTTCGACATGACCTATGCGTTCACGCCGCACGCGCTGGGCGAAGACTTCTGCCTCAACATGCTTGGCATGCGCGAAAGCCAGCTTTCCTCGACCGGTTATGAAGTTTTGCGCGACCTCGGTTTTTCCGACGAGGAAATCCATGAAGCCAATCTCTTCTGCTGCGGCGCGATGACCGTCGAAGGCGCGCCGCATCTGAAAGAAGAGCACTACGCGGTGTTCGATTGCGCAACGCCCTGCGGACGCATCGGCGCGCGCGCGCTGAGCCTTGAGGCGCATTTGCGCATGATGGCGGCGGTGCAGCCGTTCATTTCCGGAGCCATCTCGAAGACCGTGAACCTGCCGGCCGCCGCCAGAATCGCCGACTGCGCACGCGCCTATATGCTGGCCTGGCAATTGGGCCTCAAAGCCATCGCCATCTATCGCGACGGCTCGAAACTGTCGCAACCCCTCGCCTCGTCGCTGCTCGCCGGCGAAACCGCCGATGACGAAGACGACGATTTCGCCGACCGGGTCGCCGCGGCGCCGGCGACGGAAAAGTCGAAGATCGTCGCCGAGCGGATTGTCGAACGCATCATCGAGCGCACGCCCGGGCGGCGCCGCCTGCCCGACCGGCGCAAGGGCTATATCCAGAAAGCGATCGTCGGCGGGCACAAGGTTTATCTGCACACCGGCGAATTCGATGACGGCGAGCTCGGCGAAGTCTTCATCGACATGCACAAGGAAGGCGCGGCGTTCCGCAGCCTGATGAACAATTTCGCCATCGCCGTTTCGCTCGGGCTGCAATACGGCGTGCCGCTCGACGAATATGTCGACGCCTATGTGTTCACCCGTTTCGATCCGTCGGGCCCGGTGCAAGGCAACGACTCGATCAAGCATGCGACGTCGATCCTCGACTACATCTTCCGGGAGCTCGCCATCTCCTATCTCGGCCGGTCCGACCTCGCCCATCTCAATCCGGACGAAAGCGCGGTGGACGCCATCGGCCGAGGCGTCAACGAGGAAAAGACGCAAGCCGATGCGACGAAACTGATCTCCAAAGGCTTCTCGCGCTCCACCGTGACCGACAATCTGGTGATCCTGCGCGGCGGCGATTTCGACCGTTTGCGCCATTCCGCCGGCGAGGATGCGGAGGAGATCGAGCCGGGCGACGATGACATTCGCGAGGCCGAGCAGCCGAAGGCCGAAAGCCCGCCGGAAATCGAGGCGCAAATCGCGCGGCTTGCAGACGCGGTGAACCAGAAGGCGCCGCGCGGCGTGCTGTCGACGCCGGGCGCCCGCCGCGAGGAAGCGCGCATCAAGGGCTATGAAGGCGACGCCTGTCCCGATTGCGGTCAGTTCACGCTGGTCCGTAACGGCGCCTGCCTCAAATGCGAAAGCTGCGGCGCGTCGACGGGCTGTTCTTAACCCGACATTAACGAACCAACCCTCCGCGTTCGGACGGGTTTTCACGCGTTGGAAAATTTTTCGTTCATCCTTAATCGAACATTGACGCCTGTCGCAGACAATCGAGCCCGGAATTCCTCCGGAGCGTTTCCATGGCCAAGATGGTCGCCCTCATTGTTGTGTTCATGCTTTTGCTGTTCTCGGTCGTAACCACCATTACGCCGGGATCGAACGGTTATAAAAAGCAGAACCCGGTCGCCAAGATCGGCAAGGAGTTCACCAAACCTCTCGGCAAGGTCGACAACGCCATTGAGCGCGTCGAAATGAACCTGCCGATCCCCGGCCTCAAAAAAGACGATACGGGCGCGACAAAGGTCCTGGAAGATCATAGCAATGAAGTGTTCTCCAACATGGATCTTCCCAAAGCGAACTTTGCAGGCTCGATCCTCACCGGCGCGCAACTCGTAAACGCCCTGCTTGACGGCGCCGTCTTCGAGGGCGCGCAAGGACCGGGCGCCAATTTCGCCGGCGCGCGGATGGCGAAAGCCAATCTTTCCGCCAGCGCGATGACCGGCGCCAATTTCGCCGGCGCCGAACTGCGCGAAGCGACGGCCCGCGCGGGCGACTTCTCCGGCGCCGACTTCACCGGCGGCGATGTTTCCTTCGCCTCGTTCTCGGGCGCCGTTCTCAAAAAAGCGGTCCTCGCCGACGCCTACGCGCCGGGCGCGGTATTCGTCGGGGCAAATCTCGCCGGCGCGAACTTCTCCAGGGCCGACCTCACCGGCGTCAGGTTCGAAAACGCCGACCTCAGCGGCGCAGTATTTGCGGAAACCAATCTCAAACTCGCGGACCTCAAGGGCGCCAAACTTTACGGGGCCGATCTCTCCACGGCGCTCAATCTCACCCGCGAACAACTGGCTGCAGCCTGCGCCAACACCGAGACCCGGCTGCCCGAAGGGCTTGCGGCGCCGCGCTGCTGAACATCCCAACGCCGCTCATCCCCGCAAAAGCGGGGAACCATAATTTTCAAATATCGCCTGGCCTCCCTGAATCCCGGCTCTTCACCCTGAGAAGCCGTCAATTCCTTCGTCCTTAGTGACGCGCCCGCTTTGCGGACGCCATCAGGATGAAGGAATTGACGACGTCCCGAAGGGCGCCGGAATGAGCAGAGGAGGTCTATTCTCCAAACCTTTTGCTGTGTGCGTCCCGCTCGCCTTTGCCGCCAAGGCGCGACGGGTCGAGCGCCTGCAGCACCTGCAACGCCAGCGACGACAGAGGCGCCGGCGCGCTTAAGCCGGCGATCGCCGGACGGGAAAGACGCGCGCGTCTTTCAAGGACGGGCGTGAGCGCTTTTCTTTCAGCGGGCGCCGTCTCGTCGGCGGCGAGCGGCTCTGCTTCCCCGGCGCCGTTCATCGAGCTTGCGATTGATGCGATCACTTCGCCGACGGTCCTCGGCCGCGCGCCGTCATAAAAGACCGGCCGGTTGGCGGCGGCCGCCGCCGGCACAATGTCCGCGGCTTTCATCGACGATGCGGCGCTCAGGAGTTTGACCGCGCCGGCGGGCCCAAGAAAATGCGCCGCATAAAGATCGGCGCTCGACGCCGCGCGACCGAGCCGCTTCTCAAGATGCGCGCGGTTTTCGTTGGCGATTTCGCCGGCGAGCGCCGCGGAAGCCTCCACATCGAAGCGGAGATCGAGGATTTCCTTGCGGCGCGTTTCGTCCGCCACGCGATAGCGCCCGTCGGGCCCGCGCGTGATGTCGGCGGCGAATGCTTCAAGCCCGTGTTTGCCGCCATAGTGCTTCACGGCGCCGAGCCAGGTCTGTTCGATGAACTGGAAGAGCCCGGCGGCGGAAGAGGTTTTCGCTTTCGCCTTTGGATCGAAGCCGGACTCCCGCGCCGCCATTTTCTTGAGAAACTCCAGCCCCGCGCCGGTCGCGGCGCTTGCCCGCTGCAGGGCGGTCGTGACCTGATGACTGGCGGCTGGATGGATTTTGGATGGCATGAAAATACCTCTCCCTTTAAGTCTCGCGCCCAGAGGTCAAGAAAGCGCTAATCCGGCGCCGCATCGAAACGCGACGGAAGGAACGCGCGCGCATTCGTTAACGGTTCGCCGTCGAAAATGTCGGCGGCGAGCAGTTCCGCGCTCGCCGGCGCCAGCAGAACGCCGTTGCGATAATGGCCGAGGGCGAGATAGACGCCCTCCGGCCCGCGCGGATCGCAACCGAGGATCGGCGCGCCATCGGGGGTGCCGGGGCGCAGACCGGCCCAGCGTTCGAGCTCCGGCCAGGCTTCAATCGCCGGCGCTGTCCGCCGCGCCCGGCGCAGCAGCCCGTCGACCGCCGCGTCATCGACATGCAGATCGCCCCGGTCCGCAAGCTCCGTCGCGCCGATAACAAGGCGCCCGCCGGCTTTCGGACAGAGATAGGCGCCGGGACCGCGCACCACGCGGCGGATCTCGCCTTCGACGCCATCAAGCGCCAGCGCCTCGCCCTTCACCGGAAAGACCGGCGGCTTCGGCAGGCCACAGACAAGCGCCGCCGCAACGGCGCCGCTCGCGATAACGAGCGTCGCCGCCTCCACCGCCTCGCCGGACGCAAGCGCGATGCACCAGACGCCGTTTTGCGGTTGGGCCTTTAGGGCGCGCCCGTCGATCAACACGGCCGCGCGCCGCGCAAGACTTTCGCGTAAAGCCGCAAGCAGCTTCCTCGGATCGACCTGCGCGTCCGCCTCGGCGAAGAAACCGGCGGCGACATCAGGGGCGAGCGCCGGTTCGAGCCGCCGCGTTTCCTCCGGCGACAGCATGGCGACGGCGGCGCCGCGCGCCGCCAGCCCCGCGCATCTTTCTTCCAGCGCTTTCGCTTCGGTCTCATCGAAGGCGACGCCGATGACGCCGTCGTCACGGAAGTCAACCGAAAGACCGGTTTCTTCTTCGAGACCGGCGGCGAAAGAAGGCCACTGGCGGAGACTGTCGGCGCTCAATTTATAGAGCGCTTCGGGATCGCCGACCGCATCTTCGAAAGACGGCGCCAGCATGCCGGCGGCGGCGTTGGTAGCAGGCGGAATTTCAGCGCCGGCGTCGATGACCGCGACCCGCGCATGACGAGCGGCGAGCGCGCGCGCAAGCGTCAGCCCGATCACGCCGCCGCCGGCAATCGCAATGTCAAACCGATGCGCGCTCAACAAGACATCCCTTCACCTCAGATCGATCATGACACATTGCCTGATCTACTGGCGCTAAACCGTTCCAACCCTCATCCTGAGGTGCCAATGCACAGCATTGGCCTCGAAGGATGGCCGAAAGCGCATCGCCTGCCGCACATCCTTCGAGGCTTTTGTTATGCAAAAGCGCCTCAGGATGAGGCGTTGTAAGTGTTTCGGGGCACATCCTCATGAAATCAAGACCTGCTTTCGCCTACAGCGGCGGCGCCAGTAGCCGCGTCTTTTCCTTCGAACCCGCCGATGAGCCGAAATAATAGTTCACCACCGCCGCCGTCATGGTCGCCAGCGCGCCGAGCATGATCGAGAATTCGGTTTCGGCGCCGTCGGGCAGCCGCCGCGACACCATGGCGGCGAGAACGATGAAAAAGCCGAGGATGATGAGCCCGCCGAGTACGGTCGGCGTGCGGTCGTGCAGCGCGACTTCCCGGGCTCTCGCGTCGGCGCGGTCGCCGGCGTCGATGCGGCGGCCTTCAAGGCTCGCCTCGCGCAACGCCAGCTCGAATTCATATTCGGCATTTTTAAGCGCAACCAGATGCTCGGGCGAGGCGTTCAGCAAGGTCTCTGCGAGCGCTTCCTCATCGGCGCCCGGATCGCCGAATATCGCCCTGGATAGCTGGGCGACGGCGGCGCCGGCGAGCGGGCCGCCAAGCGCGCCGGCAAGCGCCGGCGCAACGCCTGCGATGGCGCGTTTAAGCTTGCCGCGGGATTGAGTTGAAGATTTCGCCATGAACTGCTCCGCAAATATCCGGCTTCGAGACATTGCGCGCATCATAATGGCCCCGGCGCCGGCGTGGACAAGATTGCTTGCATCCACGGCCGGCTTTTTGCGGCGCATCGCCAGGACATGGCGCCAACCCTTTTATTGGCGCGGGTTTTCCGTTTCATGCTGACGCGAAGGACAAGAAACGCATGCAACCGCCGATAGCGCCGTGTCGCGCGCGGCGTGACAACAGAAACAACAAAGTTCGGGTCCTGAATAAATTTTTTTCGGGGCGCAACCCCGCGTTTTGACTCAATAAAACGCAAGCCGGCCAATCATTTCCAAAATTCAATTTGCAATCGCCGACGGATCAATTCACGGTTGCGCGAAACTGATTCGGCGCACGTTAAAAGAGCGCCAAACGCAACGGCGGTCCTTTTTTATGATATTCGCAGCTTCGGCGGTTCTCCTTGCCGCCTCTTTGTGGATTCTGGCAAGCGCGAAATCATTCGACATGGCGGCGCGCGCGCCGGCGCTGATGATGGCGGCCGGTGCAATCCTTTCGCTACTATACCGCGCTTCCGGCGCGCCGTTCCTGCCGTCCGAATGGATGGCGGCCGGCGCCGACGCGCTGCTTGCGGCGCTGGCCTTCGTCGCCGCCGCGCAGTTCCGGGTCACCAGGCTCGCCAAGGCCTGCCCGGCCTCGTTCCGGCTGACGATCGGCGGCGCGCCCCTGTTCCTGATCGTGTGCGGCCTCGCGGCGTTTATCCTGGTGCCGCAATTAACGCTCGGCGCGGCGTTTCTGGTCGCCGGGGCGTTGACGCTCAACGGCGCCGCTTTCGACCGACGCGCGGTTTCCGACGCACCGGCGCCCTCCGTCATCAAGGCCGCCGTCCGGCTTGAAAGCGCAGCCATTCTCGCCCTCGGCCTGCCGGTCGCCGTATTCCTCGAGGCGGCCGCCTCCGCCGCGCCGGAAGGCATGCCGGCGGCGACGCCATATTACGAGTTCAGCCTCTCGGCGTTCCGGGCTTTCGCGCTTGGCGGCATGTTCGGCCTCACCGCAGCTATCGTCGGTAACCGAATGAAAACCCTGCAGAAAAAGGCTCCGCCCGCAATCATCGCAGGAAGCCTTGCGGCGCTCTTCGCCGCACTCATGGGCGCCCATCCGGTGATCGCCGCCGCCGCCGCCGGGTTGCTCTGGGGCGAGCAGACGCTGGCGCCGATGACGACGCGGGTGCGCATGCGCAGGATCGTCGAACGCGCCGTCGCGCCGGCGGCCTATCTCCTGTTCGGCGTTCTCCTGGCGCCCCGCCTCTTCCAGGCCGATCTCCTGACGGTCGTCTTTATCCTCTCGGCGGTGACCATTGTGCGCGCCGGACCGCGCCTTTTCTCGCTTCAGAAAACGACGCTGCCGAAAGAGAGCCAGATGTTCCTCGCCTGGTTCGGCGGCGCGCCGGGCGCAGCGTCTGCGCTGTTCCTGATCTCGCTGCTCGACGCCCCCTCGGTCATCGCCCAGGACGCCGTACTGACGGTCGGCGCCCTCGCGGTCGCCCTCGGCGTCGTCGCTGCGCGGCTGACATCGCGCCCGCTGTTGAAGATTTTCCTGAAACAGACGGCGATCGCCAAAAAGCGCGCGATGTTCGCGCACTAAACCTTCGGCGCCGAATCAGTATCCTTCGTGACAATCATTTTCTTCATCCTGAGGGCGCGCATGGCATGCGCGCGCCAAGAAGGACGAAGGTCGCGGCCTGTTTTTCAGGCGGGCGAAAATCAGAATTCGTAATTGAGACCGACTTCGGCGGCGTGAACGCCCTCGGCAATATTGTTGACGGCGCCGAGGAAGCGGTAAGCCGCTTCGAGCGAGACCTGTTCGGCGAGCGCGGCTTCAACGCCGGCGCGCGCCGTATAGCCGAAGCCGGTCTGGCTCACCGTGACGACGCTCGTTCCGTCATCGGTTTTGAGCTTGTAATGCGCGACGCCGCCGCCAAGCGATGCAAAGGGATTAAACCGCGCATCCGGCGAAGCGTCCCAGCGCAGGGAAACAACGCCGGTCACGCCGGTGAGCGTCGTTTCAAGCGAGGCCGCCAGCCGATCGACATCGCGCAGGAACACCGCTTCGGTTTCCACCGACATCTGGTTCTTCGATTTTTTCTCGAGCGCCCGGCGATAGCCGCCGGAGACCAATAGCCCTCGGGTTTCGTCGCCGGGGCCCGTCATATCGCCCGAAAAAGCGTAGCCGCCGCGCAGGAACACCGCCTGCCCGAAACCGGCATAGGCGGAAGCGAAGGCGGACGGGGAGCGATTCGCCCGCGGCGGCAGCGCTGGCGCCGGCGCCTCAGCCGCCGTCTCCCGGGGAATGGGCCGGGCCTCGCCCGCCGCGCGCGGCGCATCGGCGGCCTTGTCCGGCAACGGGATTACCTCGTCCATATGATCAGCCGAGACCGCCTCTTCCGGCGCGTTAAGCCGTTCGGCGGTCTTGCAGACATAAGCCCCGGACTCGGTTTTATGGCACTCATCATCGAGCGCGTAGGCGGGCGCCGCTGCAGAAAGGCTCAGGATCCAGATTAGACGTCGCCGCATGGCTCCCCTCGCGATGTCGATTCGAAAAAAGCTAGCCGGCGATTCGGTGAGTTTATGGTTAACGGCTGGTTAACCGGCGGCGGAAACGGCGCTCCACCCCGCGCGCATTCATGAAATCTCAAAGCCCGGATGCGAGTTTAAGGCCTTCAACCTGTTGCGTCTGAAAGCCTTCCCCATGAATAAAGCCGCCCGCCGCCTCGCCTCGATTGTCAGTTATCGGACATTCATCATTATCGGACTGGCGGTCGCCTCGACGGCGCTCTGCCTCGTCTTCGACATCAAGGCGGAATTTCCCCTGACCCTGATGGCGACCGCGGTGGTGTTCCCGATCGTGTTTTCGATCGGCGGCGCCTACAAGCGGCGCGAAGCGGCGCTCGACCAGTACGGCGCGCTTAAAGCCCACGGTAAGGCGATCTTCTACGCGGCGCGGGACTGGCCGGAACGCCCCTCGCCCGACGCCATCGCAAAGCTGCGCGAGGAGCTGGTGACGCTGTTCGCCGCCTGCCGCACGCTGTTCACAAGCCCGCAACATCAGGTCGCCGAGCATGAAAAAGAGGTCTACGCCGCCTTCTCCCGGCTTTCGCGGCTCATCCGCACCGAGCTGCGCGAGAACGGCCTTGCTTCCGGCGAAGTCTCCCGCTGCAATCAGTATCTTTCAAAAATGCTCGCCGCGTTCGAGCGGATCAAACATGTCTATCAGTACCGCACGCCGCGCACGCTCCGCGCCTTCTCGGACGTCTTCATCACCATCCTGCCGCCGCTTTACGGGCCTTATTTCGCAGCCTCGGCGAGCGAATACACCGCGCCCATTCTCGCCTATGTGCTGTCGGCGCTGTTCGCCTTTATCCTGACCAGCCTCGACAATATCCAGATCCATCTTGAAAACCCGTTCGACCAGGTCGGCGAGGACGATGTGATCATCAATGTCGAGAAATTCGAGGAACGGCTCGAAACGCAGACGCGCGTCGCCGCCTGAGACGCCGGGCTCGTCAGAACCTGTATTTCTTCTGCTTGCGGGCGCGTTTGGCTGCATCGGCGAGGCGCTCGCGTTCTTCCGGCGTCAACGCCGTCTCGATGACGCCCAGCACCTGATAAACGGAACGGAAGTCTTCGTCCTCCCACCATGCGGCGGCTAGGGCCCGGCATTCATCCAACGTTTGCTGTTCGACTCTCTCGCTCTCCTGGTATGAGCCCTTCATCTCCCATGTGTAGCGCAATTGCTCGATCACCAGCCAGCGGCGGAACGGGATATAGATATCAAACCCGTCCTTGAAAAAGCGCTGCGCCTGCGGCAGCCATTTCGCACAACGCTTGAGGTCCTGATCGAAACGCGACGGCGTGCGCTGCAAAACGAAGAAGCGCTCGCCCGGTTTTCGCAAACCGAGAAACGTGAACACCGACGCCAGCGAATAAGGCGGCGCCGGCGCCGAGCCGTCGCCCGGCGCGACTTCCCGCCAATGTATCGTCGGATCGTCCGGCAATTTGTTGAAGTCGAGAATGTCGAGATTGGCGTCCATCTCCTGACGGTTCCACCAGAAGGTCAGCGCCACCGCGGGATTTTCAAAACCGATCTCCCACGCATCGCCGCCGCCGCTCCATTGCGATGCGGAAAAGCCGAGCCTTGCGAGCGGTTTGCCGAGCATGGCGTGAAGATGCGCCGGAAAATCCCCGGGCGCCCAGGAACTCTTGTCCCCGCGCATGCTGAAATAAAGGTTCTCAAACGGATTGATCATCGCCCCCGACGCTCCGCCGCTCGCCCGGTCAGTATAGGCGGCGGAAGACGGCCCGAAAACCCGCTAATCCCAGTCAAATGCCTCGAGATGCGCGCGCAAATGGAAGATTGTCGGGAATTTCTTGAGGATCAGGTCGGATCTGAGGCCGAGACAGATGTCCTTAATCGCCTGCGGCTGTTTTTGATAATGGGCGCGGCCGCCGACGAGATCGTAGAGCAGCCGCACAATCGCGACGATGTCGGCGCGGCGCTCCTCCGCCGCCGAGCGGCCCCATTCGTGAAAATCAATCGTCCTTAACTGAAAAAAAACGCCGCGCCGTTCGACGAAAATATTGCCGGCGTGCAGGTCGCCGTGAAACTCCTTGCGGACGTGAATGTCCTCGATGCCGTTTGCAAGATCGTAGATCAGATGCAGCGCTTCGAAAGGCGGCATCCGGCGCCCGCGATAGGTTTTGAGAAAGTCCTCCAGCACCGCGCCTTCGAAATATTCGCTGATGAGGCAATAGATGAACTGATCGCCGAGCCAGACTTCTTCCGCATTCATGTATTTGACGACGATGTCGCAATCCCTGAGCGCATCGAGTTTGCGGGCGTAGCGCACGAAGCGTTTGGTGTGGTCTTTCCTTGAGGGAAAATAGAGTTTCGCCGCGCGGGTGAGCCCCGTCGCCCTTTCGCGGATCTTGTAGACTTCGCCTTCGCTCCCTGCGCCGACCCGTTCCAGGATTTCGTATTTCCAGGTCAACCGGTCGCCGGGGTCAAGGCCGAAGGTTTTTGGGGCGGTGGTCATTGACCGGATATACTATCAGAAAAACAGATCATGGCATCCCTTCGATCCTTCGAGACGTCCAAATTCCTTCATCCTGAGGGCGCGCTTGAAAAGCGCGTGTCTCGAAGGACGAAGGAATTTGGCCTCCTTAGGATGAAGGGATAACCGATCAAAAGGTCTAACCCGTCTTGGTGAAAAGCTCGCGGCCGATCAGCATACGGCGGATTTCCGAGGTCCCGGCGCCGATCTCATAGAGCTTGGCGTCGCGGAGGAGCCGGCCGGTCGGGTATTCGTTGATATAGCCGTTGCCGCCCAATAGCTGGATCGCGTCGAGGGCGACCTGCGTCGCCTTTTCCGCGGCGAAGAGGATGCAGCCCGCCGAATCCTGCCGCGTCGTCTCGCCCCGGTCGCAGGCTTTCGCCACCTGATAGACATAGGATTTCGCAGCGTTCATCGTCACATACATGTCGGCGAGCTTGCCCTGCACAAGCTGGAACTTGCCGATCGGCTTGCCGAACTGTTCGCGCTCATGGACGTAAGGAATGACGACGTCGAGACAGGCCTGCATGATCCCGAGCGGCCCGGCGGAAAGCACCGTGCGCTCATAGTCGAGCCCCGACATAAGCACCCGCGCGCCTTCGTTCTCGTGACCGAGAATGTTCTCCGCCGGCACTTCGCAGTTCTCGAACACCAGCTCGCCGGTGTCCGACCCGCGCATGCCGAGCTTGTCGAGCTTCTGCGCGGTCGAAAAACCCTTAAAGCCCTTTTCGACGATAAAAGCGGTGATGCCGTGGGAGCCCGCCGGCGGATCTGTCTTGGCGTAGACCACAACCGTATCGGCGTCCGGCCCGTTGGTGATCCACATCTTCGAGCCGTTGAGGATATAGCGGTCGCCCTTCTTTTCGGCGCGCAGCTTCATCGACACGACATCCGAGCCGGAGCCCGGTTCGGACATTGCGAGCGCGCCTAGATGTTCGCCGGAGATCAGTTTCGGCAGGTACTTTTCTTTCTGCGCCTTGGAGGCGTTGATCTTGAGCTGGTTGACGCAAAGGTTTGAGTGCGCGCCGTAGGAAAGGCCGATTGCGCCGGAAGCGCGGGAGATCTCTTCCATAACGACCGCATGAGCAAGATAGCCGAGCCCCGCCCCGCCATACTCTTCCTCCGCCGTGACGCCCAAGAGGCCGAGTTCGCCGAGCTCCGGCCAGAGCTCGCGCGGGAACTGGTTCGTGCGGTCGATCTCGGCGGCGCGGGGGGCGAGCCGCTCGGCCGCCCAGCGGGCGACCATCTCGCGCATCTCCTCGATCATCGGATCGAGGTCGAATTTCATGAACGCATGACTGTTGGACCGCATGGCGGTTTCCTCCTGGCGATTATCGCTTTTCGGGTTTCATTACCCCTCTAGCGCGCGCTCGGCAAACGCTTCGCGAGATCGGCGATTTCGCGCCTGATGGCGGCGAGTTCGGCGGCGATCCGCTCCTGATTTTCGAGCACTTCGTCGACCACCGGCTCTGAGTCCTCCTCAACCACCCGGACGACGATCGCCACGAAGAGGTTCAGCATGGTGAAGGTCGCGATCAGTACGAAGGTGAGAAAGAACACCCAGGAGCGCGGATGGGTCTCGGCGACATTCCCGGCGATGTCCGGCCAGCCCTCAAGGGTCATCACCTGAAAAAGCGTGTACATCGCCGTAAAGACGTCCCCGAAGCGGGCCGGATGCTCCGGCCCGTAAAGATTGGCTGCGATCACCGCAAAGACATAGACGATCAAGGTGAGGACAACGCCAACCGAAGCAATGCCGGGAATCGAATCGAGAAGCGCCGAGACGACAACCCGCATGCGCGGGATCACCGTGATCACCCGGAGGACGCGCAGCACGCGAAACGCCCGAAGCGCAGCGAGCCCCGACGTCGCGGCGGCGAGCGAGATCAGCACGATCACGAAGTCGAAGATGTTCCAGCCCTTGCTGAAATACTCCCCGCGCTCGGCGACGATCCGCAAGATGATTTCCCCGACAAAGGCGTAAATGATGACCCGGTCGGCCAGCAGCAGCGCCGGCCCGATAGCGGCCTGAACGCCGGCGAAGGTTTCCGCCCCCAGGATCGCCGCATTCGCCAGAATGAGCGCCAGGACGCCTGTCTGAAAGGCGCGGCTGTTAACAATTTTCCCGGCCATGCCCTGCGCGCTATCCATGCCGCATTCGCCTCTCTCAACCCGATAGGGCATTGCTAGGGGGATTCTCGGCTCAGATGAATGGATCGTTTCGCCGGATCGGTGAAAGGCCCATGAGAACAAAGGCGAAGCCTTCTTTGGTGAAGACGCCGCGTCCGACGGAAGTCTATTCGGTTTCGAGGATGCGCCCGACCATCGCCGGCGGGCGCAGCGCGGTCACGATCCGCGTGCGAGCAACTCATCCAGCTGAGCGAACTGTTCGGGCAGGCCTTCGGCCGAACCGGCAAGGGCTTCGTCGAGGGCCGCCGCCGTGGGATAAAGTTCGTGGAAGGTGACGAGCGTCTTGCCGGCTTTTTCTTCGAACGTCACCGTGGTCACGGCGCCCTCATCGCTTTCCTCATTCGTCCAGACGATGCGCTTTTGCGGCGTTACTTCCTTATACGTGCCGAAGAACGCCATCGGTTGATCGAAGGACGGATGACTGAACACGAAGCGGTATGAGCCGCCGGCGCGCACATCCATCTCGCACGAAACCAGCGACATGCCGATTGACTTCGGCACCCACCAGACCTTGAACAAGTCAGGGTTGCTCCACGCTTCGAAGACAAGGGGCGCCGGGGCGTTGAACATCCGCGTTACGACGAGCTCGCGGCTGGACTTGCGTTCCACGACGGTGGGGTTCGCGGCGGCGGCGCTGCTCTCTTTCCCTTCAGGCATCTGCCTTCTCCTCGTATTGTAATTGCTCGATAATCTTGTCCGGCGCATCAGCCCGGCGGCGAAATGGGAGAACGCGCACGCTCAACCAGCGAGCCATGCGTCCAGGTATTTGTAATTATGCCCCATGCCGTCGGTCATGCCCGTGGCGATGGCGTCGTCGCGCTCCGCCCTTGAGGCGTAGGCCATCGTGACGATCAGCGTCGTAACGCCGTCAGCTTCCTCGAAGTCATTCGTAATAATCGCGGGCTCTTTCATCATAGCGACGTCAAAGCTCCCCTGATCATAATGTTCTTCAAAGACCAGCCGCGCCGACGGGATCACTTCGAGGTATTTGCCGAAAAACCCGAACTCCGTTTGCGTCTCATCGTTACGCCAACGCCAGCGATAGGAACCGCCAACGCGCACATCCATTTCGCAAACGGGCATCGACCAGCCATCGTAGCCCTTCAGCCATTTCCTCATCAGTTCCGGTTTCGTGTGGGCGTCCCAAACCAGTTGCGCCGGCGCCTTGAATGCGCGCGTCACGCGGACTTCACGATCCGAAGGCGTTTCGACCTTGATATTGCTCATCTGAAGGCCCTCACTTTTTCTTTGGCGGCTTTTTCTGCGGCGCGGATTGAAGTTCAGCCAGCAGCGCGTCTAGACGCGCGTAGTTCATTTCCCAGATCTCGCGATGCCGCTCGATCCAGGCGGCCTCTTCTTCCAGCGCGCGCGCGCCAAGCCTGCAGGTCCTGACGCGCCCCACCTTTTCCGTCGTGACCAGCCCCGCCCGCTCCAGCACGCCAACATGCTTCTTCATGCCCGTAAGGGTCATGTGGAACTTCTCGGCGAGGTCCGTGATCGACGCGTCGGCGCGGCCGAGCTGCTCCAGCACGCCGCGCCGGGTCGCATCCGAGAGCGCGGCGAAGGAAGCATCGAGGCGGGTTTCACTAAACTGAACCATATGGTTCAGTTTGTAGCTTATCGATTTGCGGCGCGCAAGAGGAAAAACCAAAGCGTTGGGAGAGACGCCCCGAGGGGCGCCGTTCGCGATTCTCGATTTAAATGAATGGACCGTTTCGCCGAATAAGGTGAAAGGCCTATAAGAACAAAGGAGAAGGCGCCTTTTTAAGAGGCGGCGGACGATTGGCGATGCGGTGAAAATCCGCTATCAGGGCGCCTTTCGGCAAGGGAGACCGGCTTGAGCGACGAGCGCGACGATCATTCAGCGCCAGACGAAAGCGCCGTCCAGAATGAGACGAGCCCGCGCATGCGCTTTAAAGGCATCGTCGAGTCCGGTTCGCGCGAGGCCGCTGAGGCCGCCGCCGAGTACGGCGTCCATGTCATCACCCGCAATGAAGAACACTGGAACGCCCGCAGCCGCCAGCTTTGGCTGATGGCGCGGCTGACCGCGATCTTCGTGTTTTTCTCCTTCATGGCCGGCCTGCCGCTCGGCAATTATATCGCCTACCGCCAGCTCAACGGCGGCTCGGAGGGCTGGTCCCTGCTCGCCGGTTACCAGACCGACATCTTGATGTTCGCAATCGTGGTGCCGGTGCTGATCGTGTTTCTCGGCTATCTCGGCTCGCGCATCGGCGCGATGGTGAATGCAGCGGAATCGATCGCCGCCGCCGCCCAGCAATTCGTAACGCCCGACGTTTCCGCCATGCGCAATGTCGATACGGTCGGCGAGGTGGTGCGGGGCCACATGGCGACCCTCAATGAAGGGCTCGACGGCGCCCTCACCCGGCTCGCCTCGGTCGAATCCATGATCCGCCAGCATGTGGAGGCGATCGAGATCGCCGGCGAAGCCATCGAACAGCGCGCGGTCGGCGCCGTCGAACGGGTCGCCGACGAACGCTCGCGGCTGATGGATCTCACCGAAAGCCTTAATGCGCATGCGGACAGTTTCGCCGCCGCCATTGCCGAACGCGCGAAAGCCTCGATTGAAGCGCTCGAGGCGGCCGACACCGTTTCCGGCCAGGTCGAGCGCGATTTCGACGACCGGCTGACGCGTCTTGAAGACGCCGCCGAGCGCGCGCTTTCAAGTTTCGAAGCGCTGCGCGACGCGCTGCGCGATACCGACGAACATATGCGCGCCTCCGCGCAGTCAATCGATGAGGCGGCGGACTTCACGCTCAAAGCCACCGAACGCGCCAATGCGGCGTCGAACGCCGCCGCCGACTCCGCCGCGCGCAACGCCGCGAATGTCGCCGCTTCCGCAAACCGCGCCGCAGAGTCCGCAAAACAGGCCGCCGACAACGCCATCGGCACCGCCTCCGAGGAAGCCGAACGAATCGCCGAGGCCGCCCTCGCCGCCGCCGCGGAAAAGACCGGCAAGGTGCGCGAAGCGGCGGAAAAAGCGCTCAGCGAAATGGCCAAACTCGCCTCCCAGTCCATCGACAGCGCCCGCGCCGATGCGGACAAGGCGACGAAAGCCGCCGCAGACGTCACCGAAGCCGCGCGCGTGACCTCCGAAGCCGCGAAGACCGCCTCCGCCGATGTGGCGAAGGCGAGCGATCAGGCGCGGGAAAGTTCCGAACAGGCGATCAAATTTTCCGAGGAAGCCGCCGCGCGCATCGAGGAACGCAACAAGGCGCTCGCCGAGGCGCGCGCCGCCCTTGAAAAAGAAAACGCGCGGCTTGAGGCGCTGATCGAGGAACAGCGCAACCGCGCCGACCGCCTCGCCGACGCCATCGCCACCCAGACCGAACGCCTGAGCAAGCTCGCCGAAGCCCAGCTTCGCGAACAGGAAGCCGCCGCGAGGCTCGCCGAAGCCGAGAAGGAGCGCGAGGCCCGCGCCGCCGCGGAAGCGAAGGAAACCGAACGCAAGGCGAAAGCAGAGGCCGAGCGCAAGGCGAAGGAAGAAGAAGCCGCGGTGAAAAAAGCCGAGGCCGAAGCCCGGCTGGCCGCGAAGGAAGAAGCCGAACGCAAGGCCGCCGAAGAGAAGCCACAGGACGAGCTTCAACTGACCACCCGCGAGCAGGAGAAAAAGAAGTCGAACGGCGCGGCGCGGCTGGAAGAACTCGCCCGCGACATCGCCGAACGCCGTCCGCGCGGACCGAACCGCCAGCGCAAGGAGCCGGTCCTCGCCAAGAAAGCCAAGGGCGACGACCCGCGCTCGAAAGGCAACGTCTCCTGGCGTGAAATTCTCGATGCGGCGGAAGACTCCGAACCGCTCGATCTCGGCAAGGTCGCCAAGCCCGCGGCGGAGGCGGCGAAAGAAGACGCCCTTGACGCCATCCGCATCATTTCCGAGCTTCAGGCCTTTACCTATGAGCTCGAAACCCGGCTATACGGCGACCCGCCGCCGGCGCTCGCCGAGCGCTATGAACGCGGCGACCGCAATGTGTTCGCGAACCGTCTGCTGCGGCTCAACGAAGCCGATGTGAAACGCCGCATCCGCTCGGAGTCCGCCCGCGACCGTGGCTTCGAAACCGGGGTGCATGACTTCCTGCAAGGGTTCGAAAAACTTCTCGAAGACGCGACGACCTCCGAAACCGCCGATGAAGAGCTCGAAGAATATCTAAGCTCCCCGCTCGGCCGGGTTTATCTGCTGATCGGCGCCACGGTCGGGTACTTCGCCTGAAGAGGAATTGGCCGCTCATCCCGCGAAAGCGGGGATGGGCGGTGAGAGAGCAGTCCCTCCCATTTGAAGGTCGGATTCATGAAACGCGCGAAATCCCCCGATGATTATTATGACGGCCTCACTCAATGGCGCGAGGAACTGAACGCCCTGCGCGTAATCCTGAAATCGACCGACCTTAGCGAAGAAATCAAATGGGGCGGCCCCTGCTACACGCTCGACGGCAGGAACGTCGTCGGCGTCGGCGGGTTCAAATCCTATTTCGGCCTATGGTTTCATCAGGGCGCGCTTCTAAATGACGAGCAAAAAGTGCTGATCAACGCCCAGGAGGGAAAGACCAGGGCGCTCCGGCAATGGCGAATGACGTCGGCGAAGGAGATCAAGCCGGCGCTCATTAAACGCTATATCAAGGAAGCGATGGCGCTGGCGAAAGAAGGAAAAGCGATTGCGCCGGCACGCGGCAAAAAACTTGTCATCCCCGCCGCATTTTCAAAAGCCCTCGGCGCAGACAAGGCCGCGAACGCTGCTTTCAAAAAACTGACGCCCGGCAAGCAGCGCGAATACGCCGACTATGTCGCTGAAGCCAAGCAGGACGCCACGAAGCTACGGCGCGTCGACAAAATCCTGCCGATGATCCGCGCCGGCAAGGGCCTTAATGACAAATACCGGTAGCTGTGACGTTCCGCCCGGGCTTCATCCTGAGGAGAAAAATCCTTCTGGTCCTTCGTGACGCCGGTCTTCGGCCGGCCCTCAGGATGAAGGATTTTCGTCACGAAGGACTAAGCCGCTTCAGCCCCTCGATGCGCGCCGCTTGACGCCTTCCCGATACGTCCAGTCGACGATCTCGGGGATCAGCGTTTCGAACGCCGCGTCGAACGCCGCGATGACTGCGTCAGCATTGTCCGACGCCGCGGGCGCCGAAGCGTCAAATCGCTTCGCCGCAACAATGCGGCTGCGGCCGTCGGTGAGCCGCGCATAAATCGATACCGTCGCGGCTTGTCCGCCTTGCGTGTTGAGTTCGAGCCTGCGGATGTCGGTCTGCAGCACGATGTCCGCAAGCGGCAGCGCGGAACGGTCGCCAACCGCGAGAATGCGCCCAGAATCCTCAAACGTCTGAACAAGCGCGGTCTGGAAAAGACGCGGCGCGCGGTCGGCCCATTCGGCGCCGGCGAAATATTCAATCTTGCCAGGCGCGGTCGACACCGCGATGCGCACCGTGTCGTAAACCTTGGTGGCGCGCGGATCCTCGATGATCAGCGACCAGTCGACAGTTTCGCCTTCGAGCGCCGAGGCTTCGACAGGCTCGATGTGATAGCGCGGTTTCGGCGGCGCGGTTTCAGGCAGCAGCGAAACGCATCCGCCAAGAAGGGCGGCGGCGGCGATCAGGGCGGGTCTGGCGATGCGCTTCATCATTTCTTCTCCGCTCCATATTCAGGGGCGTTCTCGCCAAGGAAATAAGCCTGCGGGTCGCGGTCAATCTCGCGCAGCATGTAGTCAAGCGTACGCATCACCCGGCGCGCTTCGGCGATGGCGGGCGCGACCTGCGCCAGGCCCTGATCGGTGAAAATCCGGATCGACTCGCGGTTCTCGTCGACAACGCTGCGAAGATCGCCAACCAGCTCGCGGGATTCTATAAGAAACGCATCGGCCTCGGCGAGAGTATTAGGCGCATCCTCGTCGAGAAGCGCCTGCAGGCTGGTCGCTGCGCCGTCGAGCTTGTGGCTCATTTGCGCAAGATCGGCGGTGATGGTTTTAAGGTTGGCGATGGTCTCGCCGATCTCTTCCTCGCGTTCGGCGAATGCGCCAGTGATCGTTCTGACATTCGACATGATGGCGTTGAAGTTTTCGATATTCTGATCGGAGAGCAGGCGGTTCGCCTGGGCGATCATATCGCCCGAGCCTTCGAGAAATGCGCCGAAGCCGGAAAAGTCCGCTTCAATCTTCGGCACCCTGTCTTCGCTGACGTCTTTCAGAAGCGGCGCGCCGGCGCTGCCGCCGACGAACTGGATGATGGCGAGCCCGGTAAAGCCGACCAGCTCCAGCTCCGCCTGGGTGTCCGTCTTGACGGGCGTGTCCTTTTCAACGCGAACGCGGGCGATAACGATTGACGGATCGTCAGGGTCGATCGTCAGCGTATCGACTTCGCCCTTCTGAATGCCGTTGAAACGCACGGCGGCGCCCACCGACAGACCGGAAACCCGTTCGGTGAAAATCACGTCGTACTCGTCATATTCACGCTGTCCCTGCCCGAGCCAGATCACGAACAGGAACGCGATCGCGACGAAACTCAGCACGACCGAACCGATAAACACGTAATTGGCGCGTGTTTCCATTGCGATTATCCGCCCCTAGCTCGCCTTCGCGGTGAGCGCGGCCCTGCCCCTGGGCCCGGAAAAATATTCCTGAATCCAAGGGTGATCGGCGCGGCGCACCTCGTCAAGCGGACCGCACTCGATGACCCGCTTTTCGGCGAGCACCGCAACCCGGTCGCAGGCGGCGTGTAGCGTGTCCAAATCATGGGTAACCATAAACACGGTTAACCCTAAGGATTCCTTGAGATTGATGATCAATTCGTCGAATTTGGCGGCGCCGATCGGGTCGAGGCCGGCGGTCGGCTCATCGAGAAAAACCAGTTCCGGATCGAGCGCCAGCGCCCGGGCGAGACCGGCGCGTTTTCTCATCCCGCCGGAAAGTTCGGACGGGTATTTGGCGCCTGCCTCAGCCGGCAGGCCCACCATGGAGATTTTCAGCGCCGCCATGTCGCGGGCGAGCTCGCCTTCGATATCAAGGTGCTCGCGGATCGGCGCCATGACATTCTGGGCGACTGTTAACGAAGAGAAAAGCGCGCCGCCCTGAAACAGGACGCCCCAGCGACGTTCGACCGCCAAACGTTCATCTTCGCCGGCTTCATAAAAATTCTCGCCGAATACCGTGACAACACCCTTGCTCGGCTGTTTGAGGCCGATGATCGCACGCAACAACACCGATTTGCCCGCGCCAGACCCGCCGACCACGCCGAGAATCTCGCCCTGATGCACATCGAGATCGAGCTTGTCGTGAACGATGAAGTCATCGAACTGGGTGCGCAAGTCGCGCACCTCTATAACCGTCTGTCGGGAGGCGTGAGCGTCGCTCAATAGTCAATCTCCAGATAGAACATCGCGAAAAAGGCGTCGATGACGATCACGAGAAACAGCGACTGAACAACGGAAAGCGTCGTTCGCTGGCCAAGCGATTCCGCGCTTCCCTCAACCTGCATGCCTTGAAAGCAACCGATGACGGCGATCACAAAAGCGAAGAACGGCGCCTTGATCAGCCCCGCCCAGAAATGGTTCATGATGACCGTTTCCTGAAACCGCGCCATGAAGAGCGCCGGCGATATGTCCATAGCGCTCCAGGAAACAAGCAGCCCGCCAAGCAAGCCAAGCATCGATGCGACAAAAGCGATCGGCGCGAGCATAATCACCAGCGCTACGACCCGCGGCAGGACCAGTACTTCCATGGGATCGAGGCCGAGAACGCGCATGGCGTCGATCTCTTCGCGGATTTTCATCGAGCCGATCTGCGCGGTGAACGCGCTGCCCGACCGGCCGGCGATCAGGATCGCCGTCAACAATACACCGAATTCGCGAAGCACCGAGATGCCGACGAGTTCAATGGTGAAAATTTCGGCGTTGAACAGGCGCAAAATCTTCGCGCCCATGAAGGCGACCACGGCGCCGATGAGAAACGTCATCAAACCGATGATCGGCACCGCGTTAAGCCCCGCCTCCTCCATGTGATGAACGGTCGAGGTCCACCGAAAATGGGACGGTCGCGTCATGACGCGCCAGGCGGTCACCAGCGTGTGCCCAATAAAATCCAGAAGATGCATGGTCGCGAAATAGGCGTCGCGCGTCCCCCGGCCCAATCGTTCCAGCATGGCTAGAAACGCGTTCTTGTGCACCGGCATGACATGGCAAGGATCGAGATGCGCCACGACCTGAGTCATCAGCGCCTTGTGCGAGGCGCTGGCCCCGACGATGTTCGATGCGCTTGTGCGATCCGATGCGGCGAAGGTCCGCTGCAGCACCATCGCGCCAGCCGTATCGAGACGTTCAACGCCGGACATGTCGATAATCAGGTCGCGCCCGACCGAATCATCAGCGAAATCGCGCAGCCGCGAATCGATAGCTTTCAGGAACTTTGCGCGCCAGTCCCCGCGCGCAGTCAGGCGCAACACGCCGCTGTCGACGTCGATATCGAAATGCGCCCCCGAATCCGTCATAGTTAACGCCTTCTTAACGGGTGCGCCGAGACGGCGCGGCCCTTGCAGTGTCATCATGGCGTACAGGGTGTTAAAATGATCCTGAAATCGTCGTACTGGCTGTTAATTTAGGGCGGCGAGCGCAGTGTTTCACGCCGAATTGTGCAAGTCTGGAGCAGGCCTTGATAGCCAAACGGATGTTTCGCGGACAGTTTGAGTGGCTTTCGGCTTTGCCGCTGCTTCTCGTGACGGGCGCGCTGGCGATCATCGCCCTTGGCGCGCTGGCCGGCGCGCAATCCCCGGACGCGCGTTCCCGGGAGGCATTATTCGACTATTTTCAAAGGCTTTCTCCGGCTTCATTCGACGCCTCGAAGGATTTTCACATCGTCTATATCGACCGGGAAAGCGTCGATCAGGCGGGACCGTGGCCATGGCCGCGCACGGTGCTCGCCGACCTCGTCGAGGCCGCCGGCGCGGCTGGCGCAAAAGGCGTGATCCTTACCGAGGCGGTCGACGCCCCGGACCCCTTATCTCCTGAAACCATTGGAAAATTCTGGCTCGAAGGCGCAAGCGACGAAGCCCTGGCACAACAGCTTGCGCGGCTGCCGCGCACCGACGAAGCGCTGGCTTCGGCATTTGAGGCGGTGAACGGCGCGGTCGCGGTCTCCGCTACCCCGCCCGGCAACCCTAACAGCGCCGCCTCCTTCGAGCGCGCGGACGCCAAGGGCGCTTCCTGGCTCGACCTCGAAAATGGCGGCGGCGACTATCTGGCGCTGCCGGCGGCCCGTTATTTCTACGGCCTTAACGCGGCGCTCGGCCGGGCGGCGGCGCCGGCAGTCGCCGCGCTCGCTCCCGACGGAGACGGCGTCACGCGCCGGGTTCCGCTGGTCTGGTCGCTCGAAGGCGAAACGGCGCCGTCGATTGCGCTTCGCGCCGCCCAGATGGCGCTCAACAATGTGACAGTGTCCGCCAAAACCGACGGCTCTTCGGTCGGCGCACAGGGCCGGCCGCTCAAAAGCCTGGCGCTCGGCGGCGCGCCGCTTTCGGTTTCCCACGCGTCGGCTTTGCGGCTCTACCCGCCGAAGCGCATGAGCCTGCCTTCCACATCGGCCGCGCGCCTGCTCGCCGGCGCCGGTTCGAACAGACAGCTTTCCGGCGCGGTCGTACTCATCGGCCTCGACGGCGAACTCGGCGAAATGATGAATACTTCGCGCGGGGCGATGCCGCCCGCGGCGCTGCACACGCTCGCCGCCGCACAGATCGTCAGCGGCGAGGCGCCGCGACGGCCGGGCTGGACCGGTTATGTGGAAGCGCTGGCGGTGATGGTGTTCGGCGCCGCTGCGATCATGACCGCGCAGCGCCTTCAGTTCTGGCAGGCGATCGGCGTCGCCGCGCTGTTGTCGGCCTTGCTGATCTTCGGCGCCTTCATCGCCTTTGCTTCCGGCGATCTGCTGCTCAACCCGCTGGCCCCGGCGCTGGCGCTGTTTGTCGGCGCCTTGTCGGTGGCGGGCGGCAAATCGATCGGCGGCGCCCTGCGCGATGATTCCTTACGCGGATCGTTTCACGACACCCTGCCCGAACCGGCGATGAAACTGTTGCGCGACGAAAACGGCGAAAACATACTCGACGGCGTTTATCGCGAGATCACCGTGCTCGCCTGCGAGCTCCGGATCGCCGACGAGGACCTCCACGGCATGGAGAACCTCCCCGACGACATCACCA
Organism: uncultured Parvularculaceae bacterium; assembly: GCA_913055785.1. Lineage (GTDB taxonomy): Bacteria > Pseudomonadota > Alphaproteobacteria > Caulobacterales > Parvularculaceae > Hyphococcus. The sequence goes on along the minus strand of CAJXLJ010000021.1, from coordinate 3,416 downwards.
AGCTGATGGCCGCGGCGAGCCTCGATCTGCGCCAGACCATCATCAATACGGGCGGCGCGGCGGATCAGGCCGAAGGCGGGCGCATCTTCGCCTATTACAACGCCCCCACCGAACTCGCCGATCATATTCAGGCGAGCTGCGCGGCGGCGCTGCGGCTTGTCGAAAGCATGGACAAGATCAACACCGATCTCGATTCCTCAAGCCGTACCCGGGGCATGCAGATCCATCTCGCCATCGGCGTCGCCACCGGGACGTGTTTCGTCGGCCCCATGGGCCACGGCCGCAACAATCGTTATTCGGCGATGGGACCGGCGGTCGACCGGGCGGCGTTCCTGCGCTCGCAATCCGAATATTACGGACCGGCGATGATCTGCGACGAAGCGGTTTTCAAGGAAACCCATCACCAGTTCGCCTATCTCGAACTCGACAAGGTGAAAACGCGCTACGCTGAGCGGCCGTTCAGCCTTTATGCGCTGATCGGCAACCCGTTCATCAAATCGTCTAAAGGCTTCCGCGATCTTGAAGAAGCGCATCGCGAACTCCTCGCCGCCTATCGCGCAGGCGACGCGGCCAAGGCGCGGCGGATGCTCGACCAGGCGAAAAAGTCCCCGGGCGCCAAGATCGCCCTTTTTGACATCTACGAAGAACGCATCAGCGCCATGGAAAAGGACGGCCCGCGCGCCGGCTGGGACGGCGTGAGCATCGCGCAGGCGTGACCGCGACCGCTCCGTTTACAAAGCATTAAGAAACTATCCGGTTTGGCGTGCGCGTTCGCGCGGCGAAGGCTCAATTTCAAGCCCTATTAAGGATGTTCGACTAGTTTCGGACCCATGATTCCGCGTCTCATTCTCTGCGCCGCCATGCTTGCGGCCCAGAGCGCAGCCGCCGCCGATTTTACGGTGACGGTGCGCGATCAAACCGGCGCGCCCATCGCCGACGCGATCGTGCTGCTTGCAGCCGGGAACGGCGAAAAGGCCCGCGGCGGACATGCGCGGATCGTCGATCAGAAAAACGAGAAATTCCTGCCCTTCGTTTCGCTGCTGCGCCCCGGAGACTGGCTGCAGTTCCACAACAGCGACAATGTGCTTCATCACGTGTATTCCTTTTCGCCGCTCAACCCGTTCGACCAGCATGTGCGCCCGGACGAGACGACGAAAAGCGCGATATATGACGCGGTCGGCGTCGCCGCCATCGGCTGCAACGTCCATGACGACATGCTGACCTATGTTTACGTGACCGACCTGCCGTTCGCAGCGAAGACCGGACCGGACGGCGCAGCGCGTATCGTCAACGCTCCGGCGGGCGAAACCGAACTCGCGGTCTGGCACCCGCGGGCGAAAACCGGCGAACAGAAGCTCGCCGTTCCGGTTGCGCTCAACGGCGCCGACCAGCAGATCGCCGTCGTGCTGCCCTTGCGGCCGGAACGCCGCCGCTCCAGCCGGTATTGAGGCGCGCGATGCGGTTCAGAAACCGGATAAGCCTTTTCATCATTGTGCTGATCGCTGGCGTACAAGGCATCGCTATCGCGGTTTCCTACTCCTATGCGCGCCATGCGATGATCGATCAGGGCAAGCGCGACCTCGCCATCGCCAACCAGACCTTCATGCGCCATCTCGACATTCTCGCTGACCGCGTCGCGACCGGCGTCAACGTGCTGGCGCTCGATTTCGGCCTGCGTCAGGCGATTGCCGAAAACGATCATGCGACGGCGCTCTCGGCGTTGCGCAATCACGGGCGTCGCATCAACGCCCGCCGCATGATGTATGTGGATGTCGACGGCGTCGTGCGGGCCGACACCGCCGCGCCCGACAGCGGCGCCAGACCGTTCCCGTTCGAGGATCTGATCGACAAGACCTATGTTGAAGGCGTCTCGACCGGCCTTGTCACGCTGGGCGGCGAAACCTACTGGACAGTGGTCGCGCCGGTGACCGCGCCGACGCTCATCGGTTTTGTCGGCGCCTTCGTGCCGGTCGACGGCGCGCTGCTCGACGAGTTGCGCAACCTTGCGCCCACGCCCCTCTCCATTGCGCTTGCAACAGCTGACCCGCACGGCGAACTCACCTTGCTGACGGCGAGCGCAGACCGGCAGCGAAACATGCCTTTACCTGCTGCGTTCAACCCGCTGGAAGACATCGCGTCGATCGTTCGCCGGCCGGAAGGAGACTTTCTCTATTCCGTCGCGAGACTTCCGACTGCGCAGAACAGCTCTCCGGTCTATGTCATTCATGAACACCGCCTCGAAGACGTGTTCGCCAGTAACTGGGCGCTGTTCGGTCCGCTGCTGTTCGTGATGATCGGCGGGGTTGGCCTCGCCGCCGCCGGGGCGTTCGTTATCGCCCACGGCGTTTCCGCGCCGCTCGAGACGCTGGCCGCCGCCGCGCGGCGCATCAGCAAGGGTGATTACGAATTCGACGCGTCAGTCGGTTCGGCCAGCAGCGAAGTCGGCCAGCTTTCAGGGGCGCTCACCGACATGGCCGGCGCCGTGCGCGACCGCGAAGACGCGCTCAAGGAAACCGCGCGATCGCTCGAGATCGCCCGCGACGAAGCGCGCGACGCTGACCGGGTGAAGTCGCAGTTCATCGCCAATATGAGCCATGAACTCAGAACACCGCTGAACGCCATTATCGGTTTCGCCGACGTCATCCGCCAGCAACAGCTCGGCCCGATTCCCGAAGACGAATACCTTAAATATGCGGACTTCATCGCCAATGGCGGCCGTGGCCTGCTGGATCTTCATAACAGTATTCTCGATATTGCGCGCATCGAGGCAGGCAAGTTCGACCTCCGTCCCGATCTCTACGATCTGCGCGAAGTGATGGACGACGCAATCGACTTCGTGTCCGCTGCGGCCGTTTCGAAAAATATTTCCATCAACAAGCGCGCGGGGGACGCGCACGTCAATATCGACGGCGACTTCGCCGCCCTGTCGAAAGCCCTGCGCAATATTCTCCACAACGCCGTCAAATTCAGTCCGGCGGACGGCGTGGTCGACATCTATCTCGAAGCAAGAGACGGCGAAGCCGATATTGTCGTCAGGGACAGCGGCGTCGGCATGGCGCAGGAAGAAGTCGCGCGCCTGATCAAGCCTTTCCAGCGCAGCCATGGCGAATATGACGCGGCGTTTCCGGGCGCCGGTCTCGGTCTTTCTATCGCCGACGCTATCGTGCGCCTGCATGGCGGCAAGCTGTCGATCGTCAGCGCGCCGATGGCAGGAACGACTGTGACGATCCGGCTCCCCCTCAAAGCGTCCTCATCCGCGTTGCGGGAGGTCGCATGAGACTGGCGGCGCTGATCTTCACGCTTTGCGGTCTCGCCTTGCCGGCGGCGGCGCAGGAAGCGTCCGTGCACGGCCTTGTGCAGGCGCGGCTTGTCGTTCCGTCCAATGAAATCGCGTGGATGGACGGCGGCTTCGGAAA
>CAJXLJ010000020.1 GCA_913055785.1 uncultured Parvularculaceae bacterium | reverse complement strand
CCGTCGGAGATCGAATATGCTCCCCTCGTTACGGCCGAGATCGATGATAGTGCCGGCAGCAACCCGGAGGTCCTGAAGATCGGCGCGGCGCGGCGGGCGAAGATCGCCGACACTGCATAAAGAACCGTCGCCAGCAAAAGCGCCGCCTGCGCGCGGAAGTCGCTATGAGCGACGCCTTTTAAAACTTCCGGCCCCATCAGAATGACAACGCCGGCGAATCCTATGGCGAAGCCGGCAAGTTTGCGTCTGTCGAGCGTCTCGCCGGCGAAAAAGAATGCGAGCGCCAGCGTCCAAAGCGGCATGAACGCCATATAAACGCCGGCAAGTCCACTCTCTACATATTGCTGCGCCCATGGAAAGAGGAAGAAGGGAAGGACATAGCCCGTCGCGCTGACGGCGAACATAGACCCCCAGCTACGCCGCAATCGCCGCCGCCCATGGGCGACAAGAAACAGCGGCGGAAACCGCCGCCCGGCGAGGCGCATTACGATGTAAAGCAGCGCGGCGCCGACCCATAAACGCCCGACGGCGATGAGCGCTGGCGGCATGGTTTCGACCGCGGTGCGGATGAGCGCGAAAGCCGAACCGCCAAGTACGACGATTAACCCTAAAAGCATCCAGTCGAGAAGGGCTGCGTCGGCGGGAGGGCGAAGTGGCTTGCGCATGCGCCCCGCGCTATCGGGGCGGCGTTGTCATGGCAAGACAGAATTTTTTATCGGGCTGCGAAATATTTTTAATTGACCCTTAAGCCGCACTCGGCGAGGGTGACGGTGGGCCACGCCTCCCCAACGAGGCGCGAGCCATCTGGAAGGATGGAGTAAAATGAAGCAAATGAAGCCGGCTGCGCGCCCGCAGCGCGTCTATTTTTCGTCTGGGCCTTGCGCAAAGCGGCCTGGATGGTCTCCTGAAAAGTTGAATAATGCGCTGCTTGGGCGGTCCCACCGGTCCAAGCCCGGCAAGGCGCGTCTTAAGGAAGCGATCGACCGCACGCGGGCGTTGTTGGGCGTTCCTGATAATTATCGTATCGGCATCGTTCCCGCCTCCGATACGGGCGCGGTTGAAATGGCGATGTGGTCGATGCTGGGCGCGCGTCCTGTCGACATGCTCGCCTGGGAAAGTTTCGGCGCCGGCTGGGTCACGGATGCGGTCAAGCAGCTCGGGCTTGAAGCGCGCATTCTTGAAGCGCCTTACGGCGAGATCGCCGATCTTGGCGCCGTCGATCCGGCGCACGACTTGGTCTTCACCTGGAACGGCACCACTTCGGGCGTCAAAGTCCCGAACGCCGACTGGATCAGCGAGAGCCGCGAGGGGATTGTCATCTGCGACGCCACCTCGGCGATCTTCGCGCAGCCGCTCGACTGGCCGAAGCTCGATGTCGTCACCTATTCCTGGCAGAAAGTGCTTGGCGGCGAAGCGGCCCACGGCATGCTGATCTTGAGCCCGCGCGCCGTTGATCGTCTTGAAACCTATGCGCCGCCAAGGCCGCTCCCGAAGCTCTTCCGTCTCACCAAAGGCGGCAAGCTCAATGAAGGGGTTTTTGAAGGGGCGACGATCAACACCCCGTCGATGCTGTGCGTTGAGGATTATATCGATGCTCTTAAATGGGCCGAAGAGATCGGCGGTCTTGATGCGCTGCATGCGCGGGCTGCTCGCAACGCGGCGGCGCTCGGCGCCTGGGTTGAAGCGACGGACTGGATCGATTTTCTCTGCGCCGATCCGGAAATCCGGTCGAACACGTCGGTTTGTTTGAAAATCGTCGATCCTTCCGTGACGGCGCTTGGTGAAAACGAACAGCGCGCCTTCGTGAAAGCGATGGAAAAGGCGCTCGATGCCGAGGGTGCGGCCTATGACATCGGCGGTTATCGTGATGCGCCGCCGGGCTTGCGTATCTGGTGCGGGGCGACCGTCGACAGCGCCGACATCAAAGCGCTCGGCCCCTGGCTCGACTGGGCGTTCGCGGAAGCCAAATCAGCTATCTGACAACCATTTATCCGCTCGTCCCGGCGCAGGCCGGGACCTTCTGAAACATGGACCAGATTCCGGCTTTCGCCGGGATGAGCGGCGAAAGATCAAAGAGGAAAAATCTCATGCCCAAAGTGCTTATTTCCGACAAGCTTAGCGAAACCGCCGTCAACATTTTCAGAGAGCGCGGTGTCGACGTCGACTATCAGCCCGATCTCGGCAAGGACAAGGACAGGCTTCTTGACGTCATCGGCGCCTATGACGGGCTGGCGGTGCGTTCGGCCACCAAGGCGACGTCGAAAATCATCGCGGCGGCGAAAAACCTCAAAGTGATCGGCCGCGCCGGCATCGGCGTCGACAATATCGACATCCCCGCCGCCACTGCGGCTGGCGTCGTGGTGATGAACACGCCCTATGGCAACGCCATCACAACAGCGGAACACGCCATCGCAATGATGTTCTCGCTGGTGCGCCAGATTCCGCAGGCGTCGCAATCGACACACGCCGGCAAGTGGGAGAAGTCGGCGTTCATGGGCGCGGAAGTCTTCGGCAAAACGCTTGGCGTGATCGGCTGCGGCAATATCGGATCGATCGTCGCCGATCGCGGCGTTGGTCTCAAAATGCGAGTCATTGCCTTTGATCCGTTCCTTACCGAAGAACGCGCTGTTGAGATTGGCGTTGAGAAGGTCGCCCTCGAAGAACTGCTCTCCCGCGCCGACATCGTCACACTGCACACGCCGCTTACCGACCAGACGCGCAATGTGCTCGGCAGGGATAATCTCGCGAAACTCAAGAAAGGCGCTTATGTGGTGAACTGCGCGCGCGGCGGCCTCGTCGATGAAGAGGCGTTGAAAGACGCGCTCGATGAAGGCCGCATCGCCGGCGCCGCGCTAGACGTGTTTGCAACGGAGCCCGCGACCGAGCATGCGCTTTTCGGTCATCCGAAAGTTGTCGCGACGCCGCATCTCGGCGCGTCGACGATGGAAGCGCAGGAGAATGTCGCGATCCAGATCGCCGAACAGATGGCCGATTATCTGATGCGCGGCGCGGTTTCGAATTCCCTCAACTCGCCGTCCGTGACGGCGGAGGAGGCGCCGCGCCTCAAACCCTTCATCATGCTTGCTGAAAAACTCGGCGCCTTCGCCGGCCAGCTTACGGAAAGCGGGCTTAAGAAGATCGAAGTGATTTATGAAGGCGAGGTGGCGGCGCTGAACACCAAACCGCTGACGGCGTCGGCGGTGGCCGGCGTCCTCAAGCCGATGCTGGAAGAGGTCAATGTCGTGAACGCGCCGGTGCTCGCCCGTGAGCGCGGGGTCGCCGTCGCCGAGACATTCAGCGAGAATGCGGAAATCTATGACAGCATCATTCGTCTCAGGATTACCTCTGAAAACCAGGAACGAAGCATTTCCGGCACGGTGTTCGCCGGCGCCCCGCGGATCGTCGAGATCAAGGGCGTCGAGATGGAGGCGGGCTTTTATCCGCACATGTTATTCACCACCAATGACGACAAACCGGGCTTCATCGGCGCGCTGGGGCAGACGCTGGGCGAGGCGGGCGTCAATATCGCGACCTTCAATCTCGGCCGATCGGCGCCCGGCGCGCAGGCGATTGCGCTGATCGCCGTTGACGAGCCGGTGACGGAAGCGGTGCTGGAAAAAGTCCGCGCCCTGCCGCATGTGACGCAAGCCAAGTCGCTGTCGTTTTAGGCGATCGCTTATTTCTTTTTGTAAATCCCGACAAACCAGTCGCTCCAGACGTCGTTCTCCGGATCGTATTGCTGAAAATGCTGACGCACCGAGCCGTCTTCCTGAAGCGTCCAAGTTCCCCTGAACGGCGCCTTGGTTCCGTTGCGGTTTGCGATCTCCCCTTCAAGGACCATGGCGCCGTCGTTATTGAGCTCGCCAGAATAGTCGATCACTGAACCGGCGCTGACCCAGATCTGGCGCCACTTGCCCGTAGCGAGATCGATGAAATTGTAGCTCTGTCCGGTGCCGCCGCCATTGTTTGTCCAGTGTTCGACCAGCAGGCAGCCGTTTTCCTCAATGGAAATCACGTTCTCGCCGGCCTTGATGTCCTGGCCTTGCGCGTTTTTCGCAAAGACTTCCCATTCCCCGGCCCAGAAATCGAACTGACGGTAGATCTCGTCCTGACATGGTGGAGGCGGGGGCGGATTCTGGGCGGCGGCGGGCGCGGCGAGCAGGGCTGCTGCGAAGGCGGCGAGCAGTTTCATGATTTTTTTCCCTCTAATGGAGAGTATTAGGGCCGGATCGCTTCCTTTCGGCAATCCGGCGCCCGATCAAAACCCGGTGAAGCGAGGCTATTCCTTGATCATCACCGGCGCGCCATAGCCGAGGGCTTCAAGCCGCGCCGCTTGCGTTTCTGCGTCGCCGACGACCACCCAGTTCATGGCGTCAGGGCGAATATAGGCGCCCGCCAGTTCCTGGATACGCTCAACGGTCATCGCCTCGACGATTTCATCCTGCTTTTTAACGTAGTCGTAAGGCAGGCCGTAGTCGGCGATATTTTCGAGCATGCCGAGTTTCGCGCCAAGCGTTTCGAACGCTCGCGCCTTGCTTTTCAGGAGAAAACTTTTCGTGACGCCGAGGTCTTCTTCCGTGAACGTCGCGCCGTAGCTTTCGAGAAGCTCCTTGACGAGCGCCGCCGCCTCGTAGGTGACGTTTGAGCGCACGCCGCTGGCGATGCGGAAATCGCCATAGCGCGAAGAGCCGGAAAAGCCGGAGCGAATGCCGTAGGTATAGCCTTTGGATTCGCGCAGTTCCTGCGTTAGCCGCGAAGCAAAACCGCCGCCGCCAAGCCGGTAATTCATGACCAGCGCTGGGTAGAAATCCGGATCGGTGTAAGTGAGCGCCGGATAGCCGAACTGAAATACGGATTGCTTCGCGCCGGGGACGTCAACGAAATAGATAACGCTTGTTTCTGGTGCGGCAGGCGCCGGATAGTCAGGCTCAGCCAAGGCATCGCCCTGCCACGGGGCGTTGATAGCGCTGAGCGCCGTTTTTGCATCGGCTTCACTGATCGCGCCAACAACGCGGAAATTCGCCGCCTTCGGCGTCAAGTATTTAACGTAGTAGGTTTTGATATCGTCAATCGTCATAGCGCCGATAGCGCTTTCGGCGCCGCGAACCGGTGTTGCGAGAATATGTCCTTCACCAAATGTGATCCGGGCGTAAGCATTCGCCGCAATGGCGTTGGGGTCGGCGGCGAGGGACTGCAATTCGTAACTGACGCGCGCCTTGGCGAGGGCGAACTCTTCCTCGTCCCAGCGCGGTTTGAGCAGCATTTCCGCCACAAGGTCTATAGTCTGGTTGAAATTACGCGCCAGCGTCTGGCCGCTGATGATGAAACGCTCGTCGCCTGCGCCGATCGATATCGTTGCGCCGAGCGCTGCGATCGCTTCTTCGAGCTCCGCAGTCGTGCGTTCCGCCGTCCCTTTGTCCATAAGTTCGGCAAGGAGATTGGCGGCGCCAGGTTTTTGAGGGTCGTCAAGCAAGTGTCCGCCATCAAATGAAAGCTCGAACTGCACAAGCGGCAATTCGTCGTCTTTGATGCCGTAAACATGAAGACCGTTTTCGAGTCCGGCTTCCCAGATTTTCGGAATCTGCACGACCGGCCTGGCGCCGTAGGGCGGCTCGACGGTTCGGTCAAAGCTTGACGGCGTGCGCTCATAATCGGCGACGGCGCTGGCGTCGAACGTTTCTTCCGCGCCTTGCACGATGGCTTCCTCGACGACCTCTGCGCGCGATGAATTTTCGAGCGCCAGTTCCGGCGCCCCCTTGGGCACGAAGCTGGTCGCCACGAAAGGCTTGTCCTTGATGTACTTGTTGTAGACGCGCATGACGTCGTCAGCGGTGACCGCCCGAATGTTCTTGATGTCCTGATTGATGTAGCCGGGATCGCCTGCGAATATTTCATATTGCGCAAGATTAAACGCCTTGCCGAGCACGCTCTGGATCCCGTTGTAGAATGATACTTCCTGAGCGGTTTTCACGCGATTGAGATCTTTCTCGGCGATTCCTTCGCTTTCAAAGCGCGCGAAGCCTTCGTCGAGCGCCGCCTTGATGTCGTCGAGATCGACTCCATCAAAAGCTCGCACGCCGATCATGCTCTCCCCTGCAAGCTCAGAGTTATACTCGAACGCGTACACGCCGGCGGTTAGTTTTTCCTCGTCGACCAGCACCTTGTTGAGCGGTGCATTCTTGCCGTCGGTCAGAAGGTCGTGGAGAACGTCGAGCGCGTACATGTCGGGGTGATATTGCGGCACCGTCGGCCAGGTCATGGTGAGCTGCGGGAGCTGCGCAAAACTGTCCTCATGGAAAAGCAGCTTTGAGGCGTCAAGCGTGACCGGCTGTACGTCCAGCGACGCAACATCGGGGCCGCGCGGAATTTCATCGAAATACTTATGCACCCATTCGCGGGCTTGTTTTTTGTCGAAGTCGCCGGCGAGCACCAGCGTGACATTGTTCGGCGTGTACCAGGCGCGATAGAATTCCTTCACATCCTCAAGGGTTGCTGCGTCGAGATCGGCCAGCGAGCCGATTACCTGCCAGCTGTAAGGGTGGCCTTCCGGATAGAGCGCCTTGCTGATTACATAGCCCTCATAGCCATATGGCTGGTTGTCGTAGCTCTGGCGCTTTTCGTTTTTGACGACCTGCTTTTCCTTGGCGAGCACCGGCTCGGTGACTGTGTTGATGAAAAAGCCGATCTTGTCGGCTTCCGCCCAGATCATCTTCTCAAGCGCGTCGTTGGGTACGGTCTGGTAATAGTTCGTGCGGTCGCGGCTGGTCGATCCATTGGCGCCGGAGCCGCCGATCCGCGCTGACATGGCGTCGAGACCGCCCTTGCCGAGATTTTCCGATTCCAGAAACAGGAGATGTTCGAATAGATGGGCGAAGCCGGTGCGGCCCGGTTTTTCTCGCGCCGAGCCCACATGGGCGGTCAACGCCACGGCGACGACCGGATCGGAACGGTCGCTGTGGAAGATCACTTTGAGGCCGTTGTCGAGTTCGAACGATTCGAATTCGACCAGCTGTTCGTTCGCCGCCGGCTTGGGGGCGTCCGCATCGCGGCTGCAGCCGAGCGGGGCGAGAGCGCAGGATGCGACGAGGGCGAGGGCGGCGTGTTTCATATTGGGCTCGCTGTTCGAGGGGTGATTCTGCCGGCATGATCGCCGCTCCCTCCGGCGAACACAAGCCGTTCCGGCGGGTGTAAAGGGCCGTTCGCCCGCATCCTAAGCTCGGTCCGCCGCTTCGCCGCTTTGCGCGTTGACCGGTCTCGCAAAGGGATTATGGTGCGCCGCGATATCTCAAATGGAGGACCGTTATGGCCGATGTGGCCGTGATCGGCGCCCAGTGGGGCGACGAGGGGAAGGGCAAGATTGTCGACTGGTTGTCGGCGCGGGCCGACGTGGTCGTGCGCTTTCAGGGCGGCCATAACGCCGGACACACGCTTGTTATTGACGGCGTCGTCTACAAGCTTTCCCTGTTGCCGTCGGGCGTCGTGCGCAAAGGCTGCGCGGGCGTCATTGGCGCCGGGGTTGTCGTCGACCCGTTCGCGCTGCTCGCCGAGATCGACCGCATCCGCGAGCAGGGCGTCGAGGTGACGCCCGATAATCTGATGATTGCGGAGAACGCATCGCTGATCCTGCCAGTCCATCAGGAACTCGACGCGATGCGCGAGACCTCCAATTCCGGCGTGCGGATCGGCACGACCAAGCGCGGCATCGGCCCTGCTTACGAAGACAAGGCGGGACGGCGGGGATTGCGGATCGTTGATCTGGCGCGGCTCGACACGCTGCCGGGCAAGATCGAAAATCTGCTTGTTCACCACAACGCGCTGCGCCGCGGTCTCGGCGGCGAGGAAGCGGACGGCGCAGCGCTCCTTGAAACGCTGAAAAGCGTCGCGGATCGCATCACGCCATTCATGAAACCGGTCTGGCGCGAACTCGACACCGCTCGCAAGGAAGGCAAGCGCATTCTTTTTGAAGGCGCGCAGGGCGTGCTCCTCGATGTCGATCATGGCACTTATCCTTACGTCACCTCCTCAAACACGGTGGCGGGACAGGCGGCGGCTGGATCAGGTCTCGGGCCGCGCGCGGTCGGCTATGTGCTCGGGATCGTCAAGGCGTACACGACACGCGTCGGCGAGGGGCCGTTTCCGACCGAACTCGAGGACGAGACCGGCAAACGGCTCGGCGAACGCGGCCATGAGTTCGGCACGGTCACCGGCCGCAAACGCCGCTGCGGCTGGTTTGATGCGGCGCTGGTGCGCCAGACCCTTAAGATCGCCGGCGTCGACGGGATCGCGCTCACCAAGCTCGACGTGCTTGACGGTTTTGAGGAGCTGAAAGTCTGCGTCGGTTATCGCATCGGCGGCGAGGATTACGATTACCTTCCCGCCGGCGCTGACATTCAGGCCGTCGCCGAACCGATCTACGAAACCATGGAAGGCTGGAGCGGCACGACGGAGAAGGCGCGCTCCTGGGCGGACCTTCCAGCCGAAGCGGTAAAATATGTGCGCCGCATCGAGGAGCTCATCGAAGCCCCGGTCGCGCTGGTCTCGACGAGCCCGGAGCGGGACGACGTCATTTTGATGCGCGATCCGTTTCAGGACTAGCCTCGCCCTGAGGCGGCGACGCGGGCTGGAAACCGCCGGGAGAATTTGCGAAAGTGACGATGTTGGAAGGTGTGCCATGCAGCGTTTGAAACAGTTCCTTTTCCCCGTGATCGTTATTCTCGGCGTCGCCGGCTACGCTTTTGTCAACCGGATGCCGGCCGCCGGCGCTGAGTATCGCTATGAAGGCGATCCGGAAGTGGTGGCCGCGACATTCGCCTCCGCATGGTGTTCTTCCTGCAAGATACTGATGCCGCGTCTCGCGCGGGTCATTCCTGACTTCGCCGACCAGCCGGTGAAATTCGTTGAGCTCGATTTCACGTTCGGCGAACGCAAGGAGATCGAGCAACTGGCTGCGGCGGAAGGGTTAGCGAAGATATACCCGCAGTTTAAGGGCGCAACCGGTTTTACGGTGCTCGTTGATCGTGACACCGGAGAAATCATTGATACACTGACGATCAATCATTCGGGAAAAGCGATGCGCGCGGCGATCGCGCAGGCGATCGCCCGGGCGTCGCAATAAACGCCTTTAAATCGTTTTAAATTGCATCAGGTTGAATGTCGGACGCGCCGATTTTTCTTGTCAAATTCGCGCTTTTTTGGCATGCTGATCACGTTCCGAGGGGCGTCCCGCCTGTCGACTCTGTTTGACAGCTCGTGCGACGCGCAACTCTCGGTCGGCCTCGTTTTAAGATGGTCTCATCCTTAAAGAGGCGCCGGGAGCGCTGCGCGCCAGGGAGCAAGGGCAGGGGACTGAGAAGCACCCTTAACCACCTGATCCGGGTCATGCCGGCGAAGGGATGGAACATGAGAGCCGTTTTCCTCATCGCCAGGCCTTTAGCAATTGCAACGGTGGGGAGGACGGCGATCAGAACGAGGCGCCTGTAAATCAAACGGTTGACGTTATTGGCGTCATAAAACTGTCAGATACGCCGCGCTTATCAGGCGCACAGCCTCTTGGCGCTTTACGCCCTCTTGCGACGCCGTTATTTTTTCTTACGTCCACAACGCCGTTACACGCGAACGCGATTTGATTCTGTATGAAGGACGTAAGCGGATGCGCGCTTTTCTGATTTCCGCGGGGGCCGGGCTTTCGCTTGTTGCGCCGCCGGCCATGGCGTCGGAAGTCCAGCTCGGCTTTCATCTCGGCTGGAACAAGTCGCTTTCGAGCGACGTGCGTTTCACCGGCCCGGGCGGAACCGATTTCACCGCCGCCGGCGTGCCGTGGCGGGGGTTGTCCCTGCCCGGCGATGACGGCGCTCCTTATTACGGCGGCCGCGCGACATACTGGTTCGGCGACGGGGCGAGTTGGGGGCTGATGCTCGATTACACCCACGCGAAGGTGCGCGCCGAGGCTTCCGCTGCCGTTTCTCTCAGCGGCGACACCGGCGCCAGCGGCGTCGCGTCGGGCGATTACAGACTGTCGGACCTGTTCGAACGGCTCGAATTTACTGACGGGATCAATTTCGTCACGTTGAGCGCGCTGTATCGCTTCGCGCCCGCCGGCAAGCTGCAACCCTATGTGGGCGTCGGCGGCGGGATCAGCATTCCGCATGTCGAAGTGACAGGGGCCGCGCTCTCCGATCTGCCGGCGACGTATGAATACAGTAACGGCGGCGCGACCGTGCAGGCGCTCGCGGGTCTTGACTTGCGGCTGTCGGAGCATTTCTCGCTTTATGGCGAATACCGGCTAAACTATTCGCCGGTCAGCGCGCCGCTTGCGGACGGCGCTTACGAGATCGATGTCGATCTGGTCACCAACCAGGTTTCCTTCGGCGTCGCGTTGCACTTTTAGCCGCCAAATCGCCCCAAATCTCCGGCAGTTGCCGTGTATTCGCCAATTTGCTAGACCTGCGCCTCATTCCGAGGGGCGCCGGCGTCACCGGCTGAGACCGTGTTTTTCCCGAGAGTACCGGAAACTTCACACGGGCACCCTTTGAACCTGATCGGTTAACACCGGCGTAGGGACGGAGCCAGCGTAACTCTCCTTTCAACGCGCGGAAACCCCGGTCGCTACAGACAAGCGAGAGGCCGCGATGAACAAACACGTTCCCCAGTCCGAATTCAAAACCCCGGAAGTCACGACCGGGCCGCTGCCATCGAGCCGAAAGGTCTATGTGGCGGGCGATCAGTATAAGGACATCCGCGTGCCGGTGCGCGAGATCGATCTGCATCCGACCGCGGGCGAGCCGCCGGTGCCGGTCTATGACACGTCGGGTCCCTATACCGATCCCAATGTGACGATTGATGTTGAAAAGGGCCTCGCGCGCACGCGTACCGCATGGATTAAAGAGCGCGGCCACGTTGAGGAATATGACGGCCGCGACGTAAAGCCGGAAGATAATGGCGGCGCGAAGGGCAAACATCTCGCCCGCGAATTCCCGGTGAAAAACCGTCCCTTGCGCGGGACGGGAACCGGCCCCGTTACGCAATATGAATTCGCGAAAGCGGGCATCATCACCCGCGAGATGGAGTTTGTCGCCATCCGCGAAAATCTCGGCCGCAAGCATATGCTCGCCGGTGCGGAAGACCGCGTCGAACAGGGCGAGAGCTTCGGCGCGGAAATCCCGCCCTTCATCACGCCGGAATTCGTGCGCTCAGAAATCGCCCGCGGGCGCGCCATCATCCCGTCCAACATCAACCACCCGGAGCTGGAGCCGCAGATCATCGGCCGCAATTTCCTGGTGAAGATCAACGCCAATATCGGCAACTCCGCCGTCGCGTCTTCCGTTGAGGAGGAGGTCGACAAAATGGTCTGGGCGACGCGCTGGGGCGCGGACAATGTCATGGACCTGTCGACAGGCCGCAACATTCACAACACCCGCGAATGGATCATCCGCAACTCGCCGGTGCCCATCGGCACGGTGCCGATCTATCAGGCGCTGGAAAAAGTCGGCGGGATCGCCGAGGACCTGAGCTGGGAAGTCTTCCGCGACACGCTGATCGAGCAGGCCGAGCAGGGCGTCGACTATTTCACGATCCACGCCGGCGTGCGCCTGCCTTACATTCACCTCACCGCCGACCGCGTCACCGGCATTGTCTCCCGCGGCGGGTCGATCATGGCGAAGTGGTGTCTCGCCCATCACCGCGAAAGCTTTCTTTATACGAACTTTGAAGAGATCTGCGAGATCATGCGGGCCTATGACGTCTCCTTCTCGCTTGGCGACGGGCTGCGTCCGGGGTCGATTGCGGACGCCAACGATCGCGCGCAATTCGCCGAGCTTGAAACTCTCGGCGAGCTGACGAAGATCGCCTGGGACCATGGCTGTCAGGTGATGATCGAGGGGCCGGGGCACGTCCCGATGCACAAGATCCGCGTCAACATGACGAAGCAGCTGGCCGAATGCGGCGAGGCGCCGTTCTATACGCTGGGGCCGCTGACGACCGACATCGCGCCCGGCTACGACCACATCACGTCCGGCATTGGCGCGGCGATGATCGGCTGGTTCGGCACGGCGATGCTTTGCTATGTGACGCCGAAGGAGCATCTCGGCCTCCCCGACCGCGACGACGTGAAGGTCGGCGTCGTCACCTACAAGCTCGCGGCGCACGCGGCGGACCTCGCCAAGGGCCACCCGGCGGCGCAGGTGAGGGACGACGCGCTCTCCCGCGCGCGGTTCGAGTTCCGCTGGGAGGACCAGTTCAATCTCTCGCTCGATCCTGAAACCGCGCGCGACTTCCACGACCAGACCCTGCCGAAGGAAGCGCACAAGGTCGCCCATTTCTGCTCCATGTGCGGGCCGAAATTCTGCTCCATGAAAATCACGGCGGAAGTCCGCGACTACGCGGCGGGCATGAGCGACAATGAGAAAAAAGACCTCGAAAAGCTGTCGCAAGAGGGCATGAAGGAAATGAGCGAGAAATACCGCGAGATGGGGTCGGAGCTTTACCTCGAACAAGACGCGGTGAAGAAGGCGAATGAGGGGTTGTGATGGCTACAGAGGAAATTGCTTCTGTTCAAGAGCTTCTCGAGCAATTGGATAAATCCACTGACCCAACTGAGGTGAATTGGTATCGAGGTCAGCGAGTTTTTGATTGGAAACTGTTGCCTGGTTATTTTCGCTTCACAAGTCCACCGTCCGAAACGACGCTATTAAATCGATTTAGACAGAACGCCTCAAGATTGTTGGAGGCGCCTGCGCGGAATGATTTTGATTGGCTGTTTTTGATGCAGCATTATGGCGTGCCTACCAGGCTTTTAGATTGGAGTGAAAACCCCCTAACAGCACTATATTTCGCGGTCTTTCATAGTGCCGAAGATGATCAAGATGGTGCTCTATGGATGTTAAATCCGGTCTCGCTCAATGAATACGCTAATATTCGAAATTCAGATGAGCCGATGTTCATACCGTCTTTCGATGACGAAGAAATTAAAGGGTATTCATTGGAAAGTCTGAGGAGTGGCTCTAAACTTGCTTTAAAACCTGCTGCAACCATTGCGACAAGGAATAGTGCGCGAATTCAAGCTCAGGCTGGAGTATTTACAATACATCATAATGAAAGAACCCCATTGGAAGAAATTGGAGATGGAAAGCAAGTAAGTTGTTTCAAAATCCCATCTTCTGCGAAAGAAAAAATCCGGAAGCAGTTGGCGATTCTTGGATTTACAAGATTTCACTTGTTTCCGGAATTAGAAAGCGTTGGCGCATCAGTTCGCGAGGGGTTGGAATGAGTTTTATCACAACATCAACGCTAAAAAATAGCACTATCATGTTCCTGTATTCGGAGCGGGAGCGGATTAATTTGGCGCCAGAGTATCAACGAAGTGGTGGGGTTTGGACGCTTCAGAAGCGTAGGCTTCTTATCGATTCTATTTTAAATGATTACGACATCCCAAAAATCTATTTTCATTCATTAAGCGCACCAGGAAAGCCTACTCAAGAATACGATTATGCAGTTATCGACGGCCGCCAACGTATGGAAACAATTTGGAGTTACATTGACGGAGAGTTCGCGCTTTCAGATGATTTTGAATATCAGCTGGATCAATCACTCAATCTTGCAGGGCTTACTTACGAAGACCTGGCTAAGTCATACCCTAGAATAAGAATTAAATTTGATTCATTTGTTCTGCCTGTAGTCTCTGTTGAGACAGATGATATCGATTTAATTGAGGACATGTTTTCTCGATTGAATGAAGCGGTCCCGCTCAATGCGGCGGAAAAACGAAACGCGATTGGCGGAAATTTAGTAAAGGCGATTCGGGCAATATCTGCTGTTCCCTTTTTTGAAAAAAAAGTCGCATTTGGGAGTGGTCGAGCTCAACACTTAGAAGTTTCTGCGAGAATGCTATTAACAGAACATAGCTTGCAATATGACGAACGCATTATTGATACTAAGAGAGAGTATCTTGATGCGCTTGCTCGTGAATTTAAGAATGATCGTCCGACAGTCGTCACGAAATTAGAGCGAGGGGTTAAAGCGGTTTTAAAAGAAATGTCTAATGTTTTTATGGATGGTGACCCGTTATTGCGGGCTCAAGGGAACATGGTTGTATATTTTCTATTGTTTCGAGGTGCAATGTATGAGGAGAAACTATCTAAAATCACGAGAAGAAAGCTGTTGAATTTTCGGGATAAATTAGCTGAAAATCGGTCATTGGCAGAGGAAGATTTTGTAAAATCAGATTTTGCTCTTTTGGAATACGATCGGCTTAGTCAGCAAGGAACTAATGACGCATCAAACATTAGAGAAAGATATGAGGTATTAGCTGATCATATGGGCTTGCCGCCAACATATCACTTTGGATAGCAAAGTTTACTTAGTCAAATTCGGGTAAACCCCAATCTTGCATCTGGCGTGATATGTAGACGGTTTTTGGTGACGGCTTGGTGATCCATCTTGACGGCGGATGTAACTACTCGTGAAATGTAGCGCTTCCCCAACCACCCCCAATCCCCTAAACGTGTCCCCACGCAATCGGGGGAGAGCCATGCGCATTCTGATCATCATCGCGGCGGCGCTTATCGTCCTGGCCGCCGCCGGTTTTAGCGGCCTTTACGCCCTGAGCGAGGGGCGCTTGCGCGACGTGACGCGCGGGCCCGCCTTCGATCATCCGATCCCGAAGGATGCGGCCTCAATCGAACATGGGCGTCACATAGCGCGCACGCGCGGTTGTTTCGGCTGTCATGGACAACAACTTAAGGGCAAGGATTTCGGCGAGCAGTGGGACTGGCCGGAACGCGCCGTCGCGCCGAACCTCGCCGCCTATGCGCGCGATCATGACGCGGCGACGCTTGAAGCCGCGATCCGTCAGGGGATCGGCGCGAACGGGAAGGGGCTCGTCTCCATGCCGTCCTTCAACTTCGCGCGCCTTACCGACGAAGACACCGCCGTGCTGATCGCGTTTTTAAAATCCGCGCCGGTCGTCGAAAACGACCTGCCGAAACCGAAACTCGGCTGGGGCGTGCGCTGGACGTTCTTCACCGGCGAGGAAAAACACATGAACTGGTGGGCGGACCGGGTTCCGCGTCTCAAGGTCGATGCGGCGGCCGAACCCCGGCGCGCCCATGGCGAGTATCTCGCCATGACCATGTGCAACGAATGCCACGGGCTCGATGTGCGCGGGTCTACGATGTATCCGCCACCGACGCCGGACCTCGCCATCATCGCCGGTTATTCCCGCGACGATTTCGAAACGCTGATCACCACCGGCGTCGGCATGGGCGGCCGCGAGCTTGGGCTGATGAGGCTCGTTGCGCCGGATCGTTTTCCCAACCTGACCGAAGCGGAGATCGACGACCTCTATCTCTATCTGCAGTCGCTCGCAGACGAGCCCGCGCCGGAGAACGTCTTCTGGCGGCCAGCGCGGTAGGAACGCTGCCCGCCTTGCCCGCGCCGGCGAAGCCCGTTAGTTCCCGAACAGAATAAACGAAAGGCTTTCGCCATGATCTATGCGCTTTTATCCGTCAGCCTGATGGGCCTTCTGGTTTTCGGTCTAGGGATCAATGTCAGCCGCATTCGCGGCTCGGTGATGCATATCCAGCACGAGCATGAAGCGGACCCGAAAAGCGCGCTCCGAAAGGCGATCCGCGCTCATGGCAACTGCATTGAATATGTCCCGACTCTGTCGATCCTGATCCTCGCGCTCGGGCTCAGAATGCCGCTGACGCCCTGGTGGGTCGCCGCGCTTATGCTCGCCGCCGTCGCCGCGCGCTACATTCATGCGGCGGGCGTGCTGACCAGCGAAAGCATTCACACCGCGAACCCGCTGAAATTCGTCGGCGCCGCCGGCACTTACCTCACTGGGACGGCGCTTTCGATCGCGCTGCTCGCAAACGCCGTGACGCTGTTCTAGGCCACGGCCGGGTTTATTGACCCGTTCGCGCCCGTGGCGGTAAGCTCCTCTTTGGGGGCCCGCCGCGAGGGGAGCATGGGGCAGCAACAACAATTGAGGGCCGATGCGGTCATCGACTCGCTCGAGACGCTTCGCCGGCGCATCGACGAGCGGTTTCAGGATTCCAGTATTTCAAAAGTCTGCGCCGACCTGACGGTGGTGGCGCGGCTGACGGCGCGACGGGCGCGCGCCACTGGCCGACCGAACGCCGCGCGCGCTTTCATCGTCACTCTCGCCATCGCCTTGCTTGGGGCCCTGTCCTTCTTCGCGCTGCTGGCGCCGCTGCTCGGCTGGTCGGTCTGGCCGCTGATCTATTTCGACCAGAGCTTCACCTTCTACGATTTCGTGGAAGCGGTGACCGGCGTCCTGATCGTTGTCGGCGGCGCGATGTTTTACGTCTGGGCGTCGGGAACGCGCGGCAAGCGGCGGTTCGTCTTTCGCCATCTTCATGAGCTGCGCTCCTTCGCCCATGTCATCGACATGCACCAGCTCACGAAAGACCCGATCACCCTTTCCAGCGCTGCGACGCGCACCGCCTCCTCGCCGGACCGCTCGATGACGCCGTTCGAACTGGCGCGTTATCTCGACTATTGCGCCGAGATGCTG
The DNA here is from genome assembly GCA_913055785.1 of uncultured Parvularculaceae bacterium. GTDB lineage: Bacteria > Pseudomonadota > Alphaproteobacteria > Caulobacterales > Parvularculaceae > Hyphococcus. The sequence goes on along the minus strand of CAJXLJ010000020.1, from coordinate 32,598 downwards.
TCGCTGACCGGCAAGCTCGCCGCGCTCTATGGCGAGCAGACGACCGATCCGGAAATTCTCGGCGCGGTCAACGAGATCGAGAACCTTACCTCCGGCATCATCCGCAAAATCTGGCAGAAGATCATGATGCTCGACAATGACGTGGCGATGCAGTGATCATTCGGGGGAAGAACTGAATACCGCTCAGGCGGCCTTCTCGCCGTAGAAGCCTTTCTCCCATTGCCGGAACTTCTTTTGCGAGTCCGTGATGAAAGGCGTTTTCTCAATGATCCGTAAGACAAAGTTGTTGATGGCTGCGAGCGGCTGCGGAAAGGGGCGCGGGACATCGATCAACAGGACGACGCGCCAGCTGTCGGTTTCGTTCCACACTTCGTGCTCGAACGTGTCATCGAACAGAACGCATTCGCCTTCGCGCCAGAAAATCATCTCCTTGCCGACGCGCATGCGCACCTTGTCGCGTGGTTCGGGAACGATGAGGCCGAGATGAGCGCGGATCAGGCCCTTATAGGCGCCCATATGAGCGGGAATATGCATGCCGGGCGAGAGGATTGAGAAATAGGCGACCTTGAGATCCGGAATCTGCTCGATGAGTTTTGTTGTTTCGGGGCAGCGCGCGCAGTTTTCGTCGGCGCGCATGCCATAGGCGTGGAAAAAATAGGATTTCCACGTCCCTTCGCGGGAGAGGTAGCGCTGGGTGTCGGAGAGGTCTTCAAGGTTCGGCAGGCGGTCGCGATCGGCGAGGACCGCCTCGAGTTCGGCGCGGATCGTTTTCCAGTTCGCTTCGAGCGTATCCATCCACGGAAAGCCGTCGCGGCTGATGATTTCTGTGTCGCCGACCAGGGAGCGCCGGCCGAGCCAGTGTTCGAACGCTTTCTGGATAGCGCGCGCCCTCAGCGTAAAGCGGCGGCGAATGCGCTTCATGAGCGGGAATTTTCTGGCGTTGTCGGCGTTCATGTGGCCCGGCGAATTGGCGGTCTGGTCTGCCGCCTTATCATCGCCGAAAACATGGCGCGCGATCAAGGGCGGCCGGGATCAATGGCGGCTTGCATCAGACGCCGCGGGACGTGATGTTACGGCGTGGAGGCTCGAAATGAAGAATCGGCTTGGTCTTGCGGCGCTGTTCTCGATCATCAGCGTGTTCCCTTCCGCGGCGGACGAGACCGTCTGCACTTATACAGACTGGGCATGGAATGCGGATAAGGGCCGCGCGGAGGCGTTTCGCGAGATTGAAAAACCGCGGGCGGCTTTGAGCGAGGAAGAGCGGCATGACTCGCTTGATTGTTCTGTGTGCCGCGAAGATCAGGCCGAGATCGCGCTGCCGGGCATTGCGCCCTTTCGGGTCTGCCGCGCGGTCGCCGGGGACGTCGAAACGGCGCTCCTTAGCGCCATGAAGGCGGGCTTTTCAATTGAGAAGGTCGTCGGCTATCGCGTGGGGCGAACGAAAGGCCTGCTCGACGCCCATGGTCTGCGCACAGGCTACAGCAATCATTCCTTCGGCCTTGCGATTGACGTCAATCCGGACCGCAATGGTTTATATGGCGATTGTTTGGAGTTTTCTTCGCAATGCCGGCTGATCCGCGGCGGAGAGTGGGCGCCGGCGGCGGAAGGCGCGGTTACGCGGGAATCGCCGCTCTATCGCGAGTTGACGGCGATCGGCTGGCGCTGGGGCGGCGAACTCGCGGGCCGTCAAAAGGATTTCATGCACTTCTCACCGTCCGGGGACTGACGGACTGATTGCCGAAAGGTAATATTTTTCAATATATTATCGGGGTTCTGTGGTTTGGGCGCCACTCGATTCCCGCATTTCCTTGCTGTAAAGTGCCGTGTTGCAGTTGCAAAACCGCCATGAAGCGGTTTGACTTGCGGCTATCGACACGAGAAGGGGTGCGAAAATGGCTAACAACTATCTGACTTTGCTTGCGATTGCGCTGGGCGCCGGCGCGCTTGCGGCTTGCGGCGGAGAAAAGGCGGCAAAGGAGTCTCACGACGATACGGCCGTCGAGGAATCCGAAGACGCTGGCGTTGACGCGGCGTCTGAAGAAGACGGCGACGCCGCCTCCGAAGAAGGGTCTGACGCTGACGACGGCGCCATGGAAGACGCCGGCGCAGCGCTGGATGACGCTATGGATGACGCGGAAGAGGTGGCCGACGAGGCTATGGACGATGTCGAAGAAATGGCTGACGAAGCTATGGATGATGTCGAAGAAGCCGCGGAAGACATGGCCGATGACATTGAAGAAGCCGCGGACGACGAAGGCGAGCCTGAAGACGAAGAATAAGCCGCCGTTTCGATTTGCATATATCAGGAGGCCGCTCTTCGGGGCGGCCTCTTTGTATGACATGCGGCTAGTGCTTTGCCTTACGCCTTCTTGAACTGCAGCTCAGGCTTATTCGGTCCCGGGCGGTAAAGGCAGGCCGAAAGATTTTGCGAAATCTATATAGCTGGTTTCGTAAATGATTTGGGCTCTCCGATCGAGTTCAGCAAGATAGCCCGGGTCATCGAATGCGCGCAGTTTTGTTTCACTAAACACCGACGGGTCGCCAAGGTAGAGAACTGCGTCAATTGTCTCGTTCAGTGCTGGCGGCGCAACGCCTTCGCGACGTTTGAAACCAAATTTGGCGTCTGTTTCCCCCAGCCATGTATCTTCCAGAAAGATTATGGCGGGCGCGGCGACCTCCTTTTTGCGTAATCGCTCGGGCTGGTCAGTTAGCATATGAATAATCGTCATGGATCCAGGATGGTTTTTTTCAATGAACGCAACGGCGTTGGGGTATTCGGGATTAGAAACAGTATATGTCAGGTGACCGCGCCCCATAATCATGACGCCGCGTTTTCCCTCTTGTAGAACTTCATTGCGCACAATTTCCGCATAATGGCGGTCGCGGTCGTTGAGGTAGGTATAGAAATCTTTCTTTGCCTGAACGGCGCTCCAATCAAGAGGGGGATCGCCTGCCAATACGCGAAGTTGATGATTAGAATCGGATTCAAGATTCCCCTCGCGGATAGCAGCAAATAAATGCTCAAAACTGAGATCATCGCCCCCCTGAAGAAGGGAGTTTGTCGCATCGCGCCAGACAGGGCGTAACTCATCCATAGATATGTTTTCGCCGCTAACGTAGGCGTCGATTAGCGACTGATACCGGGCGTTGGCGATTTCGATTACGATGACGTCCGCCGTTTCGCGAAAATCCTTATCGGCGACAAGCGCTAAATAGAAGTCCGCCATCTCCTGAACGCCATGCCGCTCGCCAAGCGCGACAAGCGGTTTTTGAGAAAGCGCTTTAACAATAGAAGGTATAGCGGCCTCAGGAGCGATATCGCCAGACTCAGCAAAGGCGTCCGAGCGGCAAACGCCGAGAGAGAATAATAACAACAAGGTGGCGGTGAGGCAGCGGAGTTGAAAATTTCGAGAATGGCGCATAATCGATCTAGGGCGCGAAGTAGAAAATCGCACAGGTTTCCCTTTCATAAGTCAGTTGCTGACAAAAACTCAGGCGCATGATAGGGATTGAACAATGATAGTATTCTCAAAAAACATCTGAAAGACAACTATATTCAGCCTGGTCGTCGACATGACTCGTTCTTTCAATCCCGTCTTTTCGAACCGGCCGCAGTCGATCTTTCCGACCATGTCGGCGCTGGCGCGCAAGCACGATGCGATTAATCTCGGCCAGGGTTTTCCCGATGAAGACGGACCGGAAGAGATACGCGCGATTGCGGCGCAGGCGACCCTTGAGGGACCGAACCAGTACGCGCCTGTGGAAGGAATTCCTGAACTGCGCGAGGCGGTCGCGCGTGACAACAAGCGGTTTTATGGGCTGGACATCGATCCGCAGTCGCAAACGCTTGTAGTTTCCGGCGCGACTGAAGGCCTCGCCGCCGCCTTTCTCGGTTTCCTTGAGCCGGGCGACGAGGCGATCGTGCTGGCGCCGTTTTACGAATGCTATGCGCCGCAGATCGAAGCCGCCGGCGCCCGGGTCGTTCCTGTCAATCTCGCTCCGCCGTCCTGGCGGTTGTCTGCGGGCGCGCTTGAAGCCGCGATCACCGGCAGAACCAAACTCATCGCCATCAACACGCCCCATAACCCGCTCGGCAAGGTGATGACGCGCCAAGAACTGGAGATCGTCGCCGATGCGGCGCGGCGGCACGATCTCATTGTGGTTTGCGATGAAGTTTACGAACACCTTATCTTCGACGACCGTCCGCATCTGCCATTGATGACCTTGCCCGGCATGTTCGAACGTTCCATTAGAATAGGTTCGGCGGGAAAGACCTTCTCGCTCACCGGGTTTCGGATCGGTTATGTCACCGGCCCCGCGCCGCTCATCACCGCGGTGATGAAAGCGCACCAGCATCTTGCTTATACGTCGCCGCAGTCGCTGCAAAAAGCGACGGCGGCCGGGCTTGCTTTTGGCGACGGTTATTATGAGCGTTTCAGAACCGAAATGCAGGCGAAGCGCGACCTTATAAGCGCCGGCCTAAGCGCGGCGGGCTTCGCGGTTATGCCCTGCGAGGGGACCTACTTCGTGACAGTCGATATCACGTCCGTCGGTCGCGATGACGACGTTGATTTCTGCAGGGAGATTACAGAAAAAGCGAAAGTCGCCGCCGTGCCGATTTCCGCGTTCTATCTCCCGCAACAGCAAGACGCGCCGCGCAATTACGCGCGGTTCTGCTTCTGCAAGAAACCGGAAGTCCTGAAACAGGCGAGCGACCGTCTGGCCGCATATCTGTCCTGAAGCGGTTTTACGCGCTCGGGTTTTCGTTCGCGCTTTTCTGATCGTCCGTCCAGTAGGAAACGCACGGGATTTTCGTCAGGTCGCAGCGATGAGCGTATTTGCGCGCAATCTCGGTCACTTCATCAAAGAGGCCGGCCTCAAGCGTGATTGGGTCGAGGCCGAGGCCCAAGAGGCGCTGGTTTTCGACATCGAGATCGTTTTCCGCCGCTTCATTGCGCGGATTGTTGACATAGGCGATTTCGGCGCCGGTTTTGTCGGCGATCATCTTGGCGAGATCGCGAACCCGGTGGGTTTCAGTCATCTGGTTTAAGATCTGCACCCGTTCGCCATGCTGCGGTGGGTTGTCGATCGCCAGTTGAATGCATTTGACCGTGTCCTGAATATGGATAAACGCCCGCGTTTGTCCGCCAGTGCCGTGTACGGTCAGCGGGTGGCCGACCGCGGATTGCATCAGGAAACGGTTCAGCACTGTGCCGTAGTCGCCATCATAGTCGAAGCGGTTGATCAGCCGTTCGTCCTTGCGCGTTTCCTGGGTTTGCGTACCCCAGACGATGCCCTGATGCAGGTCAGTGATCTTCAGCCCGTCATTCTTGTTGTAAAAGGCGAATAGCAGCTGATCCTGAGTCTTCGTCATGTGATAGATCGAGCCGGGATTGGCGGGATAAAGAATCTCCTGCTTGATCTCGCGCCCGTCTTCGGTCTCGATTTTTACCGGCAGATAGCCTTCGGGAATTTTCATGCCCGCGGTGCCGTAGCCGTAAACGCCCATTGTGCCGAGATGGACCAGATGAGGGTCGAGGCCGGTTTCAACGATCGCCGCCAGAATATTGCTCGTCGCGTTGATGTTGTTATCGACCGTATAACGCTTGTGATAGGACGACTTCATGGAATAGGGAGCGGCGCGTTGTTCGGCGAAGTGAACGATCGCTTCCGGCTCGAACTTTTCCATGATGTAAAGCAGGCGCATGTAATTATGCGCTACGTCGCAATTCTCGAACCTGATATCCTTGCCGCTCGCCTCTTTCCAGGCGGCTAGGCGCGTAGAAATCGGTTTGATGGGCGTCAGCGATTCAACCTCGAGCTCGACGTCGATTTTCCGGCGCGAGAGGTTGTCGATGATCATCACCTCATGCCCGTTATTGGACAGGTGCAAGGCCGTCGGCCAACCGCAAAAGCCGTCTCCCCCGATGACCAGGATTTTCATATTCGTTCTCCGTTACGCCCAACGCCTGAAAGGCCGCCGCCCTAGTGCAAACGGTCACATAGAGGCTTGGCGCGCCTGAAAGCAACCCCGAAGCGGCCGAACAGGCCGCAACTCTTCCTACATATTATATTACTGTCTCCCGGTCGTCAGCATGGCGACGACTGGATGGAGGGCGGCGCGCCAATCGGGTTGCGCAAGGCCGAAATCGCGCTCGATCCTCGCGCAATCGAGCACCGTCCTGAGCGGCCGGCGGGCCGGGGTCGGATAATCGGCGGTGGCGATCGGCTCTACTGCGACCTTTACGCCGGCGGCGTCGAAGATTCGCCGGGCGAAGCCCGCCCAGCTGACGGAGGGGGCGCCCTGATAATGATAAACGCCCGCGCCGGGGGCGCAGCGCCCGATTTTGCCGCCGATCGTCAGGACCGCCTTTGCGATGTCGCGGGCCGCTGTCGGGCCGCCGACCTGATCGTCCACGATGGAAAGGGCGCTGCGTTCGGCCCCGAGCCGCAGCATGGTTTTGACGAAATTGCCGCCGAATTCGGAGAAAACCCACGACGTGCGAAGGATAACCGCCCGATCGTCAGCGGTGAGAACGGCGTTTTCGCCCTCGCGCTTCGTGCGGCCGTATACATTCAGGGGCGCCGTTTCGTGGTCTTCCGAAAGCGCGCGCTCATCGTTTCCATCGAATACGTAATCGGTGGACAGATGGATAAAGCGCGCGCCGGTTTTCCGGGTCGCCGCCGCCATTTCGGCGGGCGCTGCTGCGTTGAGCTGCTGCGCGGCGGCGGGCTCTTCTTCAGCCTTGTCGACGGCGGTGTAGGCGGCGGCGTTGACGACAAGTTCCGGGCGCGTCCGTTCAATGGCTGACGCGGCGGTCCCGGCGCGCATGAGGTCGGCTTCCGCTCGGCCGAGCGCTGTCAGCTGATGAACGCCCCTGGCTTCCTGCTGTAAACATTGCGCAACCTGGCCGTTGCGTCCGAAGAGGAGAATGCGCATTGCGCGGCCTATCGTTTGAGACCAAGCCGGCCGGCGGTGTCATGCCCGCGATTGCGGATCGCCTCCCACCAATCGCGATTTTCAAGATACCAGCGCACCGTCTTGCGCATACCGTCTTCGATGGCGATGGCTGGCGACCAGCCCAGCGTGCGTTCGATCTTGTCGCAATTGATGGCGTAACGCAGATCATGACCGGGCCGGTCGGCGACAAAAGTTATAAGGCTTTCGTGCGGTCTGTTGACCGAACCGGGCAATTCCTCGTCAAGGATTGCGCAGAGCATTTTGACAAGGTCGAGATTGGTTCGTTCCGCCCGTCCGCCGATATTGTATGTCTCGCCGGGGTCGCCTTTTTCCGCTACGAGCAGAAGCGCATCGGCGTGATCGCCGACATAGAGCCAGTCGCGGACATTCGCGCCCTTGCCGTAAACCGGGATCGGTTTTCCTTCGAGCGCATTGATGATGACGATGGGAATGAGTTTTTCCGGAAATTGATAGGGGCCGTAATTGTTCGAGCAATTGGTGACGACGACGGGGACTTTGAATGTTTCGGCCCAGGCGCGCGCCAGCATGTCCGAAGAAGCCTTCGCGGCGGAATAGGGAGAGTTCGGCTTGTAGGGCGAGTCTTCGAAGAATTCGCCTTCGGCGCCGAGCGTTCCGTAAACCTCATCGGTTGAAATGTGGTGGAACCGAAAGGCCTCGGGCGCGCCGCCCTGTACATAAGCGCGCGCCGCCTCAAGCAAGGCGTAGGTGCCGACAATGTTCGTCTGAATAAACGCGCTTGGCCCGTCAATGGAACGGTCCACATGGGTTTCGGCGGCGAGATGCATCAGCACATCCGGACGAAACTCTTCCATGAGCGCCGTCATCGACTTCTGGTCGCAGATGTCGTTTTTGACGAAGTTATACCGGTCGTGGTCAGCGACGCTTGCGACATTCTCCGGATTGGCGGCGTAGGTGAGTTTATCGACATTCAGCACGTCATGACCGGCGGCGATCGCCTGGCGTATGACCGCCGATCCGATAAAGCCTGCGCCGCCCGTCACCATCAGCCGCATTGTCGTCTCCCTCATCGCGCAACTAATTGCGGGCGAATCTTAATCCGGTTGTCCCTAGCATGATACATGCGAAATAGAACCCGGCCCGCCGTCAAAGAACATCAGGGCAGTTCGTCTCCATGCTCGCCGCGTAACGGGGCGGGACGGGGCTCGGCGAGGGGCTCGGAAGCGAAGCGGGGCGCCGCCCGCGCCTGCAGCACGCCCTCTGCTTCGAGATAACTTCCCCGCGCAACCATATGAGGGTGCGCCGAGGCTGCGCCCGGCGACAGGACCGGCGCGAAACATGCGTCGGTTCCTTCAAGTCGTTCGCGCCATTCGGCGCTGGTTTTCGTACGGAAGATATCCGCGAAAGCGAGCCGCTGTTTCGGCCAGAGCGTGGGGTCGTACTGCGCCGCAAAGGCAGGGTCGTCTTTCAGCCCCAGGCGGTCGAGAAGTTCTCCATAGAATTTCGGCTCGAGCGCGCCGACAGTTACAGTTTCCCCGTCGGCGCAGACATAGCTCTGATACCAATGCGGTCCGTCGAGGAGGCTCCTCCCGCGGGTTTCCGATAATTGACCGGCGGCCTTCAGGTTCAGCAAAAGATTCATCATGTGCGCGCCGCCGTCGACAATCGCTGCGTCGACCACATCGCCCTTGCCGGTTTCGCGCGCGCGCATGATCCCTGCAAGCAGGCCGATCGTCAGATAAAGCGCCCCGCCGGCGATGTCGCCCATCAGGGTCGGCGGCGTAAAGGGCGGTTCCCCCGGCTGGCCCGCGTACCAGAGCGCGCCGGACAATGCGAGATAGTTGATGTCATGGCCTGCCGTATGTGCGAGCGGACCGGTCTGCCCCCAGCCGGTGACGCGCCCGTAAACAAGCGCCGGATTGACCTTAAGGCAATCGTCAGGGCCAAGACCAAGCCGCTCCATGACGCCGGGGCGCAGGCCCTCGATCAGGCCGCTGGCGGTTGCAACCAGGGCCAGGGCTGCATCGCGGCCCGCCGGCGATTTCAAATCAAGCGCAACGGAGCGCTTGCCTCGTTTGAGGATGTCTCGCCGGCCGTTATCGATACGCGGCCCGTCATGGTCCGGGCGTTCGACCAAGGTGACTTCGGCCCCGAGATCCGCGAGGTGCATGCCGCAAAAGGGAGCGGGGCCGATGCCTTCGAACTCGATGATTCTGACGCCGTTTAATATCTTCATTGCTGAACAACATCGGTCGGAAGGGTATGAGTCAAGCAGCGCGTGCTGAAGAAAAGCAGCTTGCGGCGGCGTCGCGGAGGATGACGGCTAAAGATCAGCCTTATCTATCCCGCGGCTGTTCGGGTTTGGCGGCGTGGCTGAATGAAGAAGCATCAAACCGCTGATATGGCTCGCTAAACCGTAGCTGCGATCAGTCCGCCTTGCGCTTCTTCGAAGCTGCGGCGTGACAGCCCTTCTCGCTAATCTCGATAAGCGGCGAAGGCTGGTGGAGCTAGGCGGAATCGAACCGCCGACCTCTTGAATGCCATTCAAGCGCTCTCCCAACTGAGCTATAGCCCCTTAACCATCAGCCGGTTTGGGAGTCCGGCGTCTTCCCCTTCAGGGGAGGCGGGAAACTAGCGGGCGCAACCGTACTGCGCAAGCGTTTCCCTACAAACTATTAGTCCTCGTCGCCGCCCGATTTGACGATGGTCGTGACATCGTCATCGTCATCATCGTCATCAAGCAGGCTATCATCGTCGTCGTCGTCAATGTCGACATCGATATCTTCGATATCGCTAAGTTCGTCCTCATCTTCGTCCGAGTCGTCATCTTCTTCTTCGTCGAGCGCAGCCCGGCGATTGGATTTCGCCGCTTTCTTTTCCTGATCGGCGCTTTCGAGACTGGTCTCGGCCGCTGGTTTCGCCGCCTCCGCCTTGTCTTCGCTTTCGCTGGTTTCCTCGGCGCGGGTTTTGCGCGGCTTCAGGAGCGATTCAGGAACGAACTCATGATCGCATTTCGGGCAATGCGCCGGTTCCTTGTTAAGGTCGTAAAACCGTGCGCCGCATTCCGGACAATCGCGTTTTACGCCAAGTTCTGGTTTGGTCATGCCTCGCCGCCATCGTTGAGTCTATTGAAAGAAGCGCCTGTTGCCACGGGCTGGGGGCGCTGTCAAAAGGAATGAGCCTAAGATTTCCCGAATGTCAATTCTAGCGAGGACCTCCATGACGCCGCTTGAAGGACCGCTGGTCTCAAGGAGATCGGGCCCTCTGGGAGGGCGGGTCAGGTCGCCGGGCGACAAATCCATCTCACACCGGGCGCTGATTTTCGGCGCGCTCGCCGAGGGTGAAAGTGAAGCGGCGGACCTGCTGGAGGGCGACGATGTTCTGAGAACCGCCGCGGCCATGCGCGCTCTTGGTGCCGAGATCGAGCGCACGGGCGGCCTTTGGCGCATCACGGGCGGGGCCTGGCGAGCGCCTCAACGGCCGCTTTACTTCGGGAATTCCGGCACTGGCGCGCGGCTCACCATGGGCGCCGTCGCGGGCGCCGGCGTCGCCGCCGTGTTTGACGGGGACGCATCGCTGCGATCCCGTCCGATGGGGCGCGTGCTGGAGCCCCTGCGTCTTATGGGAGTCAAGGCGGAAGGCCACAAAGGGCGCTTGCCTGTGAGTATTCACAGCGGCGAGAAGCTGAGCGCCGTCAGCTGCATCCTGTCCAAGCCGTCGGCCCAGGTGAAATCGGCGATCCTTCTCGCCGCACTCGGCGCAGAGGGTGAGACCCGCATCCACGAACCGGTTCTCTGCCGGGATCACACAGAGCGCATGCTTGCGGCGTTCGGGGTGCGGCTGGATTTCGAATCTGACGGCGCTGCTGGGAGGTATATCGCAATTAAAGGCGGGCAGCGTTTGCGGCCGGCAAGCATCGCCGTGCCGGGCGATCCTTCGTCTGCAGCGTTTTTGGTCGCTGCGGCGGTGATTACGCCTAACGCGGATATTGTGGTTGAGAATGTACTCATCAATCCGCTGCGGACCGGGTTTTATGAGACGCTGAAAGAGATGGGCGCAGCGCTATCCTTTGAAAACAAACGCATTGAGGGCGGCGAGCCTGTCGCCGACATCCGTGCGCGCCATTCAGTTCTTCACGGTGTTGAAACGCCGGCCGAGCGTGCGCCGTCGATGATCGACGAGTATCCGATCCTCGCCGCCGTTGCGGCTTTTGCGTCGGGCGAAACAATGATGCGCGGTCTGGAAGAATTGCGTGTCAAGGAAAGCGACCGCGTCGCAGCGATGGAGGCCGGGCTTGCGGCGTGCCGCGTCGATGCGGCGAGCGGCCCTGACTGGTTGCGAGTGCGCGGTTCGGCGACGCCGCCGCACGGCGGCGGGCGGATTGCAACCCGTCACGACCATCGCATCGCCATGAGTTTTCTGATCATGGGGCTGGCCAGCGAAGCGCCTATAGAAATCGACGACGGATCGATGATTGCTACGAGTTTCCCGGCATTCGGGGCGGCGATTGCTGAACTCGGCGGGCGCATCGAGAAGCCCTGAGCCCGTATTTTACGCCTTTTACGCGAACAACACTTACCGGTTTCCGCCGTGACTCCGTGCGCTCATTCGCCTACCCTGTGATCGATACGGGCCCGAAAACAAGAGCTCGTACATTTGAGGGGGAGTACGGTTGAAGGTGGGGCATGCGGGATCAGCTTATCGATCCGGCAACATTGAAGATGTTGCAGCGTCTGGATTCGAGGCGCTTCATAGCGGCGCTCGCCGGCGATTATCTTGTCGTCGCTGCAGCGCTTGTCGCCGGGCACCTGACTCTCGTGTCTTCTCCCTGGAGCTGGCTGTTATGGCCTGTGATCTGGACCGTGATTGCATCGCGCCAGCACGCGTTGCTGATCTTGATGCATGAGGCGACCCATGGCCTCGCCTTTAACACAAAGTGGCTGAACGAGTTCGTCGGTGAAGTGATCTGCGGCGGGCCCATGACGGTCTCCATGACCACTTACCGTTATAACCACCTCGCGCATCACAAATGGATGAACGAGCCGCGCGATCCCGACTGGGCGCGCAAGCTCGCCGATGCGGATGAGCGGGCGTCCTGGGTCTATCCGCTGAAGGATGCAACGCTCGGGTTTTGGTTGCGCTTCTGGGTTCGCTCCATCGCCTATCAGTTCCGGTCCTTTAAGGAGATTGAAAATCCGGAATCCAAACCGCCGGTGAAAAGAGGGCTGGCGCAGCGCGTGAGCCAGATACGATTGCTCAGTTATCTATTGCTTGCGGCGGCGCTTACGGTTTTCGGGCTGTGGCTGCACTTCCTGTTGTTCTGGGTGGTTCCGCTGGTGCTTGTCATGCCGTTTTTAATGCGTATTCGCGCTATCGCCGAGCATTTCGCTCTCGATCAGGAGGGATACTACGACGAAGTGCGCAACGTGAAATTCAGGCATCCGATCGAGAAGGCGCTGTTCACGCCGCATTACATTGCGATGCATCTCGATCATCACCTGTTTGCATCGGTCCCGTTCTACCGGCTGCCGGCGCTTAACCGTCATTTGCAGCAAAATGCGGATTACGCCCGCAAGGAACATATCAATGACGGCGTGTTCCTCGGAAAGAACACCGTCTTTGCGGATATGAGAACGCGCGGCCCGGGCCGGGTTCTTGAATATGACGCCGGCGTCTGAGAAGCCGCGAAACAGCCTTGCCTTTCGTCTTCTCCTTCCCGTAAGCAGCATTCCATGGAAGCGTCCGCCGAGACCCCGTCATTCGTCGTCGCCCTCGATGGGCCGGCAGCCTCTGGCAAGGGGACGCTTTCGCGTCTGATCGCCGGACAATACGGTTTCGCCCATCTGGACACCGGCACGCTCTATCGCGGGGTCGCCTGGCTTATCCTGAATGAGGGAAAGGACCCTTCAGACCAGGACCTCGCCGCACGTATCGCCGGCGATTACGCGGTGGAGAAGATCGCCGGCGCAGATATCCGCACCCGCGAGGTCGGCGCCGCCGCCAGCGTCGTCGCCGCCAATAGCGGCGTTCGCGCCGCGCTCCTCGATTTCCAGCGCCGCTACGCAAAGACGCCGCCTGGCGGTCTTAAAGGCGCGGTGCTTGACGGCCGGGACATCGGCACGGTCGTCTGTCCCGACGCCGATGTGAAGTTTTTTGTGACGGCGAGCGCTGAAATCCGCGCGCACCGCCGTTGGCTTGAGCTGAAACTGGAGCAGCCGGATCTTGAAGAAGCACGCATTTACAAAGACTTGCTGGAGCGTGACGCCCGCGACGCCGCCCGCGAGGATGCGCCCATGGCGCGCGCCGACGATGCGGAGTTGCTAGATACGACTCATTTGTCTATAGACGCGGCCTTCGCGGCCGCGCGCCGCGTCATTGACGGCGTTTTTCAGCGCTGCGGGAACTGATCTGAAGCTGGGCCCGATCCCGAAGGGGATCAAACGACAAGCCCCAGTTTCAAATCCAAACTCGGTTCTCGGAGAGCGCATCGAAACCAACCCATTTCGCGCATTCCGGCGAGAGCCGGACCGGCGGACCTCTGCGGTCCCGTTCCGATTGTCAGAAGGGTGCGCGGCGTTTGAAACCTTTAACCGAACCAAGGACCAACACGTGTCTCACACTGAAACCCTTAACCCCACCCGCAATGATTTTGCGGAAATGCTCGAAGCATCGTTAGTCGACCGTCAGGATTTTGAAGAAACGGTTGTCAAAGGCAAAGTCACAGCCATCGAAAAAGACATCGCCGTGATCGATGTCGGCCTCAAAACCGAAGGCCGCGTACCGCTCAAGGAATTCTCCCAGCCCGGCAAGCCGGCCGATCTGAAAATCGGCGACGAAGTCGAAGTTTATGTCGAGCGCGTGGAAAACGCGATGGGCGAGGCGGTAATCTCCCGCGAGAAAGCCCGCCGCGAAGAGGCCTGGGATCGTCTCGAGAAGATTTTTGAAAAGGGCGAGCGCGTCGAAGGCGAAATCTTCAATCGCGTCAAAGGCGGCTTCACGGTTGATCTCGGCGGCGCCGTGGCGTTCCTGCCGGGCAGCCAGGTCGATATCCGCCCCGTGCGCGACGCCGGCCCCCTGATGAATGTCGCCCAGCCCTTCCGTATTCTCAAAATGGACAAGCGTCGCGGCAATATTGTCGTTTCGCGCCGCTCCATTCTCGAGGAGGACCGCGCCGAACATCGTCAAGAAGTGGTCAAGGAGCTCAATGAGGGCGACGAGCGTGATGGCGTCGTCAAGAACATCACCGATTACGGCGCGTTCGTTGAACTTGCGCCGGGCGTCGACGGTCTGCTCCATGTCACCGACATGTCCTGGAGCCGCGTCAATCACCCGACAGAGGTGCTCAACGTCAACGACACGATCCGGGTGAAAATCATCAAGATCAACCCGGAGACCCACCGTATCTCCCTCGGCATCAAGCAGCTGACGCCGGATCCGTGGGAAGGCGTTGCGGCGAAATACCCGATCAGCGCGAAGTTCAGCGGCAAAGTCACCAATATCACTGATTACGGCGCATTCGTCGAATTGGAGGACGGTATTGAAGGCCTCGTCCACGTTTCGGAAATGAGCTGGGTGAAGAAAAACGTCCATCCGGGCAAGATTGTCTCCACTTCTCAGGAAGTTGAGGTGATGGTGCTTGAGGTCGACGAAGCTAAGCGCCGGATTTCCCTCGGTCTCAAGCAATGCGCCGACAATCCCTGGGAACGCTTTGCGGAAGAGCATCCCATCGGTTCCGTCCTTGAGGGCGAGGTCAAGAACATCACCGAGTTCGGCCTGTTCATCGGCCTTAACGAGGAGATGGACGGCATGGTCCACCTTTCCGACCTCGACTGGAACCGTCCGGGCGAGGACGCCATCAAAGACTATCAGAAAGGTCAGATGGTTAAGGCCAAGGTGCTCGATGTCGATCCGGAAAAGGAACGTATCTCTCTCGGCGTCAAGCAGGTCGGCTCCGATCCGATGGAAGCGATCGGCGAGATCAAGCGCGGCGACGATGTCACCTGCACGGTCACCGCAATTGAGAGCGGCGGCATCGAGGTTCAGATCAGCGGCTCGGAAGGACCGAAAGCCTTCATCCGCAAATCGGATCTGTCGAAAGAGCGCTCCGAACAACGCCCTGACCGTTTCGCGGTCGGCGACAAGGTGGATGCGCGGGTGACGTCGATCGATGCCAAGACCCGCCGCATCAATGTCTCGATCAAGGCGCGCGAAGTCGCTGAGGAAAAAGAGGCCGTCGAACAGTACGGTTCCGCCGATTCCGGCGCGTCTCTGGGCGATATTCTGGGCGCGGCGCTGAAAGAAAAAGAAGACAAGAATTAAGCGTTATCAACCAGATGTGGAAATGCGCCCCCGCCGTCATGCGGGGGCGTTTTTCATTTTGGCGAAGCAAAAAGAGACCGCTAGCATAGGCCGTCTGGCGGCGCGTTCGCCTTAAGGGATTGATCTGAAAACATGCCCGAGCTTCCTGAAGTCGAAACCGTTCGCCGCGGTCTGGCGCCGGTGATGGAGGGCGCGCGTTTCGCCAGCGTTGAAATGCGCCGAAAAGACTTGCGTTTTCCCCTGCCCAAACGCTTTGCGGCCCGGCTTGAGGGAGCTGTTGTGGAAACCCTTGGCCGTCGCGGCAAATACCTCGTCGCCGGCCTTTCCACAGGCGAGAGCCTGATCATGCATCTTGGCATGTCGGGACGGTTCACGATTGATGATGCGGTCAGGCGGGGCGAGGGCGCTGCCAGCGCCGGCGGTGCGGCGGCGCATGATCATGTACTATTTGTCATGATTGGCCGGCGGCGCGCTCTTGTCACCTATAACGATCCGCGCCGTTTTGGATTCATGGACCTTGTTGAGACGGCCGCGCTCGATGAGAGCAGTCATTTCAAGGGGATGGGGCCGGAGCCGCTGGGCAACCGGTTTTCTGCTGAAACGCTCAACCAGGCGCTCAAGGGGAAAACGGCGCCAATCAAGGCGGCGCTTCTCGATCAGCGCATCGTCGCGGGGCTCGGCAACATATATATCTGTGAAGCGCTCTATCGCGCCGGGATATCGCCCCGGCGGCGGGCGGCGTCTGTGGCGGGCCGGCGGGGCGAACGGCTTCACAGCGCGATTGTGGCGGTTCTGCGCGATGCTATCGAGGCGGGCGGGTCCACATTGAGGGATTTCGCCGCCGCCGATGGCGCCTTGGGGTACTTTCAGCACCGGTTCGACGTATACGGGCGAGAAGACGAAGCCTGCGGCGTCTGCAAGACCCCGGTGCGGCGTCTTGTTCAGGCCGGCCGCTCGACCTTTTTCTGCCCTGTCTGCCAGCGCTGAAATTAAGGAAATATAAGCCCAAAAGGCTTGTTGACGGGGGTAGGGCGGAGGTCTATATACCGCCGCTCGCGCCGCCGCGGGCGGCGAAAATCTCGAGTGAAAGACGACATGGCTAACACGACTTCCGCTAAGAAAATGGTTCGTAAAATCGCACGCCGAACCGCCGTCAACAAGGCGCGCCGTTCGCGGGTGAGAACCTATCTGCGTAAAGTCGAGGAAGCGATTGCGTCGGGCGACAAGCAAAACGCCGACGCAGCGTTCAAACTTGCACAGCCTGAACTGCATCGCGCTGTCAACAAAGGCGTTTTTCACAAGACGACTGCTGCACGCAAGTTGTCGCGTTTGAGCGCCCGCATCAAAGCGCTTTCTGCTTAAAAACAAGATCGCTTTTGCAGCATTTAAACTGATGCGTTTCGCGTCGGTAGATTTACATTTTCTACATCGGGAAATAACATCGATGCGCACGTTTTGCGTTACGCATTAGTTGCGCGTTGATGCGTTGTATCCGCCGTAGCGCCTAAGTTTTTGATTCATATGCGCCGCGTCAAAAAAATGTAAAAAAAACCTTGGAAAAGCGAATCATCTATTGACCACTCGCCTTAAAGTTAACTAAACTTGAATGGTCATTATGACGGATGCGGATTAATTTCGCGATTTCAAGTTCAGTACCGACTAACAAGAGAAACTCGGTTGCGTTTGCTAGCCGGCGTCAGGTTTCTCGTCTCAAGACTGAAATATAGCGAGGGGTGCACGGCATGAATATCGGCAATTGTGATAAATTAATTTTTATACGGACAATTGCTGACAACGCCGGGCTCGGTCTGATTTAGGCCGGTTTTCCTTTGGCCGGCGCGTCTCGCCGGTTCTGATCGAACAATTTGAGTGATTTACGGGCGTCAATATTGACGCGCGGGCGGTTTTTTCACGCTAACTTCCGATTGAACTTTGGGCGGCATATCATGCAGACAAAAGACAACAATGAGGGCGGCGCCGGCGACGGAGCGGCTTTCGACAGGTATCTCGAAGCTTTGCGCGGTCGCGTTGGCGAAGCGAAGTACAAATCATGGTTTGTGGACCTTGGTCTTGCCGAGCGCACGCAGGACAGCGTGACGCTGTCTACAGCGACGCAAGCCAAGCGCGACATGCTCGACAATCGTTTCCTGCCGGTGCTGATGGACACCTGGCGGCAGGAGATCGGTCCGGTCGAGCGGTTCCGCCTGACTGTGCGCAAGACGTTGAGCGCGCAAGTCGCGAAAGTCGACGCGAAAGCCGAAAAGCGCGTGAACGGCGCAGTCCCCGCGCTGGCGCGTGTAGCGGCGGGCGATGCCGCCGGGACCGCACAGGAAACTATTGGCGCGCCGCTTGATCCCCGCCGCACCTTCGAGACCTTTGCGGTCGGCGACTCAAACCGCATCGCCTGCGCGGCGGCGCGTCAGGCGCTCGTCAAAGGCATGCCGCGCGAACTCGTATATATTTATGGCGAGTCAGGACTCGGCAAGACGCATCTCCTGCACGCCGTCAGTCACGAGTGGGAAGCTGATGGCGCACGTGGGCCGCGCGCTTATATTACATATCGTAATCTGGTGAACGCTTGCGTAAGCGCCGTACTTTCCAACGCTGCTCAGGCCTTTCATGCGCGGCTTCTGGAAAACGACCTTTTGGCTTTTGACGATATTCATTTCCTTCAAGGCAAGGATCGCACACAAGAGGAGTTACTTATCGTGATTGATGCAGCGCTCGACAGCGGCAAGCAGGTTGTTATCGCGGGCGACCTTCCCCCGTCCAAGCTGGCTGACGCCGGTATCAACAAGCGCCTCGCCGACCGTCTTGCAGGCGGCCTGTGCGCGCCGGTGCATCCGGCTGACGAGGCGTTGCGTCTCGAAATCCTGAAAAAACGCGTCGCCAGCGCCTCGGCGAAATGCCGGATCGCAGACGAGGTGCTGGCGTTCATCGCGCGCACTTTCACCCAGAGCACGCGCGAGACCATCGGCGCCCTGAACCAGCTTCTCCTGATGTATGGGAACGAGGAACTCGTCGTTGATCTCGATGAGGCCAAGGCGATCCTGAAATCGCGTCTGGAGGACCGGCGCAAGGTCGTCACGCTTGACGATGCAATCGCCGCCGGCGCCGAAGCCTTTGGCCTGAAGCTTGAGGAAATGACCTGCCGGTCCCAGCCGCAGCGCATCGTTCGGGCGCGTCACGCGGTGGTCTGGTGTGCTCGGGAGATTCTCAAAGAGTCCTTCCCGCGCATCGGAAAAGCCCTTCGCCGCGACCATACGACGGTGATGTCGAGCTACCGCCGGGCCCAAGCCCTGCTCGAGCGGGACAAGGCCTTTCAGGACGCTGTCCGGCGAATTCGAGAGGCTCTCGAAGATTAATTCGGGGTGTCCGGAAAGCGCTCTGAAATCATTGCTCTAAGACCTTGCGCCGGCGCGGGAAACGCGCGCCGGCGCTAGCTTTTCAAGGGGGTTTTCGGCTATAATCGGAGGGTTATTCCACGACGGCGATTCTCCCGCGCCGGCGTCGTCAGATTGGGGACGCCGGAGACCGGATTTTCAGGTTTCGCCAAGATTCCGAGAGAGCGACAGGCGATGAAGGTTACGATAGAACGATCCGCCCTATCAAAGGCGCTGGGGCATGTGCAAAGCGTCGTTGAGCGGCGCAACACCATTCCGATTCTGTCGAATGTGCTCCTGCAGGCGGACGGCGCCGCGCTCACCCTGACGGCGACCGATCTCGATATCGAAGTCTCCGAGGAGGCGCCCGCCGATGTCGCCGGCGGCGGCGCGACGACGGTTTCAGCGTTGACGCTTTTTGAAATCGTCAAGCGGCTTCCGGAAGGCGCGCAGGTTCGGCTTGAGCTGGCCGATGACGGCAACCGGCTTCAGGTTTCGGCAGGTCGTTCGCAGTTTTCGCTGGCGGTGTTGCCGGACGATGACTTCCCCAGCCTGGCGACTGACGATCTTGAAACCCGTTTTTCAATGCCGACCGATGATTTGCGCCGGCTCCTTCACAAGACGCGGTTCGCCATTTCTCAGGAAGAAATGCGTTACTATCTCAACGGGGTTTATTTCCACGCATACACCGACGGCGATACGCCGCTCTTGCGGGCGGCGGCGACGGACAGTCACCGGCTCGCGCGGCTCGATGCGCCGCTTCCCGACGGCGCCGCGTCGATGCCGGGCGTGATTGTGCCCCGCAAGGCGATCGCCGAACTGTCGCGCCTTCTCGAAGATGCTGAAGATCATGTGGAGATTGCGGTTTCAGCCGCCAAGATCCAGTTCGGTTTCGGGCCGGGGCGTCTCACTTCAAAACTGATCGACGGATCCTTCCCCGATTACGAGCGGGTCATTCCGAAAGAAAATCCCAATGTGTTGCGGGTTGAAACCAAGGACTTCGCGCAGGCGGTCGACCGCGTGTCCACCGTCTCGGCGGACCGGACGCGGTCAGTCAAGCTGGCGCTTGAGGCCGACAATCTGCGGCTCATGGTCAACAATCCGGAAGCCGGCTCGGCTCTTGAAGAGCTCTCGGTCGATTACGGCGGCGAGCCGATCGAGATCGGTTTCAACGCGCGCTACCTCCTCGATGTCGCACAGCAGATTGACGGCGGTACGGCGACTTTCCGTCTTTCCGATCCGTCTTCGCCGACAGTGATCTGTGACGAGGAAGACGAGCGCGCGCTTTATGTGTTGATGCCCTTGAGGGTTTAAGCGTTGAGCCAGACGGCGATCAGGCGTGAAGAACATGCAGCGTCGCCGGCGACGAAAAGGTCGCCGGCGCGCAGCGCTCGCTTTACGCGCATCGCGCTGACGGATTTTCGTTCCTACGCGCAGGCCGAGATTGCGCTTGACGGTCGGCCGGTCGCCATTGCCGGTCCGAACGGCGCCGGCAAGACCAACCTTCTCGAGGCGATTTCCCTGATCGGTCCCGGGCGGGGCTTGCGCCGCGCGCGGCTTGATGAGCTGCCGCGCATCGGCGGCGCCGGCGGCTGGGCGGTGTCCGCCCGGATCGACGACGGCGAGGATGAGCGCCGGCTCGGTGTTGGCGCGGTCGCTTCAAAGCCCGACCGGCGCGTTTGCCGCATCGACGATGCGGCTGCTTCCGGACCGGGCGCTTTCGCCGGACATGTGCGGTTTTTGTGGCTGACGCCGGCTCAGGACAGGCTTTTCATGGAAGGCGCCGGCGAACGGCGGCGCTTTCTCGATCGCATGACGCTTGCGCATGATCCTGCCCATGGTCAGGCGTCGAGCGATTATGAACAGGCGATGCGCCAGCGTCAGCGTCTGCTGGAAGAGGGCGGCCGCGACGATCGCTGGCTGACGGCGCTTGAAATGCAGATGGCCGAGACCGGCGTTGCTGTCGCCGCGGCGCGCCGGGAGACCGCCGCCATGCTGGCGGCGGCGGACGTGGCGAGCGGCGAAACCCTGTTTCCCGCCGCCGACATCGCACTTGAGGGCGAACTTGAGGTCGCGCTGGCGACCGGGAAGGCCGCCGATGTGGAGGAGGAATTCGCCGCGAAACTGCGCGCGCGACGCCGCCTCGATGCGGATGCGGGCAGGGCGCTGGCGGGGCCGCATCGTAGCGACCTGCTGGTTACGCATCGCGAAAAGGAAACGCCTGCGCGGCTCTGCTCCACCGGCGAACAGAAAGCGCTTCTGATCGGACTTGTGCTCGCCAATGCGCACGCCCTGGGCCGCCGCGGCGGATCGGCGCCGCTTGTCCTTCTGCTCGACGAGATCGCCGCCCATCTCGATCCCGATCGCCGCGAAGGGCTTTACGCGATACTCGACGAGCTCGGTTTCCAGACATTCATGACGGGTACGGATAAAGACCTTTTCACCGCCTGGGGCGGCCGGGCCCAGTATTTCGAAGCGCGCGATGGCGCGCTTCATGAAGCAACGCTGTAAGAGAAAGATAAGAAAATGGCGAACAACGCCGCGCCGCAGGAAGAGTACGGCGCCGAATCGATCAAAGTCCTCAAAGGTCTCGACGCCGTCAGAAAACGGCCGGGCATGTATATCGGGGATACCGACGACGGATCGGGTCTCCATCACATGGTCTATGAAGTCGTCGACAATGCGATCGACGAAGCGCTCGCCGGTTATTGCGATACGGTCGAGGTCATCCTCAATGAGGACGGCTCTGTGACGGTGACCGATAATGGCCGCGGTATTCCGACCGATCTCCATGCGGAAGAAGGCGTGTCCGCCGCGCAGGTGATCATGACCCAGCTTCATGCGGGCGGAAAGTTCGACCAGAATTCCTACAAGGTCTCAGGCGGCCTGCACGGGGTCGGCGTTTCGGTGGTGAACGCGCTTTCCGAATGGCTGGAGCTCAGAATTCGCCGCAACGGCAAGGAACATTTCATGCGGTTTCGCATGGGCGAGCCCGAAGCTGATCTCGCGGCGGTCGGCGATGCGGTGAAAACCGGCACTGAGGTGACATTCCTGCCGTCCGACACGATTTTCACCGGCACCGAGTTCGATTTCGACACGCTCGAACACCGTCTGCGCGAGCTTGCGTTCCTCAATTCCGGGGTCAAGATCCGTCTTGCCGACGATCGGCATGTAGAATCCCGCGAAGAGGTGATGCTCTATGACGGCGGGCTTGAAGCCTTCGTCAAATATCTCGATGAAGCAAAGAACCCGCTATTGTCGGCCCCGATATCGTTCACGGCTGAAAGAGAAGGCGTGACGGTCGACGTCGCCATGTGGTGGAACGACGCCTACCACGAGAAAGTTCTCTGCTTCACTAACAACATCCCGCAGCGCGACGGCGGCACCCACCTCGCTGGCTTCCGCGCTGCGTTGACGCGCATCATCAACAATTACGCGCAGACTTCCGGAATCGCGAAGAAGGAAAAGGTGGCGATGACCGGCGATGACGCCCGTGAAGGCCTCACTTGCGTCCTTTCGGTGAAGGTGCCGGATCCGAAATTCTCGTCGCAAACGAAAGACAAGCTGGTCTCGTCCGAGGTTCGCCCCGTTGTCGAAAGCGCGGTCAACGAAAAGCTCGGCGAATGGTTTGAAGAAAACCCGGGGGACGCCAAGCGCGTTGTTCAGAAAATCGTCGAGGCCGCCGCCGCCCGCGAAGCGGCGCGCAAGGCCCGCGAGCTGACCCGGCGCAAATCCGCGCTCGACGTCGCCTCGCTGCCGGGCAAGCTCGCTGACTGTCAGGAACGCGATCCTTCGAAAGCCGAGCTTTTCATCGTCGAGGGCGATTCCGCCGGCGGTTCGGCCAAGCAGGCGCGCAATCGCGAGAACCAGGCGGTGCTGCCCTTGCGCGGCAAGATCTTGAACGTCGAGCGCGCGCGTTTCGACAAGATGCTGTCGAGCCAGGAGATCGGCACGCTGATCACCGCGCTCGGAACCGGCGTCGGGCGCGATGATTTCAACCCGGACAAGCTGCGTTATCACAAGATCATCATCATGACCGACGCCGATGTCGACGGCGCGCATATCCGTACGTTGCTGCTGACGTTCTTCTTCCGGCAGATGCCGGAACTGATCCGGCGCGGCCATCTCTATATCGCCCAGCCGCCGCTCTATAAGGTGACGCGCGGCAAGTCAGAGCAGTATCTTCTCGACGACCGGGAGCTTGAGAATTCACTCTATGCGGAAGGTCTGTCGGACGGCGCGCTGTTGTTGGCGACCGGAGAAACTATCGTCGGCGCCGATCTCGCCGATGTCATCGCCAAGGCTCGCAAGGCCGATGAAGCGATCCGCGAACTGCCGCTGCGTATTTCCCGCGACGCCATCGTACAGGCGGCGATCGCGGGCGCGCTACACGAGACAGATGACGCTGCGCAAGCCGACGCCGACATGGTGGCGGAACGGTTGAACATGATCTCGGAAGAATTCGAACGCGACTGGACAGGCGCGCTGGACGGCGAGGGCGGTTATGTCTTCGAGCGCGAAGTGCGCGGCGTCGCCGAGCGCCGGGCGCTCACCCGCGACGTTATTGTCAGCGCTGACACGCGCCGTATTCGGGCCGCCATGGAGCCGTTGATTCCGGTCTTCGAAAAGCCGGCGGTGTGGACCCGCAAGGATCAGCGTATCACCGTCTTCGGCCCCGGCCGTCTACTGAGCGCGATCCGTGCGGCCGGCGAGAAAGGCGTTTCGGTGCAGCGATACAAGGGGCTGGGCGAAATGAACCCGGAACAGCTCTGGGAAACGACGCTCGATGACAACGCGCGCGTACTTTTGCAGGTGAAGATTAAGGAAGCCGACGACGCCGACGATATCTTCTCGCGCCTGATGGGCGATGTGGTCGAACCGCGCCGCGCCTTCATTCAGGAAAACGCCCTGACGGCGCAGCTCGACGTCTAAGAACTATTCCTCGCCGACGGTTTTTATAATCTCGCCGATGCCGTCTGCGCCGGCCGGCGCGTTGTCATTGGCGGCGCCAGCCGTCTCGCCATAGCGCGTCACCTCGAAGCCTTGCGCTTTCAACAGCGCCGGCACCGAATCGTCGCCGACAAGATGCCCTGCGCCGACGGCGATCAGCACATTGCCTGAACCGTTGCGTAGTTCTCCAGCGAGTTCGGCCGCCCAGGCCTTGTTGCGTTCGACGATCAGGGTTTCATAAACTTCGGGAGCAAGCTCGCGCATCTGCCCGTTCATTTCCTTGTCGATGTACCCGACATCGCCCGTGCGCCACGCATTGAAGAGATTGTCGAAAGACGCTTTCTGGTTATCCCAGTCACGCAATGTTATGACGAGCAGGCTCTTTTCCGTTTCCGGCGAAAGGCCGGTGAAAAAGCCAAGCTGCTGTTCGAGCGTTTCAAAGTAATGAATATCCTTTTTCCGGGCTTTCGCGTCCGCAATGAGCACGCTGTCGACGCCGGCGCCGGGATCAAAGCCCTGTTTGATGATGAACTGCACGGTCAGCGTCAAGAACGCTTGCCATGGCCGCATCGGGTCAATGCCGGCGATCGGAAGGCCGAGTTCTGCAGAGACCTCTCGCAGCTTTGCGGCGTCTTGCGGATCGAGCATGCTGGTGAGCTTGCCGCCGTTCGGGTTGAACCCTTCCGTCATCATGATGCCCACCGTTTTGGTTCGAGCGTCGGGCGTGTCTGCATCGACTTCGAAGTAAAGGCGGTCGGCCTTCTCAAAGGCTGCGTTGAACGCATCGGTGCGCCATTGCAAGGCTGGGGGAAGGATGTGGAAAGTGCCGATGAGAATGAACTCGGAGTCCGCATCCGCGACACGCCACATGGCCGGCGTCGCGGTGTTCGCGCTGTCCACAGGGGGCGGCGGCGTCTGTGCGAGCGCCTGGCCGGCAAGCAGAAAGCCGGAAGCAACGGCGGCGGCGATAATCCTGATCGGTGAACGCATAAATCTTTCCTGAAACAGCGGCAGTGAACGGCGTGCGCAGCCTACCCGCCTTTGAAGGCGTCTTAAAGTCTTTCCCGGCCACGCCAGTGCGGCCGCTCTCAAATCCCCTGTAAGGGAGAACTGGCGCGAAAATATGGCCGATTTTGAGCGCCTTGCGTCGCCGCCCGGCAGCGCCGCCTCGCGGCTTGCGGGCGCGGGCCGGATCGCGTAAACCCGCGAGCCTCTCTACCGGGACCCGTAGCTCAGCTGGATAGAGCGCTGCCCTCCGAAGGCAGAGGTCACAGGTTCGAATCCTGTCGGGTCCGCCATTTTCTTTACCTGTTGGAAATCCCTACCCAGCGCCGGGCAGGCCAGCGCCTTTCCACCCGCCTTGCCGGCGCCCGTCGCCGCCTTCGCCTAATCGCCGAGGAGCGCGCGAACCTTGTCCGAGAATTCAGCCGGCGACGCTGTAGCGATCTCGGCGATGAGATCGCGATGCGCGCCAAGATCATGTGCGGCGATCGTTTCTTCATGATCGCCTTTCAAGGGGATCAGTCCCTGTTTCATCAAAAAGATGTCGGAAGCGCCGGGGAAGTTCCAGGAGAGATCGTAAGGAATGCTGTTCGGGTAGGCCCGGTTCATTTCTTCGGCGAGCACGTTGGTGCAGTTGGCGGTCAGCGTATTGTAGAAAGCGGGACGTTTTTGCAGTTCGTTGGTTTCTTTCGCCAGTGAGAGAAAAATTGATTTTACGACCTCGGGTTCGAGCGCCAGCGGATACATCCGTACGGAATGATCCAGGTAAAGCAGCCTTCGGGACAGGAAGTCGCGTTCCGCGCCCCATGTGTAGGCGAGTTCGTATTCTCGAAACAGACCCTTAAAGGCCGAGTAGTCTTCGTCGGCCTCCTTGCGGGCCTCGATTGAAAATGAAAGATTATCGCCGTCGTTGAATTCGAAGGTAAGGTAGGTATGCCCTACTGCATCCCAGCCCGGGAACGGCTCGAGTAAAAACCACACCCTTTTCAGCTCGTTGACATCGACAGTTACGGCGTCTCGCCATTCACGGGAGCGAATTTTATGCGGGGCGTAGGTCCAGTCCCGTACATTCGTGATCGTCACCGATGCGCCGTCGATTACAGCGGTGGATAGTTTTTCGATGCTGGGATCCCAGTTGCGGTCGTTACTCGGGGTCTTATGGCCGATCAGCGCGTACCAGATCGCCCAGGCTGACAAAACGATCGCCAAGAACGGCCAGTATCGTTCACCAAATTGCGCAAGTCCCATCTGCGTTCCCCTTCGCTTTCGGTTCATAGCATTTATTTGGCGGGCGCCGGCGCATGTAAAGCTGATTTCTTCATGGGCGCGCAGCCCGCGCATACATAAAAAAACGCCCGCGTCACCGCGGGCGTTTTCAATCGTTCTGTCAAAGGGAAACGATTATTCCGCTTTAAGATTGGCGGCCGAAGATTTGCCGCGCTGTTCCGTGATTTCGTAGGAAACGCGCTGGCCTTCGTTGAGCCCCTGAAGGCCTGCAGCCTGAACGGCGGTGATGTGAACGAAAACGTCTTTGCCGCCTTCATCCGGTTCAATAAAGCCGTAACCTTTGGTGGCGTTAAACCACTTAACGGTACCTGATGCCATCTAGAGATCTCCTTTCATGGCGTAAGGCGAACACGGAGGCGTTCGCCGGTAGGCAACCATGTCTTGGGATCTTCCATAGGCAGGCCGTAGGCTAGTCACTTTAGAGTCGGCCAAAACAAAGTCGCAGCCCCTTGGTTAGACCGCAGGCGCGGACAATCGTCAAGGGAAATGCGGGTCCGGCTGCAGCCGGCCGCGGCCCTCATTGACGACCGCGTTGCCCTCCGCGAAAGGCGCTAAATCCGTAGCGTTTCTAAGGATTACGCCGCCGGGATGACGGTTGACGATGCGGTTGCCGGCGATCCGAAGCGCAATCGCTGCGCCGCCACGGGTGAGGTCGTAGTTGAAAATGGCGGCGTTTTCCGAGTCCGCCGACTGGATGACGAGACTGGACTCGATGGTCACATCGCCGCCTTTCGAGGCGTCGACGGCGTAACTTGTCCGGCCGCCGGCGTCGTCTAGGACCGAATGTCGGATGACGGTCCTGCCCGCCAGAGACTTAACGTGATGGCCGATTTTCGTGCCGGCGAATTTGCTGTTCGTGATCTCGAGTTCGCCGCCGCTGGAGACGTAAATGCCATGGGAGTAGCCGTCGCCATGGCCGTTTCCGATAAACGCGGATCCTTCGATCCGGATGCGGCCGGTCTCCTCGCCCGTCGCAAGGATGCCGTTTTCGTTATCTTCGAACAGGC
Organism: uncultured Parvularculaceae bacterium; assembly: GCA_913055785.1. Taxonomy (GTDB): domain Bacteria; phylum Pseudomonadota; class Alphaproteobacteria; order Caulobacterales; family Parvularculaceae; genus Hyphococcus. The sequence goes on along the minus strand of CAJXLJ010000020.1, from coordinate 5,710 downwards.
AATTGACGACCGTGAGATTGTTCCCGTCATGACGAATGCCGGCGCCGTTGTCGTCGGGCGAACGGGCGCCTTCGAAGGCGATGTTCTCGACCCGGAGCGATGCGCCGGGAAGCGGGTTGAGGAGTCCCTTGGCGACCGGGCCTGAAGAGAACAGGACGACTCTCCCTTCGCCGATCAAGGTGATGTCGCGCCGGAGCTTGAGGTCCGCAATATCGTAGCGGCCCGCGACAAGCATGATGGTTTCGCCGGCGCGGGCGTTTGACACGGCTTTTCTCAAGGCGTCGGCACGGTCGACCTCGATAGTCGCCGCGGTCGCCTGCGCCGCCAGCAGGAAAGGGATCAGAAGACAAATCGTTCTCATGATGAGATCATAATCCTCCGGTTTGAAGAATCGATAAATGCGGCGTTATCCGCGATGAACGGATGGGAACGCCTGAAATCCGCGTTGTTCCAGGCTGTTTCCGGTGTTACCTGAAAATCGATGGTTAACGGAGATTTAGCGGGCCTGATCATGCGCATTTTAATTCTTATGCTGATGGCGGGGCTGGGCTTCGGCTGCGCCAGGGAAGAACCGGCTGAAAGCGCAAGCCTTGGCGCAACCGTCGAGCTGACGCGCGATGCAGCGGATGTCTGGACGGCGCATTTTGAGCTTCCGGAAGCCGGCCCCGCCTGGGTATTTTCCCGCTCGGCGCTGGGCCGGATGAGCGAGCGGCCCTGGCGCCCCGACTCGTGGCGTATCACGACGCCCGGCGTGAGACTCGTCCGGGAGGGCGACAGGGATGTGCTGATTGCGGAAGACAATGCTCCGTTCGATGCGTTCGATATCGAGATTACGCCTTATGTCGATCCGCTGATCGCCGACTATATCCCGTTCATGAAATTCAGCGATGGCGGGATGGCGGCTTTTACCGGTCAGTTCGTACTCGGCCCCGCCGACATGGAGGCGGCGGCGAACGGGGAAGATCCTCTCGGCGAGGTGCTGGAGATGAGCTTCGTGTTCAAGGGCGCTCCGGGCGACAGCATCGTTGTGAACGGCGAGACCTATGACGGGCGTGCAACTTATGCCGGTGTCGAGACATATGTATATTTTGGCGCCGACCGGCCGATCGAAACCGACCATCTGGCGCTTCTCCTCGATGGTGAAATTCCGGAATGGATTTTGACCGAGCTGCGCGGGTTCCTGCCGGTTCTCATGACCTATTTCGCTGACGGCATGGAAGCGGCGCTTCCCGCCCGGCCGACTGTCTACGCCGTATGGGGCGGGGCGGAGCGCGATGGTTACTCCCAGAGCGGGAGCGTGCTGCCGGGTTTCCTGGTCGCGAGCTTTAGCGGCAAGGGCCTCCTTGAACCTGACCCCGGCGCGCTCAATCGCTTGCGGCGGTTTTACGCCCATGAGGCGGCGCATTTCTGGAACGGCTGGACGGCGGAGCCGCGCGAGCAGGCTGAGGCGTGGGTGCATGAAGGCGCCGCCGATGCGCTTGCGATTTACGCCATGTCTGCGCTGGTCGACGACTATGACAGGGAGCAGCAGATTTTGGGACAGCTGGAGACTTGCGAAAAGTCAGGCGCCGGCGGCGCCTTGAATGAGGCCGCCGTCGAGGGACGGTTCGGCGATGTTTACAGCTGCGGTTCGCTTGCGCATTTTCTCGCGGAAGCCGCGCTGGCGAAAGCCGGGAAGACGCCGTTCGATCTCTGGGCGGCAGTGATCCGGCGCGCGAAAGCGGATGGCGGGAGCTATGACATGACGCTCTGGTTGGAGGAGCTGTCGGCGCTTTCCGGCGATGCGCCGCTGGCGGCGCTTCTGAGGCGCTATGCGGAAGAGGGATTGCCGCCTGAAGACTTCGAAATGTCAGTCGCGGCGCCCGTTCGCGAGATGGCGGGGCGCTAAAACGTCAGGCCCCGGTCTGCGCCGCCTGTTGCAGCGCTTCGGCGAGACGCGCCGGGGGCAGGGCGCCGGAAAAACCCGTCCGCTCATTGACGATAAAGGTGGGAACGCCGGTGACGCCCGCCCGCCGGAAGGCTTCCGCTTCGGCGATGATCTCGTTGACGCTTTTCGGGCTGGAGAGATCGCGGCGCGCGTTTTCCGGATCGAGACCGGCGTCTTCCGCGATGGCGACGAGCGTATCCGTGTCGCCAATGTCGGCGCCGCCGTTCCAGTAGGCGTCGTAGAGCTTTTCTGCGAGACGCTCCTGGGCGCCGTCAAAATGGGCGAGGCGGATCAGCTGATGCGCCTTGCGCGTATTGGGAAGCCGCGTCGGCAAAGCCGGGTCGAATTTGAACCCCGCGCCGGCGGCGGCGGCCTTTAAAGCCATCCCCCCTTGTTGACGCTGTTCGGCGTCCGGGAATTTCTGTTCGTAGTAGGCCGGCCGGTCGACGCCTTCGGCGGGCGTATCGGGATTAAGCTGGTAGGCGCGTATGCGCGGCAGGATCTGAAACGCATCGCTCAGCCGGTCGCGGGCGTGCTGGAAGGATTTCAGCCCGACATAACACCAAGGGCAGACCGGGTCTGCGACGATGTCGACAAGCATGCGGGGGCGTTCTTCGTTCATTATACGGTTCATTACCGGGTTTGCCTGGCCGGCGCCGCGCCGCCCGCTAGCGGCCCGTCGCCGGGCGTGATATGGCCTTAGCTCATGCCGCAACCTCACGCAATTCGTTGATGCCCGCTCCCGCTTCAAAACCGAAACTCATTATCCGCAATGCGACGCTCGGCGATGTCTCGGAGATCGCCGCCCTTTCGCGGCGCGTCTACGGCGACAAGGAAGCCTCTTCCGAGGATGAGATCCGCGGCCAGATCAACAGGTTTCCCGAAGGCCAGTTCATCGCGGAATATGAGGCGAAGCTTGTCGGCTATTGCGCGACTTTCATCATCCCCGAAGAGCCGGCGCTGCAGCCGCATACATGGATGGAAATCACCGGCGGCGGCTTCGCTTCCCGGCACGACCCGGACGGCGATTATCTTTACGGCATGGAAGTGACAGTCGACCCTTCCGCCCGCCGTCTGCGTATCGGTCAGCGGTTCTACAAGTTTCGCCGGGATCTTTGCGAATATCTGGAACTCAAGGGCATCGTCTTCGGCGGCCGCATCCCGGGTTATGCGCGCCGCGCGAAGGATTATCCCAATCCGTCGGACTATATCGCCGCTGTGCAGGAGAAAACATTTAAGGACCAGGTTTTGAACTTCCAGCTCGCGCAAGGGTTCGAACCGATCGGCGTTCTGCCCAACTATCTGCCCGACGACCGGGAATCGCTGGGGTTCGCCGCTCACATGATCTGGCGCAATCCGCTGGCGCCCGACGTCGCCGCCCAGAAATCCACACGACCCGACACGCGCCTGCCGGAGAGCGTGCGTGTCGCGACGGTGCAGTTCCAGATGCGCCGGATTTCCGCCATCTCAGAGTTTGAGGAACAGGTCGAATATTTCGTCGACGTCGCCGCCGACTACAAATCGGACTTTGTGGTTTTCCCCGAGCTTTACACGCTTCAGCTTTTGTCGCTTGAAACCGAACGGCCGGCGCCCGCGAAAGCCATTGCGCATATCGCTGAATATAAGGACCGCTATTGCGAGTTCATGGAGAAGCTCGCGGTTTCCTATAACATCAACATTATCGGCGGTTCGCATCCGACCAGAATGGATAACGGCGATATCCGCAACATCTGCTACGTTTTCCTCCGCGACGGCTCGACTTACACGCAGGAAAAGCTGCACCCGACGCCGGGCGAGGCGACCTGGTGGAACATCAAGGGCGGCGAGGGCGCAAGCGTCATTGAGACGGACTGCGGGCCGATCGGCGTCATGATCTGTTACGACTCGGAATTTCCGGAAGTCGCGCGTCATCTCGTCGACCAGGGCGCCATGATCCTGTTCGTGCCGATGTGCACCGATGAACGGCGCGGCTATTTGCGCGTGCGCTATTGCTGTCATGCGCGGGCGGTGGAGAACCAGTGCTATGTCGTGCTCTCCGGCGTTGTCGGTAATCTGCCGAATGTCGAGAACATGGATGTTCATTATGCGGAAAGCTGCATCCTGACGCCGTCGGACTTTCCCTTCGCGCGCGACGGCGTCGCCGCCGACACGGCGGCGAATACCGAAACAATCGCGATTGCGGATTTAAGTCTCTCCGACCTTCTGACCAGCCGCCAGGCCGGCGCGGTGCAGAACCTCAAGAACCGCCGCTTCGATCTCTATAATGTCCGCTGGACAGGCCGGAAGAATTAGCGCCGTCCTGAGCGGTCGCTCACAGGCCTAGCTAAAGATGAAATCATCTTCGTGCAGGTCGGCGACGACGACATTCTGAAGCAGGACCGTATTCCCGCCGCCGAAGTCTATCGTCGTGTGCGTCCCATCGTCTGCGGCGGCGGCCAAGACTTCCGCAAAGCTGTCGAAGGCGGTTCCGAAGCCGGACACTTCGATCACATCTTCGCTTGCGGCGCCTGCGCTGAAGTCGGTTATCGTGTCGTCACCGTCGCCCATGACGTAAAGGAACAGATCGTCGCCGCCGCCGCCCGTTACGGCGTCCGAGCCAGTATGCCCCTGAAGCGTGTCGTTTCCTGTTTCGCCGTCGAGTGTATCATTTTCGCCGCCGCCCATCAGGAAATCCTGATCCTGGCCGCCGATCAGGCTGTCTGCGCCCGCGCCGCCGAGAAGCGAATCATTTTCCCGGCCCCCATCGAGCGTATCCGAGCCATCACTGCCGGTGAGCGTGTCGTCGCCGCGTGCGCCGTAAATCGAGTCGTCGCCTTCGCCGCCATAGGCGAGATTGTCGCCGAAATTGTCATTGGTGATCGTGTCGTTACCGAGGCCGCCGATCAAAACATCGTTTCCGGCGCCCGGCCCGCCGATCAGCATATCGTCGCCGACGCCCCCATCGAGAGTATCGCTGCCCGTTCCGCCCTCCAGCGTGTCGTCGCCGCTATGGCCATGCAGGTAGTCGTTCCCGGCGCCACCCTCCAGCACGTTTGCATGAGAGTCGCCATGGATGATGTCGGCGAAGTTCGATCCGACAATGTTTTCGATGCTGATCAAGGTGAGGAACGCGGCCTCGCCAGTGCTATTCGCCTGATTGGCGAGATCAATGTTGACGGCCTGAGACGACTGATTGAAATGGACGCTGTCCCGGCCGGAGCCTCCGTCGAGCGTTTCAGGGCTTGTGACGGTTGAAGCAGAATCGACCGGATAAATATGGTCATTGGCGTTTCCGCCGAACACCGTATCGACGCCGGCTCCGCTATAGAGCCAGTCGCCGCCAAATCCGCCCGACAGATAGTCGTCGCCATCGCCTCCGCTCAAGCGATCGAAATTCTCGCCGCCGGTCAGCGTGTCATTTCCATCTTCACCGTAGAGATAATTATCGCCACTGTCGCCGAAAAGGCTGTCCTCGCCCGTACCGCCCCATATGACGTCGCTTCCGCCTTCGCCGTAGATCGTATCGTTCCCGCCACGTCCGTTGATGGCGTCTCTTTTACCGGCGCCGCCATAGATAAGCTGGTCGCCAATGTTTCCGTAAATACTGTCGTTTCCGTCGCCGCCATAGACCGTGTCGTCGCCAAGGCCGGTTTTAATTCTGTCTCTGCCAGCCCCGCCGACGATTATATCGCTGCCGTCGCCGCCATTGATAAAGGAGCCGCCATCTCCGCTATCAATTGAATCGTCTCCTTCGTCGCCATAAAGATAGTCGTAGTCAGCACCCCCTTCGAGCGTGTCCATGCC
>CAJXLJ010000019.1 GCA_913055785.1 uncultured Parvularculaceae bacterium | reverse complement strand
CGCCGACCAGCGGGATGGCGGAGAACAGGTTGGTGATCACGGTCGCGCCCCAGAAGCTCATCTGGCCCCACGGCAGCACGTAGCCCATGAAGGCGGTGGCCATCATCAGCAGCAGGATGACGACGCCGAGGATCCACAGGATTTCGCGCGGCGGCTTGTAGGAGCCGAAATAGAGCCCGCGGAAGATATGGATGTAGACGACGACGAAGAACGCCGAAGCGCCGTTCATGTGGATATAGCGGATCAGCCAGCCGTAATTCACGTCGCGCATGATGCGTTCGACCGAATCGAACGCCATCGCCGTGTGCGGCGTGTAGTGCATCGCCAGCGTGATGCCGGTCACGATCATGATGACCAGCACGATTCCGGCCAGGGAACCGAAGTTCCACCAGTAATTCAGGTTGCGCGGCGTCGGATACTCGTAGAGCTCGTGGCTCATGAACGAGAAGACGGGGAGCCGGTGATCGACCCACTTTACGAGGCCGTTATCCAGCCAGGCAGGTTTCTGAAATTGAGCCATTACCCTGATCCCTAGCCGATCTTCACGACGTTTTCGTTGAGGAAGGTGTATTCCGGCACCGGCAGGTTGGCGGGTGCCGGACCCTTGCGGATGCGGCCGGACGTATCGTAATGCGAGCCGTGGCAGGGGCAGAACCAGCCGTCAAAGTCGCCCTTCGCCTCGCCCTCGGCCGTCCCCAGCGGGATGCAGCCGAGATGCGTGCACACGCCGACGAGGATCAGCCATTCGGGTTTCTCAACCCGCGCGTCGTCGGTCTGGGGGTCGACCAGATCGTCGACATTGACGGAGCGCGCCTCCTCGATCTCCTTCTCCGTCCGGTGCCGGATGAAGACCGGCTTGCCGCGCCATTTGACCTTGATGGCCCGGCCGACTTCGATGTTGGAGATATCGACCTCGATGGAGGCCAGGGCGAGCGTGTCCGCTGCCGGGTTCATCTGGTCGATGAACGGCCAGGCAACGGCCGCAACGCCGACCGCGCCGAATGCGCCGGTGGCCAGCGTCAGGAAGTCACGCCGGGTCTCGCCCTCGTGACCGCCGTGCGCCGTGGTGCCGTCGGTTTCAGCCATGCTTTAACACCTTAAGTAATTTAGTCCGCTGACACGTTCCGTGTTTCGGATGTCCGCAGGGATACGGACATGTGAACCCTCCTGCGGGCCGCAGACACCCGCCGCTGCCATAGCTAGCACGGGCGCAGATTCGATGCATGCGGCGCGTCGCCGCATTTTCCCCTCCACGCCCCGGCGGTTACCGGACCCGGGAGCGGTATAATCCAATTCGCGCGCCGTGCAAACCCTCGGCTTTTATGGTTAACAGGGGGTTAAGGGTGGGGAATTGCGGCATTCGAACGAAGGCGTTCGACCGAACATCCCAACCGGACCATTCCGAACGACAGACCTCCCGGCCGGCGTCAAAAATCCCCAATCTCCTCCAGAGATGCGGTGTACTGGCTATCGTAGTCTGCAACCCATCTTTCCGCTAAACGCGCAGCAAGCGAACGTTCGCGTTCGTCCAACCGATTGCGGACGTTATGTTCCATTTCCGGCCATTTTGCTTCCGGGCGCGGCCGCCCCACAAGGCGTGCGATCTGATACCATTTGTATGCATTGACCAGCAGGATTCGTCTCAGGCTAGCCTGCGCCTCGGGAACTTTCCGTTCACAATCCCGCACGCGCGAACCATCCGCCGCGTCGAGATAAGTCTTGGCTATCCTGGCCACCGGGAGATCCTTCCACTCGGAGGCCTCGTAAAAGGCCACGTTACGTATCGAAACGAGGACCGACAGAGCAATATCGCAAGGTAAAGTGCCGCTGTGGCGCGGACGACCGGCGAGGTCTCCGGTTGGGGGATCCGCGGGATTGCAATCAACGGCTTCCGCTCCGGAATGTCCTACCGCCAAGCCGCCCACTGCCCGGGCGATTTCCGTCAGATCTAGGCTTTCGTCCATCATCACCGCGCCATGGGCGTCTCCGGCGGCCGACGCCTTTCCGTACCATTTCGCCGCAGCCTTGTAGTTCGGCGGAATGCCAGCTTCCGCGTATTCGCCGACAGCAACAAGCGCTTCGGGATTACCGTCCGACGCGGCCCGGCACGTCCAGTACCATTTAAGGGGTCCGGCCGCACTGCGGCCCATCGCCCAGCCGGCTGCCGGATTTCCTGCAACGGCCTCACCAATCGTCGTTTCATCCGGAACGACGGTTCCGGACCAAATGGCGTTTCGCGCACCGTCAAATACGACATACACCTCGCCCGTCGCTTGGTTAACCTCGTATGATGTGAACCCTCGCATCAGCCCACCGAGAAACGCGGTAGCCGCATCGGCCGCGAAATTTCCGCTGGAATAGGTTGTCGCGGAACCAGCACGATGCGGAACATGCTGGGACATCGTCCCCGCAAAGTACCTGTACCGCTTCACCAGTAAAGGCCCGACGATCCGATCGTCACCCGACCGTTCAAGGGCAGCGTCCAGATGTTTTTGGGACGTCCCAAACCTGATCTCGCTTAGCGCGCGCGGTTTTCCCTCACCAGGCGGAGGAGCGGTTACAACAGGAGAGCCGGAATTACAGGCGCTCAACGTGACAGCGCCAATCCCGAATGCAAGATACGTAAACTGCTGTCTCAAGTTTCGTCTTAAATACATAAATTTCATGACTGACCCGTTCCGCTCGATCACTCGAATTGAATAGTTTGTGCAGATTCCGCATCGAGAACCGCACAATTTCAATCACGGTCAGCTAACATATTGATACTCAGTGTTTCAGTCGAGCAAACGTCCTCATCATGCGCATTGCCCTCTACGAGCCCGACATCCCGCAGAATGCCGGCGCCGTCTTCCGGCTGGCGGCCTGTCTGGGCGTCGGCGTCGACGTGATCGAGCCGTGCGGGTTCGTGCTCGACGACCGCCGTCTGCGGCGCGTGTCGATGGATTACGGGCCGCGCGCGGAGGTGACGCGGCACGCGTCCTGGCGGCGCTATTCCGAGGACCGCAAAACCGGACGGCTGGTCCTGCTGACCACCGGCGGCGACACGGCCTATACGGCGTTCGAATTTGAGCCCACCGACACGCTGCTGCTGGGCCGCGAGAGCGCGGGCGTGCCTGAGAGCGTTCACGCGGCCGCGGACGCGCGGCTGATTGTCCCAATGACGGCGGGCGCCCGGTCGCTTAATGTCGTCACCGCGGCGGCCATGGTGCTGGGCGAGGCCCTGCGCCAGACCGGCGGATTTGCGATGGCGGAGGAGCAAGCGGCGCAATGACCGACAAGACCCTGGAAGACCGCAAGGAAATCGCGTCGGCGTGGTTCGCAGAGCTGCGCGACCGGATGTGCGCGGCGTTCGAAAAGCTGGAGGACGAGGTGCAGCCGCCGAACGACGCGGCGGGCGACGGCAAACCCGGCCGGTTCGAGCGCACGGCCTGGGAGCGACCGGGCGGCGGCGGCGGCGTGATGTCGGTGATGCGCGGTCGCGTGTTCGAGAAGGTCGGCGTCAACGTCTCGACCGTCCACGGCGAGTTCTCGGAGGAGTTCCGCAAGCAGATCCCGGGCGCGGACGAGGACCCGCGCTTCTGGGCGTCGGGCATCTCGCTGGTCTCGCACATGCACTCGCCGCTGGTGCCGGCCGCGCACATGAACACCCGCATGATCGTCACGACCAAGCACTGGTTCGGCGGCGGCGGCGACCTGACGCCGATGTACCCGGTCGACGAGGACACGGCCGAATTCCATGCCGCCTACAAGGCCGCGTGCGACAAGTACGACCCGGCCTACTATCCGAAATACAAGGAGTGGTGCGACGAGTACTTCTACCTCAAGCACCGCGACGAGCCGCGCGGCGTCGGCGGCATCTTCTATGACTATCACGATTCCGGCGACTGGGACGCGGACTTCGCCTTCACGCAGGACGTGGGAAAGGCGTTCCTGGAGGCCTATCCGAAGCTTATCGCGAAGCACATGAACGAGCCGTGGACCGCCGAGCAGCGCGAGCACCAGCTGGTCCGCCGCGGGCGCTACGTCGAGTTCAACCTGCTCTACGACCGCGGCACGCTGTTCGGCCTGAAGACCGGCGGCAACGTCGAGGCGATCCTGATGTCGATGCCGCCCGAGGTGAAGTGGCCGTAAAAAGGCCTCGAAAAAACCGGCCGAAAAAACAACCCCATGCACCCGAAAACGCGCGAGGCCCTCTGCGGGCCTGCGGAAGCGCCCTAGCGCCGCTCCCACGGCGGCGGGTGCGGACGGCCGTGCGGCGGCGGGCCGCCGAAACCCGGTCCGCCCATTCCGGGTGGGCCACCCATGCCCGGGGGACCGCCCATCCCGCCGGGGCCGCGCCTGCCGCCGGGCGGGCCTTTCCGGAAGCTGTCGTCGGGCGTGCCGAGGAAGCTGCGCGGAATGAAGGGAAAACCCTCCGTCAGGAAGTAGGCATAGGTGCCATTGGGATATTCGGGCGTCACGGTGAAGCGCACGTTGGATTCGTCGAGGTCGCCGGCGCCGTCCACGAACTGCCAGTCCTCGACGAACGTGCCGTCATAGCGCCCGCCGGGCCCGTCGGGCCGTTCGCCCGCCTTCAGCCGCCAGCTCGACCGCATCTGCTTTACGCCCCTGGACGGCTCCTTCGGATCGGCGTAGCCGTAGAGCGCATAGATGGGTAAGCCGTCCGCCGCGTAACCGATCAGCGGCGAGTGCTTCTCCGGCGTGACATCGTCAAGCAGCCCCTTCGGCAGCCCGTGATAGTGATATGCGCCGGTCCGCTGGACATGCGCGTTGTTGCTGTCCATCCCGAGGTCGATCTTTCCCGACAGCGCCTCGTACTGCCAGCCGGAGCGCCGGTCCCGGTTCCAGAATTCCGCCGCGCCCGGATCGAACGGCACGCCGTTGACCGCGACGCCGAACTCGTTGAGTCCCACCGGCGCGCGCCGGTTGGCAGGCACCGGGTTGAGCGGCACGCGGAATTCGTACTGCTGTTCGGAAATGGCGTTGGGGTTGCCTCTGTTGGGAAACCGTCCGGTTTCGTGGTTCGGAATGCCGTTGGAACGGATGTAGCGGTAACCGTCTTCGGTGGTGATCTCGACGCGGTTCGTCTGCGCCGGGGCCTCGCCCGCCGGCAGCGCCGCGGCGCCGGCCGCCAGCATACCCATCACCGCCAGCAGGTAGCTGTTGGTCCGTCGCTTCATGCGCTTCCCCCTCCTGTGCCTGTTCAGCTAAGGTGCGCAACACACAGGGCTAACAGGTAATCATCGGGGAAACATGTTCAAGATGAGGCGTCTTCATTTGCGGCTGGCGGTCTGCCTGGCACTGCTGTTCACGGGCGGCGCCCATGCCGCCGACCTCGACATCAAGGCGTTCTACGGGGAGTTCCGCGGCGGCGGCGTGGCGGAGAATGCCGACAGCGTCTATTTCGGCGTGACCGCCCGCGACTTCGACGTCGTCATCGCCCCGGACGGCAACGGGTTCAAGGTAACGTGGACGAGCGTCATCCGCAGCGGCGGCACGCCCGGCAACCCCGATGTCCGGCGCAAGTCCGCGGCGCTGGTGTTCGAGCCGACGGCGCGCGCGGGCATCTGGCGCGCGCGGAATTCGGCCGATCCGGTGACCGGCGGCCAGGTCGGCTGGGCCCACATCCGGAACAACACACTGTCGGTCTATCTGATGGTCGTACGCGACGACGGCCGTTACGAGCTGCAGCAGTACGACCGCACCATCATGCCGACGGGCATGGAGCTGGTCTTCACCCGGCTCCGCAACGGCGAGGAGGTGCGCACGGTGAAGGGCCGGCTGGTCAAGGTCGCCAACTGATGTCGGAAAAACCAGGCAGCGGTCCGGACCTGCGGGGCTGGATCGAAACGCTCGAGACCGCGGGCGAACTCAAGCGCGTGACCGCGCGGGTCGACTGGGACGAGGAGATCGGCGCGGTGACGCGCGCCAACATGGCGCTGGGCGGCCCCGCACTGATCTTCGAGAACATCCGCGACCACACCGATACGCTGTGCACGCGCCTGATGACCTGCGGGCTCTCGACGCGCGGCCGCACCGCGATGATGGCGGGCCTGCCCGCCGATATCTCGGACAGGGACCTCGTCCGCCATTTCAAGGACCGCTACCGTGCACCCATCGAGCCGGTGATCGTCGAGACCGGGCCGGTGAAGAAGAATGTGCTGCGCGACAACCAGATCGACCTGGGCCAGTTCCCGGCGCCGCGCTGGTTCGGATCGGACGGCGGCCGCTATATCGACACTTATTGCGGCGTGGTGACCCGCGACCCGGAAACCGGGCGCGCCAATGTCGGGCTCTATCGCGGCATGGTCGCGGGCCGCAACACCATCGCCAAGCTGATGCTGCCGACGCAGGGCTGGGGCGGGCATTTCGGCAAGCACCGCAACAGCGGCGAGAAGATGCCCATTGCCATCGTGCACGGCTGGCACGACGTGCTGCCGTTCTGCGCCGGCAGCCCGTTTCCGCGGCGCATCTGCGAATGGGACATGATGGGCGCGATCCTCGGCAAGCCGGTCGAGTTGGTAAAGTGCGAGACGAACGACCTGGAAGTCCCGGCCAACGCCGAGTTCGTGATTGAGGGCTATATCGACCCCGACCCCGACACGTTCGTGATGGAAGGCCCGTTCGCCGACTATCCCGGTCACGAGGGCGGCAAGCCCTCGCCGAAGCCGGTCGTGCAGATCGAATGCATCACGCACCGCGACAACCCGATCATGCGCGGCGCGCTGGAAGGCGCGCGGCCCGGTTTTCCGAGCGAGGACTCGACGCTGTGCGGCTATTCCTGGTCGGCGATCGCGTGGAACATGCTGGAGGACGCGGGCGTCGACGGCGTGCTCGACGTGTGGATGCCGCCCGTGGTCACCGGCATGAACATCGTCGTCCAGATCCAGAAGCGCTATCACGGACACGCGCAGCAGATCGCCAACACACTGTGGGGTACGTCGGCCGGGCAGTGGTTCTTCAAGAACGTGATGGTGGTCGAGGAGGACATCGACCCGCGCGACTGGGAAGCGCGCGAATGGGCGATGGCGTTCCGGGTCAATGCCGGCGAAGGCGGCGTGACGACGTTCGGCCCCACCTTCGGCTCGGTCCTCGACCCGTCGACCAAGCCGGAATTCGCGGATATCCGGAAATACGGCACCGCGCGCTGGACCCGGGTGCTGGTCGACGCGACCCGCAACTGGACGTTCGAGCGCAACCCGGACTGGGACGGCCGGCGCATGTCGCCGATCGCCGCGATGGATCCGGCGCTGGAGCGCCGCATTGCGGACCGCTGGTCGGAATACGGCATCGGCATCGACTATCTGGACGACGACATGCGCGAACGCCTGACGCTGGAAGAGCTGCGCAAGCGGTTTCCCGACGCCTAGATCTCAGTCGTCGGCGCGGCGGGCGAGCGCCGCGCGCATCCGCGCCAGGCAGGCCTCGCGGTCCGGTGTGAAATTCTCGTCGACCCACCAGTTTTTCGTCTCGGCGATCAGCGTTCCCACCTCCGGCCCCTCGGACACGCCGAGCGCCATCACGTCGGCGCCGCTGACCGGGAAATCCGGGGCGGTCCAGTCGCGGGCCGCGGCCCAAAGCGCCGCCCACGCGGCATCGGTCTCGTCGACGGTGCCCGCCGACATCGCGGCCGCCCAGTCCATCAGCACGAGGTCCTGCATCCGCTGCGCTCCCTCGGCATAAGCCATGCGGCGGAACGCGGCCTGCGGCATGCCGGGGGCGACGGCGCCGCGTTCGGCGCCCAGCCCCCGCAGACGCCGCGCATCGGCGCGCGACAGGCGGAACCGGTCGGCCATGCCGGCCATGACGTCGCCGCCGGCCGGCGCCACCGCGGCGAGTCGCAGGATGCGGTCGGGCGCGCGGCCGAGCGTCTCCTCCAGCCGGTGCAGGGCGCTGACGTCGTCCAGCGCGGGCTTCACCGGCAGAAGCTGCGCCAGCACGCCGGTATGCGCCATCAGCGTGAGAATGTCGGCGGGATCGGACGCGCCGAGGATGCGGGAGAATTCCTGCCACAGCCGTTCGCCCGACAGCTCCGGGATATGGTCCGCCGCCGCGGCGCACGCCTCCACCGCGACCGGGTCGGGATCCGTCTTCCCGTAGGTTGCCTGGAAACGAAAGAACCGCAGGACGCGCAGATAGTCCTCCGCGATGCGGTCGGCGGCCGTACCGATAAAGCGGATACGGCCCTCATCAAGGTCGATGATCCCGTCCTGATAGTCGAAAACCGTACCATCGAGATTGGCCGACATCGCATTGATCGTAAAATCCCGGCGCTCGGCATCTTCCGACCAGTATTTCGTATAGGATACGACAGCATGTCGGCCGTCGGTCTCGACGTCGCGCCGCAGCGTCGTGATCTGGAAGGGCCGATGATCGGGGATCGCCGTGACCGTGCCATGGTCGAGCCCCGTTGCCACGACATGGATGCCGGCGCGCTCCAACAGCGCCATCACGGTTTCGGGCACCGCGTCGGTGGCGACGTCGAGATCGCTGACCTCCCGCTCAAGCAATGCATCGCGCACGCAACCACCGACGAATCGAACCGCCGCACCGTCCGCGCCCAATGCCGCAAACAGCCTGCGTGTATCATCTGCCTGCATCCAGTCTGTCGGGGTTATGTGCGTGAAGATCACCGCTGTGGATCCGCCGTTTCATCGGGCGGCGTCAGGATCTTCTGCATCTCGTCGAGGGTCAGCGGCCGGTACGGGTCTTCCGCCGACAGGTGGTGCACCAGTAGGAAGCCGCCAACGGTCAGGAACATCAGCACCACGCCGGCGACGGCGAGCTTCGCCTTGGGCGCCTTCTGGAAGTCGGGCGGGATCTGGTCGCCGGTCACGGGATCGATCTTCGGCTTCACGCCGAAGACCTGCCAGAGGTACCAGCCCGCGAGCGGCGCGAACAACGGACCGAATGTGAGAAGCAACAGACGGATCATCGCGGGTTCAACGTGTCTTTCAGTGCGACGAGCAAACGCGCGGTGAGGCCCCAGATGTAAAAGTCGTTCCAGGGCATCACGTAGAACTCCCGTTCGGTCCCCCGGATCAGTCGGGTTTCCGTCTTGTGGTTCGCGGGATCGAGTACGAAGGACAGGGGCACCTCGAAGATGGTTTCCACCTCGCCGGGATCGGGCGTGAGATCGAAGGGCGGCTGCACCAGCCCGACGACCGGCGTCACCTGGAAGCCTGTCCCCGTCGTGCGCCGGCCGAGACGTCCGACGACTTCGATCCGTTCGCGCACGAGGCCGATCTCCTCCTCGGTCTCGCGGAGCGCCGTGTCCTCGGCGGAATCGTCGTATCCCTCGGTCTTGCCGCCCGGGAAGGATACCTGTCCCGCATGGCTTTTCAGATGGCTCGTGCGGCGCGTCAGCAGCACGGTCATGCCGTCCGCATGCTCGACCAGCGGCACCAGCACCGCCGCCTCGGTGATCCGTTTCGGGCGCACCTCGGGTTCCTGCTGCAGCCAGCCGAACCCCTCGTCGGTATCGAGGGCGGGCGGATCGATCCCGGGCCCCGCGAAGGCGGCGGCAATCCGGTCGCGGTACCGCAATGTCAGGTCGTCAGGCATCGTCCAGGGATCCTATCTCGAAAAATTCTCCGCCGCTGCGGACGCCGAGCACCGTGCGCCCGTCCGATGGCATCTCTTCGCCGATCTCGACGAGATCGTAGAATACCGACCGCACGATCAGCGCCTCCAGCCCCTCCCGTACGAGAATATAGGGCGCGGGCTCGCCGGTTTCAGGATCGATGTCCACACGGATGGGATGATCGGGCCCGGCGGTCACTTTTTCGTCAAGATTCGTCCGGAATTCGAGCGTCCGGCCGGCGCCCTCGCCGTGCACCTCCATCGCGACCGCGGTGAACGGCGCATCGTCCACCCGGATGCGGCACATCTCGGCCGGGGTGATCAGCCAGAAATCGCCGGATTCGTCCCGTTTCAGGACCGATGCGAACAACCTGACCAGCGGCTTTCGCCCGATGGGCGAGCCCATGTAATGCCAAGTGCCGTCGCGTGCGATCCGCATGTCGATATCGCCGCACATCTGCGGCCCGCCGGCACCACTACCGGGGGATTCACCTTTGCGCTTGCCTTCTACCAGCACGCGTTCAAGATTACTCAGAGACCCTGTCGGCATACCGTTTAATACCCCATTTCGAGGATGACAGTGACCGATATCCAGACAGCCACAGAAACCGCTCCCGGCGCCGGCGCCCCGCCGGAACGTCTCGTGTCCGAAATCGAAGCGCTCGGCCAGCGCATGGCCGCCGTCAAAGAGAATATAGGACGCGTCATCTTCGGACAGCATGACGTTATAGATCAGACACTTATCACGATTCTGGCCGGCGGGCACGCGTTGCTGGTGGGCTATCCGGGCCTCGGCAAGACGCGCCTCGTCGATACGCTGGGGACGGTGCTGGGGCTCGAGGACAAGCGCGTCCAGTTCACGCCCGACCTGATGCCGCCGGACATCCTCGGCTCCGAGGTCCTCGAGGAGGACGATACCGGCCGCCGGTCGTTCCGCTTTATCCCGGGCCCGATTTTCGGCCAGCTCCTGATGGCCGACGAAATCAACCGCGCCAGCCCGCGCACGCAGTCCGCGCTGCTGCAGGCGATGCAGGAATACAAGGTCTCGGTCGCGGGCGAAAATCACGACCTGCCGAAGCCGTTCCACGTCCTCGCGACGCAGAACCCGCTCGAACTCGAAGGCACGTATCCGCTGCCGGAAGCGCAGCTCGACCGGTTCCTGCTGCAGATCGACGTCGGCTATCCCGACGAGGAGGCCGAAAAGCGCATGCTGATCGCGACGACGGGCGTCAGCGACGGCAGGGCGGAACAGGTGATTACGGCGGACGACCTGATCGCGGCGCAGCGCCTCGTCCGGTCGGTGCCGGTGGGCGATGCGGTCGCGGACGCGATCCTGAAACTGGTGCGCGCCGGGCGGCCGACGGAATCGGACGATCCCGAAATCCGCAACCACCTGTCCTGGGGTCCGGGCCCCCGCGCCAGCCAGGCGCTGATGCTCGCCACCCGCGCCCGCGCGCTGCTGAACGGCCGGTTCGCGCCATCGGTCGACGACGTGATCGCGCTGGCCCCGCCGGTCCTGCGCCACCGCATGGCGCTGACCTTCTCCGCCCGCGCCGACGGCATCACGGTCGATGACGTCATCGCGCGGTTGTGTGCGCCACTCGGGTGAGAGCGCCCAGACCCGTCATAAATCCGACGCTGGAGCCGGCACAGGTCCGGCGACGCGCCGAGGAAGCGGCCTCACCGCTGCCGCCGCTGCTGGTCAAGGCGGAACGCGTGGCGACCGTCGTCGCGCAGGGCGAACACGGCCGCCGCCGCGCCGGGCCGGGCGAGACGTTCTGGCAGCACCGCGCCTATTCTTTCGGCGATCCGGTTTCAATGATCGACTGGCGCCAGTCGGCGCGCGTCGCCGACCGGCTTTATGTGCGCGAAAACGAATGGGAAGCCGCCGCCGCGGTCTATCTCTGGCGCGACCCCTCGCGATCGCTCGACTATGCCTCGACCAAAGACAGCCCTTCCAAGCGGCGTCGCGCAGACGTGCTCGCCGTCGCCCTGACGATACTGCTCTCGCAGGCGGGCGAACGCATCGGCCTTCTTGGAGAGGAACGCCGGCCGTTTCACGGACGCAGCGCCCCGGCGCGCGTTCTTGAAGCGCTGCATGTGACGACGTTTGACGATGAAAGATCGGCGCCGCCGCTCGCCCATACGCAGCCCGGCGCACGTATCGTGATGTTGAGCGACTTCTTCACCGCGCCGGAAGCGGTCGAACGCTCGGTCGCCGTGCTCGCCGGCGCCGGCGCAAAAGGCGCGCTCGTACAGATATGCGATCCGGCGGAGGAAGAATTTCCGTTCGAAGGACGGGTTGAATTCAAGGACCCAGAAAGCCGCGACCGGCTTACTTTCGGCGAGACCTCATCCCTGGGCGCCGATTACCGCGCCAAATTCCACGCCCATCGGAACGCGCTTTCGGCGCTCGCCCGAAACGCCGGATGGACGTTTATCACCCACCGCACCGACCGGCCGGCGCAGACCGCCCTCCTCGCGCTGTTCACCGCGCTCGGGGATGCGAAAGCGTGGCGGTCATAGATGCTGGGCGCGCTTTCTTTTACGTCGCCGCTGATCCTGATTGCGCTCGCCGCGTTGCCGGCGATCTGGCTGCTCCTGCGCGCAACGCCGCCCTCGCCGAAACCGGTGCGCTTCCCGGCCTTCATCATCCTCCGCCAATTGCAGAACCGGGAAGAAACGCCTGACCGGACGCCATGGCAGCTGCTGTTGTTGCGCCTGCTGCTCGCCGCCATGATCATTCTGGCGCTCGCCGGACCTGTGCTGAACGCGCCGCCGAAAACCGTTTCCAACGGTCCTTTGGCGCTTGTCATCGACGATACATGGCCGGCGGCGGCGAACTGGGAAACCCGCCGCGATGCGCTGCGGCAGGCGGCCGCGGAAGCAGACGACGCCGGACGGCCGGTCTATGTGGTCACAACGGCGCCGAAGCGCTTTGAAAACGACACCGCGCCGCTCACCGGCGAAGAGGTGCGCAATCTCGCCGATACGCTGACGCCCCGGCCCTATCTTTCCGACCGCTACGCGGCGCTCCAGCAACTTCAAGCCCTGCCGGACAACGCCGGCGCGACTGAAATCCGATGGCTCTCCGACGGCGTCGCCGGGCCGGACGATCAGGCCTTCGCCGAGGCCTTGAACGCGCAAGGAGCGGCGACGCTTTTCATCGACGCCGGCGACCCGAAGCCGCTCTTGCGCGTCATTGCGGAAACCGCAAGAGGCCCTTCCTACCGCGTCGAGCGGCTGAACCCGCAAGGAGCGTGGGACGGCGAACTCGTCGCCATCGCCCGCGACGGCCGCGAGCTCGTGCGAACCGATGTGTCGATGGAACCCGGCGCGCGATACGCCGATACGGTGATCGACCTGCCGCTGGCGCTCCGGAATGAACTGGCTTCCGTTCGCATCGAAAACGCGCGCAGCGCCGGCTCCGTGCAGCTCGCCGACGCCCGCAACCGGCGCGCGCTGGTCGGTCTCGTGACGGAAACGTCGCCAACCAGCAATCTTCTCTCGGGCGCGCATTATCTTCGTCAGGCGCTTGAGCCTTATGCGGAGATCATCGAGGACTCGATCGAGAACGTGCTTGCGGCGGACCCTTCCGTCGTCATTCTCGACGATGTCGGCGCCATCCGCGCCGGTGAAGAGAACGCCCTTGCCGCCTGGGTGGAAAAGGGCGGCGTTCTGATCCGCTTCGCCGGCCCGGTGCTTGCGGAAGCGGCGCAGGACCAGACGCCGCCGCTCCTGCCGGTGCAACTGCGCGGCGGCGGCCGCGCCTTCGGGGGGGCGCTCACCTGGGAAACGCCGCAGCTTCTCGATGTCTTCCCGGAAGGCACGCCCTTCGCCGGACTGGCAGCGCCCAAAGATGTTTTCGTACGCCGGCAAGTGCTCGCCGAACCCGGCGGTGAGACCACGATGCGCACCTGGGCGCGCCTCGCAGACGGAACGCCGCTTGTCACCGGCGAAAGCACAGGCGCCGGGGCGATCGCGCTTTTTCATGTGGCCGCAACGCCGCAATGGTCCGACCTGCCGATCTCCGGGGTATTCATCGATATGCTCCGCCGTCTGATTTTTCTTTCAACGCTCGGCCCTGAAAACGCCGATGACGCGACCGGCGCGCGCCACGCGCCGACGCGCCTCCTTGACGGGTTCGGACGCATGAGCCGGCCCGCCGACGACGACCCGGCGCTCACCAGCGCGGAATTGTCCGATCCCGCCGGGCCGGACCGCCTGCCGGGCTATTACGGATCGCCCGATGCGCCGCTGGCGCTCAACGCAGTCCGCAGCGACACCGTTTACGAACCGATCAGCGTTTCAGGGATCGCCGCCGCGCCATACGCCGCCGCGCCGCCGCGCCGCCTCGCACCAGCCCTGTTGGCGATCGCGCTGGCGCTGCTGCTTGCGGACGGGATCGCGACCTTGTGGCTCGCCGGCAAACTGCGCTTCCCCGGTGCGGCGACCGCCGCGCTACTGGCGCTCGCGCTTGCGCCGCTCACCGCGCCTGACGCGCGCGCGCAGGAACCGCTCAATGCGCCGATCGACGCGCAGACGGAAGAAACCGCGCTGCTGACCCGCCTCGCCTATGTCAAAACCGGCGACCCGGCGATGGACCGCCTGTCTGCCCAGGCGCTCGCCGGGTTGAGCCGGGAGCTTTACCGGCGAACCTCCCTCGAACCCGGTCCGCCGGTTGCAGTCGATCCGGAGGCGGATGATCTTTCGGTTTACCCGTTTTTGTACTGGCCGATCGTTCCGGGGGCCGCCGCGCCGTCGGAGGCGGCGCTCGCCAATATCGAAAACTTCATGCGCTTTGGGGGCCTCATCCTTTTCGACACCCGCGATGATGAACGCGCCATATCGAGTGGCGCGACTCTCGAAGGACAGGCGCTGCAACGCATCCTCGCCCAGTTGAATATTCCGCCGCTGACGCCGATCCCGTCCGAGCATGTGTTGACCCGCTCGTTTTACCTTTTGCCCGACCTGCCGGGGCGCGTGCGCAACAATCCGGTCTGGGTCGCCGCCGAGACCGTCGGCGCCAATGACGGCGTGACGCCTGTCATCATCGGCGGGCGCGACTGGGCCGGCGCCTGGGCGACCGACGATATCGGGCGACCCTTGCGGCCGATGGGCCGCGGCGGCGAGCGGGCGCGCGAACTCGCTTACCGCGCGGGCATCAACATTGTGATGGTCGCCTTCACCGGCAACTACAAATCGGACCAGGTGCACATGCCGATCCTACTTGAAAGGCTCGGCCGGTGAATATCGTCTTCGACCCTTTCCTGCCCTTATGGGCGTTCTGGATTGTCGCTTTTCTCGCCGGCGCCTTCGCCGCCCTCAGCCTTGCGCGCAACTGGAAAAGCGGCGTCTTCCGCCTGATCGCCGTTGCGGCGCTGCTGGCGCTCCTCGCCAATCCGCTCATGCGCGAAGCGGAAAAGACGCCGCTCGACGACATCGCCCTCATCCTCGTCGACGACAGCGCGAGCCAGACGCTGGATGGCCGAAACGATATCGCCGCCGATGCTTCTGAAAAACTGCAGGCGACGCTCAACGCCATGGAAGGGGTTGAAACGCGAGTCGTGCGCTTTGAAGGAGAGGAAGACACCCGCGCCGTCGAAGCGCTTGAAACCGCGCTCGCCGACACGCCGAGAACGCGGCTTGGCGGCGTCTTCATCATCACGGACGGCCAGGCCGCCGACGCAGAAGACGCAGCGGCCGTTCCTGAATTGAATGCACCCGTCCATATCCTTCTGACCGGCCGGGAAAGCGAGCGCGACCGCAAGATCACGCTCACCAACGCGCCCCGCTACGGCATTGTCGGACAACCGGTGCGGGTGTCTTTCCGGATCGACGATCTCGGTCCCGACGGCGAGATGCAAAACGCCGGCGGCTCCGCGCGCGTCACTTTGCGGATCGACGGCGAGGCAGTGTTGAGCCAGCCGGTGCCAGTCGGGGATGAAGTCGGGTTCAACGCGCCGCTCGACCGTCCGGGCGGAAAGATTGTCGAACTTGAAGTCGAAGCGCTCGACGGCGAATTGACGACCCGCAACAACATCGCCGTGCTGCCGATCACCGCCATCCGTGATCGTCTGCGCGTGCTGTTGATCTCCGGCGAACCGCATCCGGGCGAACGCGTGTGGCGCAATCTCCTGAAGTCGGACCCTGCGGTCGATCTTGTCCATTTCACTATTCTACGCCCGATTGAAAAGAGCGACGGCGCGCCCGTCTCCGAACTCGCGCTCATACCCTTCCCCCAGGATGAACTTTTCGTCGATAAACTCTCGGAGTTCGACCTCCTAATTTTCGACCGCTACACCTACCGGGCGGTGCTCAACGCGTATCATTTCGATAACATCGCTCAATACGTCAAAAGCGGCGGCGCGGTCCTGATCGCCGCGGGCCCTGAATATTACGGCGCGCGCTCCCTCGCCGCGCAGCGAAACCTGTCGTTCATTCTGCCGGCGAGCCCTGCGGGACCGGCGATCGAAGGCGCGTTCCGTCCTGCGATCACCGATCTCGGGCGCCGGCATCCTGTGACCGGCGACTTGCCGGAAGAAGGGTTCTGGGGCCGGTGGCTGCGCATCATGCCGGTGACGCAGCTATCCGGACGCACCCTGATGGACGGGCCCGGCGCCGCGCCGCTTCTTATACTGGACCGGGTCGGCGAAGGCCGGGTCGGCGTCATCCTTTCCGATCATGTCTGGCTGTGGGCGCGCGGATTTGACGGCGGCGGTCCGCATGCGGAACTGCTGCGCCGGATCGCCCACTGGCTGATGAAAGAACCGGAGCTCGACGAGGAATCCCTGTCGCTGGCCGGCGGCGCCGATACGCTGACGATCAAACGCCGGTCGATGGAGGATGCGCCGCCGCCCGTCGCCATCACTGGCCCGGACGGGGAAACGACGGATTATGCGCTGACAGAAGTGAAACCCGGCCTCTTTGAAGCAAAGATCGAAAACGCACCCCGCGGCCTTTACCGCGCCCGCTCCGGCGAGCTGTTCGCCATCGGCGCGGTTGGCGTCGCGGCGGTGGCTGAGTTTGAAGACGTTGTCATGAACAGCCTCAAGCTGGCGCCGCTACCCGAAAAGACCGACGGCGGCTTCTTCAGAATCCGCTCGGGCGCGCGCGCCTCGCTTCCTACAATCCGCCGCATCCGTGCAAACGCCGCGCAGCGGTCAGGCGAGGCGTGGGCGGGCGTCCTCGAACGAAGAGCCGCCCGTATAGAAAGCGTTAAGGATAAGCCCCTCGCGCCGCCCGCCGCCTGGCTGTTGCTGATCGCCGCCGCACTCCTTGTCGGCTGGTTGATCGAAGGCGGCAGATTGCGCGCGGCCAGGAACGCTTAAGACCGCGAGGGCGGTTCAAATTTAAGCAATTGTTTAACGGCGCCTCAAAACGCCTTCGTTAAGCTCTTTCAAAAGCACCGTTGAAAGGAAGCAATGCCCCGTGGCGTTCGCACTGCAAAAATCACAAGGCGCTCGCAAAGAGCCGAAACGCAGCCCCCTCGCCGGCTGGCTTGGTAAAAAGTCCAGGGAGGACGATGACGCCCTGCCGCAGCTCGACGTCGCCGGCGGGCTCAACCGCGCGTTGCGTAATTCGAAAGCGGCTGGCGACCAGCCGTCAGAAAGAATCGAAGACCATCCGGTGCGCGATGCGCTCGGCTCGATCGAAGCCGCGCTCTACGCCATCGACCGTATCCGGGATACGCTCGAACAGGGCTGTGAGCTCGTGATCTCTGCAAAGGATGTTGAAGACGCCGGCGGCCGCGCCCTGCTGGCCGAGCGCTATGACGAGTTGCGGCTTTCGATCGATCGCACGCTGACCGACGCCGACCCCCGCGCCGTCATGCTGCTCGGCGGCGGACAGCGCCATCTCGACGTCCATCTTGGCGGCAAGACGCGCTATTCGGTCTCGCCCATGAGCCTCGATCTCACCGAGCGCGGCCTGAACCTGTCGCCGCCGCGGAACGCCTTTGCAGAGCTAGACGAAGTCGATCTCACCCTCGATGAACTCGACCGCGCGCTTGGCCGGGCCGACCGCGCCGCCGCGACCTACTGCCGCGATGCGCAATATCTGATCGCGCGCATGAACGGCGCCTTCGAATAGGCTTAATGCGTAATGTCGTGAATGCAGGTCTCGCCGTTTGACGGCCGGGAGATCCTGACCTGCCTGAGGCCCGGAAATTTCAGCTTTAAGCGCGCCGCCGCCCACAGGCAGATATTCTCAAGGGTCGGCCGTTCGAGCCCCTCGACTTCATTGAGAAGCCGGTGATCGAGCGCGTCATGAAGCTCCTGAAGCGCCTCCGCTACATCGCCGAAGTCGACGACCCAGCCGGTCTCCGGCGCCGGGTCCCCTTCGATTTCGACTTCCATGACGAATGAATGGCCGTGCAGGCGCGCGTAAGGACGCGCGTCCGGGTCGTGATCCAGAAAATGCGCGGCGTCGAAATTCATCGACTTGACGATGCGCATGAGGGCCCTCTTCTCGTTACGTCCACCGCGCCGCCTTAAGGAATCCCCAGCGCCTTGTGGGTCTGGACGCTGAGGCGCCATTGCGGACGGCGCTTACAATAATTGATCGCCGCTTCGGTGTTCTCAGGCAGCGAAGGGCCGTCCATAGGCTGCAAAAAGAAAAAGTCAAATGCGAGGCCGGCGAAATCCTCCGGTCTCGCCTTGAGCTGAGGGTAAACGAGTTTGAGTTCGTTTCCGGCGCGCTGGACGACCAGCGCGTCGGCCTTGGGCGAGACGCAGATCCAGTCGAGCCCCGCCGGCGCCTCGATGGTGCCGTTGGTTTCGACAGCGATTTCGAACCCGGCCTCATGAAGGGCGCCGATCAGAGGCGCATCGAGTTGCAGCAAAGGCTCGCCGCCGGTGCAGACAACGTATGGCTTCCCGCCGCCCGGCCATCTGGCCTTCACCGCATCGGCCAAAGCTTGCGCGCTGTCGAACTTGCCGCCGCCCTCCCCGTCGACGCCGACGAAATCCGTATCGCAAAAGTCGCAAACCGCGCCGGCGCGATCCCGCTCAAGGCCTGACCAGAGATTGCACCCCGCAAAACGCAGAAACACCGACGGCCGGCCGGTCTGCGCGCCCTCGCCCTGGAGCGTGTAGAAAATTTCTTTTACCGCATAAGTCATGGGTTCACGTTCCGGCGCGGTATTCCGCCCAGCCTTTCGCGCGCAATTCGCAGGCCGGACACTCGCCGCAGCCATAACCCCACTCATGACGGTCGCCGCGCTCCCCGCGATAGCATGTGTGGCTGTTCTCGTTGACGAGCGCGACGAGTTTTTCACCGCCGAGCTTTTCCGCGAGGCGCCAGCTTTCAGCCTTGGTGATGCGCATCAGCGGCGTTTCAAGATCGAGATCCGTCTCCATGCCGAGGCGCAGCGCAGCCATCTGCTCGCTGAGCGTCGCCGCGCGGCAATCCGGATAGCCGGAATAATCCGCCTCGCACATGCCGGCGACCAGAACGCCCGTATTGCGGCGATAGGCGAGCGCCCCGGCGAGGACGAGGAAAAACAGATTGCGCCCCGGCACGAAGGTCGTCGGCAGGCCGTTCTCGGCCATGACGATTTCCGTTTCGTGAGTCATCGCCGTTTCGCTGAGACTGCGCAGCGCGCCGCCGTCGATCAGCGTATCGTCGCCGAGTTTCGCAGCCCAAGCCGGAAACGCCTGCCTCAAGGAGGCCAGCATCTCCTGGCGCGTTTCAAGCTCCACCGCATGGCGCTGGCCGTAATCGAAACCGATAGTCTCCACCCGGCCATAGCGATCCAGCGCCCAGGCGAGCGCAATCGACGAGTCCTGCCCGCCAGAAAACAGCACCAGCGCTTGGTCGTGATCGAGCTTGCGCATCCCTATCTCCATGCGCAGACTCTCGCCCGCGCCATTTGAAACGCCACTCCCTTACGCCGCCGCAGGAGCGCCCGCAACATGACCGAAATCGTCTTTCTCTACGTCACCGCGCCCGACGAACCGACCGCCCGGAAGATCGGCGCAACACTGATCGAAGAAGACCTCGCCGCCTGCGTCAATATTCTGGGTCGCATCCAGTCACTCTATAAATGGGAGGGAGAGATCAGGGACGACGAGGAAACGGCGATGATCGTCAAGACCGCCGCGCCTGAGGCCGCGCGCGACAAGATACTTGAAATCCATCCCTACGAGACACCGGCCGTCGCCGCCCTCTCCGTCTCGCCCGGCGGTTCGGCGCCGGCTTTTCTCGACTGGATCGCCCGAACGACAGCGCCGAGCACAAAAGCGTGATTTAACTTGCATCCGTCAACGGCGGCTCCTTAATGCGGAGAGTATCATTCTGGAGGCATGTTCATGACCGAAGTCGCCACTTTCGCCGCCGGCTGTTTCTGGGGCGTTGAACAGGCTTTTCGTGAAATCGAAGGCGTCGTGGACGCCGAAGTCGGCTATACGAACGGACACACGGATAATCCGACGTATCAAGAGGTCTGCCGCAAGGGCACCGGTCATGCGGAAGCGGTTCGCATTGTTTTCGATCCATCGCTCGTTTCCTATGACGATCTCCTCGCAACATTCTGGGCGATCCACGATCCGACCCAGCTCAACCGGCAGGGACCCGATGTGGGCGACCAGTACCGCACAGCGATTTTCACCCATTCCGACGAACAAGCCGCAAAGGCGGCGGCTTCGAAAGAAGCGCAGGATAAGTCCGGCGCGCATCAACGCCCGATCGCCACGATCATCGAGCCCGCCGGCAAATGGTGGCGCGCCGAGGAATACCACCAGCGCTATTTCGAGAAGAACGGGGGCGGCGCCTGCGCGATCCATCCGCGATAAAACCGGCGCTGCTGCTCGCCGCGCTTGACCGGCGGCGCGGCGGCTATCGAGAATGCGTTCCGCAAGCCCGAGGAGCGCGCCATGTTCGAACCGGATGAACCGTTAAGCGTCGGCGATCTTTCGCCGTGGCTGGGCGAGCGAAGCTTCGAAGACTGCGCAAGCGCTTTTGATCAAGACGGTTATATCATTTTCGAAAACGTGCTGAGCGCTCAGGGCGTGAGCGCGATCCGCGATGCGCTCGCCCCGCATCTCGACCGGAAAATTTACGGGCGCAACGACTTCGAAGGGCTGAGATCGAACCGGGTCTACGCGCTTCTCGCCAAGTCGCCGGTTTTCGCAGACCTCGTGACGCATCCGCTGGCGCTCGCTTTCGTGGAACGGGATCTCGGAAAATCCTGCCTGTTGTCGGCGTGTCTCGCAATCAGGCTCGACCCGGGAGAAAGCGTTCAACCCTGGCATTATGACGACGCGCATATCCTGATCCCGCGACCGCGCGGACGCGCTTGCGGCGTCAGCGCGTTCTGGGCGATCGACGACACCACCGAGGAAAACGGCGCCACGGAAATCCTGCCCGGCAGCCATGAATGGCCGGAACAGGCTGTGGAGGGCGTCGTCGGTCTCGCCTCCTTCGCGGACAAAACCGTCCGAGATGTAAACGACGACCCCGGCGCGCGCGCCGATATCGTCAAGGCGACGATGCCGGCGGGCTCCTTGATGATCGCGAAAGGCGCGCTGTGGCATCGCGGCGGCGCCAACAAGTCGGAGGCTGCGCGCCTGATCGTCACGCCGCAATATTGCGCCGGCTGGGCGCGGCCGCTTGAAAACATGTCGCTCGCCGTGCCGAAGGAAATCGCGGCGACCCTGCCCTCACGCGCGCAGGAGCTGCTCGGCTATTCGATCCACCCGCCCTTCATGGGCTATGTAGACGGCATGCACCCGAACCGGTTGCTGCAGAACTAACCGCCGGTTTTCTTCTCCTCGCGCCGCTCAATCCAGCCGGCGACGTCGCGCCATACGGTTTCCGCCTGAAGATCGCGAAACAGAAGATGCCAGCCTTCCGGATAGTGGCGGATGGTGACGTCCCCTTTCAGCTTCCCGGCTGTTTTCATCATCTTTTTAACCGGAATGATCTCGTCCTTTGCGCCGATGAGGAACAACACATCCGCATCGATATCGCCCGCCTCTTCATAGGCCTCGCCCATCAGGCGCGTCACGCCGAGGATTGAATCGACCCGCGTCTCCTTGATTACCAGCGGATCCGCAGACATCGCGCGAAGGATGTCAATATTGTCGGTCGCCTGACGATGCGCCCGTTCGCCAGTGAGCGTTTTGCCTGGCGCGAACGTCGCAACGAGATTAACCGCAATACGATAAGCGAGCGGCAACGCCTTGCCGCCCCAAATTCCGGGTGCGGCGAGAATAAGCCCGTCAGCATCAAGCGGCCTTTCCGCCTGCGCCGCCATGACTGTCGCCGCCCCCATGGAATGACCAAGTACGTAAAGCGGCGTGTCCGGATTTTCCGCGCGCACAGCCGCGACAGTCGCGCGCAGATCGGCGATCATCGTTTTCGCTCCCGCCCAACGGGCGAAATCCGGCGACCGCCCGAAGCCGCGCTGATCGATGGCGTAGGTCGTGATCGATGCGTTCTCCGCCCACCATGCGCCGGGCCCGGTAAAGGTGTTCGAATAGTCGTTCATTCCATGAACGGCGATGATGACCGCGCGCGGCGCTTCCGCTTGCCAGACCTCAAGCCCCAGCCTTGCGCCATCGATGCTGGTGATCGCCCTCTCTTCTACAGCCGGCGCAACAACCGCTGTCGGCGCGTCGGGAAAGGAGACGCACCCGGATAGAAATATGGAGGCGACCAGCAAAATCCGTCCGCTCAATTTTACTGAACCGGCAAACCAGCTTCGCGTCACAAATTCCCCGAACTTTCCCGCACAAGCGGAAATCCACACTTTAATCCATCACCCCCCGCCTTCGCAGGGATGACCGAATTTTGAAGCGTTAACCTGATTTCAGCAAGTCGCAGAAACGCGTTTCAGTCGCCGTTTTCCTGCGCCCGGGCCTCGAGTTTCGACAGCGCCTGCTCAAAGGCCTCACGTTCCTCGGCGGAAAGCGCGGAAAGGAGATCGTCTTCGTAAGCGAGCGCCAGCGCGGCGATGCGGTCGAACAGGGCGCGCCCGGAGACCGCCAGCGACAACATGCTGACGCGCCGGTCGCTGGCGCTGGTCATGCGCCGGACGAACCCTTTTTCTTCAAGGCTGGCGACCGCCCGGCTGACCGTCATCTTGTCCATAGGCGTGCGTTTCACGACATCGCGGGCGGCGACTTCATCGGCTTGAGCAACCGCCATTCAGGGATCGTGATGTTTTCATCGCGATAGGCGCGCGCCAGCCTCCCCGACACTTCATGGCCGAGCGCCACGATGCGGTAAGGCGCGAACCGCTCGAGGATAAGTTCCCGGCGCTTGTTTTTGGACGGCTTTGCGGGCGCCGCTGTAACGGACATGGAAAAACCTACGCTGTTTCCTTCAACACGCCGCGGCGGATCTGGTCTTCCTCGATCGACTCGAACAGCGCCTTGAAGTTGCCTTCGCCGAAGCCTTCGTTGCCCTTGCGCTGGATGATCTCGTAAAAGATCGGACCAATCGCATCCTGCGTGAAAATCTGCAGCAGGAGCCCTTGGCCCTGGGTCGGCGCGCCGTCGATGAGGATGCGGTTATTCTTGAGGCGCTCAAGGTCTTCGCCATGATCGCCGACACGTTCGCCGACTTTTTCGTAATAGGTGTCCGGCGTATCCTGGAACGGCACCGCGCGATCACGCAACGCTTCAACAGTCTCGTAAATATTGTCCGTGCCAAGCGCGATATGCTGGATGCCTTCGCCGTTATAGCGCTGAAGAAACTCCTCGATCTGCGATTTGTCGTCCTGGCTTTCGTTAAGCGGAATGCGGATTTTCCCGCACGGGCTCGTCATCGCCTTAGAGACGAGACCGGTGAGTTTGCCTTCGATATCGAAATAGCGGATTTCGCGGAAGTTGAAGATGTCTTCGTAATAGGCGGCCCACTTGTCCATATTGCCGCGATGCAGGTTGTGGGTCAGGTGATCGATATAGGTGAGCCCCATGTCGTTCTTCGCCGGGTCCGCGCCCTCAATCGGTTCGAAATCGACGTCGTAGATCGAGCGCGCGCCGTAGCGGTCGACGAGATAGACGTTGAGGCCGCCAATGCCTTCGATACCCGGAATGTTCAATTCCATCGGGCCGGCTTTCGCCTCGATCGGTTTCGCGCCGCGCTTCACCGCTTCTTTGAACGCGTGTTGCGCGTCTTTCACCCGAAACGCCATGGCGTTGGCGCCGGCGCCGTGCTGCCCGCGGAAGACTTCCGGCTGGCCCGACTTTTCGCGGTTTAAAAGAAAGTTGATGTCGCCCTGGCGATAGTGAACGACGTCCTTCGAGCGGTGCTTGCCCACTGCCGTAAAGCCCAGCCGTTCGAACAGCGCCGCGAGCGCATCAGGGTCGCCGCTCGTATATTCGACAAATTCGAAGCCGTCGGTGCCGATAGGGTTTTCGAACAGGTCCGCCATGATCTATGCCTCTCGCAAATTAGGTTGAACGGGCGCGCCAGTTAGTAACATATGTTACTAATTGTCGGCAACCGCTCCGTAAAATGCATTCAGGAATTCAGGCCAGGCTCATGAAACTGTTCGGATATTGGCGCTCCAGCGCAACTTACAGGGTGCGCATCGCCCTCGCCCTCAAGACGCTCGATTACGCCTATGAGCCGGTGAACCTGCTCAAGGGCGAGCAAAAGAGCGGGGCCTATCTCGCCCGGAACCCGCTCGGGCTTGTGCCGGCGCTCGAGATTGATAACGGCGCGGTCATCACCCAGTCGCTGGCGATCATGGAATATCTTGAAGAGGTTCACCCTTCTCCGACGCTGCTGCCCGCCGATCCCGTCCTCCGGGCGAAAGCCCGCGCCATCGCCGCCAGTATCGCCTGCGAGGCGCAGCCCTTCATGAATCTCGGCGTTCAGACTTATCTAAAGACCGAGGGCAATTTCGACGACGTTGCATTAAAGAACTGGCTTGAAGCGAGAACCGGCGCGGCGATGGCGGCGGTCGAGAAAATGCTCGCTGAAACCGCAGGCGACTTCTGCGCCGGCGACGCGCCGACCATCGCCGATTGCTGCCTCGTGCCGCAGATGTTCGGCGCCATGCGCTTCGGCGTTGACGTCTCCGGTCTCAGGCGCATGAATGAGATTTACGAGCGTTGCTCGAAATTACCGGCGTTTGAAAAAGCGCACCCGATGAATCAGCCGGACGCAGTGAAGGGATAATCATGAAACCTTTAATCTTCGCCATCGGCGACAAGAAACCGAAAATCCATGAGACCGCCTTCATTGCGCCGGGCGCCGTCGTGTGCGGCGATGTCGAAGTGCATGAGAACGCGTCGGTCTGGTATGGCTGCGTGCTGCGGGGCGATTCAAACAGGATCGTCGTCGGCAAGGGCTCGAACGTACAGGACGGTACGATCGTTCACGTGGACGAGCCGGAGCTTGGCGGCGTGCCGACGATCATCGGCGAGAACGTCCTCATCGGCCATAAATGCATGCTGCACGGCGCGACGATCCATGACGGCGGGTTCGTCGGCATGTGCGCCACCATGCTTGACGGGTCGGTCGTCGAAACCGGCGCGATGCTCGCCGCCGGCGCTTTCTTGAGCATGCGCAAGATCGTCCCCGCCGGGGAGATGTGGGCCGGCATGCCGGCGCGCAAGTTCCGCGACCTCAAGGAGGGCGAGGACAAGTTCGCGCTGATGGGATCAGCCCATTACCGCGAGGAAGCCAGACATCACCGCGAGGCGTTGGCGAAAAGCTGACCGGACGCCGCGAGCGGTTCGATCAGGTCCGGCCCGTCATGGCGCGACGAATTCACCGCTGTTGAAACCGGCGTCATCGCCCACGTTCCTTGAGGCGGCGGCGCCAGCAGGTCCGCCAGCATCGCAAGATCGCGCTCGTCCGCTTCCAGCCACAGGGCATAATGTTCTGGCGCGATCACAACCGGCTCGCGGCTGTGAACGGATTTTACGTCCGGACCCGCCGCGCAGGTCAGGATCGCCGCCGTATCGACCTCGCCGCCATCGGGATCGGTCGCCGTCTCCCAGATACCGGCGAAAGCGAAAAGCGCCATGTCTTCCCGGCTGATCGCATAGGGTTGCTTGCCGCCGCCTTTGTTTTGAGCTTGCGCGCCTTCGCGCACAGGTTTCCATTCATAAAATCCGTTCGCAGGAATGAGACAGCGACGGCGCTTGTAGGCGGAACGGAAAGTCGGTTTCTCAATAACAGTCTCAGCGCGCGCGTTGATGAGCGGTTTCGAACCCATGCGCTGCAGATGCTCCTTGCGCGCCCAGCCGGGAATAAATCCCCAGCGCGCCAGTGCGTATTCGCGCCGGCGCATGTCGTTTTGACGGATCAGGGCGACCGGCTGAGTCGGGGCGATATTGTAGCGCGGCGGAAAATTGTCCCGCACGTCGACCCCGAATCGTTCAGCGAGTTCCGAAGGGGATGAATTCAGCCAATAGCGTCCGCACATGGAGATAGAGTAGAAAGCGATTCATGGATGAAAAAGAAAAGATTTTCATCGGCGTCGGCGCCGTGGTCTTCCGCGGCGAAGACGTGCTGGTGATAAAACGCGGCAAGCCGCCATTCCTTGGCAAATGGTCCATACCCGGCGGCGGGCTTCACTATGGCGAAAGGATTGAAGACGCCGTGCGCCGTGAAGTCCGCGAGGAAACAGGACTTGAGATCGATATTATCGGCCTCATCGATGTGTTCGAAGCCGCGCCCGGCTCGCATGGCGGCGAGGTGTCGGTCCATACGCTCCTTATCGACTATGTGGCCGAATGGGTCTCAGGCGAGCCGCAGGCCGGCGACGACGCCGCCGAAGCCGAATTTGTCGATATGGACACCGCCATCGCGCGCTTTTCCTGGGACAAGACCCGGGAAGCCCTCCTGCGCGCCGCTGAAATCCGTGAAGCCGCTCGCAAAGGGTCATAATCCGGCTATAATCGCCGTGTCAGATCGCCCATGATGAACCGTTTTTTCATACCCGCTCTCAGCGCATGCGTCCTTGCCGCTTCAGGCGCAGCGGCGCAGACCTATGAGCGCTATCAACAGCGTCAGGACGATCTTTACGCCCTCTCGTCGATCTTCGGCGAGCTGCACCATATCCGCCGCACCTGCGAGCCCCGTCTTGAAGCCGACATCTGGCGCGAACGCATGAAGTCGCTTGTCGACCTTGAAGAACCGGCGCCGGATGCGCGTAACGAAATGGTCGCGCGCTTCAACAAGGGCTACCGCGCCGCGCAGCAGCACTTCCCTTCCTGCGACCGCCGGGCGCGCGATCACGCCGCCGCGCGCGCCGCACTGGGCGGCGAGATTGTCGCGCGTTTGACTGCGCCGCTTGAAGAGGCGCTGGAAGACGACCAGGATGCGCCCTTCATCTGGCGAAACACACCCTGAGACACGCCTGCCGAATGGCGTCTTACGTGATATCAGGCGAGCAAAGCGGGCGCATCGCCGTGTAGCGGTCTGGAAAGTTTCTCCGGCAAAGGGTTATCCTTGGCGACCGCCTCCACCCACTCGCGCGCCTGATCCAGTTCCGGCTGAATAATCTTGCGGATGCCTTCCCTAATTTCGAGTCGCTTTGCGTTATCAAAAGGAACGTTTGGCATTTTCGAATGATGAGAAAAAAGCTCGCCATTCAGAATTGAATTCTGCTGCTCCTCGGAGACTGACGCCTTAAAATAGGAAAAAGCCTTCCGAAGAACCGGCTTTGGAGTGTTGAGAAACTCTTCTCCATCTAATGAAACGGTCTTTGCATATTTTGTCATCGCCTCTGAGTAACTTCTAACCTGCGAAAGCCACAAGCCGGCCGCCAGTTGCGCGAGCGGCGTATTCGCGTCAACCGGCGCATGGCGTTTGATCGCAGGAAGAAGCGCCTCACAAACATTCTTCACCCATTGCCGATGTTTTGGCGTTCTCAACACCGCCAGCAAATAACGCTCCAGCGGGAAATAGACAAACACGGACAACGGGGTCGCAGATGTTGACAGGATTTCATCTAAAATGAAGTTGACCGGAACGTTCGCCTTCACAATGGTCGGCGCTTCCGCTTGATAACCGCGACCCAAAAGGGATGTAACCAGTTCAAGCCGCGCGCGCCAGTCGCCTGATCCAGATTGGGCCGCGTTTTGAGTCACATACTCTACGGCCAATTGCCGAAGCGGTAAGGGCTCGCGACACACAAGGGTTCCAGACTCCACGTCAAGCGCTCTCGACAAGAGCGTCGACCCGCAATGAGCCATCGTAAATATGTATGAAACCGGCGACGGCTGATGGAGCTTGTCGCCCAAGGCTTCGGCAAGCTTGTCATAAGCAATCAGTTTTCGCTGATCGGATTGAGCGGCGAGGCGGCGGTCAAGGAAAATCGAGCGCCGATAGTGCTCTCTTGACATGGGCGTAAACGTAGCACCCGAAGATTCAAGCGCATAAAGATACCAGTCCGGGTTTTCCAACAATCCAGATAATTCCATGATCGATACGTCTCTCGCCTAAGGGATGTCATTTACACCGGTAGCGCAAGGCGCAATAAGATGCAGCAATTATCTAGTCGATGCAGTGATTATAGTCTATTGAACCGAGCATGTTCTGCATCACCGAACCTGAAAACGGCGCGCCTTATGCGGTAATTTCACCCGCCGGGAAAGCTCCGATATCCGACATCCCGGAAGATGTGTTTATCGGGCTGTATAAAAAACACGGCGCGTTGCTTTTAAAGGGGTTCAATCTGGATTTTGGCGAGTTTCAGGCCTTTACTCGCCGTTACTGTACAAGCTCCGTATACAATGAAAGCCGTGGGCGCGTCATCATGGATGACGCACACAATGTTCAATCCGTGAATTTGGGTTACAAGCCATTTCCGCTTCACCCTGAATTGTCGCGAGAACCCTGGAAGCCGGATGTCTGTTTTTTCTGGTGTCTTAATCCGCCATCGTCAGGCGGTGAAACGACCATTTGCGACGGCGTAGAAATTGTCAAAATGCTGCCAGGGGAGGTATTTGAAAAATACAAAAACAGGCGCCTTCAATATGCGCATATCGCGCACCCAACCGTTGTAGAATACTGGCTGGGAAGCCCTGAACCCAGCGACGAAATGTTGGCCGCGCCCCCCAAACGCTGCCCCTATTCTCTGACGCGAATGCCGGGCGGTCAGATTAAAAGGTACTTTACACGCCCGCTCTTTCACAAACCAATGTTTTGCGAACAGCTTGCGTTCGGCAATTTTATTCTTTTTGCGCGATACATGCTCGGCAGAAAACAGAACCCGGTTTTTGAAAACGGCGAAATCATACCGGATGAATTCGTTGCAATAATAAAAGAGGTTTCCGACAAGCTGACTGCGCCAATTCCCTGGCAGGCGAACGATGTTGTCGTTCTAGACAATACGCGTTTCATGCATGGCAGGAATGCGATTAAAAATATGGATGAGCGAAAGATCGCATCTTATTTCGGGTATCTGAATTTCGCGGAACCCGACGAGGAAGAAGCCAAGGACCCTTTCTGGCGGCATGAGGAATTCCGGCCGCCTGTTCTGCTGACAAGATAACACCAAGGCTCCGCGCACTAACGCCCGCTCGCCGCCACGCTCAATTCCCGCGGGGAATCTCGCCGAGCGCATGGTACGTCACCAGCCGATAGCGATACTCCTCCGCATCGCGCATCGCCTTGGCGACGGCGCCGTGACGGTCTTCATCCCACACCGTCCACTGTTCGACAAATGCGTTGGCCGCGTCGCGATCGCCCTGATACTGGATGTCGATGACTGCCGTGAGCAAGCTTGAGACCGCTTCCGGGTAAAGCGCGTAATTGATTGCGAGCTTACCGTCTTCAAATCGCAAGAGGCCCTTGTCGAGATACCAGTTCCACTGGATGAGCTGCATGGTCTGATAGGGCTGCGAGCGGCGCGGCTCGACTTTCTGCAACACCCGGTTGATCCCCGCCGCATAGATGGCGGCGAGGCGTTCGTCGCTGTGCTGACCGGCGTCATGCAGCATTTGCGAGGCAAAGATCGATACGAGGTCGGCTTTCATCTCCTCAAACATATCCGCCGTGTCCTGCAGCGCTGCATCGATATCGCGTCCGTCCTTTGTCTGGTCGGGACCGAGATAGTGGCCGATCTCGTGCCAGAGCGTGCGATAGAAATTGCCTTCCGCTTTCAAGTCACCGTGATGGGCGTCAACAGTCGCCGCGTTGAAGGCGTTTTCTGCGGTCGCGAAAATGTCCGGGTTGGTGAGAATGTTCGAACGGATCAGGATCGTCCGGCCATATTGACGCGACAGATGTCCTTCATTGGGCAGGATCGTCGCCGTGTTCGTGCCGCGCGACTGTCCGAAGTCCGCGACGACGTCGTAAACGCCGACGGGAATATTCGAACGCACTTTCTTGCGCGCCGCGTAGGGCAACGCGTCTTCGATGGCCTGAATATCGCCGATCGCCTCGGCGAGTTCATCGCTGCGTTCCTTGTCCCGCTGCAGCAGGGAAAGGCTGAAGAAACTTTTCACGCCGTAAAGCGAGTCGTCATAGGTCTCGTAACTGCCGATCTGGGCGTTGAGATTGCCGGTAAAGTCGCCAGTAACCCAGGCCGCGTCGCCGCCCTCATAATCGTCGGCGAGAAAATCCCGGGCGCGCAGGCGCAGGAACCGCGAGAAGGCCGGGTCTTCCTTTTCCATATAGTCGGCGGCGGCGTTCAGCCGGTCATAGATAAACATGATGTCCGGCGCATAGGCGACGGAATACGGCACCGAGAGGAAGCCGGCGCTGTCCTGCAGCTTCGCGCGCAATCCCGGATGCAACAGATCCAGCGCCGGATAGGCGTCGAGCGTCGCGAGCGCACGGTTGAGATTGCGCGGCTCGGCTGTTTGCACGACCGCACGCAGATGCATGATGTCGTCGCGGCGTTCCGGGTTTTCCGCCAGCCATTCGTCGACGCCTTTACGCGTCGCATCCTGCGGATACATGTTCTTGCCGGCCGTTTCAGGCGCAACATTGAGAATCGGCTCGCGCTGATTATCGAGCGTCGTCGCAAAAGGTCCTATCATCATGCGAAAGACGTCGTTGAGTCCCTGAAGTTCCGGATGGTTGTTAAGCAGCTCTCGTGCGGCGCGCGCCTGCGGATGCTTCTGGTCGAGATAAAGGAGATGAAGCCGCTCCCCGGCGGCGAGCAGTTCGGCGGCGGCGGCTTTCTCCGCCGCGCTCAGCGCGCCCTGATCGGTTTCGAGATGCAGATATAGGGTCTTGTCGAGTAGCGGCGCGGCGTCTTCCTCCGTCCATGCGCCCTCGAGCATGTCCGCAGCCGGCAAAGCGGCCGGCGCTTGCGATTGCGGCGCAGGCTCGCCGCCGGAACAGGCTCCCGTGAACAGCAATATCGCCAGCGCTGCATGTCTCATGCCCTACTCCATATCTTTCTTGTGATCTAAAGCGTTTCCTGAAAACGAACCGGCGCGCCCGCCGCCTCGCCGATGATTTCATCGTTCCACATCACCCGGCGCCCGCGGATGATCGTACCGACAGGCCACCCTTGCACGTCCACGCCGTCGAACGGGGTCCAGCCTGATTTCGACGCCGACCAGTCATGAGTGATCGTGCGCTTCGCTTTCAGATCGACAATCGTGAAATCCGCATCGTATCCGGCGGCGATGCGGCCTTTGCCGGCGATCCCGAAAATCCGGTTCGGCCCGTGGCAAACGAGATCGACGAAGCGCAAAAGCGTCAGCCGGCCTTCCGCCACATGGTTGAGCATGATCGGAACTAGCGTCTGCACGCCCGGCATGCCCGATGGCGAGGCCGGGTAAGGCTTAGCTTTTTCTTCCAGCGTGTGCGGCGCATGATCGGAACCGATAACGTCGATGACGCCCTGCGCGACGCCCCGCCATAGGCCCTCGCGATGATGCGCATCCCGGATCGGCGGGTTCATCTGGGCGAGTCCTTTAAGCTGCTCGTAACACTCCGGCGACACGAGCGTCAGGTGTTGCGGCGTTGCTTCGGCCGTCGCGATGTCCTTGGCGGCGGCGAGCAGCGGAATCTCATCTGCGGTTGAAATATGCAGCACATGGATGCGCCGTCCGGTTTCGCGTGCAAGGCGCAGCAGGCGCTCCGTACACCGGACCGCGGCCTCAACGCTTCTGACTTCCGGATGTGACGTCCAGTCCCCGTCCCTTGCGCGCGACTTGCCCTCGCGCAGGAGATATTCGTCTTCGGAATGGATCGCGACCCGGCGCCGGCCGTGCGCGAGCACCTCGCGCACCCCCTCATCGTCTTCAACGAGAAGATCGCCAGTCGATGCGCCCATGAAGATTTTGACGCCGCAAACGCCAGGCAAAAGTTCGAGTTCGGCGAGGTCTCTCGGATTGCCGTGGGTCGCGCCCGCATAAAAGGCGTGATCGCAGAACATGCCGCCATGACCGTCCGCGCCTTTTCCGGAAGCTCTCGCGAGCTTGTCTTCGATAGCCTCTTTCGTGACCGTCAGCGGCGACGTGTTCGGCATTTCGAAAACGGCGGTGACGCCGCCCAGCACCGCAGCGCGGCTCCCGGTCTCAAGGTCTTCCTTGTGGGTGGGCCCCGGCTCACGGAAATGCACCTGGCTGTCGATGACGCCTGGCAGGATATGAAGCCCGGCGCAGTCGATCACCTCGCCGGCGTCCGCCGACGCCGGAACCCCGATCGCCGCAATCCTGCCGTCCCGGACGCCAATATCGCGTGCGCCCTCGCCGTCGTGATTGACGACCACGCCGCCGCGCAGGATCAGGTCATAAGTCTCGGCCATCGCTGTTGTTTAGCGGTCATCGGGCCGAACGCAAAGGCGGATTACGGATTAGTTGATCGAAATTTCGCCAGAGGACATACTCGGCGGCGAACCAGGGGAGAACCGGCATGTCCGACGCCTACGGAAAAGGCTACTACGGGAGTGGATCGCGACCGCTGACGCCTGGAGCGGACCAGTCCGCCTACGATATCGGCGCGCAACGGCGTCAGAGCGAACAGTTCATGCGTCAGCAGGAGCGCCAGCAGCAAGCTTACGATGCGCAACGCCGCCAACAAGAGGCATGGCGCAATCATCAAACCGACAACTCAAGTTACACCGCCGCGACGGGTTCCGCCAATTACACCCCGCCGACAGCGGACGAAATCGCCAAAACCCGCGACGCAATTTCATTTTTTGTGGGGATCGGCGCTTTCATATTTGCCCTGGTGGCGCTGTGGAACGGCGTGGTCGGTTCGCTTAATCCGGCGAATCCTGTCCTGGCTGCGATCGTTCAGCACGGCGCCTGGGGGGTCGGCATTGGCGGCTTTTTGATCGGCCGGCATATCTATAAACTATTGAGCAAAATCGTGGCGATCCTTATCGGGATTTTTCTGCTTATTGTCGCCATCGGTTTTGTATTGGGAGTCATCAGCGGCGTCACCGAGGTCATGAACCGATAAGCGGTTGGCGCCTCGCGCAATCGGCTGGATCAGATTTACGGATTGAACCATCGGCGTTGTTCAGCGCGCATTGGGCGCTTTTCATGGGTTGGCCGAGATAAGTTGATTGAAATTTCGCCTGACGGCATACTTGGCGGCGAACCAGGGGAGAACCGACATGTCCGACGCCTACGGAAAAGGCTACTACGGGACGGGCTCGCGACCGCTGACGCCGGGAGCGGACCAGTCCGCCTACGATATCGGCGCCAGGCATCGGCAAGACGAACAGTTTCGCCGCCAGCAGGAACAATGGCGGCGAATGCACGAGGATCAACGTCGCCAACAGGAAAAACGGGAAGCCGACCTGCGCCGAAACTGCTCGACGGACGGCGCCGCCTCACGCCCGGCTCATCTCAATGATGACGGAATATCATTCGAAGGTTTGCTTCTGTTCGCCTCACTTGGCGGGTTCACCTTCATAATCGTCGCAATCTGGAATTTTCTTATCGGTCTGGCGCCTTCATTTGGCGGCCTGCTGGCGACGGCGATAAAGTTCAGCCCCTGGGTCGTAGGGCTGGTCGCGATTGGCGTCGGCATACGCATTCAAAAAATGTTGATGAAGATCACAGCCATCTTGCTGATCCTGGCGTTGCTCTTCCTAGGGTCGGCGTTTGCATACGGCGTTTATCAGGGGATCACCGGAAACGCCGGCTGAAGCAGTTGGCGCCTCGCGCCGCCGCGCCTATATGGCGGGTCATGACCAACGCCGCTCTTCTCGCCGACCGCGCCGTGATCCGCCTCTCGGGCGAAGACCGTCACGCCTTCCTGCAAGGACTGATCACGCAAGACGTCAATCGTCTTGCGCCCGGACATGCTATCTTCGCGGCGCTGCTTACCCCGCAAGGCAAAATCCTGTTCGATTTTTTCATCGCGGATACGGGCGATATGTTTCTGATCGACTGTTTTCAGGACGCCGCTCCAGCGCTCCTGAAGCGCCTCATGCTTTACAAGTTGCGGGCGAAAGTCGCGCTGGAAATCGACGACGCGCTTCAAGTCTGGACATCCGAAAGCTCTGACGCCTTGAACCACGCCGACGCCTTCCCGGACCCGCGCCTCTCCGCCCTCGGCTGGCGCGCCATCGGGCCGGCGGGAGAAGACGGCGGCGATGACGACTACGCCCGGCGGCGGCTTGAGTTCGGCGTTCCGGAATTCGGCGCCGATTTCGGTTCGGATGAAGTCTTTCTTCTCGACATCAATTACGATGCTCTCAACGGCGTCGACTACAAAAAAGGCTGCTTCGTCGGTCAGGAAGTCACCAGCCGCATGAAACGCAAGGGCGAGGTGCGGCGGCGCACGCTGCTCGCCGCGTTCGACGGCGCCGCGCCGGCGAAAGGCGCGGAAATCGTCGCCGGAGACTCAACAATCGGGACATTGATGAGCAACGTCGACGACCGCGCGCTCGCGCTTGTCCGCACGGACCGCTGGGAAAAGGCGAGAGACGCCGGAGAATCGCTCCTTTGCGACGGCCGTGAACTGCGCCTCCATATTCCCGGCTATCTCGAACAGGCCTAAGTTCCCGCCACCAAAACAGGAGGGAACCTCATGACCCCAACCGCAACAGCCCTGCTCGGCTTCGCCGCCTGGACAATCGCTCTGCTCGTTTGCCTGGCCGTCTTTCGGACTTTGCAGGTCCAGACCGCCGGCCGCGCCGCCAATTCATTTGCGCCGTCCGGCGATGACGTTGAAGGCCTCGGCAAGCGCCTCACCCGCGCGCACGCCAATTGCTATGAGAACCTGCCCATCGCGGGGGCGATCATGCTCTATGCAATCGCCACGAACCAGACGGCGGCGACCGACGGGCTCGCCTATCTTTACCTCGCCGCACGGATCGCCCAGTCCGTCGTTCATCTCATCTCCACGAGCAACATGTTCGTGCTGTTCCGCTTCCTGCTGTTCATCGTCCAGAATCTCATTCTCGTGTTCTGGCTCGCGAAACTCTTTGGCGTATTCTAGGATATGACAAAGAAGCTCCATTGCCTCTGGGCGCCCGAAGACGACGCTCTTTACCGTCAGTATCACGACGAGGAATGGGGCGCGCCGGAATATGACGACCGGGCCCTGTTTGAAAAGCTCATCCTTGACGGCTTTCAGGCGGGGCTTTCCTGGCGGACGATCCTTTACAAACGCGACAACTTCCGGAAGGCGTTCGACTGGTTCAACCCGGAAAAGATCGCGCGATATACGCCGAAGAAAATCGAGCGGCTGATGAAAGACGAAGGCATCATCCGCTCGAAAACCAAGATCGACGCGACGATCGGCAACGCGAAAGTCTGGCTCGAAATCATGGAAGACGGAAAAGGCTCATTTTCGGCTTTTCTCTGGGACTTTGTCGACGGGACGCCGATCGTCAACAAGGTCAAAAACTACCGCGACCACCAGACCAAATCCGCCGAAAGCGAAGCAATGTCGAAAGCGCTCAAGGCCAGGGGTTTCAAGTTCTGCGGGCCGGTGATCGTCTACGCCTTCATGCAGGCGGTCGGTATGGTCAACGATCATGAAACCGCCTGCCCGCGCTGGAAGGACGTCCAGAAACTCGCCCGCTAACCCCGCGGTTGCGCGCCGGGCGGTATCGGCGCAA
The DNA here is from genome assembly GCA_913055785.1 of uncultured Parvularculaceae bacterium. Classification (GTDB taxonomy): domain Bacteria; phylum Pseudomonadota; class Alphaproteobacteria; order Caulobacterales; family Parvularculaceae; genus Hyphococcus. Next base: position 19,135 of record CAJXLJ010000019.1, on the reverse strand, counting down.
ATTGCGAAAAAACCTGATCCAGTTGAAAGCCAAGTCATGCCCGAGACCAGCAGCGCCGATGTGCGCATTATCGCCACCGGCCTTTATACGCCCCCCAACGCTATTTCGAACGATGAACTCGTCGCCGCGTTCAACGCCTATGTCGACCGCTACAACACCGACCATGCGAGAGAGATTGAAACGGGCGCCATTGAGCCCATGCAGAAGTCCTCATCCGAATTCATCGAGAAAGCATCCGGCATCAAGTCCCGTTACGCCCTCGACAAGGAAGGCGTTCTCGATATCGGCCGCATGGCGCCGCATCTTCCGGCGCGCGCCGACAACGAGCTGTCCGTGCTGGCGGAAATCGCCGTCGCGGCGGCGCGCGAGGCGATGCGCAAAGCCGACCTCGGCCCCGGAGACATTGACGGCGTTATCTGCGCCGCCTCGAACATGCAGCGCGCCTATCCGGCGATGGCGGTCGAAATTCAGGATGCCCTCGGGATCGACGGCTACGGTTTCGACATGAATGTCGCCTGCGCCTCAGCGACATTCGGGATCGAGACCGGGCTCGGCCTGATACGCGCCGGGGCGCGGCGCATCCTGATGGTCAATCCGGAAATCTGCACGGCGCACTTGAATTTCCGCAACCGCGACTGCCATTTCATTTTCGGCGACGTCGCAACCGCCGTCATCCTCGAACGCGCGGACGGCGCGCCGTCCGGCGAAGCCTGGGACATTCTCGGCACCCGCCTCAAGACGAAGTTCTCCAACAATATCCGCAATAATTTCGGCTTCTTAAATCACTGCGAACGCGAAACAGGGGTTTCCGCCGACCCGCAAACCGATCCCGGCACGGACAAACTGTTCATGCAGGAAGGGCGCAAGGTCTTCAAGGAAGTCGTGCCCATGGTCGGCGAGCTGATTTCATCGCATCTCGCCGATGTCGGCGTTGCGGCGGCCGATATTCGCCGTTTCTGGCTCCATCAGGCGAACCTTTCCATGAACGAATTCATCGCCCGCAAGGTGCTCGGCCGCGACGCCACCCGGGAGGAAGCGCCGGTGGTGCTCGATGAATACGCCAACACGTCGTCGGCCGGCTCGATCATCGCTTTCCACAAACATCGCGAAGACCTCGCCGTCGGCGATATCGGCGTGATCTGCGGCTTCGGCGCCGGTTACTCGGCTGGTTCGGTAGTCGTACGCAAGACGGCGTGATCCCGCCCGAAGGCCGGTTGTTAACCGCGCCTTCACAAATCCCGCCAAGATGGGTAAGCCGTCGCGGATCAACGCGAAAGACAAGACATGACCAATCATCTGCATAAGGGCGATCTGCCGGCGAGACTCGACCTCGGGCCGGTTGTCGCTGTCGATAGCGAGACCATGGGGCTCAACCCCCATCGCGATGCGCTTTGTGTCGTGCAGCTCTCCTCCGGCGACGGGAACGCGCATCTCGTACAGCTTGACCGTACGACCTATGACGCGCCGCGCCTGAAGGCCTTGCTCGCAGATCCCAAGGTTTTGAAGATTTTCCACTTCGCCCGTTTCGATATCGCCGCCTTCAGACGCTGGCTTGGAGTTGAAACGGCGCCCGTCTACTGCACCAAGATCGCCTCGAAGCTTTCGCGCACCTATACGGACCGGCACGGGCTCAAGGATCTCGTCCGCGAACTTCTCGGGCTTGAAATCTCCAAGCAGCAGCAATCCTCCGACTGGGGCGCTTCTGTCCTCTCCGACGCCCAGATCGACTATGCGGCCTCGGACGTGCTTCACTTGCACGCCCTGAGAGAAAAGCTCGAAGACATGCTCGCTCGCGAGGGGCGGACAGAACTGGCGGCGGCCTGTTTTGGCTTTCTGCCGGCCCGGGCGGCGCTCGACCTTGAGGGCTGGCCCGAAATCGATATTTTCGCCCACTCCTAGGCGCTTGATGGTGCGGCGCCGCGTCCCGGCCGGTTCCGTTTGCCTCTTGCTTACATCCCGCCGGAGCGCGACTATATTGGGGATAAGGGCGGTATTTGGCGGCGTTGGGAGACTTGGGCCCGGCCGCCGCAAACCATGACGGCGAAGGTTGAATGACCGAGGCGGCGAACAGCCAGGACCGAAGCGCTCCGCGGGGCAAGCCGATTGTCGGCCGGCGCGCGCTCGACAATCTTTCCTTTGAACAGCGCACGACCGGCGAAGCGGCGAAGGCGCGCTCCCGGCTGGTGCGCCGTCTGCGCCTGATCCTGCCGGTCTCAGGCGTGGTGCTGGTGGCGGCGCTGCTCTTCAATACCCGTTCGAACGAGGCGCCCGATGCGTTCCTTGACGACTTCAAGGACCTCAGCGCCTCCCCGGAAGAACTGCGTGTGGCCAACCCCCGCTTTGACGGTATCGACGACAAGGGCGATCCCTTTGAGATCACCGCCGCATCCGCCAAGCAGCGCCCCGACAGTCCCGACTATGTGGAGCTCGCCCTGCCCCGGGCGACCCAGGGCGCGCAGGACCGGACCACCGTCGTCACCGCGCAAAAAGGGCTTTACGACCGCGACAAGAATGTCCTCGCCCTTTCGGACGGCGTTGAACTCGAGCACGAATTCGCAGACGAAACTTATCTGTTGAAACTGCCTGCGGCGACGGTGCTGATCGACGATGCGAAAGTCGAAAGCAATGGCGCGGTCGGCGGCAAAGGCAGCGACGGCGCAGAGCTCGCCGCCGACCACATGACGGCTTACCGGGCCGACAGCCGCGTCGTCTTCGAGGGCAATGTACGCATGCGGATTTACCCGAAGGCTGCAAAGAAACTCGACGATAAAGAAGCAACGCAGACGACCCAATAACAAGACCGAAAGAAACTGGATCAATGGCAAGAAGCCTTTTAACGGCCCTCATCATCGCTTTCCTTCCCGCCGCAGCCGCCCATGCGCAGCTGATGCCTGACAGCGACGAGCCGATCGATATATCGGGCGACGCGGCGGAATTTCAGGACAATGTTACAATCTGGACGGGCAACGTCCGCCTGGTGCAGGCTGAAGCGATACTCACCGCCCAACGGCTCGAGGCGACGCTCAACGACGACGGCGATTTTGAAACCATGACCGCCACCGGCACGGTGCGTTTCTCGAATGGAAATGAGGCGATCACCGGCGAGCGCGCCTTTTATGAGGAAAAAACGCGCACGATCACCATTTCCGAGAATGTCATCGTCAAACAGGGTAAACAGGTCATGTCCGCCGGCGCCGTCGTTTACTGGGTCGACAGCGGCAGGGTTAAATTCATCCCCGCCCCGGGCAAGCGGATCCGCGGCATCTTCTATACGGAAGAAAGCGGCCAGACTTAATGGTTAAAATTCGAACTTCACCGAACGTTAAAGAGAGACGCCCTTAATGAGCGATGAAATGGAAGTAGCCGTCGAACAATCCGCCGCCAATGCATCGCAAGGACAAGCGTCTCAAAATCAGCCAAGGCAACAACCCGCGGCTGAAAAGAGCGACGGCGTCCTTGCGGCGGAAGGCCTCGGCAAGACATTCAAACGCCGCCCCGTCGTGCGCGGCGTCTCGATGAGCGTCAAACGCGGCGAGGTCGTCGGCCTTCTAGGGCCCAACGGCGCCGGTAAAACCACGTGCTTTTACATGATTACGGGCCTCATACAGCCGGATCGGGGCGCGATCTTTATCGACGGGCACGACGTCACCAGCCTGCCCATGTATCAGCGCGCGCGGCTCGGCCTCGGCTATCTGCCGCAGGAAGCGTCAATCTTCCGCGGCCTGTCGGTCGAGCAGAATCTGCGCGCCGTGGTCGAACTGGTCGAGCGCAGCAAGACCAAGCAACAGGCGATTATTGACGATTTGTTAAACGAGTTTCACATCACGCACTTGCGCGGCGCGCCAGCGCTGGCGCTGTCCGGCGGCGAACGCCGCCGGGTCGAAATCGCGCGCGCCCTCGCCACCTCCCCATCCTTCATGCTGCTGGACGAGCCGTTCGCCGGGATCGACCCGCTCGCCATCGCCGATATTAGGGAACTGGTCATACATCTTAAGGAACGCGGACTCGGCGTTCTCATCACCGATCATAATGTTCGCGAAACGCTCGATATTATCGATCGGGCATACATTATTCACGAAGGCGAGGTACTGTTGGAAGGCGCGCCCGGCGATATTGTCGGCGACGAGGATGTTCGCCGGGTCTATCTCGGTGATCGCTTTCAGATGTAGAAAGAACAAGGGGGCGGTGTGGCGTTAGTCCCAAGACTTGAGCTTCGGCAATCCCAGCAACTGGTGATGACGCCGCAATTGCAGCAGGCGATCAAGCTGTTGCAATTGTCCAATCTCGAACTCTCCGATTATGTCGCCGAACAACTCGAGGAAAACCCTTTTCTCGAACGCGACGAGACGCCGCCCGACGCCCCGGCCGAACGTCGTGGCGAAACGCAAGACGGCGAGCAGGAATCCGTAAACAGCAGCGAAGTCGATCTCAGTGCGGACGGGGCCGTCAAGGAGGCGAGCGAATCCATCGATGCGGAATATGAAGACATCGACCCGGGCTCCTCGGGCAGCGATACGGCGGCGAACGACTATCGCACCAATGACTGGGCCAATGCCGGCCCTGGCCGCTCAGGCGGCGACGAGGACCGGCAATTCGACGCCAATCTCAGCAAGGAAATATCGCTCGCCGATCATCTTACCGAACAACTGCATGTGGCGACTCGCGACCCTGCGCAGCTTTTCATCGGCGTCTATCTGATCGACCTGATCGACGAAGCCGGCTATCTGCGCGAACCGCTTGAGGCTGTCGCTGAGCGGCTCGGGGCCGATCTCTGCGATGTCGAGGAAACCCACGCCCTCATCACGACATTCGATCCCAGCGGCGTCGGCGCCCGAGATCTCAAGGAATGCCTGAAGCTGCAGCTCATCGAAGGCGACCGCTACGATCCCGCCATGCAGGCGTTCATCGAAAACCTCGAATTGCTCGCGAAAGGCGATCTCAAGGGGCTGATCAAGGCTACCGGCGCCGACGAGGAAGACGTTCGCGAAATGATCGCCGAAGTCCGCGCGCTAACGCCGAAGCCGGGCTATGCTTACGGCGCCGGCGCCGTGCAGGCGATTGCACCCGATGTTTTCATCCGCCAGTCCCCGGATGGCGGCTGGAAAGTCGAGTTGAATACCGACACCCTGCCGCGCGTTCTGGTCAATCAGACCTATTTTGCCGAAATTTCGGCGGCGAGTTCGGACGAAAAGGACAAGTCCTACGTCACCGATCAGTTCGCCAACGCAAACTGGCTTGCCAAGAGCCTCGACCAGCGCGCAAGGACGATCCTCAAAGTCGCAACCGAGATCGTGCGCCAGCAGGATGCATTCTTTGTTCACGGAATAAAACACCTGCGCCCGCTCAATCTCAAGAACGTCGCTGATGCGATCGAGATGCACGAGTCGACGGTTTCACGCGTCACCTCGAATAAATATATGGCGACGCCGCGCGGTCTGTTCGAGCTCAAATATTTCTTCACCGCGTCAATCGCCTCGGCCAGCGGCGGCGAAGCCCACTCGGCCGAGGCCGTGCGCTATCGCATCCGCGAACTCATCGAGCAAGAAACGCAGGACGCGGTGCTCTCGGACGACAAGATTGTGGAAATTTTGCAGGAAGAGGGCGTCGCCATCGCCCGCCGGACGGTCGCCAAATACCGGGAGACCCTGAATATCCCGTCTTCGGTCCAGCGCCGCCGGGCGATGTTGCAAACCGCGATTTAAACCTTTAATCCGCGCGCCGGCCGCCAATATATAAAAATGACGGCTGGCGCATGGAGCGCCACCGAAAGGAGTTCTCATGGATATTCATGTCAGCGGCAAGAACATAGAACTGGGCGACGCGCTGCAGCTTCATGTGACCGAGAGGCTTGAGGAAGGCGTTCGCAAATACTTCGACCGGGGCGCGGAAGCGGCGGTCACATTTACGCGAGAACGCAACCAGATCGAATGCGATCTGACGACTCACCTCGCTTCAGGCGTGTTCCTGGCCGCCCATGGCGAGGGCGGCGACGCCTATGGAGCCTTTGATGTGAGCCTTGAAAAGCTCGAAAAGCGAATCAGGCGCTACAAGCGCCGGCTCAAGGACCACCACACCAATGGCAAGCCGCCCTTACCGGCGGAAAAAGCGTCCTACTACCTTCTGGAACCCCTGAAAGAAGAGGCCGAGGACGACGATGATTCGCCGTTTGAGGGGGATCCGAACCCCGTCATCGTGGCGGAAAGCGAGACCTCTTTGAGGGAAATGACGGTCGGCGCGGCGGTTATGCAGCTCGACCTCTCCGAACAACCGGCGATTGTGTTCAAAAATGCGGCGCATGGCCGGATTAATGTTGTCTATCGCCGCCGCGACGGCCATATAGGGTGGATCGATCCGGCGGCCTCCTGAGGGGGGCGGGACGTCTCTTTATGGCCCAGGAACGCCGGTTCGAGCAGTAGAGTGCGGTTCGCACGCGGGCGATCGGGGCCCGGATTTCAACGGCCCGGTAATTGCGATGCAGACCGAGAATGAGAGTATAAGTGAGTGTGATGGGACTTGATGATCTTCTGAGCCCGCAAGGCGTTATCCATAAATTGAAAGCCCGGTGTAAGCGCGAAGCCCTGCAAGCCATGGCCGACCGCGCCGCCGAGCTGATCAACGCGCCGGCGAGCGGCATCATGTCGACGCTTCTCGAGCGCGAACAGCTCGGTTCAACCGGCGTCGGCGACGGCGTTGCAATCCCGCATGGCAAAATCGCCGGTCTCAACGCCATCACCGGCGTCATTGCGCTCCTTGAAACGCCGGTCAGTTTTGACGCCCTCGACGACCAGCCTGTGGATTTGATTTTTCTCCTGCTGGCGCCGGCCAACGCTACGGCCGCGCATCTGAAGGCGTTGGCGAAAGTCTCGCGCCTGCTGCGCGATCATGAAGCGCGCGACGCTTTGCGCGGCGCCGATTCAGCCGAAGCGCTCTTCGCAATCGCTACGGCCGACCAGAAACACCACGCCGCTTAAAGCGCGCACATTCGCTAAATCAATCTGATTACGGAAAGTCCGGTTAGTGAACGCTGACCGGGTTCATTTCGTACTGACGCGCCGCCGCGAAAGCAATGTCGCGGTCGCCTACAAGCGCGATGCGCTCACCGTCTGCGGCGTGGACGGAATAGAGGATCGCATCGGCGTCGAATTCGATCTCCCCCTCGCCGATCGCATCTTCAAGGTCGTCGATCACGTCGAGCGCCGGCACTGCGCGGATATAGACCAGCTTCCGGCCGCCAAGCGCCGCCAGTTCGCCGGACGTCACCGGCTTCTTGTCATCTTGAAGTTCCATACCCAGCTTTTTCGGCGTCGCCATGCCATCACCTTTTGTTTACGCCCGCCTTCCGCATCAGCTTGCCCGAGAATGGCTAGCAAAGCGTGAAGGCCGGCTTTTCGGCCTGGACCCCAGCCCTGCAGCGCACTCCCGAAGGAGTCTTGTTGCGCCGCAGCAACCTCCTATTATGTAAGAGAATGTTATAACAATTCAATGACGAATTATGCACAATCACGCGACCCCTCCAGCGAGGGAGCGCACAACCATATGAAATAAAAGACTTTTTATCCGTGCTGATGTAAAATCGCTGCGAACAGCGCCGGATCCACATTGCCCCCGGACAGGGTGATGGCCGTGGTTTTACCGGCGGCGTCGACCTTGCCGGAGAGGATCGCCGCCAGCGCCGCCGCCCCGCCGGGCTCCACCACCAGCTTCAGATATTTGTAGGCGAACACCATCGCCTGACCGACTTCCGCATCACTCACCGTCGCCCCGCCGCGGACCAGCCGCTGCATGATCGGGAAGGTCAGGCGGCCCGGACTAGGGGTCGCGATGGCGTCGCAGATCGTCTTCCGTGTAATATCCGCTTTCTGCCTTTCGCCGCGCCGGATCGAGTCCCATGTTTCATCAAAACCTTCCGGCTCGGCGATCCAGACCTCGGTCTTCGGCGATACTTCCTCCAGAATAGTCGCGCAGCCGGATGTAAGCCCGCCGCCGCCGCAACAGATGATGAAGGCGTCAAGCGCGCACCCTTGCGCTTTTGCATCTTCAACCGTTTCAAGCGCCAGCGTGCCCTGCCCTTCGATAATGTCGGGGTGATCGTAGGAGGGCGCGAGCGCCATGCCGCGTTCAACCTGAATGCGCCGGCCGATTTCTTCCCGGTCTTCCGAATAGCGGTCATAAGTGATGATCTCAGCGCCGAAGGCGCGAACCTTTTCCGCTTTCAGCGCCGGCGCGTCTTCCGGCATGACGATAACCGCCGGCGTCTCGAAATATCGCGCCGCGCGCGCAATCCCTTGCGCATGATTGCCCGACGACCAGGCGACAACGCCGCGTTTTCGCTCATCTTCGGTGAGCTGCGAGAGCCGGTTGAACGCACCTCGGAACTTGAATGAACCGCAATGCTGGAGCACTTCCGCCTTGACGAGAACTCTCCCGCCGGCCGCCTCATTCAAAAACTCGTTTTCGATAATCGGCGTGCGGATCGTATGGCCTTTAATCCGCCCGGCCGCCGCGCGCACACCTTCGGGGGTTATGGGGCGCAAGTCGTCAACAACAACATTCATAGGGAAAGACTTTCAACAAACGCATCGACGCTAAACGTTTACTTCAAAATCCCGGCGGCGCCATGACCTATCTGCGGCGGGCTTGAGGCATGGTCAGGATGCGGCGAGCCCGCCGGCGAAATAAATAAGCACAACCCCGAGCAGAATTCGGTAGATGACAAAGGGCGTAAAGCTGATCTTTTGGATGAGGCGCATGAAGGCGAAAATCGCCACATAAGCTGACAGGAACGACAGCGCTGCAACGACGCCGGCCTGCGCCATATTCGCGCCAGCGCCTTCGCTGACCAGCTCGAGCCCGGCGAACAGACCGAAAGCGGCGATGGTCGGGATCGCGAGCAGCATCGAAAACCGGGCCGCTTCGCTGCGCGTCCAGCCGAGATAGCGCGCTGCGGTCATAGTGACGCCGGATCTCGACGCGCCCGGAATGATCGCGAGCGCCTGCGCCGCGCCGATCGTCAACGCTTCGCGCCAGGTGATGCGGGAAAGCCCTTCCTTTTCGGCCGGCGCGCGATCGCCATGCCACAGCAGCGCCCCGAAGACGATGCTCGCAACGCCGATCACCATCGGCGACCGCAACGCTTCGGTCAGATCGAAGAGCACAAACACAGCGGCCACGACGATGATCGGGATCGTCGCCGCGGCGATAAACAAAAACAGCTTGCGGTCTTCGCTTTCCCGCCAGCGCAGCGTATCGACGCCGCCGCGCACCAGTATGGCCGTCTCCGTCTTGAAATAAATGAGCACCGCGAACAGCGATCCGACATGTGCTGCGATGTCGATCAGCGGGCCCTGGTCGCCCCAGCTTTCAACCGCAAGCGGCGCAAGAATGAGATGGGCCGAAGAGGAAACGGGCAGAAATTCCGTTATCCCCTGAATGACCGCCAGCACGATGAGCTGAATGATGGGCATGAGCGCTTATTGGCATGTTCGCCGGCAAAGCGCTATTGCCCGCCGCGTGAAGGTTAGTTGTTCGCCGCCGTCTTTTCGGCCGGCGCGGCGCCGTCAACAAGACCGATTTCAGACAGTTTGGCGGCGATGGCGGATTTGTCGTAGGGCTTCAAAATGTGATGCCCGGCCCCGGCCGCTTTCGCGAGAGTGAATTGCTGCGGGTCGTTTTCCGTGGCGCAAAGAATGATCTCCGGCTTGTCCCCGGCCTCGAGTTCGGCAGCGCCCCGCAGAAAATCGAGCGCGCCCATGGAGGGCAGGTCCCAGTCAAGCAGCACGACGTCGGGCTTTTGCCGCTTGCAGATGTCGACCGCCATCGCCGCATGTTCGGCCTGTAACGCTTCAAAACCGAGATCGGCCATGATCCGGACGGCGATTTCGCGGATGACATCGGAATCATCGACGATGAGACAAATTTTCTTGTCGCTCATGACGGGTTCACCTTGCTTGCCCCGGCGCCGCCTGACGCCGGTCATTCCCGTCCTATTTTCGCCGCCGCGCGTTATCCGAGCGTTAACAAGGCGTCTCGAAATCAGCCCGCCGGCGCAGAAAACGCCGCCTTGAAGGTGACGGCCTCTTCGGTTTTCTCAACCGAGATCGAGCCGCCCGCACCCGAAACGATCTCGGCGGCGAGCAGCGCCGGCGTGAATTTCGGCGCAAGCCCTTCGGGATCTCCCCTCAACGCTTTAACGAGGTCTTCCTGCAGGAGGAGCTTGTTGCCCGCCGCGCGGATCGTGAAGTCGCTGATATCGCCGGTGATCCGCACCGTTCCGCCGCGTGGAACGCAGTCCGCCGCCGCATAGGCGAGAATCATCAGAACCTTGACGTTTTCCTTGGGCGCAAGCCCGGCGCCGATGACCCATTCAAGCTCGGGCTTCACGGTGTCGTAGACCGCCGCCAGCGCCTTCTCCGCATCATCGAGGCTGATCTGGGCGCCGAAACCGCCCGCCGCGCCATAAGCGAGGCGCGCATAGCTCAATAGCGCAAGCGCCTTCTTCGCGCCGGACCGGATGAGATCGAGCGCCGCGTCGCGCATCGTGTCTTCCATGCCCGGATCGTCGAGCACCTCAAGACCCGACCCGATGGCCCCCACCGGGTTGATGAGATCGTGACAGACGCGCGAGGAAAGAAGCGCCGACAGGGCGACAGCCCCGAGGTCTTCTTCATGCGCGGGGTCATGCGCGGGCTTTATTTCCGGACTTTCTGACATGCGGCGGAACTCCTCGGCCTTTTGCGAGGAGTTCCTTATCGCCGATTCGCGTCCGATTGGGACGTTCGTTTGTTTAAACTTTTTTCCAGCTGCCGCTCGAATCGCGGACACAGCGGCCGCTTCTGCGCAAGTCCGACGCGATCAGCTTTTCAGCCGCCAGCCTCGCCGTGACATCGACGGAAACGCCATTTCGCCGGGCGATGTCCGCATAATAGGACTTTCGCTGCTGATTGACGTCGCGCACCTCGCGGCGGACAGCATCGCTGGCGCTCGCCCCTGAGACGACGCCGAGATAGCCATCAGCCTGTTCGCCGACGATGCACTGATCCTTCGCCCGCTCGATCGTGGCGCTCGCCGCCGACGCAACGCCGACCAGCGCGGCCAGCCCGGCGAACAGCGCGGCTGCAATAACAGCAATAGACTGTTTCATATGTTTTCTCACACCCGGGCTCCCTTAAAAGATATCCGGATTATCCGCTATTAGATCCTCGATCTCGCGATCGAGTTTGACGCGCACTTCCTGATCAATCTTGACATTAAGATTGACTTCGATCGGCTTATCGCCGCCTTCAAGCTTCACGGTCGTGCATGCGCCGAGCGTTAACACCGCCAGTGCAGGCGCAAGCGCCAGAAGCTTCGCAAACCTTTGAGTCGCCATCGCGTTGCCCTTTATTCAGTCTTTTTATACTCTCCCCGACACAACAAGGGAATGATATTCGCCCGGTAAGGCGAAAAATTGGCGCGAATATGTGATGATTGACACGATTTCGCCTAATCTTCGCCGCTGAGGGCTCTTTCGATCTGCAACGAGATGTCTCGGGAGAGAGCCGCCTGATTGAGCAGCTCCAGCAGCGCTGCATCCAGGGTAATATTATACTTCACCGGAACGCGAACATCCTGCTGGTTGCGGCGCAAGGTTCCTTCGCCGCTGAACTCCATCCGGAAATCGAGCCTTCCGTCGAGCGGTCCGTCCACGGTTACCTTCAGGGCGGTGTAACGAAGATCGCGCAGGAGATCGAACGCCGTTCTGGGCTGCTCGCCCGCGGCGGACGCCTGCTCGGCCGCCTGGCCGACATAGCTGACAACGCCTGGACCGTTCGACTCCAGAACGCCGCCGACAATCTTCGCCTTTCCGTCCTCAACAACCAGCGGCAGGACGCCGCTTAAAATTCCTTCTCCCGAAAGCCCTTCGACATCGATGAATGCGAGTATCTGTTCAAGGTCGATATTTTCGGCGCGCAAGGGAACAGTCGCCTGATCCCCGGCGATTGACATATCCGCCTCGTAAACGCCGAGCGCGCCGCCGAACCACGGGAATTCCGCCTTATACACGTGAAGCGTTTCGTCGCCGGGAAGGTCGAAGCTGATGGTTCCGTTCTTTAACGGGATCGGCACATAAAAGCTGACGCTTTCGACGGACACTGTCTGCACGCCATCGGTGGCGACCGGCCATAACTGCGAGAATGATATCTCACCGTTGAGTTTCGCCGTTTCTTCGACAATGCGGGTCGGCCCTGCGAACGTGACATCCTCAAAACCGACCGCCGCCTTGGACGTCAGTTCACCGGACGCCCAGGTAAATGTCGCCACGCCGGTCGCCGCACCGGTGGCTGAATCGACAACGCCCCTCAGCACCGGCGCAAGGGTCTCCGGCTGAATGCCGCGTTTTACAAAAACGAGACGGTCAAAAACAAATGTCGAAGAACCGGACGCCGAATCGAAATGGTGTTCGCCGTCGCCCTCGCCAAGACGTACGCCTTCCGGCGTTTTCAGCACATAGTTGAACGCCGCCTTCTTGCCGTCGAGACTAATGTCGCCAACGCCGATCACCGGGGCGATCAGGGGCGGTTCCCGATTTTGGATTACGCGCACGGAATCGAGCCAGCCATCCGCGCGCATCATCCGGCTGTCGAGTGAAAAATCGAACCGGCCTTCAACGGCGCTGAAATTCAAAAACTCGTTGAAAGCCAGCGCGCCGCCTGCAGCCTTGCCGCTCATCAGCGTCTGGTGAAGCGCGGGGTCATAATCTCCAGTGAATTCGATCCTTGGCGGCCGGCCGGCGATGCGGGTTTCACCGAGACGATAGCGGATGTCGTCCGCAGCGATCACGCCGGAAAAGTCCGTATGCAGCGGACCCGACCAGTCAATCACCGCAAGCGGGGCCGCACTGGCGCAAAGCCGCATGCTCACAAAGGCCGCTTCAGTATCCTGGCCTTCGAGCTCAAATCGCGCCTTCTCACTGCGAATGCAGCGCCCGTCCGGCAGGGTCAGCGTCGTACTCTTCTCCTCAAGGTCGACCGCGATGGCGATTTCAGTCACGAGCGGCGCATCGGCCACCCGAAAACGGCCGATCGAAAGCGCCCGCAACCCGGTGGTAGCCGCAATGTCGCCGTCAATCCTGGAGTCGGTCGCGCGCAACCGTATCATCGCCGAAGCGTCATCTACAGAAAGCGCCGGTGAGCGATATTCGCCGACCCTGATCGGCGCAAGGATCGTCCAGGCCTCGCCGTCATCGCTGGCGCTGACGGTGCCGAGCGCCGACACCGCAGCGCCGCTCAGCTCGAACAAAAAACCCGCCTCAGCCGTCCCGCCTTTTCGGGCGTATAGCGGCGCGTTCTCTACGGGCGAAAATTCCAGCGCCGCGCCGTTATCCGTGCGGATCACTAACGGCGTATCGCCAACATCAATGGTAACGCCATCAGCGCCGTACACTGCTTTCAAATCTCCGGCGGCGGAAAAGGCCGTGATCGGACCGCCGAAAACCAGCGCGCTCTGCTCTTCGGTAAGGTCGGCAAGCGCAGGGATTTCAGCAATCGCGGCGTCCGCGCTTGCAAGCCTGATCGTGGCTTCACCGGCGAACGGCGTTTGTCCGCCATTCACAAGATCGCGCCAGGATGCGCCGGCGCCGTCGAACGCCAACGACACATTGCGCAAGGCCGCCTGCTTCGCAACAATGTCGCCCCTGAACTCGCCCTCGCCGCGCGCAATTCCGTCCGCCTCAAGACGAATATCGGCGCTGAGGATCGCGGCTTCGATCAGGGTTTCTTTGTAAGCGAGACTTTCGGACTCGAGGGTCAGACTGGCCTCGCCGCCAGCGCTTACGTCATATGAGCCGCTTAAGGCGCCGCGCGCCGCGCCGCTGTCGGTGTCGATGACAAGCGTCATGTCTTCAAGCGTCAGCATATCGAAAGGCAACGCGCCGCCCTCGCCGCCGCCTTTGAGGCTTACGCCCGGCGCCGAGATCGTACCGTCACTCTCGACGCGCAGCCTTACCGAGCCCGGCCCGACGCTCACCGTCTTGACGCGCCGATCAGACAAGAGCGCGCGCCAGTCATAAACCGCCTCGATGCGGTCGAGGACGAACCCCTCCCCGCCGTTCGGACCGGCGGAGACGCCGGTCAGTTCGATTTTCTGGAGCGAGAGCGCGCTGACCCGCGCGTTCGGGTCTTCAAGGCCTGCCGAAGCCATCGCCGACCGGATGACCCCGCCGGCGATCTGATGACGCAGAAAAAAGGCGGCGGCTGCGAGAACCGCCAAAACCCCGACAATAACAAGAAGAAACCGCGCCGCCCGCATTCCGCCTGACTTCCCCAACGCTGAACCGCCGCGAGCCGGACATCGGCCGCACAAGGCCTAGCATGCCGAAAATCTTGACGCTTGGCGAGGCGTATGGGGCACGAAAACAGGGGAACGGCGGCGCCGTTCCCCTGTCCCGTACTAAAGCAACTGCTTGGTTTGCCGAGCGTTTAGGCTTCCATAACCGCGACAAGCTCTTCGATCACAACTTCAAGCTCGGCGATTTCGGAGCGGATCATCTCGATCGCTTCCTGAGTTTCGGCGTATTCCTCGGCGCTGTAGGAGGCTTTTTCCGCCGCAAGTTTCAGCTCCGCCTTGTCGAGTTCCGCACGGACTTCGTCGAACGCAGCCCTGGTTTCTTCCCGAACGGTCGCCGCCGCCATTTTAAGGGCCGCCTCAAGCGCCTCTTCGCCGCCGGGCGCTTCTTTCACTTCTTCCCGGGCCTCGTTGATCTCGTCGATTGCGCCGGCGATCTCGGCGCGCGCATCGGCAAGATCTTCGCGCATTTCCTGAAGGTCTTCCGCATCGAGATTCCTCAAGGCCTCGAGCAGATCTTCATCGTCAATATTGAGCGTAATATTGCTCGACTTTTCATCGTCATGGGCGGCCGAGGCGGCGAAAGGCGTCATCACCGCCAGCGCGAAGAAGGCCGCCGTCGCGGTCGTTTGAATGGTCTTGATCATGGATTCATCCCTTTTCTTTCTGTGTCCTGGACTCTTGCGCCGAGTTTACTTTTTGGGGGGCTCCGGTTCGGCGCTACGCTACTGGCCCGCCCCTGTCCGGAACACTGGAGGCCGCTGCGGCGGACAACAATAGGCGCTGCGGCGAGCCGTGCCGGAGAAGCGCCGAACGCGCATGAAAGCAGGAAAACGCCAGCGCCTGCGGGCGAGGACTGGAGCCAGCCTCGGTACAGGCCTCATTACCGGCTTGTGTCAAAGCCGAACACCGCTTTTCGCTATTCGTTAAAGCCGATTTCGTCTACTGCTCCGCGCTGTTTGCGTTCGGGCCGAAAATTGCAGCGCCCGGCGAGACGTGCCATGTAACTTCGGCCGGAGGACCGCGCGGGGCCCATGTCTCACGAATTTGTCGAAACAGGTCAGACGCTTACGCAGGAAGGCGCGCCTTATTGCCCAGTCGAGCGCAAGCGGCGCGGGCCGGCTGCGCTTGCCGCCTCGCTGATCGTCCTGACCTGCGGCGTCGGTTTTCTCACCTATGCAATGATGTCCGAACCGGCGCCCGTCAGCGAAATCCCGGGGCCTGATCTGACTGCAGCGGCTCCTGCCGACATCCAGACCGAGGCCATCGAGCCGGCTTCGCAAGCCGCGCCGCGAGCGCCCATGACCATCGAAGAAGCGCTCGCCGAATCCCGCGCCGCACGCGCCAGCCTTGCCCCGCAGGAGGAGACCCCGGCCCGGACGGCGATGGTCCCGCGTCTCAAACCGTCACTTGCTGACGGCGAGGAGGTCATCGAGACGGAACTTGCGCCGCGCATCAAGCCGGCGCTCGAAAGCGCGACCCTCGCCGCCGCGCCGTCAGTCACGCGGGCGCGCCCGGCGAAAACGCGCGGCGGGTTTCTGGCGTCCGCGGACGACGCACCGGCGCCGTTCTATTTTGCATCGGATATTCCTTCAGATGAAGCGGCCCGGCAGCCGGCGGCCGTCCTTTACGCCGGCGACCTCGAGCGTCCCTATGGCGAAGCCCGGATTCGCATCACCAGAGGCGAGAATTTTGTCGACGCCCTGAAGCGCGCCGGCGTCGGCGCCGCCGACCGCAACGAAGCGGCCTATGCGTTCGGCAAGCATTACAATCTTCGTCAGCTCCGTCCCGGCCAGGAATTCGCTCTCACCCTCGGCTGGCCGAACCAGACGCTGTTCCAGCTCGCCGCTGACAACGACTCGTCGCAGGCGCGCCTGATCGGCCTCGACTTCCGCGCCGATCCGGAAAATCGCATTCATCTTCGTCGCGACAAATCCGGCGCGCTGATCGGCGAGAAGACAATCATTCCGATGACGACGCGCATCCTGTCGGTCGAAGGCCGTATCGACGGCAGCCTTTACTTGTCCGCAAAAGCGAAAGGCGCGCCAGATCAGGTCATCGCCGATCTTGCGAACGCATTCGCCTATGACGTCGATTTTCAGCGGGAGATTTTCGGCGGAGACGAGTTCGAGGCGATCTTCGAGGCGAAGTACGACGATCGCGGCGAACTGGTTTCCGCCGGCGACATCATCTTTGCACGGCTGAAATGGCGCGGCCGCTCCAAAGAAAAGGGCTATTTCCGCTTTACCGACGACGCCGGACGCTCCGATTTCTACGACGCCTCCGGCCAGAGCGCCAAACGCCTGCTGATGAAGACGCCGATCGACGGCGCGCGCCTCTCATCGCGTTTTGGGACCCGCAAGCGCCCGGTGCTCGGCTATCGCCGCGCCCATAAGGGCGTCGATTTCGCCGCCCCGCGCGGCACGCCGATCAAGGCGGCTGGCGACGGCGTCATCGAGCGCGCCGACCGTTACGGCAGTTTCGGCAACTATGTCCGCATCCGGCACGCCAACGGCTACAAGACGGCTTACGCGCATCTGAACGGTTTCGCCCGCGGCATCCGTAAGGGCAAGCGCGTCGATCAGGGCGACATTATCGGTTATGTCGGGACCACCGGGCGCTCGACCGGCCCGCATCTTCACTATGAAGTTCATCTGCATGGCAATGCGGTCAATCCGCAGACCCTGAAGATCGCCACCGGCAAGAAACTCGCGGGCGTCGAACTCGCCCGTTTCAAGGCGCAGCGCGACATTATCGAAGCGATGCGCGCGCCGCCGGAAGAACCCGCCCCGCTTTACGCTGAAAAACACGCCTCAGGCGCAGGTTCGCGGTAACAGCGCCCGGATTACATCCGGCGCTTGTTCATTTCCTTCATCACTTCCCGGATATAGGCGTCGACATCGATGTCGCCGGCGATGCGGCCCTTGATGCGCGCCCTGACTTTCGACGGCAGTTCATCCGGCGCGATCGGTCCCGCCGCATGAATGGTCTCACGGATCAGGGCCTTCAGGGTTTCCTCGTCGGTTTCCGGTTTCCACTCGGATTTTTTGTCCGTCATTGGATACTCCTAGTTGAGCATGGCGCCCGGCGGGGCCGCCGTCACGCCGCCGATCTCGTGAAAGTCGCGACCGCCGACCGCTTCGCCGTTGATGGTGAGCGCGTCGCCATCCGCCGATATGGCGAGCGTTTCGCCGTCCGCCACCGTTCCGGCGAGCAGCATTTCAGCAAGCGGATCCTGCAGCTTTTTCTGGATGACGCGTTTTAAAGGCCGCGCGCCATAGACCGGATCGTACCCCTTGTCGCCGAGCCAGGCGCGCGCCCGGTCGTCGAGATCGAGGGTAATCTTGCGATCGGCGAGCAGCTTTTGAAGGCGCGTGATCTGGATATCGACGATGGCGTCCATATGCGCCCGCGCGAGGCGGTGGAACAGGATGATCTCATCGAGCCGGTTCAAAAACTCCGGCCGGAACTTCGCGCGCACCGTCTCCATCACCTGCGGCCTCACCGCGTCGCTGTCTTGTCCTTCCGGCTGGTTCGCCAGAAACTCGGCGCCGAGATTCGACGTCATGATGATCAGCGTGTTCTTGAAGTCGACCGTATGGCCCTGCCCGTCTGTCAGGCGGCCGTCGTCAAGCACCTGCAGAAGCACGTTGAACACGTCCGGATGCGCCTTTTCGACCTCGTCGAAAAGAACGACCTGATAGGGACGCCGGCGCACGCGTTCGGTAAGAACGCCGCCTTCCTCATAACCGACATAGCCCGGCGGCGCGCCGATCAATCGCGCGACCGAATGCTTTTCCATGAATTCCGACATGTCGATCCGCGCAATCGCGGTCTCGTCGTCGAACAGGAACTCCGCGAGGGCCTTGGTAAGTTCTGTCTTGCCGACACCGGTCGGCCCGAGGAACAGGAAAGAGCCCATGGGCCGGTTCGGGTCTTTCAAACCGGCGCGCGCGCGGCGCACGGCGGCGGAAACCGCCTCGACCGCCTCGGCCTGACCGACAACGCGACGCCCGAGCGCGTCTTCCATTTTCAGGAGCTTTTCGCGCTCGCCTTCGAGCATCTTGTCGACAGGCACGCCGGTCCAGCGCGAGACAACGCTGGCGATGTTTTCCGTATCGACAACTTCCTTGACCAGCGACTTTTTCGAATTCGCTTCTTCTTCATGCTCTTCAGCGGCGAAAAGCTGTTTTTCAAGCGCCGGGATATGCCCGTATTTTAGCTCCGAGGCGCGGCCGAGATCGCCCCGGCGTTCTGCGTCGGCGAGCTGTTGGCGTGCCTGATCGAGCTGTTCCTTGATCTTGGTGGCGGATGCGAGGCTTTCCTTTTCGGCTCGCCATAACGCAGTCAGGTCTGCAGACTTTTGTTCAAGGTCCGCAAGTTCCTTTTCCAGCGTCGCCAGCCGGTCTTTCGACGCGCGGTCATCTTCTTTCTTGAGCGCCTCGCGTTCGATCTTCATCTGGATGATGCGGCGGTCAAGTTCGTCGAGTTCTTCGGGCTTTGAATCGACCTCCATGCGCAAGCGCGAAGCCGCCTCGTCAACGAGGTCGATCGCCTTATCCGGCAGGAAACGGTCGGTGATGTAACGGTGCGACAGGGTCGCCGCAGCGACGATGGCGCTGTCGGAGATACGCACCCCGTGATGGAGTTCGTATTTCTCCTTCAGACCGCGCAGGATCGAAATCGTATCCTCGACCGTCGGCTCGTCCACGAACACCGCCTGGAAGCGCCGCGCCAGAGCCGCGTCTTTTTCGACATACTTCTTGTATTCATCGAGGGTGGTCGCGCCGACGCAGTGCAATTCGCCTCGGGC
>CAJXLJ010000018.1 GCA_913055785.1 uncultured Parvularculaceae bacterium | reverse complement strand
ACGCCGATGAAACGATGCGGGCGCGGTAGTGATCGCCGTCGCCCGCGAGATCCTCGATCTCGATTTCAGCGTCCGGCATCGCCTCAAGGATCAGTTTCTTGATGTCGTCGGCGGCCATGGGCATGGGATCGGTCTCCTCTGCGCTTTGCGCGTTCATGTAGTCGGGAAGCGACGCCTCCCAAAGATCGGAAAGATCGAGCAGCGAAACGCCGTCGGTCTCGTCGAGCAGAATATCCGGCCCGCCGAACCGGCCGATCTTCGATGCCTGAACGCCCGCCATCGCGGCTTTCAACAACAGCGTATCGGCCCCGGCGGGTGTTGCGGCGACAAGATAACGGCCCTGATCTTCGCCGAACCAGAAAGCGGTCTTGCGCTGCTTCACAGGCGTATGAAGGTCGAGACCGCGACCGGCGGCGAGCGCCATTTCCGCGGCGGCGACCAGAAGGCCGCCGTCCGAAACATCGTGACAGGCGGTCACCAGACCTTCATCAATCAGCTTGCGGATCAACTCGCCAGTCTTGCGTTCGGTCTCGAGATCGACCGGCGGCGGCGCGCCTTCCTCAATTCCGAAAAGCTCGCGCATGTAGAGCGACTGACCGAGCCAGCCCCGCGTGACTCCAATGGCGATCAGCTCTTCGCCCGCCTCCGCACCGCCGACCCGCACAGCCTTGGTCGCATCCTCTAGAACGCCGACCCCGCCAATCGCCGGGGTCGGCGGGATCGCCTCGCCGTTCGTCTCATTGTAAAGCGAGACATTGCCGGAAACGACCGGATAGCCGAGCGTCTCGCAAGCTTCCGCAATGCCTTCAACGGCGCCGACAAACTGCGCCATGATTTCAGGGCGTTCCGGATTGCCAAAATTAAGGCAGTTGGTGATCGCCAGCGGCGCGGCGCCCGTCGCGCAGATATTCCGGAAAGTTTCGGCTACCGCCTGCTTGCCGCCCTCATGAGGATCGGCTTTCACATAACGCGGCGTCACGTCAGTCGAGATCGCCAGCGCCCGGCCCGTTCCATGAACGCGCACAAGCGCCGCGTCGCCGCCCGGCGCGATGATCGTGTCGCCCATGACCGTGTGATCGTATTGTTCCCAGATCCAGCGGCGCGAACACAAGTCGGGCGTCCCCATCAGGCGCGCCATGGCGGTCAGCATGGTATCGGCGCCCGGCGCATCGGCAAGCGACACGCTTTCCTCGCGCTGTTCGACTTCCGCCGTCTCGACAATATTCGACGCGGCGAGATTGCGGGCGGCTTCCTCAAAACCGTCGAACCTCACGCCGTCCGGTTTAGAACGCGCATAAACGCGCGCTTCGCCAACGGAGATGGTCAGGCCAACGGCGTCAACGAGATCGGCGTCGGCGAGGCGGTCGGCGATGAGCGTTTCCGCAATCGTGCGCATTTCGGCTTCGGACTTGCCGGGCGCCCTTAGAATCGCTTCGGCCTCTTTGACGACCACAGTCGGATCCGCAAGCGCCGCCGGCTTGGAGAGTTCAGCGCGCGGCCGGTCATATTCCGGCGCATCGTTGGCGAGCGGCTTCACCGGCATGTCAGCGACGGTCTCGCCCTTGTGACGGATGACCAGCCGCCCGGACCGGGTCGTCTCGCCAATTACCGCGAAGTCGACACCCCATTTTTCGAACACCGCGCGGGCTTCGTCTTCCTTGCCCGGCTGCAGCACCATGAGCATGCGCTCCTGGCTTTCGGACAGCATCATCTCATAGGCGCTCATACCCTCTTCGCGCTGAGGGACATGATCGAGATCCAGCTCGAAACCGCCGCCGCCCTTCGCCGCCATTTCCACGGACGACGAAGTAAGGCCCGCAGCGCCCATGTCCTGAATGGCGATGATCGCGTCTGAGCCCATCAATTCGAGACACGCTTCAAGCAACAGCTTTTCAGTAAACGGATCTCCCACCTGAACGGTCGGACGCTTTTCTTCCGAAGCGTCGTCGAATTCTGCTGACGCCATGGTTGCGCCGTGAATGCCGTCGCGCCCGGTTTTCGAGCCCACATAGACAACCGGGTTTCCTTCGCCGCGCGCCGCCGAATAGAAAATGCGGTGTTTTTCGGCAATCCCGACGGTCATGGCGTTGACCAGAATATTGCCGTTGTAGCCGGCGTGGAAATTGGTCTCGCCGCCGACCGTCGGCACGCCCATGCAGTTGCCGTAGCCGCCAATGCCCGCGACGACGCCGGAAACGAGATGCCGGGTCTTCGGATGAGACCAGTCGCCGAAGCGCAAGGCGTTCATATTGGCGACGGGCCGCGCGCCCATGGTGAAGACATCGCGCATGATGCCGCCGACCCCGGTCGCCGCACCCTGGTATGGTTCAATGAAACTCGGGTGATTGTGGCTTTCCATCTTGAAGATGGCGGCCAAGCCCTCGCCGATATCAATGACCCCGGCGTTTTCGCCCGGCCCCTGGATCACCCAGGGCGCGCTGGTGGGAAGCTTTTTGAGATGTTTCCGGGATGACTTGTAGGAGCAGTGCTCCGACCACATGACCGAGAAAATCCCCAGTTCGAGAAGGTTCGGTTCGCGGCCCATATGCGCCTTGATGCGCTCATATTCGTCGGGCTTGAGGCCGTGTTCGGCCACGATTTCAGGCGTGATGGCGGTCATGAAAATCCGTCAGGCAAACTTCGCCGCTTCCATAAGCCGGTTGCGGCAAAGGTGCAAACGCCGTTGCGGGCGCCAAAAGGCGCCGCGCCGCTCAATCAGAAAACTGCAGAATTCGCCGGCGCGCCTAGCGCCACGGCTCCGCGTAGACTGTATGGCTTACGGAAAATGACAAGCCCTCGCCACAGGCCCCGCCACCGGCGGTCATCTCACCCCAGACGCGCACTTTTCGCCCGAAAAGCTCTTCCGCCTGTTTGAGAGAGGTGAGGCGCCAGAGTTCGCCATTGTCGTCGGCCAACACCGCACAACCGTCCCCCGCCTGGACGATGTCCCCGCTCAACGCCAGCACATTCGGCTCGGCTGAGACAAACGCCGACGGCAGCACGCCAAGCTCTACGCCATCCATCACAACCCTGCGCCCCGGGCCGCCCGACGGCAGCCCAAAATGCGCCAGCGGGACGCCCGGCGTCAGCATCGCCGGCTCCGAAGCGTTTATCAGCGTACAGGATGAGGGCGCGCCGTTCGGACGGGATTCAATTTCAACATAAACCTCCCCGCCGCTGTGAACGATGTTGCGCAGCTTTTCGATGCTCTGGCCGCTCTTGTTCTGGAGAACGGGGCAGGAAACAAGCGTTGATTGCACTGGCGCGCCCACCACATTCGTGGCCGGGGCGAGACTGCGCCCTGCGGTCTGGATCCGTAAAGCCGAGAGCTTCTGATAGCTCAGCCTGTCCACAGAGGAATGGTGCCGAACACCACCGGCCTGTTCATCCAGCCACGAGGCGCCGGCGGTATTGCGCTGATCCCGGAAACGCGCAGTCGCTGACTCCGAATAGGGCGTCTCATACGCCGCATTGATCGCGTCAAAGCCTTCATCGTCTCGAATGGCCACAATATCGCGCGAGTAATCGATGTCGGCATCCTGCGTCCGGGATCGGTATGCCGGCCCCGAAGCGCCGCGCGCATAATAAGCATCGATCTCATCGGGCACCGCCAGATGTTCGCCGGGCCGCACATTGCCGGGATCAACCCCGGGGTTGGCCTCGCGCAGCGCCGCAAGGCTCACATTGCACTGCCGCGCCACCTCCGAGAGGGTTGTCGCCCTGTCAACGGGATAAGAATGACCGCAACGGCCCGCCATAGCCGACCCGGCCGCCGTCAGGGCCGCGGCGCCAGCGGCGACAGCCCCCACAATCCGTAGCGCCTGTTTCATGCTCATAACCAGTCCTCCGCGACAGAATCTCCTTATGGTTAATACCATGAATGAGGCGGCTTAGGGACGTGGCCCCCGGTTTTTTTAAGGATCACCGCAGGGGCTTGTTTTCCTTCAAAAAACCTTGCCCGCCGCCCTTCCGGCCATGAAACGAAGGCCCCAGCTCCGGATTCACGCCGCCGTCAGGAACGGGGCGCCCCAGGTGGGTTGCGCTCTGGAAGCCCCGTCCTGAACGGCTTTCAGGGTAGCGCGGCGGGAACGCCGTTTTTGAATCGAATTTTCAGAAAACCTGCAAACTTTAGAAAACTTTTTTTGCGGTTAACCAACATAACACACGCGATATTAACCAGCCCCCGCGAAATTATGGCTCATGGCGTTAAGGACGTCTCATAGGGTCGTAGTATGTTCAGTATAAGTGCAAAGCCGCTTCACGCGCGAAATTCATCTCGTGACCTGAAAACCGACGCTGCTGTGCGCAAGCGCGTTTCGTTGCGCGCCTTTGCTCGCGACGAGCGAGGCAATCTTGCAATCCTGTTCACATTCATGTCCGTCATGCTGTTTTTGTTCGTCGGCGGCGCCGTCGACTATTCGCGCTGGAACGCCGTGCGCGCTGACATGGTGGAGTCGATGGATGCGGCATCCCTCGCGGTCGCTCAGCTTGCAGCCGCAGATGACAGCATCTCAAAAGCAGACCTTAAAGACTACGGCAAGCGCTTCTTTGAAGAGAACTTCAATTACGAAACGCATCTGAAATCAGGCTGGGATATAGATTTTGATCTTGCCGACGAGGCCGTCATTTCAACCTGCATTACCGGCGCGGTCGACACCTATCTCCTGGGAGTCGCCGGAATCGACAAGCTCAACATCGATAATTGCGTTGAAATCACGAAAAAAGGCTCCGGCCGGATCGAGCTGGCGCTGGTTCTTGACGTCACCGGCTCGATGGATTGGTACAACGGCGGAGAAAAGAAAATCGATAGCCTCAAGGACGCTGTCGATAACCTCCTCGCAGTCATGTATGGCGAAGCGACAACCAGCAACAACCTCAAAATCGGTGTTGTGCCCTTCAACGCCTACGTCAACGCTGGCGGCGCCTCAAGCTGGCAGTCTTCCTGGGGGGACCTTAACGCTCAATCGGCCTATCACGGCGCGCACTTCATCCATGTGGATGAAACCGGCATCGTCGACAATTCATCCTTGGCGAAAGATTACAATGACAGCGGCATCGCCAAGGTGATGGATGTCAGCAGGAAAGTAAATCACTACGATCTTTACAATTCCCACTCAAACCTTTCCTGGAAGGGCTGCGTTGAAGCGCGCCCCTATCCGCTCGACGAACTCGACACGCCGGTGGGAGCCGCCACCACCTCAACATTCATCAACAACGCCATATCGACCCCGTCGGAGCTCAACTCTCCCGGGAACGACTATGAAACCCGGATGAAAGCCGCCTTTACCGCAAAGCCGTCCTTGATGCTTTCGGCTTCTGATCTGGCGCAAGCAGGAAATTCCTACTTCGTTCCGTTGTTTCACCCGGACGAGCCGGATTGTGATGACGACGCCTGCGACTGGGGCGACTCTGAAGTGACAAAGACTTACTCCATGGGCGGCGCCTCTCGCACCGTCTCCGGTTACGGTTTCTTTTTCGACAACCCTGATGACGCCTCGGGAATCGACGATAAAGATTATAAAAATCGGGATCTGGTATCTGATTATCGCTTCACGGCATCAAATCAGGGTGAAGATTTCTCTCGCTATCTCGAGGTCGTACTTGGCGCGCGCATGGCGATCGACGAAGACTATTCAGATCTCGATTCTTATTGGGATGGCGTAAAAGCCCGGCTGTTCGATCTTGGCGCAACGAAGATCAGCGACACTGAAACGGTTTGCTCGAAAAAGAAAAAGAAGAAGAAAAAATCGTGCACAACGACGACTGAGACCGGCGATGAATTCATCCTGCGCAATTCTTATGTCGGTTGGTGGGATTCAAGCGCCGGCAAATACAAGGGAAAATACGATCAGTCGCCGAATTCAGGCTCAGACCCCAGCCCGAACCTGAACTGCCCTAAGGAAATCCTGCCGCTCACCAACGATCGTACGGCAATTGAAAATCATGTGGACGCACTCTCTGCTCACGGCAACACAGACTCCGCCAACGGCGCCATGTGGGGCTGGCGCATCCTGTCCAATGGCGCGCCTTTCACGGAAGGCGTGCCGGACAGCAACACTGACTGGACAAAAGCCATCGTAATCATGACGGACGGCGAAAACACCGTTGGCAGCGCTGACACGCACTGGGATTCCGCGCCGACCTCATACGGCTATGCGGTCGAAAGCCGGATGGGCGTCGGGGTCAATTCCGCAAGCGAAATGCGTGATGAGGTCGACAACAAACTTCTGCGCATCTGCCACCGCATGAAGCAGGAAGGCTACCTCGTTTACACGATCATGTTCGATCTCGACTCCACCAGCGTGGAAACGATCTTCAAGGCCTGCGCTACAAAACCGACGGCGCCGTATTTTCAGGATGCGGACACCGGAACGGATCTGGAACAGGCCTTCGGCGACATCGCCAAGGATCTCGTCGATCTTCATGTGAGCAAATAGGAAAGCGCGATGCGTTGCGCCTTTAAGTCAAACAGAGCACGTTTGCGGCGTCTTGGCGGCGACCGGCGCGGCACAGCGGCGATTGAATTTGCAATCGTCGCCCCGGTGTTTCTTGCACTGATGTTCTCTATTTTCGAAGTCGGCTGGTTCTATTTCAGCAACTCGGTAATCGACGCCGCCGTCGCCAACGCTTCGCGGCTCGTCAGGACAGGGCAGATACAGAAAGGCTACGCTGACGACGACGAGCGTTTCGAGGCGATGTATGATGAAGTCTGCCGCGTACTCGACAAATTCGGCGATTGCGAAGACCGCCTGACGGTTGAAGTCAGTAATTATTCGACCTTTTCGGAATTAGCCGCGGATAATTCCGCTGCGACTTGCGCGGATTCGCCCCCGGACCAGATCGAAGCCATGCCGTTCTCCCCCGGCGGAGAGTATGAAATTGTCCGTGTCAGAATTTGTTTCATCTACACGACGCTCAACCCGGCGATCGGCATGAATTTGTCTGAAGGCGGATCCAACAAGCGCCATTTGGTTTCCACCATGATTTTCAGGAACGAGCCCTATGAGAAGAACTGACGCAACAGGGCGCGCCACACGCTATGGACTGAAAAAGACTTCAGCGTTCCTGAAGTGCCGGAGCGGTTTCGCCGCAACCGAATTTGCGCTGATTTTGCCGCTGCTGGCGGTGATATTTTTCGGTATGCTGGAAACATCCGACATTCTCACCATTAATCGCCGTGTCGCCTTGGCGGTGAATACGATGGTCGACCTTGCGGCCCAGTCCGAAGAGCTGACCTACGACGATGTGGATGACCTCATCGACGGCGTGGTGTCGATATTGGAGCCGAATGACGTCACCGATGTAAACGTGAATATCCTGAGCGTTGTTAAAGTCGGCAGTTCGGCAGTCGTTTTATGGAGCCGCGATGAAAGCGGCTCTGCCCCCTACACGACGGGCTCGTTTTATAACAAATTCGACGACGCCACTATCATCCGCCAAAACGGATCGCTCCTGATTGTGGAAATGACTTATGACTATTCACCGCAATTCACCCATCACTTTGTAGGCTCGACGTTCACATTCGAGCGCCAAGCGGTGCGCTGGCCGCGCCGGACGAGCATCATCCCGCTATGCAACAACTCTAAGCTAATCTGCATCGCGTCATTGCCCTCCTGACTTCACCGTGTCAGCGGCTTGTATTTGATGCGCTTCGGCACATCAGCGTCAGGCCCCAACCGCCGTTTTTTGTCTTCCATGTAATCCTCGAAGTTGCCTTCGAACCATTCCACATGGCTGTCGCCTTCGAAGGCCAGGATGTGAGTCGCGATACGGTCCAGAAACCAGCGGTCGTGGCTGATAATGACCGCACATCCGGCGAAGTCTTCAAGCGCCCGCTCAAGCTCACGCAAGGTGTCGACGTCAAGGTCGTTGGTCGGTTCGTCAAGCAGCAACAGATTGGCGCCCTCTTTCAGCATTTTCGCGAGTTGTACGCGATTGCGCTCGCCCCCTGAGAGCGAGCCGACCTTCTTCTGCTGGTCTCCGCCCTTGAAGTTAAACCAGCCGACATAGGCGCGGGAGGGCACCTCGCGCTTGCCGAGCTGGATCATGTCGTTGCCGCCCGAGATCTCTTCCCAGACATTGTGATTGGCGTCGAGATTTTCGCGGGTCTGGTCCACATACCCCAGTTTCACGGTTTCCCCGATGCGCAGATCGCCCTCATCGGGCGTCTCCTGTCCGGTCAACAGGCGGAACAGGGTGGTTTTGCCGGCGCCGTTCGGCCCGATCACCCCGACGATACCGCCCGGCGGGAGGCGGAACGATAGATCTTCGAAGAGCAGCTTGTCGCCGAAGGCTTTTTTCAGATTGTCCGCCTCGATCACCACGCCACCGAGCCGAGGACCGGGCGGAATCTGGATCTGGGCTGTGTTGATCTCTTCCTTGCCCGCCTTGTTGAGCAGCTCTTCATAAGCGTTGATGCGCGCTTTCGACTTCGCCTGTCGCGCCCGGGGGCTGGCGTTGATCCAGTCGACTTCGCGATCGAGGGTGCGTTTGCGGTTTGCTTCTTCGCGTTGTTCCTGCTCGAAGCGTTTGCGTTTCTGGTCGACCCATGAGGAATAATTCCCCTCATAAGGAATGCCCCGGCCGCGATCCAGTTCGAGAATCCAGCCTGTGACATTGTCGAGGAAATAGCGGTCGTGCGTCACGAGCACGACGGCGCCGGGGTAATCTCGCAAGTGATGTTCAAGCCAGGCGACCGATTCCGCATCGAGATGGTTTGTCGGCTCGTCGAGCAGCAGGAGGTCAGGCTTTGAAAGCAGGAGGCGAGCCAACGCCACGCGACGTTTCTCACCGCCGGAAAGCTTATCCACCGCCCACTCGCCCGGCGGGCAGCGCAGGGCCTCCATCGCCATTTCAATTTTGGAATCGACGTCCCAGCCGTCGGCGGCGTCGATCTCCTCCTGGAGCTTCGACATCTTCTCCATGAGCTCATCGGTGTAATTCTCGCCAAGCTCCACAGAAACGGCGTTGAACGCATCAATCTTGGCTTTGAGCTCGCCGACGCCTTCCATGACATTCTCAAAGACCGTCTTGGCGGGGTCGAGTTCGGGCTCCTGGGGCAGAAAACCGACCCGCGCGCCGTCCGCAGCATAGGCCTCGCCCGTAAATTCCTGATCGAGGCCCGCCATGATCTTCAGAAGCGTCGACTTACCCGCGCCATTGACGCCGACAACCCCGATCTTGGCGTCCGGAAAAAACTGTAAGTGTATGTCTTCCAATATTTTTTTGCCGCCTGTGAAAGCTTTTGTCAGGCCGTGCATGAAGTAGATATACTGGTATTTCGCCATGGGGGGTGAAGCGCTCCTGGGGCTCTAGAATCGTTGCAAGCGGGAAACAGCGCGGCGTCTTATCCCGCAAATCGGGGTATTTCAACGCATTAGAGCGTTTTACCCCCGCGCGGGTTGCCTATATGTTATGGATGAGAGCGAGTTGAGGGGATAACGGATTATGGCGGGCTACGTCGAAAAAACTCTGGCCGGCGGGGAAGAAATCATCCACCGCGCCAATTTTAACTGGACCTACAGTTTTTTTCCCGTGTTCTGGTTCGCGCTCGGCGCCGGCGTCATCCTTATGTTCTTCTACATCCAGTATGGCGCAGAGGTGCCTTATGAAGAGCTGAAGGTCGGCTGGTGGTCGGCCATCTTCGCAGGGGTTTGCGGCTCCATCATCCTGATCAATCACATCATCATTCTCGTAACGACCGAAATCGTCGTGACGACTTATCGTTTCGTGTTCAAGAAAGGCCTCGTCTCCCGGAATACCCAGGAAGTCAGCCTCAACAAGATTGAAGAAATCACGCTTCATCAATCTGTATGGGGACGCATTCTAGGCTACGGGCAGCTCATCCTGCGCGGCACGGGCGTCGGCGTCATCACCTTGCCCGATCTCGACAACCCGATTGAACTCAGAAAGATTATCGAAAACACCAAGTCTGCGCTCCGCGAAGATCAACGCCAGCGGCGGCGCATCAATGACGACGATGACGATTATTGAGGTTTAGCCTCGCGCGAATGATGAGTTCAGGATCGCTTCGAGCTCTGCGCGATCAGTCTCGTCGAACTGCGCTGTCCGGTCACTGTCGACATCAAGGACGGCGATTAGCTCGCCCGCACTGTTGAAGACCGGCGCAACGATTTCCGACTCCGACCTGGCGTCGCACGCGATGTGGCCGGGAAATGCGTGGACATCGTCGACGATCTGCGTCTCGCACGTCGTCGCCGCCTTGCCGCAGACCCCTTTGCCGAAAGGAATGCGCAAACAGCCCAAGCTGCCCTGATAAGGACCGATCACCAGTTCGTCCGGTTTTTCCGGATCGACTACATAAAAACCTGTCCAGAAATAGTGGTCGAACGCATGATGGAGAATATTCGATACGGTCGCCATGCGCGCAATGAGGTTCCCCTCGCCCTCAATCACCGTAGCGATTTCCTTTGAGACTTCGGCGTATCTGGCGGCTTTGTTCACGGTCATAAACCACGCTTATTCGGCAATTGAGAATGAAAGGGAAGGCAAATCGCCGATCCTCACGTCAACTTTATCGCCCGGGATCAACGGACCGACGCCGGCCGGCGTGCCGCTAAATATCAGATCGCCGGGTTTGAGTTCGAAAAGCTCCGAAAGCGAAATAATGATCTCAGGAACGGTCCAGATCATGTCATTCAGCGGCGCCGCCTGACGGGTCTCGCCGTTAATCGAGGTCTCAAGCCGCGCGCTGTCGAGAAAACCTTTCGGCGCATCTGCGACCGGTAAAATCTCGCCCATCGGCGCCGAGCGATCGAACGCCTTGGCCGCGTCCCAGGGCGCGCCGGCGTCTTTGGCGGCGGCCTGCAGATCGCGCCTGGTCAGATCGCACCCTGCCGCGTATCCGAAGATGAGCGCCGCCGCTTCGTCTATGGTTTGGAGCCGGACGCCGCCGCCTTTCAGGGCGACAACCAGTTCTCCTTCGAAATGCAGGTTCCCCGTCATCAGCGGATAGGGTATCGATGATCCGTTGCCAACAACGGCGTCCGCCGGTTTGGTAAAAAACACCAGCGAGGAACTTTTCGGATCCCCGCCCATTTCGCGGACATGATCAGCGTAGTTGCGGCCTATGCAGAAGATGCGCCGCACCGGAAAAAGTCCGCCGCCACAAACGGCGGCGCTTGCCGGCTCCGCAGGATCGATCACGAAGTCCATGAGCCCCCCTGATCAATAAAGCATCGCCATACCGACAGCGATCAGCGCCGTTCCCAGCAGCGACCCGATAAACGGAATTATGAACCAGAACGATCTCGACAGCAGCACATAAGCCGCCCCGAATACGACGATGCCGATCCGCGCCGTCATGTCAGCGAGGATATCGGGCCGCGCTAGCGCACAGTAAATCACGACGAGCGCGTAGAACATGATCCCGATCGAATGGCTGAAATGAAAACCGATATAAGTACGCCAGAAGCTCTTCAAATCCTTGCGAAAAGCCATGCGCGTATTGTGCAACTCTTCAAGAAGGCCGGGTTTGGCGGGCGCGAACTTCTTCGGCTCTTTCATATCCGCCACTGTCATAAGGAAATGCAGAGCGCCAAGAACGAAAAACAGGACAGCGCCTGTGACGATGATCCAATTTGCAGTCATGACGGCCTACACATCGTATTTCTCGAGTTTTCCGCCGGCCTCGAACAGTCCCTTGCCCGGCACATGGTTGATTTCAAGCCGCACGCCGTCCGGGTCTTCGAACAACACGGAATAGTAACCGGGCGCCCATGCGCCCTCTTCGGGTTCGTGAATAATCCTGGCGTTCTTCTCTTTCAGCCACTTAAAAACTTCATCGACGCTTTCACGGTCTTTCGAGCGAAAACATAAATGATGCAGTCCTACTCTGGTCTGAACGAAGCGCTGGCCGTGATGGACCTCGTCCGGCGGTCTCACCCCGAGCGCCGTACGCGCGCCAACGCCATAAAGCATGAACTCATTGTCCATAACAAGGCTCATGCCGAGAAACGGCAGCAACTCCCGGTAAAACGCTGTCGACCGCTCATAATCGCCCGCAGTCAGGATCACATGCGCTATGCCGTTGATGTCCATCAGCCGGTTCCTTCATCAAGAGGCTGGCGGGTACTTCTTCAATAGCGCTGCCGGCCGGATTGGACGGCGCTCGAAGTTGCCGCCGCAATTGGGGCAAACGCCGCTCAGCGGACCCTTAACGCAGTCAGGGCAGAATGTGCACTCAAATGTGCAGATATAAGCTTCTTCTGCAGGCGGCAGCGTCTTGCCGCACCGTTCGCATGCGTTACGTAATTCAAGCATCGCGTTTCACTCCCGGCGGCTCGTATCCCGCCGGCATCGATTTTATGTGAACATCCCGCTGCGGGAACGGAATCTCGATCCCCGCCTCGGCCAGCGCCTTGAAGATCGCAAACCTAAGTTCGGTTTTAACCGTCATGCTGTTGCCGACATCGGCGAGATAGACCCGTACGTCAAAATCCAGAGATGACGCGCCGAAGTCTTTCCAGACCACGAAGGGCTCAGGATACCGAACCACGAGCGGATGCGCATGGGCGCATTCAAGCAGAATATCCCTCACTTTATGCGGATCGGCATTATAGGAAACGCCGACCGGGATCACTGCCCGGCCGATCTTGTCCTTGTGGGTCCAGTTGGTGACGGTAGAAGAAATCAGTTCAGAATTCGGAACGATGATCGAGGACCGGTCAAAGGTAACAATTTCGGTCGAGCGCACGCTGATCCTCCTGACAATCCCCTCGCCCGAGGCCGTGACGATCCAGTCGCCGACCTTGATCGGGCGTTCAAAGAGCAAGATCAGCCCGGAAACGAAATTGTTGACAATCGACTGCAGGCCAAAACCGATGCCGACCGATAGAGCGCCTGCGATCAGCGCAAGGTTGCTGAGGTCGAAACCGATTGTCGCCACGGAAGCAAACAGCGCAACCAGCAGCCCGGCGTAGCCAATCAGCGTGATCAGCGAATTCTGAACGCCCGGATCGATCTGCGAATGGGCAAACACGCCGCGCTGGAAGCCCGTCTGCGCGACACGCGTCAGCCCCATGATAGCGACAAAAATGACCACAGCGAGCGCGATATTGGCGAGCGACGGGATATGCACGCGGCCAATATTGAAACCGAAAAGCGCCTGGCCGGCGAAGTCGAAGACTCTTGACGACGACACGCCGAAAAGCACGAGAACCGCTGGCGCAAGGGCGAAAAACAGCGCCGTATTGATCAGCAATCCGCTCCAGAAGCGGAAATTCTGTTTGCTCTTTTCCTCATCTTCGCTGGTCCGCGCGCCTTCATGCTGCAGCCTGTTGCGCAGCCAGAAGGCGAACTCT
Organism: uncultured Parvularculaceae bacterium; assembly: GCA_913055785.1. Lineage (GTDB taxonomy): Bacteria > Pseudomonadota > Alphaproteobacteria > Caulobacterales > Parvularculaceae > Hyphococcus. The sequence continues at coordinate 45,371 of CAJXLJ010000018.1, read as the reverse complement.
CCGAGAAGCGCGCGTAAAAACCAGGCAAGCGAGAGAAAGAGCGCCAGAAAATAGATGCGCGATGCAATAAAGTCAGCCAGCGCCACATAGCCCGCAAGCGCCGCAACGATGATTACAACAGCGATCGCTCTGCCGATGCGCCGGACGGTTCGCCATGGATCATCAAGGTCGTCAATGTCGCCGCCATCTTCAGCGTCATTTTCGTCTTCCGTTTTCACATCTGCCGCAGATGTGTTCGCAGACGCTTCAAGCCAGAGGCGCGTGCGGCAAAGCATGAAGAAAATGGCGCCAACGAGCATCGCGCTGACAGCGTTGATCATCGTGACGAGTTCGTCCGAACCTTGCGCAGACCGGACAATTTCAACGCATAGCACTTTCAGGCCGAACACGATCACGATCGCGATAATCAGGTTACTCGCCACACGCCCGCGCGACGCATCAACCGGCGCAATACGCCAGTCGGGGATGGCGGGCGCGAAAAGGCCGCGCGTGAAGCCGCTTATCAGCAAATATGCGATCAAACCGAACCACAAGGCCCGCGCCGCCGGCTCGCCAGCTTCAGAAATAATTCCCTGCGCGCGCAGGGTTTCAACAATGATAAATCCGCCGATCAGGCCGGGCGCCGTTCGCGCGATCATCTTAAGTCCGGCGGCGACAATCCGGCGGGCTCGCGTTGGTTTGCGTTTCTGGATGACGGCCGTGAAGGTGGAGCTGATCCACCGGTCGACGGGACCGAAAATCAACAGCGATACAATCAGCGCGCCGAGGACAAAGGCGAGCGATACGCCGAAGGCGCCGCTTTCCTGTTTTTTATCGCCCCAGCGAGAGAAATAAGCGCCAATTCTGCCGGCGACCGTCGCCGCCGACGCAGCGGCGGGCTTCCAAACATCGGGCCCCAGAGGGGAAGCCCCGCGCGTCAGTAGGCGTTCATACAATCCCTGAAGCTGGGTCGCGGAAAGCCGGCTCAATAGATCGTTCGCCTCGACGATGTTGGCGTTGACGCGCGTACGCTGGCTTGAAAGGCGCGCAATCTCCTCATTCAGCGCTGCACGCTGAGCGGCGAGCTCCTCGCTTTCCGGAGGGTCGTTCTCACCGGGCGGCGGCCCTAACGGCTCAAGCTGACTGCGTACTGTCTCGAGATCGCGATCAATCAACGGCAACCGCCCACGGGACTGGTCCCGCATGGCGCGCAATTGGGTTTCGATCCCTTCGACATCCCTGATCTCGCCGGCGTCGATCGCCGCTCTCAGTTCATTGAGTCCCGACCTCGTCTGTTCGATCGCCGCCGTACGATCCGCCTGAACAGCGTCCGTCTGCGCAGCCGCGGCAGAGACCGTGATAACCACAACCGCCATCAAGGCGGTGAGCGTTGATATCAGCCGCCTTGCAATCACAACCATTTCATCGCCTTGAACACGAGTACGAGCGCCCCCCCGATCAAAACGCATGCGGCGCACACCAGCCAGAAAGCGAGCGGGCTGTCGACGCCCGGCATGCCGCCGACGTTAATCCCGAAAAGCCCGGTCAGAAAACCGAGCGGCAAAAACACCGCAGCGGCGACCGACAGGATCATCATGTTGCGGTTCATTTCCTCGGCGCGCTGGTCAGTCAACTGGTCCTGCAGCACCATGGCGCGCTCCCGCGCCGCATCGATAGACTCGGTCTGCCGCGTCACCAGGTCGGCGATTTCACGTAGCTCTATTTTCGTCGCATGATCGAACAGCGGCGCCTCATCCATCGCAAGCCTTGTCAGGGCGTCTCTTTGCGGCGCGATGAACCGGCGCAAAAGCACTGCATCATGGCGCGTATCGGCAAGCTGCGCGCGCAGCCCGCTACTTCCGCCGCTCAGCATGGCGTCTTCAAGACCGTCGACCTCGTCTTCGATCTCCTGCACATAGGGTTGAATACGATCGATCAGGCGCGAAGCCAGTTTTGAGACAAGCGCGCCCGGACCGGACGGACGAAGCCCTTCCTCAACCGCCTCGCGCACGTCAATCGCCGCACGGAGCTTTCGGAGCCTCACGGATATGATGCGGCGCGCGTCTATCCAGATTCTCAGGGAGACCATGTCTTCCGGCTCGGCGCCCTCATTGAGATTGACGCCGCGCAGGTTAACAACGAGGCCCTCGCCAAAGGTCGTCACACGCGGGCGGGTTTCTCCAGCAAGCAGCGCGCTGGCGGCGGCGGCAGGAAGGCTTGCGCCACTGCGAATCCATGACCGCGCTTCTTCATGGTTGATGTTCAGGTGGATCCAACGCCAGTCATAACCGGCGGCCTCCATCGTTTCCCAGCTCAACGCTTCGGCGGCATTGTCTTTAAAGCCGAAGCCGAAAACAAAGGCAGGCCCTTCGTCCAGGCCAATCATATGCGGTTTGGAAAGCGCTCCCGGCATTTGTTCCTTAGAGAATCTTCTGCCCAGTCTTCGACCAGTCTTCTAAAAACGCCTTGAGGCCCTTATCCGTCAACGGATGACTGGCGAGCGATTTCAACACGCCTGGCGGCACAGTCGCCACATCGGCGCCGGCGATTGCGGAATCCTTGACATGGTTCGGCGAGCGGATGGAAGCGGCGAGGATCTCCGTCCGGAAATCGTAATTGTCGTAGATGATCCGGATATCGCGGATCAGTTCCATGCCGTCGATATTAAGATCGTCAAGACGGCCGATAAAGGGAGAGATGAACGTCGCGCCCGCCTTCGCCGCCAGCAACGCCTGGTTCGCCGAAAAGCACAACGTCACATTGGTCTTGATCCCGTCCGAAACCAGCGCCTTGCAGGCGATCAGCCCTTCGATGGTAAGCGGAAGCTTGACCGTGACATTATCGGCGATCTTGGCGAGCGATTTGCCCTCCTCGATCATCTTCGGCGCCTCTAGCGCGGTCACCTCTGCGCTGACCGGACCGTCGACAATCTTGCAGATGTCGGCGATCACCTCGCGAAAATCACGCCCCGACTTCATGACAAGGCTGGGATTGGTGGTCACGCCATCCACAAGGCCGGTCGGAACCAGGCTCTTGATCTCGTCAGTATCGGCGGTGTCGACAAAGAATTTCATACAGCTTTCCCTAGCAGCAGGCCCCGTTATTTGCGCAATGGCGGGCGATGTCCATAGGTCAGCGCGCGCCAGCCCCATTCAAGCGGGCCGAAACGGTAGCGCGATAGCCACCACATGCTGAACGCCAGCTGTAAAAGCCATATCAGGACAAGGACGCAATAAACCTGCATCCTGTCGACCGCTCCATAAAACCCTAGCCCGATACCTGAAAATATCAGATTCGCGATAACCGTCTGGGCAATATAATTCGTGAGCGCCATACGACCGGCCGCGGTCAGCGCCCGCATTGGCAGACTGGTTTTGACGAATTTCCAGAGCGTGAAAAAGAGCCCGATATGGCCAATCGTCATCGCGATCCGGCCCGGCTGGTCGAACAACCATGGATAAGTCACGATCGGCGAGAAATCCGCCGCCCACCGCTCAGAAACGCCCCATATCCTGATCGCGAGTCCGATTGCATAACCGCAAGCCGCAAGAAGGGCGTAGAATTTGAGACTACGCTCGGCGGTAATGATGCGCCATTGGTAAAACGCCATGCCGAGAAACATCATCATCAGGGCGTCAGCGCCCCACCAAAGAAGGCTGTCTGTTGAATTGTCGCCGGATACGATTTCCGCGTTGCTCAAAAATACTGTCGCCGCATCTCCGGTGCGCAACGAAACCTGTTCCTGAAGATCTTCCGGCTCGGGCCAGTTATCCTTAACCGCAGCCTGCCAGTCTTTCAGAATCTGTCTTTCCGCGCGCGTCGCCCGTTCGCCGGCTTCAGTTTTTGTCTCGATCGCCGCGGCGTCCCGCGCAAGCTGCAACTCCTGAAACTCCAGCGAGGCGCTATCCGCCACGAACAGTGCAAGCAGCGCAGACGACAAGAAGACAAGCTTACGCGGCGGCAGAATACGAAACGGAAACAAGACAAGGCCTGCGAGTCCGTAAATCAGCAAAATGTCCCCGGGCATCAGCAACAGATAAGCATGAATAACGCCGAACACGATGAGCCACATGGTGCGCCGATAAAAAAGGTCAGCAATCTTGATGGGACCGTCTGGATAAACCGCACGAGCGGTAAAAAGCATGACGCCCGCGCCAAACATCAGTGAGAACAGGCCGCGCATCGAGCCCTCAATGAAGATCGTGGTAAATGTCCATAGGCCGTGGTTGACCGCGCCGGCGCCGCCGGCAGCTTTCGGATTTTCAAACGCGATTTCGGGCATCGCAAACCCGAGAATATTGATCACGAAAATGCCAAGCACGGCGAGGCCGCGCAGCGCATCCAGCGCGTCTATTCTCGATGAGGACGGAGATGGCTCGCCGAGGGCGGCATTAGGCGTTGGCGGCATAGACCTGTTCCATGTTGGCGCATCGCTTTATCTCCATTTGGCGGCCTGTGCCTATAGAAATTATTGCGCCTGAAGCCGGCTTGCGACGGAAAACGAAGACGGCCCTTCTCAGGGCGCCGACACGCAACGCGCCTTGCGCCTTTCGGCATCAATTATTGGAAAAGCCGCATCGGACTCAACGATCCGGCGCAACAGGACGACGCCCTTTTCCGAAGGGCTCTCTACAACCAGCCCGTCGCCAGCGACGGCTTTTCGCGCGAGCAGCACGTCCAGGCCGCCCCTAAAAACCGGATCACGGTCGTTAAAGACGGCGTAATTGTCGGTATTATCCGCATAGAACGAAATGCTTGCATAGCGGCCATCCGCAGGCGCCGGCGCAGTGATACGCACCGGACCGTCGGACAGGTCATACACACAGACAGAGTAGATGAGGTCTGGCGACGGGCGCACGACGCCTCGCGATGTTTCCGTAACCCGGGGACCGTGGTGAAACGCGTTCCAGGAGACCTCTCCGCTATGCAGGATTTTCTCACTGGCCTTCTTCATCACCAGATAAGGATAAGCGACGACCGTCCCGGCGAAACCAGCGATCAAAGAGATTGCGAAGACGATTAGAAGCGCCGCCGGTCTCATGATGCTTCCTCACGTCCGCACGAAACCCGCTCTATACGAGGCAGCTCAATGCCGGCCAGATCCGCAAGCGCCTTCTCATCCGGATTGTAGAGCCGCGCCGTAAGCGTAAAAGCGCCTGCGTTTTTAGAAGCGAGCCAGTTTTGCGCGCCAGCAGGACGAGCTGCAGAAATCACCGCCGAAAAAGCGCCGCCCAGATTACGCACGACACTGTCGGCGCTGATGGCGTGCGCAGCCTCTCCATTGCGCGCGAGGTAATTATCTTCAGCGTAAAGCGTCACGCTCCACCAGCGCGCCGGAAGGTCCGAGCCCGTGAGCCGATAAACGCATGCCTCATCGAGCGGTCGTCCGGCGGCGTCCGATCCCGCCATGAAATAAACCGCCTCTTTCTGATTAAGGGCGAGCAAACCGATGCGCGCCACCCCGGCGCGTATCGCAGGGTTCGCCGCCGGCGCGCCGACAGCCGGGTTCGTACGCCATACGTCGTTTGAAACGCCCCCCACGCCGGCAAAGCCGGCAATAAAAACCGCCGCCAGACCGGCGCCGCCGCCCAGACCGGCCAGGATCGTCAGCACAACACCAGCAACGCCTTTCATAATTGGAGTTTAAGGCCGGCGCCCCGGAAAACGCCAGCATGCAACGCGGTTAAGGCTGCGCGGCGGCGTATATTTTCTAATCGCCAGCATACTTTTTCAGGCCGTCCGCCCGGGCTTAAAAACTGCGAGAGCCGCGCCAAAAAAGCCTTGAAATTCCCCTTAAGCATTGAGATATCACGCGCCCTGACCAACGCGGCGCCCGTACCGAATTTCCCGTAATAGGCGCTTGTTTTTGCTGGCGGTTTCGCCATGCTTATCGGCCTGTTCAAGGGGCAACGCGACATATGACGAAAATCACCCCCGAATCGCAGTCGGTTGTGGTCCGCTTCGCAGGCGATTCCGGCGACGGCGTGCAGCTTCTCGGCTCCCAGTTCGCGGAATCGACCGCGCTCGCCGGCGCCGACTTCTCGACCTTTCCGGATTTTCCCGCCGAAATCCGCGCGCCGGTAGGCACGACCTTCGGCGTTTCCGCGTTCCAGATCAATCTCGGCTCGCGACGCATCTCCACCGCCGGCGACCAGCCGGACGTGCTTGTCGCCCTGAACCCCGCAGCCCTCAAGGTGAACCTCCCGCTCCTGCAGAAGGGCGCGGTGATTGTGCTTAACACCGACGCCTTTAACGAGCGTAACTTCTCCAAAGCCCATATCGAGAAAGACCCGCGCGAGACCGGCGAACTTGCAGACTTCCAGGTCATTGAAATCGCCATCTCGACGCAAACTCTCGAGGCGGTGAAACCGCACGGGCTTTCAAAAAGCGACGCCGAGCAGTGCAAGAACTTCTGGGCGCTGGGCGCTATCCTGTGGATGTTCGGCCGCGACCGCAAACCGATCGTCGACTGGGCGACTAAGAAATTCGCCAAGAAGCCGCCTGAAATTCTCGCCGGCAACCTCGCCGCGCTCGACGCCGGCCACGCCTATGCGGAAACCGCAGAGCTGTCCGCCGAAATCCCGCAATTCGCGATCGGCGAAGCGCCGATGGAAGCGGGAACCTACCGTTCGATCACCGGCGCGGAAGCGATCTCGCTGGGCCTCGCCGCCGCCGGCGAGCTTGCGGGCCGGGACATCATCTTCTGCGGTTATCCGATCACCCCGGCGTCCTCGATCCTGCATCACCTCTCGCGCATGGGCGATCTCGGGGTCGCGACCTTCCAGGCCGAAGACGAAATCGCCGCCTGCTGCGCGGCGATCGGCGCGTCCTATGGCGGGGCTATCGGCGTCACCTCGTCATCCGGGCCCGGCATTGCGCTGAAGACCGAAGCCATCGGCCTCGCCATGGCGGTGGAGCTGCCGCTTGTCATCGTGAACTCGCAGCGCGGCGGCCCCTCGACCGGCCTGCCCACCAAGACCGAGCAGTCGGACCTTTATCAAGCGGTCTATGGACGCAACGCAGACGCGCCTCTGCCGGTTGTCGCGGCGGCCGGTCCCGGCGACTGCTTCGACGCGGCGATTGACGCGACCCGGGTCGCCGTCCGCCACATGACTCCGGTCTTCCTACTCACCGACGGCTACATCGCCAACGCCGCCGGCCCGTGGGAGATCCCGGACATGAACGATTACGAGCCGATCCTCTCCAACGCGGCGCCGACATTTCCGGATGGAGCGGTTGAGGACCCGACGGAACTCAAAAAAGCAATCTGGAGCCGCGACGAGGCGAGCCTCGGCAGGCCCTGGACGACGCCGGGCATGGAAGGGCTCGCCCATCGCATCGGCGGTCTCGAAAAGGACATCGAGACCGGCGACATCTCCTATGACGCAGCGAACCATCAGGCGATGTCGGAACTGCGTGCGAAGAAAGTCGCCTCGGTCGCCGACTTCATTCCCGATCAGGAAGTGGAGCAAGGCCCGAGCAAGGGCCCGCTGGCGGTGGTCGGCTGGGGCTCCACCCATGGCGCAATCTGGCGTGCGGTCGAAGTTGCGCGCGAGCAGGGTTACGATGTCGCGCAAATCCATCTGCGCTGGCTCAACCCGCTGCCGAAAAATCTCGACCGGCTGCTTGCGGATTACGACAAGGTGCTGCTGCCGGAGATGAATATGGGCCAGTGCGCGACGCTGCTGCGCGACCGGCTTGGTCTCAACGTGATCCAGCTCAACAAAGTCTCCGGCCAGCCGTTCAAGGTCGCCGAGATTCTCGAGGCGATCGCAGCGAATTGCCCGGCGAAGCTGAAAAAGGCGGCGGAGTAAGTCATGTTTCCGAGGGGAAAATCAGTGTCAGTCTTGATCGTCACTGTTCTTACGCTGCATGGCGCAGCGCTGGCGCAAACCTGCCTCGATCACGATTTTTCCGACGACACGGAATTTTACATCCAGTCGGACGCCCCCGCCTATCGGAACTTCGCCTATGGCGGTCAGGGCGCGAGCGAAACCTACTGGACGTCCGACGTGCGGCAATTGATCGGCTACATGCGCGCTGATGACTCCGAATGGACTGAAACGGACGAGGATTGGCCGGCAAGCGCCATCACCATCAAACTCACCGATGGCAACTATCTTTGCGACGCCGCCATCGCCGATGATACGCTCTACGCGATGGGTGAAGACAGCCGTCTTTATCTGCGCGAACTTTCGCGCGCTGAACGCAACCAGATCATGAACCGGCTCAACGAAATATCACGGATGTCGATCCAATGAACAAACCCCTCACCGCAAAAGACTTCGCGACCGATCAGGAAGTGCGCTGGTGCCCCGGCTGCGGCGACTATGCGATCCTGAAATGCGTGCAGAAGACGCTCGCCGATGTCGGCGCCGATCCCGACAAGACCGTGTTCGTCTCCGGCATCGGCTGTTCCTCGCGCTTTCCCTATTACATGAACGCTTATGGCTTCCACACGATCCACGGGCGCGCGCCGGCGTTTGCGACCGGCCTCAAACTCGCCAATCCGGAACTCGATGTCTGGCTCGTCACCGGCGACGGCGACGGTCTTTCGATTGGCGGCAATCATCTTCTGCATGTCCTGCGGCGCAATCTCGACACGCAGATCATGCTCTTCAACAACGAGATTTACGGGCTCACCAAGGGCCAGTTCTCGCCGACATCCCGCGTCGGCACGCGCTCGCCCTCGACGCCGGCGGGCTCCGTCGACAGTCCCGTGCACCCGGGCGCCTTTGCGCTCGGCGCCGGCGCGCGGTTCATCGCCCGCGGCATCGACACCGATGCGAAAAACCTCTCGCCGGTCCTGAAAGCCGCCCGCGAATTTAAAGGCGCGGCGTTCGTCGAAATTTTCCAGAACTGCATCGTCTACAACAAGGACCGGTTCGAGGACTTCGTCGCCAAGAAAACCGCCGCCGAGACCCAGCTTCATGTGGAACATGGGAAGCCGCTGGTGTTTTCCAACGGAACCAAGGGGTTGAAGCTCAACACCTCAACGTTAACCTTGGAAATCGTTAATATTGCTGGAGAATCCGGTCCCGAGGGCGGCGTTCCGTTAACGGGCATTCTCGTCCATGACGAAACCAACGCCGCCATTGCGCAGATGCTCCTGACCCTGCCGATGGGCGCCTTCCCGATGCCGCTCGGCGTCATCTATCGCGCGCCGGGCGAAAGTTTCGAAACCGCTTTCTGGAAACATTACCCGGCTCACGGCAAGCGCACCGGCAAAGTCGCGGACGCGCTCCGCAAGGGGAGCGTCTGGAAGAAGGGTTGAGCTCAGCCTAATCACCTTGCCAATAGCTCGAATATTCCGCGCCCGTCCAATAAATCAGCACAGACGAAGCGCCTTCCTTGCCGATAACAATCGCGTCGCCCTTCAAGGCCGGCGGCGGCGTCCCGCCCGCTCCCTGGCTCGCCGGGCCTGTATGCAGGCTCCACCAGTCGACATTATCGAAATAATCTGGCATCAGATGCGCGCCCATGCGACCAGTCATGCCGACGACATTTCCATAAGTCAGCGCCCGACATAAGAACAACCCGCGCTTGCCATCGGCCTTGCGAACGATGGGCACGGCTTGGTCATGGGCGTCATCGGCGTCGAAATCGCCGCCAAGCTCCACCGGCGTCAGGAACGGCGTAATCTGATAAGCCGCATAATCGAGTCCGCAACCGCCCATCATCTCCATGAGCTCCGGCGTTACTTTCCGCAGCTCTGTCATCTTCGCGGTTTCAGCGGCTTCTTTCTGTTTTTCCTTATCGGTTTTCGGCCAGGACATGCAGACGTTGAACTTGAGATAATTCATCCGCGCCTTCTGGCCGGGCTCGAGATCGGCGAGCCCCATATCCTCAATGGTCAGCGCGCCGCGCCCGGGCTGGTTTTCCGGATCGACCCCGCCCGCCTCATTCGGGCGATAGCCGCCCGTGCCGGAAAGCGCCGGATCGAAGCCGAAAAGCCGCAACCCCTGTGGCGCATTCACATCGCCTTTATTCGGCCCGGTATTATCAGCATTGCGAAAATGCCAGCCATAGACTTCCCTCGGATTGGGCGCGCCGCGCAGCGGCGGCGTCATCTGCGTGAGATCGAGTTGCTCTTTATCGAGCAGCCTTATCTCCCAGCCAAACGCCGCGCGTTTCAGCTGGAATGTCCATTCCGGCCCTTCAAGATATTCATTGAAGTCCCGATTGCCGGCGACCTCACGGGAGAGCAACACGGCGCTACGCCCTTCAGAAGGCTCGCAAGGTTGCGCAAACGCGCTTGTCATCATTGCCGCGAAGAACGCAGCCGCCAATGCTATAAACTTCATTGTTACCCCCCCGTCGCTGTTACCCCTTCGCCGCCGCCTCGACCGCCGCGTCGAAAATATCGAGGCCCTCTTCGAGCATCTCGTCGGATATAACGAGCGGCACCAGTGAACGCAGGCACTGGGCGTAAGCGCCGGCGGTCGTGAGAATGAGACCGCGCTCGCGCGCTTCCAACTGAATCTTTCCGGCCATTTCGCCGTTCGGCTGTTTCGGATCGCCGTCCTTGACGAATTCGACCGCAACCATGCCGCCGACCTGGCGCACGTCTCCCATGACGCCCTTGCCGGCGCCCTGCTGAAGCGCGCGCCAGCGTTTCGCCGTGCGCTCGCCGATCTCAACCGCACGCTGAAGGAGCCCTTCCTCTTCGAAAATATCGAACACCGCGAGGGCGGCGGCGCAGGCGACCGGGTTGCCGCCATAGGTCGAGCCCATGGAGCCGGCGACGACCTTGTCCATCAGTTCCGCCTTGCCAGTGAGCGCCGAAAGCGGCAAGCCGGCGGCGATAGACTTCGCGATGCAAACGAAATCCGGCTCGACGCCGGCGCTTTCAAAAGCGAAATACTTGCCCGTCCGTCCCATACCGGACTGGATTTCGTCGGCGACCATGAGAATGCCGTGCTCATCGCATTTCTTGCGCAGCCCTTCGAGAAACTCTTTCGGCGCCGGGTTGAAGCCGCCCTCGCCCTGCACCGGCTCGACGATCATCGCCGCCACTTCATTGGCGTTGATCATGGTCTTGAAGATGTGATCGACGCTGGCGAGCGCGTCCTCGACCGATACGCCGTGATAGGCGTCCGGATATTCGCCGTGGAACACCGCCGGCACATAAGGCCCGAAGCCGACCTTGTAGGGCTTCGACTTGCCGGTGAGCGTTGTCGCCAAGAGCGTGCGGCCGTGAAAGGCGCCCGCAAAGGCGATAACGCCCGGGCGACCGGTGATCTGGCGGGCGAATTTGATCGCGTTCTCGACCGCCTCGGCGCCGGAGTTGAAAAGCGCCGTCTTTTTCGGCGTCGCGCCGGGCGTGATCTTGTTGAGCTTTTCGCAGACCGCCACATAGCTTTCATACTGCGCGATGCCGAAGGCGGTGTGCAGGAAGTCATCGGCCTGTTTCTTGATGGCGGCGACAACCTTCGGGTGGGCGTGACCGACATTCAAAACGCCGATGCCGCCGATAAAATCGATATAGCGCTTGCCCTCAACGTCCCACAGCTCGGCGCCCTTCGCGCGGGCTGCATAAATCCCGGATTTCGACGGCAGCCCGACCGGGCAGGCCTCGTCGCGGCGGGCCTTGAGGCTCTCATTGGTGGCGAATTCGTTCTTTCCGTGATCCATGAAACGGGGCTCCGGCTTTTGAGGGGACGCAAAGCCCGGCTCTAGCATGCTCGGCGGGAAAGTGAAGGGCCCCGCCCGGTTTACAGGGGCTCGGCCCGGTTTTTGTCATCGCTCAGGAGCCATACCGCCGCCGCCCCCACCAGCGCGTCATAGATCAAGCAAATAAACGCATACCAGGCGGGGCTGTGGGAAGCGTCGAAACTGAGGTGCAAAAGATCGACAACCCCGTGAGAAAGGATCAGCGCGCCCAATGTCCAGGGCCGTTCCGAACGCAGCGCGACCAGTCCGGCGAAGACGAATCCGAGCGCCAACACGCTCTCAACCAGCAGCGCCGTCCAGTCCCCTCTCGTGATGACCGTCGCCGCATCGAGCCGGGTAATGGCGAAACCCACATAGACCCCAACCATCAGGACAAGCTGCGCGTAGACAAATCCGCCACGCTTTTCCCGCGCGGTCATGGCGGTTGCGCCAATGACAGCTCCGGCGAACAGGATCGTCACACCAATTAAAACAGGAGTGATTGTTTGCACTTTTTCTCCGAGTCCTCAGGCTCAAACGTCGAACTTCACCCCCTGCGCCAGCGGCAAGGCCGAGGAGTAATTCACAGTCTGGGTCTGGCGGCGCATATAGGCTTTCCACGCATCCGAACCGCTTTCGCGCCCGCCGCCGGTTTCCTTCTCACCGCCAAAGGCGCCGCCGATCTCAGCGCCGGACGGACCGATGTTCACATTGGCGATGCCGCAGTCGGACCCCGCCGCCGAAAGAAAACGCTCCGCCTCCAGAACATCGCGCGTGAATATGCAGGATGAAAGCCCCTGCCCGACACTGTTCTGCATCGCAATTGCGTCATCGATGTCGCTATATTTGAAGACGTAAAGGATCGGCGCGAAAGTTTCTTCAAGGACAATGCCGTCATGGTTTTCAAGTTCCACCAGCGCCGGACGCACGTAATATCCCGGACGGTCTACATGCTCTCCGCCCGTAACCGCCCCGCCCTGCGCCCTGGCGCGGTCGAGCGCATAATGCATGCGGTCAAAGGCGGCGCGGTCAATCAGCGGTCCGACAAGCGTTTCCGGCGCCGACGGATCGCCAACCATCAGGCTTCCATAGGCTTTCTTCAGCCGCGGTATGAGCGCGTCATAAATCTCTTCATGGACGAACAGACGGCGCAGGCTCGTGCAGCGCTGGCCGGCGGTGCCCGCCGCGGCGAAACAGATCGCCCGCACCGCAAGATCGAGATCGGCGGACGGGGCGACAACGCCGGCGTTATTGCCCCCAAGCTCGAGGAGCGTACGACCGAAGCGTTTGGCGACGCGCGGCCCTACCTCTCTTCCCATGCGGGTCGAGCCGGTCGCCGAGACGAGCGCCACGCGCGGATCGTCAACCATCTGCTCGCCGGCCTCGCGCGCGCCAATGATCACTTGAGACAAGCCTTCGGGCGCTTCGCCGAATTTCGCAGCGGCTTTCTCGAACAACGCCTGCACCGCAAGCGCCGTCAGCGGCGTTTTCTCTGACGGCTTCCAGAGAACGCTGTCGCCGCAGACAAGGGCGAGCGCCGCATTCCACGACCAGACCGCGACCGGAAAGTTGAAAGCCGAAATGACGCCGACTACGCCCAGCGGATGCCAGCTCTCACGCATATGGTGGCCAGGCCGTTCAGAGGCGATGGTAAGACCGTAAAGCTGACGCGATAGTCCTGCGGCGAAGTCGCAGATGTCGATCATCTCCTGCACTTCGCCAAGGCCTTCGGAAAGAATCTTGCCGCACTCGATTGTAACCAGCCTGCCAAGATCTTCCTTATGCGCCCGCAGCGCCTCGCCAAGGAGCCGCACAAGCTCCCCGCGCTTCGGCGCCGGAACCTCGCGCCACGCCAGAAACGCCGCTTCGGCAGCAGCGATTTTGGCGTCAATCGCGGCCGCATCATCGACTGCAACATTCCCGATCTCTGTTCCGTCAACGGGTGTTGAAACGGCGAGCCCGGCGCCGCTCGCGGCGCTTTCAACACCAAGACGGGAAAGCAAGTCTTCTATATTCATCGGCGGATCGTCCCTGTTAAAATCGCGAAAAATCACCCGTCGCCGTAGCCATAGGCGTGATAATCTTCTGCAAATACCGTGTTTACCAGATCATACGCTTCAGGATAGTCCGCAAGCATCTTCGTCGTTACTGGCGGCATGTCGGCGCCTTCCTGGATAGGCGGCTCAAGGCCTTCCTGTAAAATATGCTCGAACCGCCGGCGGTCAGCATCCTTCGGGTAATGGTGATGGGATGTGGATATGAGCTCGGCCTTTTTGGGATCAGCCGGCGAGAGTCCGAAACGCTTTTCAAGATCAGCAAACCCTTGCGGCAAGTCTTCAATGCGGACGATTGTCAGTCTCTCCGTCAATCGCTTTTCCAGGGCCGTGACTTGCGGCGCCAGATGTCCGTCGAGACTGTTCGGATCAGCGCCGGCTAACCAGCGCAGATAATCGAGAAACGAAAATGGCTTCTTGAATTCGTCAACGGCCCCGTGAACAGCATGGAGGACACGGCGGCGCCAGTAATAGACCGGATACGCCGCCTTTTCCGGCTTGGCCTGTACATTCAAAAACACATAGCTGCTGAACGCACGCGCCGCAGGATCGCGCACAAACTTGACCACCGGCAAGCTCGCATCCGTAAGCGCAGCCTTCAGATCCCGGCTATACCCGGTTCTTTTTTTGAAGACTTCCATCTCGTAGCGATGAGCGAAATGATGATAGGCGAGCGCCTCGTCAAACAGTCCAAGTTTTTCAAAGTACCATTTGACGGCCGTCGTGCTGCCGGCTTTCTGACTCCATAAAACGATCATCGGAAGGCGCGGATCGTAAAGCGGTATCCGATCATACTGCTTCACGCCGGTGCGGTCCAAATACTGACGGCGCAGGCGGCGCATGGCGCCGATGGTTCTTTCCCGATTCAACAATGCCGCACTCTCTGCTAACGACTCGCAAAGTCAGGCTTTGCCCGGTCAGGCCGCGGACATCAAGTGCCGCCGGAACGCCGGGGCCGGTTACGCGCCGACCCAGCCTTTCAAAAGCGCGCCGACGAGATAGGCGACACCGGCGGCGATCATCCCGACGGCCAAGGTTTCAAGCCCTGACGCCCACCAGCGGGCGGTCGACCATTTCGATTTGAGGGCGCCGATGCCGAAAAAAACGGCGCCGGTCATCCCCGTCGCGATGAGCAGAGGATCGCCGGCGCGGCCGAATACGAACGGCAGGAGCGGCACGGCGCCGCAGACAAAAAACGCGGCGAACGTCACGAGCCCGGCCTTGAGCGGCGAACGCGCCACCTTCGGCGCGCCGTGCTCCTCTTCCAGCATGAGATTGATCCACCGCTCCTGGCTGGCGGTAATGATCTCAACGGCCCGCTCGAGATCTTCGCCTTCAAATCCCTTTGCGGCGAAGATCTGCCGAACTTCCTCGCGCTCGCCCTCCGGCGCAAGCGCAATATGACGCCGCTCCATTTCGCGAAGGCGGCGAAAGTCGTCCCGTTCGGCCTTGACGCCGGAATAGTTCCCGGCGGCCATGGAAAAACCGTCAGCGAGGAGATTGGCGGCGCCGAGGATGAGAATAATCTTGGAGGAGAGCGCAGCCCCGGCGACGCCGGCAACAATCGCGAACGTCGTCACGGCGCCGTCAATGCCGCCCAGCACCCAGTCGCGCAGATAGTTCGCCTGCGGTCCTTCCTCCAGCCTTTCAGCGATTGCTTCAGGCGTATGGCCGTGCTCGATCTCTTCTGCGGTGGCGTTCGGATCCATCATGACCGCCATATCGCGCACGCTGCACAGCGGCGTCAACGACCGCGATTGCGCACAATAGTCATTCTCAGTTTCACAAAAAAATACCGGCGTCCGGTTAGGCCGGAACGCCGGAGAGTGGGAGGGATAGGTCTTCAGGTTTGCTCGTTTAAAATAAGGCCTCTGACGTCAGAGGCAGTGATGTCTGTCACAGTTCCGTTTGATTCCAGGAAACGGGCGAACTGGACCGGCGGCCATTCCTTGACGACATCGCCGGTCGCCTTGTCGATCGCCTGGAACGTGAACACGCCAAAGCTTTCATTTCGCGCAATGGCAAGGCGAGTGTTCGCTCCCACCGCCTCTTCCAGAATGGCGCGCACCCGCTGGCGTTGCTCGACCTTTCGCGCTTCAGCCGCCTGGTTTTGCTGAAGCGCGGCCTGCGACGCCCGCCGCCTTGCATCGGCGAGCGCCGAGGCTCGTTGCGCCGGGTCTCCGCCCGTCAGCTGTTCGGTACCTGTCCCAATCCGTGCATCCATCTCCGCCTCCCGGCCGCCGCTATACGCACCGGCGGCCTTGAGAGATCGTCCTTATGCAAACAGCGCGAGGATCGTATTCGGCGCTGCGTTGGCGATCGATAGCGTCTGGATCGCCAGCTGTTGCTGCACCTGAAGCGCCTGAA
The DNA here is from genome assembly GCA_913055785.1 of uncultured Parvularculaceae bacterium. Lineage (GTDB taxonomy): Bacteria > Pseudomonadota > Alphaproteobacteria > Caulobacterales > Parvularculaceae > Hyphococcus. The sequence goes on along the minus strand of CAJXLJ010000018.1, from coordinate 29,319 downwards.
GACGCGAGCTCTCACGCGCCAGATCGGCGTCAACGAGGTTGCCGATCGAAATCTCGAGCGCATCCGAAACGCGCGTCAAAATCTTGTTCTGTAGATCGAACGCATTAGCGCCGGCGGCGAGCTGGCCGGTTGCGGTCGAAACGGTGTCTATCGATGCTTCGATAGCGGCGATTTCCGCCTGAGCGAGTTCAGCGCTGGTGTCGTCCACTGTCGCTTCGAACGGCGTGTCGGATGAACTGACCGTCACATTGGAGCCGCCGACTGACAGATCCTGGGCGTCGACGGTAATCGTTGTGGTTCCGTCGATGCCGGCGACCACGGTGAGGGCCGAACCGCCGTTGGCGATCAGGTTGCGCCCGCCGATTTCCGCACTGTCTACGAGACGTTCAAGCTGTTCGCGCAGCGCGACATACTGATCGCCGAGATCGGCGACTTCATCGGCGTCGAGGGACGGGTCCGCCGCCTGGGAAGCGATGGCGCGCATCTCGACCAGTACGTCGGAAATCGATTCCGCAGCGGCGACGGCGACGTCTACGGTCGAAACCCCGATCCGCAACCCTTGTTGTACTGATTCAATCGAGCCGAGTTCAGCGCGCTGCTTCTGGGCGAGCGCGAAAAGCGCAGGGTTGTCCTTGGCGCTGGAGACCTCAAGGCCCGTGGAAACGCGGCGCTGAACGTCCTCAAGGCGTTCGGTAATGCGGTTGAGCGTCTGGAGGGCGATGAGAGCGCCCGGATTCGTGCTGACATTATTGACCATGCGGCCGTCTCCCTTTCTGGGGTTATTTTGCGGCGATGTTTTTCGCCCGCCCCCATGGCTTCTCATGCGGGCGTCTAAATCAAAGCAAGAGACGAGCCGGTGAAAGCGATGGGAAAGAAGCGTTAATCGCCGGGGTCAAAGCCCGCAAAACGCAAGGCTCCGGCAAGTAAGGATAACCGTTCGTAAACGGTGTTTTCCGGGCTGGCGGCAATTTCCGCCCGGCAATTTTTGCCCGGCGCGGCAGCTTTTGCCGGGTTATTGTGCGGCTGCGGCCTTCCCTGAAAGTCCGTCCATCATGATGCGGTTGACGTCGATCAAGGGCTCGACGCTTTCCTGCTTGCGCATCACGTCGCTTGAATAAGACGCAACCCAGCGGCTGAGGCCGATAATACGGGCGCGGGTCTCTTCCGGCAGACGGTTTTCAGGGCTTGCGCAATCCTGAGCGAGCGCCCCCCAGAGCGAGCGGTTGACATGCAGCGCCGCAATCAGCTCCTTAAGGTCTCGCCGACCCTTTGCTTCGGCTTCGATCAGGGCGCGGGTCGCCCGCGCGAAAGCGCGGTATTCGGCGTCCCGATGGTTGGCGCTGCGCTGCTGCGCCTGCGCATAGGCCTCATGCGACATGGGAGAGCCTTGTTTCTTCAAAATCGATCAGTTTCCGGCAAAGGCTCATGGCTTTGTAATAGTCGCCATTCGCCACATGCGCAGCGAGCGCCGCGCACATGTTGAGAGCCTCGACATTACTGATCGCCCCGGTGAACTCCGTAAGGCGCTTTTCATATTCAGCCTGCATGCCTGCGCGCATAGAGGGGTCCAGATACATCATCATGACAGGCAGATAGATGCGGCTCGCCGGCGTCGTCGCTTCGCCGGGCTGCATGATATCTCCCTCACGGAGCACCCGCGCCTGATTTTCAATGACAAAACTCGACCGCCGGTCGCCGTTAACGATTACCGCGCCATTGATAGCGGCCCGCTCGCCCGGTTTGAGTGTGAGTTTCAGCGCCATTGCGTCCTTCCGGCGCTCAGCGTAAACCCTCCATGGTTAAGGAAAGTTTGGCGGGAAGATGCTGATATGACCCGGAAATACGACCGTGTCCCTGAACTTAGCCTCAAGGCTTACACCGATGGCGACAGCGAGGCGCGCAAGGAATTCCAGCAGGCCCTCTGGGAGGGGTTCAAATATTTCGGCTTTATCATCCTCAAGGATCACAAGGTTGCGCCGACTCTTTTGAAGCGCGCCTATGAGATGAGCGCCGCCCTTTTCGCCCAGTCCGAAGACTACAAGATGCGGTTCTTCCGGGAAGACGGCCAGCGCGGCTATACGCCGTTCGGCCGCGAACATGCAAAGGATTCAAAATTCCCGGATCTCAAGGAATTCTGGCATGTGGGCCGCGAATTTGAAGAGGGCTCCCCCCTCGCCGACTTTTATCCCTCGAATTTCTGGCCGGAAAAGCCCGATGGCTTTCGCGAGACCTTTCTTGAAATCTACGACGCCCTGGAAGAAGCCGGCATGGTGATGCTCGAGGCGCTGGCGCCGTCGCTCAATGTGGACGCGGACTATTTCCGGCGGATGGCGACTAACGGCAATTCGATCCTTCGGCTGCTCCACTATCCGCCCATACCGGAAGGCGCCGACCCGAATTCCATTCGCGCCGCCGCCCATGAAGACATCAATCTCATCACCATCCTTGTCGCCGCCGAGGGCGCCGGTCTTGAACTTCTCGATCGTGACGGCAAGTGGCTGCCCGTAGAGACGGAGCCTGAAAACCTCATCGTCGACGCCGGCGACATGCTCGCCCGGGTGTGCAACGATATCGTTCCCGCGACAACCCACAGAGTAGTCAATCCTGCGGGGCCGAACGTATCGCGCTATTCAATGCCGTTCTTTATGCACCCGCATTCGGAAGCCATGCTTTCCTGCCTTGAAAGCTGCAGGGGCGACGGGGCAAAATACGCCGACATCTCAGCCGACCAGTTTCTCAAACAGCGGCTGCAGGAAATCGGGCTGGCGGGTTAACGAACTTGTACGACATTCTCATCATTGGCGCGGGCCATAACGGGCTCGTCTGCGCGTGCTACCTTGCCGAAGCAGGGCTGTCCGTGCGTATGGTCGAGCGGCGTTCCGTTGTCGGCGGCGCGGCGGTGACGGAAGAGTTTCATCCCGGCTTTCGAAACTCCGTCGCCAGCTACACGGTGAGCCTTCTCAACCCCAAAGTCATCGCCGATCTCAACCTTTACAATCATGGGCTCGAACTCGTCGAACGGGCGATGCCGAATTTCTGGCCGCTCGGAAACAAGCCAGGCGAATATCTCAAACTCTCCTATGATATGGATGAGACCCGTGCAGAGTTTGCACGGTATTCGCAAGCTGACGCGGCGGCGCTTCCCGCCTATTACGAAGCGATCGAGCGCGCCGCAGACGTCTTACGCGAACTGGTTCTCGAAACGCCGCCCAATGCGAGCGGGAAACTTCACGATATCTGGCGCGCCATCATCACCGGCAATCGCTTCCGCAAGCTTGGTCTCGAAGATCAGCAGATACTGCTCGATCTGTTCACCAAGTCAGCGGCGGAATTTCTTGCGCAATGGTTCGAGCATCCGGCGATCCTCGGCGCCTTCGCCTTTGACGGCGTCGTCGGCAATTACGCCTCGCCCTATACGCCGGGCTCCGCCTATGTGCTGCTGCATCATGTCTTTGGCGAACTTGGCGGCAAGAAAGGCTATTGGGGACACGCCATCGGCGGCATGGGCGCCATTACGCACGCGATGCGCCGGGTCGCCGAAAATCGCGGCGTGGAAATCACCACCGACGCCGGCGTCAAACGCGTGATCGTCGATGATGGCCGCGCCGCCGGCGTCGAACTGGAGAACGGCGAGACCATCCGCGCGGCGGCGGTCGCCTCCAATGTCGGACCGAAACTGCTGTTCACAAAACTCATGGACGCCGGCGAACTCGCGCCAACCTTCGCCAGTCGCATGAAAAATTTCGCCTGCGGTTCCGGCACGCTGCGCATGAATGTCGCCTTGTCCGAACTGCCGGACTTTTCCGCCCTTCCCGGAAAAGACGTAGCGCCCCATCACAGCGCCGGCATCGTCATCGGTCCGAGCATCGGCTATCTCGACCGCGCCTTTACTGATGCAAAACAGTTTGGCTGGTCCCGGGCGCCGATCGTCGAAATGCTGATCCCTTCGACGCTGGACGACAGCTTGGCGCCCGAGGGAAAACACGTCGCCAGCCTGTTCTGCCAGCAATTTGCGCCTGAACTTTCTGACGGCAGATCATGGGACGAAGCGCGCGAGGAAGCCGCGGACCTCGTCATCGATACGGTCACTCAGTATGCGCCGAACTTCAGAGAGAGCATTCTCGGCCGGCAAGTGCTGACGCCGCTCGATCTTGAGCGCACTTTCGGCCTGACGGGGGGCGACATTTTTCACGGGCGGCTTTCTCTCGACCAGATGTTCTCCGCCCGTCCCGCCCTCGGATACGCCGATTACCGGACGCCTGTGAAAGGTCTTTATATCTGCGGCTCGGGCGCGCATCCAGGCGGCGGCGTCACCGGCGCGCCGGGACACAACGCGGCCCGCGAAATCCTCCGGGATTTCCGGCGGCGCTAAAGCAGTCTTGCAATATGCTTTTCGATCGCCTCGGGCTTGTCCTGCGGCCCGAAACGCGCGGCGATCCTGCCCTCGCGATCAACAAGAAACTTCGTGAAATTCCATTTGATCGCTCCTGAGCCAAGAAAACCGGATTTCTTTGCTTTCATCCATTTGTAGAGCGGATGCGCGCCGGCGCCATTGACATCGATCTTCTCGAACATCGGAAACGTGACTTCATACCGCGCCGAACAGAAATTGGCGATTTCCTCGGCGTCTCCCGGTTCCTGCGCCCCAAACTGGTTGCAGGGAAATCCGAGAACGGCGAAACCCTGATCCTTGTATTTTCTGTATGCGGCTTCGAGGCCCTCATATTGCGGCGTGAACCCGCATTTGCTGGCGACGTTCACGACCAGCAACACCTTGCCGCGATAGTCTTCAAGATCGGCCTCACCGCCGCCGAGTTTCTTGACTTCAAAGTCGTAGAATTCAGCCATGGCGCCCTCCTACCTGACCGCCGTGTCACAATGCCAACACTCTTCCATCATGCCGGACCCGATCGGGCTGCCCGGCGGCGTTTCCGGTTCGCTGACTTGCTGCGCGGCTGCTTCCGCCGGGCGTGTCAAATGAGCCTCGATCCGGCGCATCAGCCACGCATTATGATCGCGCGCGCCGGCGTCGCCGCCGAAGAACGACGGCGACAGCCGGTTCGCCACCGACCGCAGCCGGGCATCGGCGATCGCACGCACCCCGGGCGCAGCGTGATCATTGGTGGAAAGAGCGATCAGCGATGAGACAAACCGCGTCTGCTCCTGACGGGCGATCGCGCGCATACGTGGCGAGCTCACATTAGCGAACACCGCCTGCTCAATCGCCTGCATGACGTCAACAAGACCCAGATTGCCGGCGTCCCGGCGTTTCATTTCCACAAGACGCGCGGCGCGCGCCGGATTAAGGAGTGCGTCCATCGTTATTCCGGCGCTGGTGTCCGCCGCCGCTATGAGATCGAACATCGGCCCCGTGTCGCCGTCGAAGGTTTCTCCGCTTGCTGCCGGCGAAAGTCGATTGAGGAGCGCTTCCGGCAGATCGAGCGCCGCCGGATCGAGCGTCGCAATCAGCGCGTCGAGCGCTCGCCGTTGATCGGCGTCCGCCACCGGCGCCGGCGCCGCAAGGCCGTCGCCTTTTATCGAATAATTGAAGTCAAGGCCGCCAATGAGTTTGGCGGCGGCGGCGACCTGATAGCGGTGATAGAGATAGACCGGCACAATAACCGCACGCAGGTCAGACATCGGGCGGCCAGTGCTGATCGAGCGCTCACCGAAACCGTCGAGCGCAAGGCGGCGGACAGCCAGGGTCTCCGTAAGCGCCGCGACAGGATCGGCGCCGTTGTCCCATACGCTTGCGTAAGGGTGGCCCGTTCCAACCGAACGGCCGTCGCCATCCTGAATATAACGCAGCCCCCTTGCAAACGCATTGCTCAAGATTTTGTCGAGCTCGGCTTTTTCATCGGCGCCGTCAGGAAACTGCGCATAGAGCCATCTCGTCGCCGCCTTGTCCCAGTCGCCGGCGCCGACAGCATAAGCGCGCGAAAAATCGAGCCCGCCCGCCGCCGTCACGCGGATATCCGGCGCCGGATAATCCATCACCGACGCGCGATTGTTCGACGACGCAGCGAAGTTGTGATTGAAACCGAGCGTGTGACCGACTTCGTGCGCGGAGAGCTGGCGAATGCGTGCAAGCGCGATCTCTACCGGATCGTCCGCCGCGCCGGTTCCCGATTTATCCGCCCCCGCAAGGCCCTCGAAAATCATCCGGTCCTGCCGCACCCGTTGACTGCCGAGGATGACATTCGCCTTGATCATCTCCCCGGTCCGCGGATCGTATATGCCGCCGCCATAGGACCATCCACGGGTCTGGCGATGCGTCCAGAGGATCGTATTGTACCGGGCGTCGCGGGGATGAACGTCCGCCGGCAAGACTTCTACACGGAATGAGTTCGGAAACCCCGCCGCCTCGAACGCATCCGCCCACCATGAGGCGCCTTCGATCAGCGCATTGCGAATGTCTTCCGGCGCGCCGGAATCCACATAAAAGACCAGCGGTTTTTTCGCCGGGCTGCTCGCCGCCGAGGGGTCCTGTTTTTCAAGACGGAACCGGCGCGCGTATCCCTGCCGCACGTGACCGGCAAGCGGCGCGGAAAAATCATAGAACGAAACTTCTATCGCGCCCGAACGGTCGTCATAGACTCGCGGCTTGAAACCGTCATCCGGAAGCCGCACCAGCGAGTGATGCTGGATCATCGTCACTGACCGCGCGTCCGCGGCGGTGGCCCAGACTTCCCGTTTCGGTTCGCCGCTCGTCAGCGTCAGAAAGGCGTCGAACTCCACATTATCGGGGAAAGCGAGCGCATTGGTTACATCGGGAAGGCTGCGGTCGCCGGCGATCGAAAAATTTCCGCCTTGAGGATGGTTCGCCAGGGTCGAAACGACGCCAAGCGCATCGCGCGTCAGGAATGAGGAGAGATCGACCAGAAGCTCGCCCGCCGGTCCTTCCGCCTCGATCTTCCCGGCCCAGAGAAACGAGCGCGCAAAGGAATCGCGCACCGCCTTTTTCTCAAGCGGGTTGTCTGCGCTCGCGCGATAGGTCCAGTTTTCCTGTTCAGCAACAAGTTTTGGCCCGACGCGGCGGAAGGCGACGATTGAGCCCTCGTCGAAAAGCCCGCGGTCAAGCCCGATGGGGTTGGAGCCGAGCCCCGCGGTGAGGCTCGCCGCATAGATCGCCCGCAGGGACAGCCCGTCCTCGCCGGACGCCGGGAACGCCGCCAGAATTTTTCCGTCCTTCTCGCCAATATAGAGATCGATGAAGCCTTCGCGCAGCGCGAGTCCTTCAACGGCTTTCGTCCATTCCTCACTGGGCGGACCGGCTTCCTTTTCAACCCGGGATTCCTGCTCATCCGGCGCCGGCGCCTTGTCGCCGCGTCCGCATGACGCCGCCAGAACTGTCAACAGAAGAATGGATAGAATTCGGTGCATCAGTCTCAAGCCTTCCTTGCCGCCGCCGCAACCTGCCGGAAAATTATTTCCAGATCAAAGGCTTTTGGGCGATTGCTGACTCAAAGTCTTGCCGCGGGCCGCGCACGCCGATAGGTTTTCGCGGTTGCGAAGGAGAGGCGTTCCCGTGAAGTTTGCCGGCACCAAAGACTATATTGCGACGGAAGACCTTAAAGTGGCGGTGAACGCCGCCGTCACGCTGGAGCGCCCGCTGCTGGTCAAGGGCGAGCCCGGCACGGGAAAGACCGTGCTGGCGATTGAGGTAGCAAAAGCCCTCGGCGCGCCGTTGATCGAGTGGCACATCAAGTCGACGACGAAAGCGCAGCAGGGCCTTTACGAATATGATGCGGTGGCGCGCCTGCGCGACGGCCAACTCGGTGAAGAGCGCGCGCGCGACGTCAAGAACTATATCAAACGCGGCAAGCTGTGGGAGGCTTTCACGGCGGGAGAGCGCCCGATCCTGCTTATCGACGAAATCGACAAGGCGGATATCGAGTTCCCGAACGATCTTCTGCAGGAACTCGATCGCATGGAGTTTTACGTCTATGAGACGAATGAGACGGTAAAGGCCAAACAGCGGCCGGTCGTCATCATCACCTCGAACAATGAAAAGGAATTGCCGGACGCATTTCTGCGCCGCTGTTTCTTCCATTACATCAAGTTCCCTGACGCTGAAACCATGGAAGAGATTGTCGAGGTGCACTTCCCCGGCATCAAGAAACGGCTGGTGGCGGACGCGCTCAAGATCTTCTACGAAGTGCGCGACGTGCCGGGGCTCAAGAAAAAGCCGTCGACGTCGGAATTACTCGACTGGCTGAAATTGCTGCTGTCGGAAGACGTGCCGGAAGAGACCTTGCGCGAGCGCGACCCGAGAAAGGCGATCCCTCCGCTCCATGGCGCGCTTTTGAAAAACGAGCAGGACGTTCATCTCTTCGAGCGGCTCGCGTTTCTGGCCCGCCGCGAGGGCGTCTAGTCTCGCGTGGAGCGCATTCACAGAATAAAAGCCAACGGCCTTACGCACCATGTTCGCGACAAAGGCGAGGAAACCGCGCCGGCGGCGATCCTGCTGCACGGGTTTCCGGATTCCTCGGCGGTCTGGTCGAAAGTGACCCCGCTCCTCGCTCAGGCGGGATTCCGCATCATTGCGCCGGACATGCGCGGTTTTGGCGAGACCGACATGGCGGCGCGCGTTTCGGATTACGACATTCGAACCGGCGCCGTTGAGGATGTTCTCGGGATCATGGATGCGCTCAATATTTCCGAAGCGCATCTTGCAGGCCACGATTTCGGCGCGCCGGTCGCCTGGATGCTCGCCGCACAGCATAAGGAGCGCTTCAGGACCCTGACGGCGATTTCGGTCGGCCATATCCGCGCCTTTTTATCGGCGGGATGGGAACAGAAACACCGCAGCTTCTATATTCTACTGCACCAGTTACGCGGGCTTTGCGAGATGGGCTATCGCGCCAATGACTGGGCGAGCCTCCGCAAGCACTGGTCGGCCCATGGCGACATCGAAGAAACGATCCGTCTCTTGTCCCGCCCCGGCAGGCTGACGGCGGGCCTCAACTGGTACCGCTCGAACGCATCGATTTCGCGCATCGTTAATCCGCCGAAGCCGGGCGCGGAAGGCGAGGAACTCGTTCGCATACCGACCCTTGGCGTCTGGTCCGACGGCGAGAAATATTTGACCGAAAAACAGATGATCGACTCGGAACGCTATGTGAAGGCGTCCTGGCGATACGCACGGATCAATGGCGCAAGCCACTGGATCCCCTACGATGCGCCACAGGAGCTTGCATCGTTAATGATCGAACACTGGCGCGCTCATCCCTGACCCGGCCTTCCCACCCCGCCAAAAAGCCCTTAAGCTCTCCGTTCTGTCTTGCGTAGAGGGGTTTCGGGGTCATGGACGGATTGTGGGGCGTACTGCCTTTCCTGTTGATTTTATTCTTTATTCTGGCGCGGCAGATGGCCAGCCAGCAGCGCCACACGCAACTCGTCAACGCCTTCTCGAAGATCCAGAAAAAGCGCAAAAGCCGGATCATCGCCGTCGTACACCGTCAGGAGCCCATGGGCCTCCTCGGCATTCCGATGCTTCGCTATATCGACTTGAACGACGCCGAAGACGTGCTTGAGGCGATCCGCAATACGCCGCCGAACAAGCCGCTCGAATTCATCCTACATACGCCCGGCGGTCTGGTGTTGCCAGCCTTGCAAATCGCCCGCGCGATTAAGGCCCATCGCGGCCGCACCACCGTTTTCGTACCGCATTACGCCATGTCCGGCGGCACGCTGATTGCGCTCGCCGCTGATGAAGTCGTCTTAAGCGAACATGCGGTGCTCGGCCCCATCGACCCGCAAATCGGCGGCCTGCCCGCCGCTTCCGTCGTGCGCGTCGCGCAGGAAAAACCTATTCAGAGCACGGATGATTATACGCTCGTTCTCGCCGATGTCGGCGCCATGGCGATTACGCAGCTCGAAAAGGCCGCCCGCGAGCTTCTGACCGGCACGGTTTCGGAAAACGCCGCCATCGCCATCGCCGAGCAGCTTTCGTCAGGCCGCTGGACCCATGACTACCCGATTGTTCACAGCGAGGCGCGCGAACTCGGGCTGAACGTCTCCAACGACATGCCCAAGGAAATCATGCAGCTGATGGCGCTGTTCCCGGACTCCATCCGCCGCCAGACAAGCGTCAAATATGTCGAGGACGAAGCGCATGGGACGGCGGCCAACCCGCATCGAGTGACGATGACCGGCTATGCACCGCAGGAAGGCGCCCGCAGTTTTTCCTACGGGCCGTGGAATCCGAAAGATCTGAAACACGCCCCCGCCCCGCGCGAAGACCGCAAACCCTTCTGGCGGCGCGGCGAGCGGGACTGACCTGTTCAATACAAAAATTCCGCCTCCTCCGGCACGCGGGAAAAGGCGATCTTGGCGCCGAGATAGTTGAGGTCGAGGCCTGACTGGCTCGCCAGGGAGATATGCCGCGCCTTGGCCTTTTCAGCGTCTGCGCCGCTTAACCGCCTGAACTTTTCCTCCGGATCGGCGTTAATCTGGTCGATCAGCCGCCACAGCTTCGCCCGCTTGGCGTCGGTTTGCGCATGCTCAGCGTCGGCGAAGAGATCTCCCTGTCGCATCGCCGCGCTTTCATGGGATTTCAGGTGATGGAGATAGACGGTGACGCCGCCGATGCGGGGCCCGCCGCCGTCACGCTCGCCGACGCGCAGATAGCGCGCCCACATCTCGTCGAGCGCATTCAGGAAGCGATAAGAATCCTGTGTGTGCGAAAACCGCTGCGCCGCCTCCCATATCCCTTCCGGTCGCTGGCGCATGGAAAGACTTAACCCCCCGGCGTACAGGCGATAGTGGCGCAAACGGCTCGCCGCTTTCAACAGCAGGGCGCGGGCGACGATCCGCGCTTTTTCCGGCGCCTCATGATCGCGGGTCAAAACGCGGCTGTGCCCGATCATCGACTTCTTGGTCGGTTCTTCATGAACGTCGAACCCGTGAAGCCCGTACCAGAAACGCTCTCCCTGCACAGACCCCCAGATCGCGCGGGCGCGTTTCGGCTGCAGGTTCCAGAGCGAAGTGAAATTGTCGACGCCTGACCGCGCCAGCCTGGCGGCGACGCCGGCGCCGACACCGGGAATGTCCGTAAGCGGCATATCGGCGAGCTTGCCGGGAAGATCGCCGAGTTCGAGCACGGTCAACCCGTCAGGTTTCACCCGTTCGGCTGCCAGTTTGGCGAGCAGCCGGCTCGGCGCGAGACCGATCGAGGCGCGCAAGGCCGGGCCGATATTCTCGGCGATCCCGCGCTTGACGCGTTTTGCGGTCTCGATGGCGCGCGCCGGGTCGCGTTCCGATCTCGACAGGCGAAACGCCGCCTCGTCAATCGAATAGACTTTAACGAGCGGCAAATAACGTTCGATCTCCGCCATCGCCAGCTTGTGAACCTGCACATAACGGTCGTGACGCGCCGGCATGACGGCGACGCCCGGGCAGAGCGCGCGCGCCTCGCGCACGGTCGTGCCGCGTTTGATCCCGAACGCCTTCGCCTCATAGCTCGCGGCGATGGCGCCCGTATGTTCCGACTGAAGAGGCGTTACGATCACCGGCCGGCCGATAAGTTCCGGATGATCGTACTGTTCGACGCTGGCGAAATAGGCGTTGAAGTCCAGAAAGAGATAGGCGAGCCCATCCGCCGGGCGGTAATCACGCCGAATGCCTGTTCCCGAATTCATGAGAACAAATATAGAACAAAAAGATAACCCTGTCGATAGGGCGGCTAGTCTAGTTCAGCCCCAGCGCGACGATTTCGATGCGCGAAGCGGCGCCGTAAAGGGTCGAGGCCTTGCCTTCCGTTTGCTCAACGATCAGGCCGGAGAATTCCTGCAGCGCGAGATCGATCTGCTCGTGAGCGACGGCGATCGCCTCGCTCTCATTGATATCGCCGGTTTCTTCTTCGGAAAGCATTTCCCGGGCCGCCGTCAGAAACCCGTAAGCGTCCTGATACTCATGCAGATTTGCAATCGAGCCGTCTTCCGCGACGCCGATCGAGAACTCGTCGCCCGCGGTTTTCGCGATCTTCGAAATGCCCATCAGCTTCGTCGCAACATCGGCATCCGGCTGATTGGCGCGGATCGCCGCAATCGTCGCCGCATAGGCGCTCTCAACATCGCCATTGTCGCGCGCCGCATTCACAAGACGCGAAAGCTCTTCGGCGAAACCGACAAAACGCCGCGCTTCGAACGCAGGCGCGAGCGCCACGTAGAGTTCATCCTCGGGATGCCTGGCGTGCATCATCGCGTTTTCGACTTCGCCGGCCCGGTAAAGCTCCATAAAGGCGACGAGATGACCGCGGATCTGTCCGAGCCGATGCAGGAATTCGGCGTCCTCGGTTGCGGGATCGCCCGACGGAGCCGCCCCTTCGCCTTCGCTCTCGCCTTCCCCTTCGCCCTCGACAACGGCGCCCTCGCCTTCGCCCTCGGCGGAAACAGCGGCCGTCGCGCCTTCCCCCTCGCCTTCAGCGCCTTCGCCTTCCCCTTCGCCGCCGCAACCGGCAAGCGCAAACGCGCCGGCGACCGCCAGCGTCGATAATCCGGACAGAAGTTTCAGTCTTCGGGTCATCTTGCCCCTCCACGATCAATGCCCGCATGATATAGGCCCTCTGGACTAATTTGCAAACGATTCGCAAAAGGCCCCCATGCTCCTTCAGATCGCCGACATTCTAACCCGGGACGAGTGCGCCGCCATCCTTGAAGCGCTGGCTGAGGATAAATATTGGCGGGATGGCGGAGAAACCGCGAAAGGCGCGGCCCGGACCGTCAAGAACAACCGCCAGGCGGACAGAGAGGCGCCGGCGGTCAGGGGCGTTCTGAAAAAAATCGAGCAGGCGCTCAACGCAAACCCGGTATTCCGCGCAGCGGCGCAGCCAAGCCGGTACGCGCGGATCATGCTCAACCGTTACGGCCCGGGCATGACCTATGGCGACCATGTGGACGCGCCTTATATCGACGGCACCCGCACCGACCTCTCCTTCACGGTCTTTCTCTGCGATCCGGAATCTTATGAGGGCGGCGCGCTGGTGATCGACAACGCCGGCCATGAGGATGTCATCAAGGGCCCGCCCGGTTCCGTTGTTCTTTATCCGTCGACCGCCGTACACCGGGTTGAGGAAGTCACGAAAGGCGCGCGCATTTCCTGCGTCGGCTGGATCAAGAGCCGCATCAAGTCCGCCGATCACCGCGCCATTCTGTTCGAGCTTGAACGGGCGATCCACGACCTCAATGAAATGAATGCGCCGGCGCCGCTGCGCACCCGTTTTGCGAACATTCGAAACAATCTCATTCGGACTTTTGGAGAGTAACCGGCGCGTGTCGAAATGCGCCGCCCTCGCGCGTCATGAAGTCGATTGGCGGGGAAAATCGCCCGCGCCAAAATAGGAGAACGGCAATGAAAGTGATGCTGCTGGCGAATGAATCGCCGGAAGATTTCAGTCTACGCGAGGACAAGCCTGAATTCGACGCCTATATGGGCGAATGGTACGCGTTCAGTGAGGAAATGAGCAAAGCGGGCCTCACCCAATCGAGCGCGGCCCTCGAACAACCGTCAAGCGCAACGGTCGTTTCGGTGCGCGACGGCAAGCGAAAGGTCGAGGACGGCCCCTTTCCCGACACCAAGGAACAGCTTGGGGGATTTTTCATCATCGACGCGCCGGACCTTGAGACCGCCTCGAAATGGGCTGCCAAATGCCCGGCCGCAAAGAACGGCTTTGTGGATGTGCGTCCGATCCTTGATTTCGAAGGGAGCGAGTCATGAAATATCTCCTCCTACTCTACGATAATGAAGACGCCTGGGACGTTATGGAGGACTCGAAGAAGAGCGAGATCTTCGGCGCCTATATGGCGTACACGGAAGCGCTCCGCAAAGCCGAAGCCTATTACGCCGGCGATCCGCTGGTGCATTCGCGCGATGGAAAGCGCGTTCGCGTATCCGGCGTGCAGGACGGCCCATTCGCCGACGGCAAGGAACAGCTTGGCGGTTACTACATGATCGAAGCGGACGATCTCGACGAAGCGCTCGACTGGGCGGCGCGCTGCCCTTGCGCTTCTTATGGTTATGTCGAAGTGCGTCCGGTCTGGAACATCGGCGGCTGATATGAGCGATGCGCGGGCCGTTGCGGAAGAAACCGCCCGCGCGTCCTACGGACGTCTGCTCGCCTGGCTGTCCGCCCGCACCCGGGACGTCGCCGCCGCAGAAGACGCGCTCGCAGATGCGTTCAGGGCGGCGCTCGAACACTGGCCGGAGAAAGGCGTTCCCGATGCGCCGGAAGCCTGGCTGCTTACCGCCGCCCGCCGGAAACTCATCGACCGGTCGCGCCGCGCCAGAACACAAGCCGACAGCGCGCCGGCGCTTGTGCTTGCGGCGGAAGAAGCTGAAGCCGCCATGCGCGCGGATGAAACCTTTCCCGACGAACGATTGAAGCTCCTGTTCATTTGCGCGCATCCGGCGATCGATCCCGCCATCCGGTCGCCGCTGATGCTGCAAACCGTCATGGGTCTCGACGCGGGACGCATCGCATCGGCGTTTCTGGTTTCTCCCGCAGCCATGAGCGGGCGGCTTGTGCGGGCCAAACGCAAGATCAAGGCGGCGCGCATCCCGTTCGAACCGCCGCCGGCGGGAGCGCTTCATTCCCGGCTGGCCGCCGTGCTGGAGGCGATCTACACCGCATTCGGCGCCGGCTGGGACGATCCTGAAGACGCCGGCGCCGGCGACCTGACGCGGGAAGCGATATTCCTAGCGCGTCTCATCACCGAACTGGCGCCGGATGCAGCCGAAGGCTGGGGTCTTCTCGCTCTCATGCTACATGCCGACGCCCGCAAACCGGCGCGCCGCGAAAACGGCGCCTATGTTCCCCTCGCGGAACAGAATATCGAGCGATGGGACCGTGAGAAAATCGCCGCCGCTGAAGCGGCGCTGACCAAAGCCTGGCGGCTTGGAGACGCTGGTCCTTATCAGATCGAGGCCGCCATCCAGTCTGCCCACAACGCCGGACGGCTGAGCGGGCGCGATACGCGTGAAGATGTAGCGATGCTTTATAAAAAGCTGGTGGAATTGTCACCGAGCATCGGCGCGCAAGTCGGCTACGCCGCCGCGCTGGCGAACAGCGCCAACACCGAGAAAGCGCTCACCGTCCTTGACGGCGTCGA
Organism: uncultured Parvularculaceae bacterium; assembly: GCA_913055785.1. Lineage (GTDB taxonomy): Bacteria > Pseudomonadota > Alphaproteobacteria > Caulobacterales > Parvularculaceae > Hyphococcus. The sequence continues at coordinate 14,209 of CAJXLJ010000018.1, read as the reverse complement.
TCTTACACGCGTCGAGAAATATCAGTCCTACTGGGCGGTGCGCGCGCATGTCTTGAAGGCGCTCGGCTTTCATGCTGAGGCGGTCGACGCCTATGATCGCGCAATTGGTCTTACTGAAGATATGCCGACGAGGCGGTTTCTGATCGAAAAGAAAGCCGCGTTAAAGAATTAGTTCCGCCAGTTTCCGGCGATGATAGGCGGCGTCGCCATATTGCGAGGCATGCCAGATGGCGCGCCGACGATAGAGCTGCGCATCGCACTCATAGGTGAAGCCGAACCCGCCATGAAACTGGATCGCCCGATCCGCCGCATAGGACAACGCCTTGTCGGCTTCCGCTTTCGCCATGCGCGTCGCGATCTCGCCGGTTCCCTGTTCATTGAAACAATGAGCCGCGGCGTAAAGATGCGAACGCGCCTGCTCGTATTGCGTGAAGGCGTTGACGGTCGGGTGCTTCAGCCCCTGATAGGCGCCGATCAGCTTGCCGAACTGCTTGCGGGTCTGGAGATAGTCGATCGTATAGTCGATTACGGCCTGCGTCCCGCCGACCATCTCCGCCGCAGCCAGGAGGTTGGCCGCGAGATGAATATGCGCAAGCGCCGCCCGCGCCTTCGCGGGGTCCAGCAGCGCGCTCGCCGGAACGTCAACCCCATCGAGCTTCAGTTCATATGAACGCCTGGTTTCGTCGATGATGACTTCGCGGCGCAACGCGCCGTCAGGCAACGCACCGCACTCAATCATGACCAGCGCCGGTTCGCCTTCATAAAGAACCGAAGCAATGATCCATCTGGCGGCGCTCGCATCCCAGACAAAGTTTTTAACGCCGGAAAGGCTGAATTTATCGCCGGCCCTCTCGGCTCGCGCCTTGAGATGAACAAGACTCCAGTCGCCGCTTTCCTCGCTCAGCGCCAGCGTTGCGATCTCACCGGCGATGATCTGCGGCAGGAAGGTTTTCCTCTGTTCTTCCGTTCCGCCGGCAAGCAGCGCCTGCGCGGCCAGCGTCGATGAACAGAACGGACCGGCCAGCAGCCGTCTTCCCATCTGCTCTATCACCGGCGCGACTTCGGCGAGGCCCAACCCCGCGCCGTCATACTCTTCAGGAATCGCGATCCCGAGCCAGCCGAGCGCAACGATCTCATTCCAGACAGCCGGATCGTAACCCTTTTCGTCGTCCAGCAGCTTGCGCGCCTTTTCGACCGGCGATTTCTCACGGCAGAAACTGGTTGCAACTTCAAGAAGATCAGCCTGCGCCTCGCTGAACCCCATGCGTCCGAGATGGTCCATGATCTTAGCCTTTCGGAAGGCCAAGCACATGCTCGGCGATGATGTTGCGCTGAATTTCCGAGGTGCCGCCGCCGATGGTCGCCGCGAAGGAGTTGAGATAACTCCGCGTCCAAAGTCCGCGCTCGACGGCGTTGGGCTCGCCTACATAATAGCCGCCCTTCGCACCCGTCAGCGACATCGCGAAAGCGGTGAGGCGCTGGGCGAACTCGCTCCACATCAGTTTGGCGGAAAGCGGCAGCGCCATGGGCCGGTCCTGCACCAGCGGCGCAATGCGCCCGCGCTGATCGCACAAGTCCAAAGCCTGGCCTTCGATGATAAACTCCACCAGCTTGTCGCGCACCAGCGGATCTTCAATCGCCGGCGCGCCGTCCCGTTTCATTTCCTTCGCCAGATCAACCACGGACGCAACGTCAATCGGCGTCATGATGTAGCCGCCGGCCTGTCCGCCGCGCGCGCCGCGCTCATATTCAAGCGTCCGCAAAGCGATCAGCCAGCCCTGCCCTTCCTCGCCCATCAGGCAACCGGCGGGAATGCGCGCATCGGTAAAGAAAGTCTGCGTGAAGCCGTATTCGCCGGAGATCTTCCGGATCGGATGGGTTTCAACACCAGCGACCGTCATCGGCGCCAGGAAGAAGCTCAAGCCGGCGTATTTGTTCGGCGCGTCCTTATTCGTGCGCGCCAGCAGGATCATATATTTCGCGTAATTGCCGAGGGTAGTCCAGATTTTCGACCCGTTCAGCACATAATCGCCGCCGTCGCGCACCGCCGTCAGTTGAGCATTGCCAAGATCGGAGCCGTTGTCAGGTTCGGAAAACCCCTGACACCAGATATCTTCCGCTGACAGAATATTTTTGAGATGCTTACTCTTTTCTGCTTCCGCGCCCATATCAAGGAGCAGCGGGCCCGCCCAGTTGAGACCGATCGCATTGAGCATGATCGGCCCCTTATGGCGTCGCATGGCCTCGGTCGCCGCATCCTGAAACGCCTGATCGAGACCGCCGCCGCCATAGTCGGTTGGCCACGCGGCGCCGAGATAACCGGCCTCGTAAACCTTGCGCTGCCAGTCGCGCAGAAACTCGAACTGCTGGTCGGTCCCGACTTCGAGAAATGACAGCGGCAGCATGAAACCCGGGTCGCCCGGCGTATTCTCGGCGAACCAGGCGTCAGCCTGCTTCGCGAATTCAGCCAGTTCCTGCTGATCGACCTTGCCCATTAAAACCCCGTCGTGTTTCATCCCGTTGTTTTCGAATCCTTCTACCGACCCATCGCCGCCGCGGCAAAAGAGAATTACAGTCACGTCCATGACGGCCAGAAAAACGATAAAGATCGGGGGGGCCAGCGGCTATTGGGGCGAAAGCGCCATGGCGACGCCGCAACTTCTGAAAGCCGGCGGGCTCGATTATATCGTTTTCGACTATCTCGCCGAGATCACTATGTCGATCATGGCCCGCGCCCGCGCGAAAGACCCTTCCGCCGGTTATGCGGCTGATTTCATTTCCGCCGTCATGAAACCGAATCTTGCCGAGATCGCGCGGCAGGGCGTCAGGATTATCGCCAACGCCGGCGGCGTGAACCCGGAAGGCTGCGCTGCGGCCGTGCGGGCGCTGGTGAAGGAAGCGGGGCTCGCTCTCAAGGTCGGCGTCATCGCCGGCGACGATTTGATGGCGCGCAAAGAAGAGATCGCCGCTGCAGCGCCGAAAGAAATGTTTACGAGCGCCGATTTGCCGGCGCTGGACAAGATCGCCTCGATCAACGCCTATCTCGGCGCCTTCCCGATTGCAAAGGCGCTGGACATGGGCGCTGACATCGTCATCACCGGGCGTTGCGTCGACAGCGCGGTGACGCTTGGTCCGTGCATTCACGAATTCGGCTGGAAGGCGGACGACTGGGATTTGCTCGCAGCCGGCGCGCTCGCAGGACATATTCTTGAATGCGGCCCGCAGGCGACCGGCGGCAACTTCACAGACTGGGAAGACGCCGGCGACATTGCGGCTATCGGCTATCCCGTCGGCGAGATCAGCGACGACGGAACGCTGGTCGTCACCAAGCCCGACGGAACCGGCGGGATCGTCAATGTTGGAACCGTCGCTGAGCAACTCGTTTACGAGATCGGCGACCCGCAAGCCTATCTGCTGCCGGATGTGGTCTGCGACTTCTCGCAAGTTGAGATCACCGAAGCAGCGCCGAACCGCGTGCGCGTTTCCGGCGCCAAAGGCCGCCCGGCGCCTGACGCGTACAAGACATCCCTTACCTTTGAAGACGGCTGGCGCGCGGGCATGCTTTTAAGCTTCATCGGGATGGACGCGGACAAGAAAGCGCGGCTGTTCGCTGACGCGGCCTTCGAACGCACGCGCAAAACCTTCCGCCGTTTCAACGCAGGCGACTTCACCGAAACAAGCGTCGAAACGATTGGCGACCCGAACAGGGAAGTAACGCTCAAGATCGCCGCCAAACACGCTGACGCCATGGGGGTTGGCCTTTTATTGAAAGAAACCGCTGGGCTCGGCCTTGCAACGCCGCCGGGGCTCACGATCTTCTCTGGCGGCGGCAGACCGAAACCGTCGCCAGTCGTACGCCTCTTTTCCTGTCTAATGCCTAAAACCGACATCGACATCACAATCGATGTCGACGGCGAGCGCTGTGCGTTCAAAGACGCGCCAGGAAAAAAATACGACCCGTCGAAGTTTGAACATCCTGTTCCGCCCGCAGCCCCGGCGCCCGGCGACACGATAGACGTTCCGCTTATCAAGCTCGCCTGGGCGCGCTCAGGCGACAAGGGCGACAAGGCGAATATCGGCCTCATTGCGCGTGAAGCCGAATATCTTCCCTATATCTGGGCGGCGCTTGATGAAACAACGATTGCGAAACGCTTCGCGTCCTTCATTGAAGGCGGCGCCGACGCGAGCAAAGTTAAACGTTTTTATATGCCGGGACCGTACGCCATCAACTTTCTGATCGACGCTGCGCTCGGCGGCGGCGGCGTTGCATCCTTGCGCAACGATCCGCAAGGCAAGGCCTATGCGCAAATGCTGCTCGACTATCCAATCTCGATACCGGCCGAACTGGCGAAGGCGCTTTGAATGACGGTCTACAAATCAAAGATAAGCACGAATTCTGAAACTTATCAGAAAAACTACGCCGAAATGACGGCGCTGGTCGAAAAGCTTCGAGAGCTGAACGCCCGCGCTCCGGCGCGATCCGCGGCCCGCAAGGAACGCTTCGAAGCGCGCGGACAGCTTTTGCCGCGCGAACGGCTCGCCCGCCTTCTCGATCCCGGCATGCCATGGTTCGAGATCGGCAATATCGCCGGATACCTTCTCGATACGGAGCAGGAAGAAAAATCAATCCCCGGCTCGACGATCATGTCGGGGATCGGGTTCATTAACGGCGCGCGCTGCGCCATCGTCAACGACGACAGCGGCATCAAGGCCGGCGCGATGACCACCGCGGGCGGCTATCGTTTGAAACGCGCGCAGGAAATCGCTCTCGCCCAGAGGATGCCGTTCGTCCACCTCGTCGAAAGCGCCGGCGGCGACTTGATGAACTACACGGTCGAAGGCTTCCTGCAAGGCGGCGGCCTTTTCGCCAATCTGGCGCGGCTTTCCAAAGCCGGGCTTCCAGTCATCTCCGTACTGCACGGATCATCGACCGCCGGCGGCGCCTACATGCCGGGGCTGTCCGACTATGTCATCGCCGTCAAAGGCCGCGGCAAGGCGTTTCTCGCCGGTCCGCCGCTTTTGAAAGCTGCAACCGGCGAGATTGCGACGGAGGAAGAACTCGGCGGCGCGGAGATGCATGCAAGCATATCAGGGCTCGCGGAGTATCTCGCCGATGACGACGGCGAAGCGATCCGGATTGCGCGGGAAGTCGTTGCGCGATTGCAATGGAACCGGCGTTGTCCTGTGATGCCGCAAAAGAGCTTTCGCGAACCCGTTTACAACCCTGACGAAATTCTCGGCCTCGCACCAACCGATTACCGCAAACCGTACGATGTTCGCGAAGTGGTCGCGCGCATCGTCGACGCCTCGGACTTCTCTGACTTCAAGCCGCGCTACGGCGTCTCAACCGTTTGCCTGCAGGCTGAAGTTTACGGGATGCCGTGCGGACTCATCGGCAATAACGGGCCGATCGACCCTGACGGCGCAACCAAGGCGGCGCAGTTCATGCAGCTTTGCGATCAGGCTGATATTCCCCTCGTGTTTCTGCAAAATACAACGGGCTATCTGGTTGGAAAAGAATACGAACAGGGTGGTATGATCAAGCATGGCTCGAAGATGATCCAGGCCGTCACCAACGTCTCCGTCCCACGCATTACGTTCATGATCGGCGCGAGCTACGGCGCCGGAAATTACGGCATGTGCGGACGCGGATATGATCCGGATTTCTGCGTCACCTGGCCCAACGCCTCCATGGGCGTGATGGGCGGCGCGCAGGCCGCGCAAGTGATGACGATCATCGCCGAGGCGGCCGCCGAAAAAGCAGGAACCGACGTCAATCGCGATCAGCTCGCCATGCAGGAAAAAATGCTCACCCACATGTTCGATCGGCAATCGAGCGCCTTCTACACGTCAGGACACTGTCTCGACGACGGCATGATCGACCCGCGCGATACGCGCCAGACTTTAGGCTTTTTGTTGTCGACCGTCTGGGAGGCGAAACACCGCGACGTCAAATCCAACAGCTTCGGCATTGCGCGAATGTAAAGGTGATTTAGAGTGCTGCTTGTCTTGATAAAACCTCCGCTCATTCCCGCGAAAGCGGGAATCCATAAATCGTTGAGCCTATGGATCCCCGCTTTCGCGGGGATGAGCGGGTGTTGAGCTTGTAAACATGGCGAAGTCGCATTTTTTCCAATCCATCCTAATCGCCAACCGTGGCGAGATCGCCTGCCGCATCATCCGCACGGCGAAGGCGATGGGATTGCGCACAATTGCTGTTTATTCGGATGCGGACAGGAACGCACCGCATGTGAAACAGGCGGACGAAGCCATTCACATCGGTCCGCCGCCTGTGGGTGAATCCTATCTCGACATGGAACGCATTCTATCGGCTGCAAAGGAAAGCGGCGCGGATGCCGTTCACCCCGGTTACGGTTTTCTTTCGGAGAATGCGAGCTTCGCCAAAGCCTGCGCCGGCGCCGGGCTGATTTTCATCGGCCCCACGCCCGACGCCATCGATTTGATGGGCGACAAGGCGAAAGCAAAACGCCGGATGATTGAGGCCGGCGTACCGTGCGTGCCGGGCTATCAGGATAAGGATCAGTCCGACGCCGCGCTCACCGACGCCGCGCAAAAGGTCGGCTTTCCAATCATGGTGAAGGCCGCAGCCGGCGGCGGCGGTCGCGGCATGCGCCTTGTGACGGATGAAAAAAACCTCGCCGCCGCCATCAAGACCGCCCGCAGCGAAGCGGAAAACGCCTTCGGCTCTGGCGACCTCATTTTAGAGCGCGCCATCATCAGGCCGCGCCATGTGGAGATACAGGTTTTCGCCGACAGCCACGGGCATGTCGTCCATCTCGGCGAACGCGACTGCTCGGTGCAGCGCCGCCACCAGAAGGTGCTGGAAGAAGCGCCCTCGCCGGCCGTCGATGCCGCGCTTCGAGAGAAGATGGGCGCTTCGGCGGTAAAGGCGGCGAAAGACATTGGTTATGTCGGCGCGGGAACCGTAGAGTTCCTGCTCGATCAATCGGGCGCGTTCTATTTTCTTGAAATGAACACGCGCCTTCAGGTCGAGCATCCGGTGACGGAAATGGTGACGGGTTTTGACCTTGTCGAATGGCAGATCCGCGTCGCCCGCGGCGAACCGCTCGGCTTCGCGCAGGATGATGTGAACCTTACCGGTCACGCCATCGAAGCGCGGCTTTACGCGGAAGATGTCAGCAAGGATTTTCTGCCCGCCACCGGCGCGATCGATTTCTGGCGCCCGGCGTCCGGCGATGGCGTACGTATCGACGCCGGGATTGCGACCGGCGGCGAAGTTTCGCCTTACTACGATCCGATGCTCGCGAAAGTCATCGCCCATGGGACAACGCGTGAAGACGCCAGAGCGCGGCTCGTTGAGGCGCTTAAAGAAACGGCGCTTTTCGGCGTTGCAACCAATCGCAAGTTTCTGATCGACGCTCTCGAGCGCCCCGCCTTCGTAAACGGCGAAGCGACGACAGCCTTTATCGGGGAAGCCTTCACCACGGACGACCTTTCGGCGGCGCCATTGAGCAGGGAAGACGCAGCCATCGCTTCGGCGCTTCTTCATGTCGCCGCGAGGGAGGCGGCTCTTGAGCAAGCCGTTTCCGCGCCGCGTGCGCTTCTCAACTGGTCGAGCGGTGAGACTATCAAGACCCCGTATCGTTTCGAATGCCGGGGCGAGGTTCATGCGCTTACAATAGCGCCGACCGAAAGACCGGAACGCTACTCTATCGAGACAGAGGACTCCGCTCATGTCGCAAAGGTGAAAACCGTTTCAAGCAACGCAGCGGAGATCCAGGTCGATAACCGCGCCGTTTCCGTTCTCTACAATCTTCCTGACGGCCCCGGCGGCGGGCGCATTCAGGTTTCCATCGGCGGGCGTGATTTCGATCTCGTCAATCTCAACGCCGTTGCGGTTTCGGCTGAAGACGCCGCTGGCGCGGGAGCAGTGACGGCGCCAATGCACGGCATGCTGATCGAACTCTTCGCGAAAGAAGGCGACGTTGTTCAAAAAGGCGATCGCCTCGCTGTTCTTGAAGCCATGAAAATGCAGCATGAACTCATCGCCGAAATCGACGGCAAGGTCGCGGCAGTTCACGCGACGCCGGGCGTTCAGGTCGCCGCCGATACGCTGCTGATGGAGATCGAAGGTGAGTAACGCTCAGCCGCTCATTCCCGCGAAAGCGGGAATCTATTTCATTGCTGCATGGATCCCCGCCTTCGTGGGGATGAGCGGAGGTTCAGTATAAATGATTACTGAAGCTGACGACTTTCATGATGAAAGCGAAGCATTAGCGGCGATACTGGATAACGCGGCTGATACGGCGTTTCAAACCGTTACGCTCTTCAAGGGCTGGACCATCGAAGACGTCATCGCTCATCTTTATTTGTGGAACCATGCGGCAGCGCTGACATTGCAGTCTCGAGAAGCGTTTCAGGATTTTCTGAAACAGGTCGCCGCCGGTTTTATGAACGGCAAGAGCCATCCTCAAACTCAACGCGAATGGCTCAACGAGACCCAGAACGGGCTCGCTGGAAAAGCGCTCTATGAAAAATGGCGCGAGACCTATCCGGCGCTAGCCGCTTCTTATAATAGCGCCGCCCCCGACGCCCGCCTCGGCTGGGTCGGCCCGGATATGAGCGCCAGGGCCTGCATCATCGCCCGTCAGATGGAAACATGGGCGCACGGACAGGAAGTTTTCGATGTGCTCGGCCTCGAACGAGAGGAAAAAGACCGTATAAAGAACATCTGTCATCTGGGCGTTACGACCTATAGCTGGACCTTCCGCAATCGCGGGGAAGAGCCGCCCCAGCCGAAGCCTTATGTGCGCCTCGCCGCCCCTTCCGGCGCGGTATGGGAATGGAACGCCCCCCAGGAAGACAACAGGGTCGACGGCGCCGCCGTCGACTTCGCCCGGATCGTCACGCAAACCCGCAATATCGCCGACACCGGGCTCGAAACCCGGGGGCCCGCCGCCATGCGCTGGATGGAAACCGCCCAGTGCTTCGCCGGCGCCCCGGAAACGCCGCCGGCCAGGGGCGCGCGCCACAAAGCCTGAGCCTTTTCCGGCGATTGACGCCCGCCCCGCCCGCTGCCAAACCATGGGCGAAAACCCGCCGACAAGAGGAGCTCCATGCGCGAGGAATTCTACGCCCGGATCGATGCTGTGCTCGCCGACATTCGCGAACAGGGCCTTGAAAAGAACGAACGCCAGATCACCTCGGCCCAGGGCCCTGAAATCGACGTCGTCCATAACGGCGAAACGGTGCGCGTCTTGAATTTCTGCGCCAACAACTATCTCGGCCTCGCCGACAACGCCGACCTCGTCGACGCCGCCAAGGCGACCATGGAGACGCACGGCTATGGCATGGCGTCGGTGCGGTTCATCTGCGGCACCACCGATCTCCACCGCCGGCTCGAAAAGGAAATCGCCGATTTCCTCGGCTATGAAGACTCCATTCTCTTCGCCGCCTGTTTCGACGCCAATGGCGGCGTCTTCGAGCCGCTCCTCGAGGCGGAAGACGCGATCATTTCCGACGCGCTCAATCACGCCTCGATCATCGACGGCGTGCGCCTGTGCAAGGCGAAGCGCTATCGCTACGCCAATTCTGACATGAGCGATCTCGAGACCCAACTGAAGCAGGCGGACGCCGATGGCGCGCGCACGAAACTGATCGTCACCGACGGCGTCTTTTCCATGGACGGCTATATTGCGAAGCTCGACGAGATCTGCGCGCTCGCCGACACATATGGCGCGCTCGTCATGGTCGACGATGCGCATTCGACCGGCTTCATGGGGCCGGGCGGCAAGGGCACGCCCACCCATTGCGGCGTCGCGGAACGCGTCGACATTCTCACCGGCACCCTCGGCAAGGCGCTCGGCGGCGGCATGGGCGGTTATATCTGCGCTTCAGCGAATGTGGTTCACTTGTTGCGCAACCGCGCCCGGCCTTATCTCTTTTCGAATGCGCTGACGCCGGCGCTGCTCGGCGCGTCGATGAAAACCTTCGAACTGATCCGCAATGGCGACGGCCTTCGCAAACAGCTCTTCCGCAACGCCGAGCGTTTCCGCGCGCAGATGACGGAAGCCGGTTTCGATCTTCTTCCGGGCGAACACCCGATCATCCCGGTGATGATCGGCGACGCCAAGAAAGCCGGTGAAATGGCGGCGGCGCTGATGGACGAAGGAGTTTACGTCACCGCCTTCTCATACCCGGTCGTGCCGAAGGGTCTTGCACGCATCCGAACCCAGATGTGTGCGGGACATTCAGACGAACAAGTCGACCGCGCCGCGGCGGCCTTCGCAAAGGTCGGGAAAGAGTTGGGCGTGATATAGATGCTGGCAACGAAAGTTCTCAGTCTATTGGTTCTTTGCTCCGCACTGCTCACAGCAAATGCTTGGGCGCAGGAGGGACCGTATCTGGACTACGATGAATATGACCAGCAACTGGACGATGCAAACGCTCTCATAGAAGCAGAACGTTATGCTGAAGCCCTCATAGCGTTTCAAGAATTGAGCACTGTCAGGCTTTTCGAAGCGCCCAATTACGAACCATTTTTCTTTATCGCCAAGTCGCAATATTTTCTCGGGCAACTCACTGACGCAAACGAGAATTTGCGGCAGTTTAAATGCATGCTCCGGGTCGATTCAGGCGCTATGAAATGCGCCAATGCGGTGGACTACGAAAAAAGCACGCCGGATAATCGCGTATATTACGACACTGATTTCTCTGGGCTGGACCTCTGCTTTCATCGTATGTGCGACGAACTCTATCATAGCTATTACGAAGACCCTTCCGAGGCTACGCTTCAACGCATTGCGAAATATTGGGTGGATGTCGATATGCTACAATCGCAAATCAATAACGAAATCGCCAAAAGAGAACTGCCATGAAAGCCCTGATGAAAGCAAAGCCTGAAGAAGGCATCTGGATGCTCGATACGACGCGGCCGGAAATCGGCCCGAACGACGTCCTGATCAAGGTCAAACGCTCGGCGATCTGCGGCACTGACGTTCACATCTATAACTGGGACGACTGGGCGCAAAAGACGATCCCCGTGCCGATGACCGTGGGTCATGAGTTCTCCGGCGAAGTCGTCGAGATCGGGTCGGAAGTTCATCCCGAACACGCGACCTTCAAGATCGGCGACCGGGTTTCCGCCGAAGGCCATGTCACCTGCGGTTATTGCCGCAACTGCCGCGCCGGCAAGCGCCATCTCTGCCGCAATACGGTCGGCGTCGGCGTCAACCGGCCGGGCTCGTTCGCGGAATATGTCGCCGTCCCCGCCTTCAATGTCTACAAACTGCCTGACGATATCTCCGACGAACTCGGCGCGATCTTCGATCCTTACGGTAACGCGACGCATACCGCCCTCGCCTTCGATCTCGTCGGCGAGGATGTCCTGATCACCGGCGCCGGGCCGATCGGCATCATGGCGGCGGCGATCGCGAAATTCGTCGGCGCGCGTCATGTGGTCGTCACTGACGTCAACGATTACCGCCTCGATCTCGCCAGAAAGATGGGTGCGACCCGCACGGTCAATGTCGCCAGCGACTCGCTCAAGGATGTGATGAGCGACCTCAAGATGACCGAAGGCTTCGATGTTGGCCTTGAAATGTCGGGTGTCCCGAGCGCCTTCCAGGCCATGCTCGAAACCATGAATCACGGCGGCAAGGTCGCCATGCTCGGGATCATGCCCAACGGCGCCGGGATCGACTGGGACAAGGTGATCTTCAAAGGGCTTGAGATCAAAGGCATTTACGGGCGGCGCATGTTCGAGACCTGGTACAAGATGGGCGCGATGCTGCAGGCCGGGCTCGACCTGACGCCGATCCTCACCCACAGCTTTTCCATCGAGGACTACCAGAAAGGCTTCGACATCATGCGCTCGGGCCAGTCCGGCAAGGTGATACTGGAGTGGTGAGGCGAACGGCGCTAATCGAGAGTGATGGCCGGTTTTTTTAAACTTCTGTTCGGTGTCGCGATCATCGCCGCCATCGGCGTTCTGAGCATCAATCAGGGCCGCCTGCCGGGCTCGGCGGCGTCGGCGCGCGATGCGCTCTGGGCGAAAACCGACGCCGCTATTGCAGAAGCCGATGCGCCATGGGCGCAGGTTTCTCTCGAAGGCCAAAAGATTGTTGTTCGCGGCGAGGCGCCGTCGGCGGACGCCCTCGCCAAACTCAAAACCGAACTTGCAAGCGCCGCCGGTCCCGGCGGCCCTGTCTTCGGCGGGATCACCAGCGTCGACGCTTCTGGCGTTTCGGTTGTTGAAGGCCCGCCGCCTGCCGATCCCTTTATCTGGGCCGCCGAGCATGAAGGCGGCGACCTTTCTCTTTCCGGCTATGCGCCGAGCCAGCCGGCGCGCGACGCCGTGCTTCAGCTTGCTGCGATGCGGTTCCCGGGCAGGCGCATTGCCGGCGAGCTTCAACTTGCTTCCGGCGGGCCGCCTGAAGACGCCTGGCTTGCGGCGGTGTCTGCAAGCCTTCAGGCGCTGGCGCAACTTGAAGCAGGTAAGGTCGACGCCAGAGGCGCGCAATTTTCCATCAACGGCGTCGCGGCGGACGAACTGCGCGCCGCGGCGGTGCGCGATTACATGGAAAGGCTCGACGGGGGCGTTACTGGGACTTCGGAAGTCCGCATCAAAGCGCCCGCTTCCGCCGCCAGTCCGTTGGAAACGGAAACTGACGAGAGCTTCGAAGAGGAAGCGCCAACGTCCGCGCTGGAAGCCACGGCTGGCGAAGAGGCCGTCGCCGAGGTGACGACAGCGGCGCCCCCCACGCCGGAACCGATGATCGACGACTGCCGCCCCCGTCTCGAAGTCGCGCTGGACGGCGTCGATATTTCATTCGACACGTCGCGCGCCGCGCTTGACGAGCCCACGGAAGACGCTTTGCGGTCTCTTGCAACCGTCCTTCTGGTTTGCCCGCAATACACCCTCGCCATCACCGGCCACACCGATTCCCGCGGCGATTCGCGCCGCAATCAGCGCTTGAGCCTCGAACGCGCCGAAGCAGTTGCAGCCTTCCTCGCGGATGCAGGAGTTGAAGTCACGCGGCTCCGGACCAGCGGCGCCGGCGAGATCGAGCCGGTCGGCGATAACGGCACCGAAGCGGGACGGGCCCAGAATCGGCGCATTGAGTTTGAACTGATGCCGGCCGAACAGGAGTAGACGGGACAGAAAATGCTTTGGCTTGCCGCTCATATGTGGTTTTTGCTGCTTTTCGCTTTCGCGACAGGGCTCGCCATCGGATGGTGGATATGGGGCGGACGGAAGCGGCCGGCGGGACTTGAGCCGGAAGAGCCCGTCATGGGCAGCCTTGAGGACGATTTCGCTGTTCCAGCGCCCGAGCCGGAAACGGATTTTGATGGTGAAGACAACCGCTAGCGTTCGCGCGACTGGCGGCGAGAGTGATGGAGACGCGCGATGATCCCCCGCTATGCAAGGGCCGAGATGACCGACATCTGGTCGCCGGAGACGAAATACAAAATCTGGTTCGAGATCGAAGCTCACGCCGCCACGCAGCAGGCGAAGCTTGGCGTTATCCCTGAAGACGCCGCCGCGACGGTCTGGAAAAAAGGCCGGAACGCGAAATTCGACGCGGACCGCGTCGACGAGATCGAACGCGAGGTCAAACACGATGTGATCGCGTTCCTCACCCATCTCGCTGAACTGGTGGGGCCGGAGGCGCGTTTCGTTCATCAGGGCATGACGTCGTCGGATGTGCTCGACACCTGTCTATCCGTGCAGCTGACGCGCGCGAGCGACCTGCTTCTCGCCGGCATGGACCGCGTGCTGGCGGCGCTTAAGAAACGCGCCTTCGAACACAAGAACGATGTCTGCGTCGGGCGCAGCCACGGCATCCACGCCGAGCCGACCACTTTCGGGGTGAAGCTCGCCGGATTTTATGCAGAGTTCGAGCGGGGCCGGAAACGCCTCGAGGCCGCCCGTTCGGAGATCGCCGTTTGCGCGATTTCGGGCGCGGTCGGCACCTTCGCCAACATCGATCCGTCGGTTGAGGCCTATGTCGCGGAACAGATGGGTCTCGCCATCGAACCGGTCTCGACGCAAGTCATTCCGCGCGACCGGCATGCGGCGTTTTTCGCCGCCCTCGGCGTCATCGCCTCATCGGTCGAGCGGCTGGCCGTTGAGATCCGCCATCTCCAGCGCTCGGAAGTGCTCGAAGTCGAAGAATATTTCTCCAAGGGCCAGAAGGGCTCCTCGGCGATGCCGCACAAGCGCAAC
>CAJXLJ010000017.1 GCA_913055785.1 uncultured Parvularculaceae bacterium | reverse complement strand
CTGCTAGGTTCCCCGGCCATGGACACCCGTGCCCCGGACAAGCCCGGCGCCGCCGATGTTACTACGTCGGTCTTCAGCAAGGTGCGCGAGGACGGCGTCTTCAACCCTGTGACAATCCCAAGCCTCATCGACGTCGGCGGGAAGGAAACGTTTGGCGAAACCGCCAAAGCCCCGACCTTGCATGCGTTCATTGAAAGCGCGGTGATGGCGGAGTTTCAGGGCGTTCGGCCGCCTGACGCCGTTCTGGAAGGTCTCGCCGCCTATGTTAGCGGACTTTCTGAGGATGCGTGCCGCAAACAGGGACAGGGGAGGTCCGTTCAACAGGATATGGAGGACGCCGCGCGGGTTTTGTCTGTGGCCGAGGAAGCGGCGGAGCGGGGCGACATTGAGACCGCGGACTTCCTTCTGCTCAGTGCGCAGAACCTCCTTGGCGGCGTTCACGGACGATACGCCGTCAAAGGGCTCGACGAAGAACGTGAAGCATTGGAAAAGCTGGCGCGCGCAATCGGGCGGCTGAGAAGTACGGCGCGGGCTTCGAGCGATGAATTTCGAACGCAACTCGCATCCCTGCGTAAGGAGACGCGTACGCTATCTGCCGAATTGGCTTTGGAAGAAGCCCGCTCGTTTTACGATGCCGCCGTGCTTTCAGCGGCGTTGGAAGCTTACGGCAATAGCGGTTCGGAAAAGCCTTGACCGTCTCCTCGCCGATGAACCATAGGAAGCGTATTGAAGTTTGAGGCGGCGCGCCGGTTTATGCTTAGCGTTTTCGACATATTCAAGATCGGGATCGGCCCGTCGTCTTCCCATACGGTAGGGCCGATGCGGATCGGCCTACGCTTCCTGAAAGAAGCCAGCGCCGCCGGCGCGCTTGAAACGGCACGGCGCGTCAAGGTCGACCTTCACGGGTCGCTGGCGCTCACCGGTGTCGGTCACGGGACAGACAAGGCCTCCATATTGGGGTTGATGGGCTTCGAACCCGATGAGACAGACCCGGACGCGGCGGAAGCGGCGTTCCATCGCGTGCGCGAGGACGGCAGGCTGACGCTTCATGGCGGCGGCGAGATCGCATTCGATCTGACGCGCGACATCGATCTTCGCGGCGACATTATTCCGGCGCTTCACCCGAACGAGATGCGCTTGCGCCTGTTCGATGCGGCAGGCGCTGAAGTTTTCGACCAGACTTATTATTCCGTAGGCGGTGGGTTTATCGCCAGCGAAAAGCAGCTGACGACGCCGGCGGAAGACGACCTGATCGCGCGGCCTCAACGCGGCCTGAACGCGTTCGCCTCTGCTTCGGAATTGCTGGCGATGTGCGCGGCGCGCGATCTTGCGATCCACTACCTCATCCTTGAAAACGAGGATGTGTTGCGCCCGCGCGAAGAGACCAATGAAAAACTTGACGGCATATGGCGCGCCATGCGCGACTGCATCCATCGCGGCCTCAAAACTGAAGGGCTTCTGCCTGGCGGACTGAAAGTGCGTCGCCGCGCGCCGGCGCTCTATCGCAAGCTTCAGGAAGCACCGCTGGCTAATGAACGCGAGCAGCTCTTTGACTGGTTGAATGTTTACGCCATGGCGGTGAACGAGGAAAACGCCGCCGGCGGGCGCGTGGTCACGGCGCCGACAAACGGCGCTGCGGGGATCGTGCCGGCGGTATTGAAACATTACTGCGCGTCGGAAGAAGCCAATGTCGAGCATATTCGCATCTTCCTGCTCACGGCCGCCGGCATCGGCATGCTCTATAAACAGCGCGCCTCGATTTCCGGCGCGGAGATGGGGTGCCAGGGAGAAGTCGGCGTCGCCTGCTCGATGGCGGCGGCGGGCCTCGCCGCGGTCTGGGGCGGAACGCCGGCGCAGGTCGAACGAGCGGCGGAGATCGGCATGGAGCATAATCTCGGACTGACCTGCGACCCGGTCGGCGGACTGGTGCAAGTGCCGTGCATCGAACGCAACGCGATCGGCGCGGTCAAGGCGGTGAACGCGGCGCGTCTGGCGCTCCGTGCTTCCGATGAGCACAAGGTGAGCCTCGATCAGGTGATCGAGACAATGCGCCAGACCGGTCTCGACATGTCGCGGAAATATAAGGAAACGAGCGAAGGCGGTCTCGCGGTGAACGTCGTCGAGTGCTGAACCTTACGCGCTGCGCTGCGCGGCCTCTTCCTCTTCGTCTTCATGCGAGATTTCGAAAATCGTCGGAGCGGCGCCTTTCGGCAGCGGCACGAACGGCGTCTTGTCTTCGTCTGGCACCGATGCGCGCCGGGTGATGCGGTAAAGGCAAAAGCCGCTCAGCAGAACATAAACGCCGGCGATGTAGTAAAAGAGGCTCGGGGGCCCAAAAGCCGACATCACGCTGGCACCGACAAACGCGCCTGCAACGGAACCAAGTCCGTGCAGAAGCAGAAGGCCACCATTGGTTTCGACCGCACTGTCGGCTTCTGACTGGTCGTTTGCGTGGGCGACGCAAAGCCCGAACATCGGAATCATGACCGCGCCGAGCCCTGCGGCGACAGCGAGGAGAAACGGTTCCGATTGTCCGCCGAAACGGGCGAGGCCGACGGCTGCGGCGGCGGAAGCGAGCCCGGCGCCGGCGATCACGAAACGCCGGTCGATCTTGTCCGATAACCAGCCGAGCGGCCATTGCGCCACCGCGGCGCCGATAATCACCGAACTCATGAACGCCGCGATAACGTCTGCGCCATACTGCATTCGCTGCACAAAGATCGGCCCCACTGACCAGAAGGCGGCGTTTGCAAGCCCGACCATCAACACGCCGACAGAGGCGACTGGCGAGACGGCGAACAATTTCCTGATATCGAGCCTCGCCGTCTGCACCGGTTGCGGCGCTTCACTGCGGCTGAGCGCCACCGGCACCAGCGCAACCGAGACGAGGATCGAGGCGAGGGCGAAGAGATGGAACTCCGCCGGATCCGCGGTCGCGAGCAGCGCATTGCCGGCGGTCAGCGCCAGCAAGTCGACGATCCGGTAAACCGAAAGCACCCGACCGCGGTTTTCGTTTGTTACCCGCTCGTTGATCCAGCTTTCGAGCACCATGGCGAGGCCGGCGAAGCAGACGCCTGAGAGCGCTCGCAATAGCGCCCAGAGCGCCACATTGACGATCAGCGCATGGGCGAGCGCCGCAGCCGACGCAATTGAAGCGAGCGCCACGAAGGTGCGAATATGGCCGACGGACTTGATGAAACCCGGCGTGATTCGGCAGCCGAGAATAAACCCCGCATAATAGGCGGACATGATCGCGCCGATCAGCGGCGTCGAAAAGCCCTCGATATTGCCGCGGACGGAAATCAGCGTGAACTGCAGGCCGTTGCCGGAATAAAGGATCGCGGCGGCGATAAGGAGCGCGGAAAGGGCTGAAACGGTGCGGATCATAAAACGCTCTGGCGACTGTCGCCCGCCTTAAGGCATTTCTCCGGGGCTTCGCAACCTTTCGGCTGGCGCTTTGCCTTGAGGGCGATGGGTGTTAGAGAGCCGTTTCGGTCTCCATCCCCGCGGGCGTGGCGGAACAGGTAGACGCAACAGACTTAAAATCTGTCGGGAGCAATCCCGTGCCGGTTCGAGTCCGGCCGCCCGCACCAGCCTTCGCCAGCAGGTTGGCTACGGCTCGGCAAGCCAGCCTTAGAGGATTTGGATAATTCGGTTTGCAGCTTTTCCGCTGGGCGAAGGATGTCGCGCTTAAGCTTCAACGCAGGCGGGCGGAATAACGCTATTGTTTCACAAAAACCGCGCTACGACTTCCTTGTATGAGCGCGAGAGTTTCAGTTCCTGACCGTTGTCGAGGATCAGGAAATATTCGCCATTCGAATGCGGGTGGAGTTCCTTGACCTTGCCGATATTGACAATGGCCGAGCGGTGAACGCGCTGGAAACGCGAAGGATCGAGGCGCTGTTGCAGGGCTTTCATGGTCTCGCGAATGATATGGGTCTTTCCGCCCGCATGGATGCACATGTAATCGCCCGCCGCATCGATCCATTCGATTTCATCCGCGGCGAGGACGACGACTTTCGAACCGTCCTTGAAGGATAGCCGTTCGGCGAAGCGCTCCTTGTCGGTCCATGCGGGATCGTTGATCAGTTCCTTGATGCGATCCTGTTCGTCTTCTGAAAGAGAGGCGAGCATCTCGATGAGTTTGGTCTCGCGGCTGATGGCGACTTTCGATTTCACCGCTTCCCGGGCGCGCTGCAGAGCGTCCTTCAGGCGTTCTTCCTCAACCGGCTTGACGATGTAGTCGAGGGCGTTCGCCTCGAAAGCGTCAATGGCGAATTTATCGTATGCGGTGACAAAGACAAACAACGGCGCCGGGCCGCCAATCAGCGCGCGCACCACGCCGAACCCGTCAAGCCCGGGCATCTGGATATCGAGGAACACGAGGTCAGGGGTTTTCGCCTTGATCTCCTTTACGGCGTCGCGGCCGTTCGAGCATTCGCCGACAATTTCGACTTCCGGAAATTCCGCCAGCCTGAGCTTCAGACCGCGCAGCGCCAACGGTTCGTCGTCAACAAGGATCACCCGCAATTTGTCGTTGTCGCTCATCATCTTCAGCCCCGTGTGTCAAAAGGTATGGTCAACCGAACGCAAAGTCCTTGCGGCTCGGCCCGTTCAAGTTTGAAAGAGGATCTGTCCTGATAGAGATAGACAAGACGGTCGCGCATGTTGACGAGTCCGACACCGGTTTTGGCGTTGCGCAGGAGTTCGTTGGGATCATCCGGGGCTTCAGGGCCGTTGTCGCAGACTTCCATGCACAGATTACGGCCCTTGTGCTTGGCGACGATGCGAATTTCGCCGCCCCTTTCGATCTTTGCAATAGCGTATTTGATAGCGTTCTCGATCGCCGGCTGAAGGATCAAGGAAGGCACATAGGCGTTGAGCGCTTCTTCCTCGACATCGAAACTGACGGTGAGGCGATCGCCGAATCGCGTCTTCTCGATCTCGAGATAAAGCTCCAGCGCGCGGATTTCCTCTGCCAGCGATGTTTTCTGCAATGGATCGCTGTCGAGGGAATAGCGGAGGAAGGCCGACAATTGCGAGAGCATCTTGTTCGCTTGCTTGCCGTCCTGTTCCAGAACCAGCGTCGAAATGGCGTTCAGCGTGTTGAACAGGAAATGCGGATTGAGCTGATAGCGCAGCATTTTGAGTTGCGCCTGATCGGCGAGCCGCGCGGCAAGCACCGCCCGTTCGGTTTCATTGCGCAAGTTTAGATAATAGTTGATGCCGAAATAAAAGCCCGCCCATGAACCGAGCAGGAAAAGGTTTACCGGAACGTCGGGGACCAGCAGCAGAAGATAGTTCGACGTGCCGAACGCTTCCCCGCGCATATCCATCCAGGCGTTGCCAAAGAGGATGCCGAAGGTTTGCGCCTTCATCGCCGACATGGCGAAGGCCATGAGGATCGTCGAGGAAAGCGCGATCAGGAGCAGCAGGACCGGCCCTTGTCGTCGTGCGAAACGGTAAACCGGGCGTGCGAGGATGCTGGTGGTCAGAAATCCGATGAGCGATGAGGCGACAGAATAGAGAAGCGAATCCGATGACCGACCGGCGACGAAGGTCGACACGCTCAACACATGCAGGATGAAGAAGCCGAGCCAGCCCGCCGTTTGAAGGACCCAGAACATCCGGCCCTTGTCTGCGAACAGCCAGTTCATCCAGCGCCTCGAACGGCCGGGCGCGGTCAGAAAGGGTCCTGATTTTGGGGCTGAGAGGTTCGCCGTGTTCATCAATGTGCGCTCATTTCCTTTCATGTTATGAACGCCGCCCCGTTGTGCAATGCAAGGGCAATGCGGCGAACAGGTTCTGCGCCGCGATAAAACCCTTAAAAAACGAAAGCTTAGCCCTATTCGCTCAAGGATAAAAGCCGCACGTCGCCGCCCGCGGCTGTGGTGTTGATCGTCAGGCAACGCTCGGCGGCGTAGCGCCAGGGCGCGTCGCGGCTGGTGAGCAGCGGGATGATCGGTCCGGTGCGTTTCGCCAGCGCCGTTTCGATGCACGCCTTGGCGCTCTCGCTGCCGTCGAAAACCACGGCGCGCACGCGGCTGTCGAGAAGCAGGGGTTCGGGAACGCCAGTTTCCAGATCGAGACCGATGACGAGCGCAGGGTCGGCTTCCGCCAGCGACTGCTTGAACAATGTCGCGATGTCTTCGCTCGTAACAACGATATTGCCGGCGGCGATGGCGAGCGCCACCTGACGGCAGGCGGTTTCGCTGCCGCCACCGCCAAGGCAGACGACGAGACCGCGGCTGCGCAGCCGCAAGGTGTTCGCTTCGCCGGTCGGGCCGGGCAGTTCCATCGGCGCGCTGAAATAGTCGTTGTAAACGCTCTGTGCATCCTTAAAGGCGGCGGCTTCTTCGGGCGACAGGGTTGCGGCGGCGAGCGCCAGCACGGCGCTTCGATCCTTGCGCATGTCCGCGGCGAAGACCTGTTTGGCTGCAGCGTCGATTTTGGATTGCTCGGCGGGCGTTAGATTGCGTTCCGAAACCTCTATATCGTTCGCCGCCGCGGCGGGACGCTTTTGCAGGGCGTGGAGATAATGCGGACCTCCCGCCTTGGGGCCGGTGCCGGAAAGCCCTTCGCCGCCGAAGGGCTGAACGCCGACCACGGCGCCGATCTGGTTGCGGTTGATGTAGAGATTGCCGATCCGCGCCCGCCGGGAAATACGCTCGACGGTTTCATCAATCCGTGTGTGAACGCCCATGGTGAGGCCGAAGCCGAGGGCGTTGATGTCGTCGACGAGTTTTTCCAGCGCTTCCGCCTTGTAGGTGACGACATGAAGTACAGGTCCGAAGATTTCCTGTTTCACATCGCGCAGGGAACGCATTTCAAAGGCGACGGGGCGCACAAAGGTCCCTTCATCGCCGTCCTTTATGTCATGGGCGCGGGCGATCAGCGTCGCTTCCTTTTCGAGCCGCTCGATATGGCGTTCGATATTGCCAAGCGCTTCGGCGTCGATCACCGGACCGACATCCGTCGCGAGTCTGGAGGGATCGCCGACGGTGAGTTCCGCCATCGCGCCGGCGAGCATTTCATTGAATCGATCAGCGATATCTTCCTGCACGCAGACGACACGGCAGGCCGAGCAGCGTTGCCCGGCGCTCTGGAACGCCGATGAAACCGTGTCGTCGACCGCCCGTTCGAGCAACGCCGTTGAATCGACGATCATGGCGTTGATACCGCCGGTTTCGGCGATAAGACCGGCATCGTATTTGCCCACCGCGACGAGGCTGCGCTTGATCAACTGCGCGACTTCCGTCGAGCCGGTGAAGACGACGCCGTTGACGTGCGGATGCGCGACAAGCGGCGCGCCGACGGAAGGGCCGTCGCCCGGAAGATAATGGAGCGCCGCAGGCGGCACGCCGGCTTCATACAGAAGCCGGATTGCTTCATAGGCAATAAGCGGCGTCTGTTCGGCGGGTTTTGCGATCACGCAATTGCCGGCGGCGAGGGCGGCGCTGACTTGCCCCAGGAAAATCGCCAGCGGAAAATTCCAGGGCGAGATGCAGGCGACGACGCCCAGCGGCTCGCCATTTAGTTTCTCGCATTCATCAGCGTAGTAGCGCAGAAAATCCACGGCCTCGCGGACTTCGGCGATGGCGTCGGGCCATGTCTTGCCGGCCTCGAAGACCGCGACAGTCATGAAATGAAGACCGCGTTTGTCGAGCAGGTCGGCGGCTTTGCGCAACGCCGCTGCGCGTTCCCTTGAGGGCTTCGCCGCCCATTCTTTGCAATAACCGGCGGCGGCGGCGCAGGCGCGCGCGACGTCGTTCTCACCCGCCGGCTCGACCGAGCCAATAGCGTCGGCCGTGTTGGCGGGGTTGTCGACCGGTGAGATCACGCCATCGCCGGTTTCGCCATTGATGACCGGCCGCGCCGCGATGGGCTTGAGTCGGTCACGGGCGCCGTCCGCCAGCATGGCGGCGGTGAGCGCGTCGGTTTCGTCCCAGCCTTTCGCCGAAAGCCGCCCGCCGAGATGATTGCGCGGCGAGGGGATCAGCGGGTTGGCGTAGGTTTCAAGCGCTGCAACATCGTCAAGCGGGTCGGCGACAACATCGTCGACCGAGAGGTCGGCGTCGATGAGCTGGTTGACGAAGGATGAATTGGCGCCGTTTTCGAGAAGACGGCGCACCAGATAAGGCAGCAGCTCCTTATGGCCGCCGACCGGCGCATAAATGCGCGACCGCGCGCCGTGTTCGATGAGGCTGTCATGGAGCGCTTCGCCCATGCCGTGAAGGCGCTGCAGTTCGTAGTCGGCAAAGTCGCCGGCCATCTCGCGCACCGTTGTGGCGGTCAGCGCGTTATGGGTGGCGAATTGCGGATAGAAAACGTCGGTTGCGGAAAGGAGTTTGCGCGCGCAGGCGACATAGCTGAGGTCTGTGAGGATTTTGCGAGTGTAAACGGGATAGCTTTCGAGTCCCATTTCCTGCGCGCGCTTGATTTCGCTGTCCCAGTAGGCGCCCTTGACGAGGCGCACCATGATCCGGCGATCGGTCTCGCGGGCGAGCGCGGCGAGCCAGTCGAGCACGAACATCGCCCGCCGCTGATAGGCCTGCACGACGACTCCGAAGCCTTTCCAGCCGGCGAGCGCCGGGTCGCGCATCAACCCTTCGATGAGGTCGAGAGAAATATCGAGGCGGTCAGCTTCTTCCGCGTCGATGTTGAAGCCCATATTGGCGGCTTTCGCTTTAAGGGCGAGTTCGCGGACGCTGGCGCCGAGTTCTTTTAAGACGCGTTCTTTCTTGCCGTATTCATAACGGGGATGCAGCGCGGAGAGCTTGACGGAGATACCGGGGTTGTCGGCCGCGCGCTCATTGCCGGCGTGTTCTGCGATGGCGTCGATGGCGTTGGAATAGTCGCTGAAATATTTCTCCGCATCGGCGGCGGTGTGAGCGGCCTCGCCCAGCATGTCGAAGGAGAAGACATAACCCTTGGCGGCGAATTTGCGGCCGCGCTTCATCGCCTCGCCGATGGTCTCGCCGAGCACGAAATGCTCGCCCATGATTCGCATCGCCTGACCGACCGCGCTGCGGATCACCGGTTCGCCGAGCCGGTCGAGCGCGTCTTTTGTCGCGGCGGCCATCCGGCGCAGGGGATCCTTGCCTTCAATATCGTCGAGCCAGGCGGCGGTCAGCATCAGGGCGCGGGTCGAGAAGTTGACGAGCGGGAAGGGACTCTTGCCCTTGTGGGAGGCCCAGTCGCCGGCCTCGATCTTGTCCTCGATCAGGGCGTCGGCGGTCGCCGCATCGGGCGTGCGTAACAGCGCTTCGGCGAGGCGCATCAGCGTCACGCCTTCAACGGTCGAGAGCCCGTACTCCTGGAGGAATTTGTCGATCAGCCCCGAGCTTTCGGCGTTGGCGCGGGCCTTTTCAACGAAGGCGGCCGCCTGTTTTTGCGCCCGCCCTCTCGCGCCGGCGTCGAGACCGGCGGCGGCGACAAGCCTGGGCGCAAGATCGTCTTCAGCAGCAAGATAGTGATCGCGCACGGCTTTGCGCAGACTGTCCAGCGAACCCGCCGTCGGCATAAGCATCCTTTCAGAAGCGTTAAGGCGGACAACCGATTAGCGTGTTGCGGAGGGTCTGTCATTCCCTTCCGGGCCGTTCCGGGCGCGGGCTTGTATTGACTTTCTAAATCACCGATTTGGGACTGCGCCGCAGCATTGCGCCGGACCCGGGCGGGTCCTAACTAGGACCCAGACGAATGCCGGGCCGCCGCCCGTACAGCCAGAGGACCCTTCCATGACCGAAGCCTATATTTACGACGCCGTCCGCACCCCGCGAGGCAAGGGCAAGCCTGACGGCTCCCTCCATGAAGTCACCCCGGTGCAACTCGCGACCCAGGTGCTGGAAGCGGTTCGCGACCGGAATGAAATCGACGCGGGTGAGATCGAGGATGTGGCGTTCGGCTGCGTCTCGCCGGTAGGGGAGCAGGGCGCGGTGGTCACGCGCACGGCGATCCTTAATGCGGGCTACCCGCAAACAACCTCCGGCATTCAGGTCAATCGCTTCTGCGCCAGCGGCCTTGAAGCGGTGAACATCGCGGCGGCGAAAGTAAAGGCGGGGGAAGCGGACCTGACGATCGGCGGCGGCGTTGAGTCCATGAGCCGGGTGCCGATGGGATCGGACGGGGGCGCCTGGCCGACGGATCCCTCGACGGCGTTCAAGACCTATTTCGTGCCGCAGGGAATTTCGGCGGATCTCATCGCCACGAAATACGGCTTCTCGCGCGACGATGTCGACGCCTACGCCGTCGAAAGCCAGAAGCGCGCCGCCCGGAGCTGGTCGGAAAACCGCTTCGCCAAATCGATCATGCCAGTGAAGGATGTGATCGGCGAGACGGTGCTCGATCATGACGAGACCGTTCGCGCCGAGACCGACATGCAGTCCCTCGGCGCGCTCAACCCGTCCTTCGCTATGCTCGGCGAGAATTTCGGCTTCGATGCGGTGGCGCTGCAGAAATACGCCGAAATTGAAAAGATCAACCATGTGCATCACGCCGGCAACTCCTCCGGCATCGTTGACGGCGCCGCGGCGGTGCTGATCGGCAATGAGGACATCGGCAAGAAGCTCGGTCTTAAACCGCGCGCACGTATTCGCGCCATGGCGTCCATCGGTTCCGAGCCGACGATCATGCTCACGGGGCCGGAATTCGCCGCCAAGAAGGCGCTCGCCCGGGCCGGTATGGACAAGAAGGACATTGACCTCTGGGAACTCAACGAAGCCTTCGCTTCCGTCGTGTTGCGCTTCATGCAGGCGCTCGACATCGATCACTCGGACATCAACGTCAATGGCGGCGCCATCGCCATGGGCCATCCGCTCGGCGCGACCGGCGCGATGATCTTCGGCACAATGGTCGACGAACTTGAGCGCTCCGGCAAGGAAACCGCTCTCATTACGCTTTGTATCGGCGCCGGCATGGGCACGGCGACGATCATCGAGCGGGTTTAACAGTTAGCGACAGGACGAGCGAAACAATGTCTTACGAAACCTTCAACGTTGACGTCGACAGCGACGGCGTCGCCCTTGTCACCATCGACCTCCCGGGCAAGTCGATGAATGTCTGGAACGCGGAGCTGATGAAAGAGTTCTCGCAGTGGGTCGACAGCTTCTGCGCCGATGACGGTATTAAAGGCGCCGTCATCACCTCCGGCAAGTCGTCGGGTTTTCTCGCCGGCGCGGATCTCAACATGCTGGGTGGCGGCGGCGCTGGCGGCATGGTGTCAGCTTCCGGAAAAGAAAAGTTCGAAGCCGCCTTTGCGCTCAACGCCATGCTGCGCAAGCTGGAAACCGGCGGTCATCCCGCGAAAGCGCTACTCAACGGTCAGGCGCACGCCAAGCCTGTTGCGGCGGCGGTTAACGGCCTCGCGCTCGGCGGCGGGCTTGAGCTTGTGCTCGCCTGTCATCATCGTGTTGTCGCCGATAATCCGAAAATCCAGCTCGGCGTGCCGGAAGTGCAGGTGGGCCTTTTGCCGGGTGGCGGCGGCACGCAACGCTTGCCGCGCCTCGCTGGTCTTCAGAACGCGGCGATGCTCGCGACGCAAGGCAGGCCGATAGATCCGAATACGGCGAAGGGGCAAGGCATTATTCAGGACGTCGTTCCCGCTGATGACGTTGTGGCGAAAGCCAAGGAATGGGTGAAGGCCAATCCGAAGGTCACGCAGCCCTGGGACAAGAAGGGTTTCAAATATCCGGGCGGCGCAGGGCCGATGAATCCGGGCGCGGTGCAATTCCATGTGGCGTCGAACGCCATGGCCCAACGCGAGACCAGCCACAATTACCCGGCGGTGCAGTATATCCTCTCCTGCTTCTACGAAGGCTCTGTGGTGCCGTTCGATACGGCGATCCGCATCGAGTCGAAATATTTCCTGAAGCTGCTTTCGAGCGCCCAGACCCGCAACATGATCCGGACCCTGTTCATCAACAAACAGGCGGCGGAAAAGGGCGAACAGCGACCTGAAGGCGTTCCGCCGACCGAAATCAAAAAAGTCGGCGTACTCGGCGCCGGCATGATGGGCGCCGGGATCGCCTATGTGACGGCGAAGGGCGGCATGCAGGTCGTGCTTCTCGATCGTGACATCGAATACGCTAAAAAGGGCAAAGCCTATTCGCAAGGCATCGTTGAAAAAGGCGTTTCGCGCGGCAAAGTGACGAAAGAAAAGGGCGACGAGCTTCTCGCGCGCATCACGCCGACGACCGACTATAACGATCTGAAAGACGTTGATCTCATCATCGAGGCCGTCTTCGAGGACCCTGATGTCAAGGCGGACGTAATCAAGCGTACCGAAGCGGTGATCGGTCAGGATGTGATCTTCGCGTCAAACACTTCGACGCTGCCGATCACCGGGCTGGCGAAGCATTCGGAGCGTCCGGACCAGTTCATCGGCATTCACTTCTTCTCGCCGGTCGACAAGATGCCGCTCGTGGAGATCATTCCCGGCGAACAATCGGGCGACCGCTCGCTGGCGACAGCGCTCGATTATGTGGGCAAGATCAAGAAGACGCCGATTGTCGTCAAAGACACCCGCGGGTTTTATACGAACCGCGTCGTGCCGCCCTATATCAACGAGTCGATGCTGCTGGTGACGGAAGGCGTCAAGGCGGCGCTCATCGAGAACGCCGCAAAGTCGCTCGGCATGCCGGTCGGTCCGCTCGCGCTTTGCGACGAGACCTCGCAGGAGCTTGGCCTCAGGATCGCCAAGGCGACCGCCAAGGAAACCGGGCAGGATCCGACAAACGAGCCCGTCTATCAGTTGCTGCTCAAGTTCGTTGAAGACCTCGGGCGCAAGGGTCGCAAATCCGGCGGTGGTTTCTACGATTATCCCGAAGGCGGCAAGAAGCATCTCTGGCCGGGCCTGACGGAATATTTCCCGCTGGCGGACGAACAGCCCTCCCTTGAAGACGTGAAAGAGCGGCTGCTTTACGCGCAGCTCATTCCGGCGGCGCATTGTTTCGCGGAAGGGATTGTTTCCGATCCGCAGTCGGCTGATCTCGGCGCGATCTTCGGCTGGGGCTTTGCTCCCTGGACCGGCGGGCCCATGAGCCATATCGACACGATCGGCGTTGATGAGTTCGTGCGCAAGGCCGAGAGCCTCGCCCAGAAATACGGACCCCGGTTCAATCCGCCGAACCATTTCCGCGAAATGGCGAAGACCGGCGAGACGCTCTACAAGAGCGCTGCATAAACATTTAAAATAACCGCTCATTCCGGCTTTCGCCGGGGTGAGCGGATTTATTTAACGTCCGTCAAAAACCGGTAGCCCAAAATCTTGTAGGCGAGTTTCGCGGCGAGAAAGTCGCAGCCGTGAAGTTCCGGCCGCGGCGCCAGCTCGTTGATGTCGGCGCCGACCCAGGTCGAGATTTCCGCCGCGCGTTTGAAGATCGGCATGACGTCGTCCCAGAAAAGCCCGCCGGGCTCCGGCGTGCCGGTGGCCGGCATGAGGCTCGCGTCAAAACCGTCGAGATCGAAAGTGACATAGACGGGTCGGCCGGCGAGCGGCGCCAGCATCTCTTCGATGTCCCAGTTCTTCTTGTCCTTCGCCCAGTGAATGTGGACGCGATGGCGGTTGTCTTCGAGGAACGGAATCTCGCCTGCCGATATGTTTCGAATGCCGATCGAAACCACTGAAAGGTCCGGCGCGTCGAGACAGCGGCGGATGGCGGCGGCGTGCGAATAATGTTCGCCCTCATAGCCGTCGCGCAGGTCCGCATGCGCGTCGAAATGCAGAAGCGCGAGATCGGGATATCGCTCCAGATAAGGGCGGAGGGCGCCGGGCGTGATTGAATGCTCGCCGCCGAAAACGACAGGAAATGCGTCCTCGTCCAGCGCTTGCTTCGTTAAGCCAGCCAGAAGGTCCAGCGCATCCTCTGTTTTCGAAGGGATTTCCGGCTCAGCCCAAGTTTCAACCTGAAAAGAGCGCGCTGGTTCGCGCCAATGTTCCTCGTCGAAAAGCTCCACCTGATGCGAGGCCTCAATCATCGCCGCCGGCCCCTTCGAAGTGCCGCCGCCATAAGAGACGGTGGCTTCAAGGCCAAACGGGATGATGACGGCCTTGGGCGCGCCCGCCGGCGCGCGCGCGTCTTCTTCTAGGCCGAGAAAGCCGTCTTCAGGCGGTAGAACTTGAAAGTCAGTCATCAGTCGAACAGGCGCGCCAGTTTGCGTGGGGAGCGCGCCTTCCAGTGTCCGCGATGATAGGCGTCGGAGCCGATCAGCGGCATCACCGTCGTCGCTTCGGCGAACACCATCTGCTCAAGCACGGTCGAAACCTTGCCCCAGCTCGCGGCTTCTTTCAGCGTCGAGGAGGAGCAGGCGCCGTCGCGCACGTCGGCGACCGTCACCTGCACGGCGTATTTGTGAACCGGGCAATCTTCGTAGCCGAGGATTTCGGCGCAGACGACCGTATCCTGAATGAAGTTTTTCGGGACGCCACCGCCGACCATCAGAAGGCCTGAGTCGCCTGACTTCATCTTGATTTCGGTAAGCTCGCGGAAGTCGGCGACCGAGTCGATGGAGACATAAGGCTTTTCCGCCTTGATGCGCTCGACCTGGTGCTTGACGAGGCCGAAACCGGCCGAGGAGTCCGAAAAGGCCGGACAGAAGATCGGCACGTCCTTCTCATAAGCGAGTTTGACCAGCGAGTTCGCCTTCTTGCCGTGTTCGGAAAGATAGCGGCCCATCTCGCGAATGAATTTGCGCGAGGAGTAGAGGCCGGGTTCGATCTCGTCGGCGATTTTCGCGATCGTGTGATCGACGGCCTGGAGTTCTTCCTCGTCGATATAGGTGTCGTAGATCCGGTCGATGTAAAGATCGCGCAGATCGTTATCGTCGACCGAGCTGGCGGCCTGATAGTGCTTGAAGCCAAGGCCTTCGAAAAAGTCCATGTCGACGATCGAGGCGCCGGTGGCGACAATGCAGTCGATCATATTATTCTCGAGGAGGTCGGCGTACATGTCCATGCAACCGCCGGCCGAGGTCGATCCGGCGAGCGTCAAAAAGATGGTGCAGTCCTTGTCGGCGAGCATCTTGTTATAGATGTCCGCGGCGCGGCCGAGATCACGCGAGGAAAACGACATTTTCTCCATCGCGTCGAGGATCGGGCGCGCGTCGAAAGACTTGATGTCCACATGCTCGACGGTCCGCGCCAGCAGCTCGGCTTTTTTGTTGGAGGAAATTTCCTTACTGGACATTGGCGGCTTCCTTTCCGATCGCCGGGAGCGGATCGTTCGTCTTGTAAACCGAGAGCATCGGCGCGTCGTTGACCTTAATTTCGCGATAGGCGGCAAAGCCGTTAAAACCGGTGCGCATGGCGACGCCATAGGCGCCGAGCATGCCGACCTCAAGGTAATCGCCGGCCTTGACGTCAGAAGGCAGGTGATAGGGACCCTCTATGAAATCGAGGTCGTCGCAGGTCGGCCCGTAGAAGCTGAACGGCGCCAGTTCCGTCGGTTGCGTGCGGTGGGCGAGGTGACCGACCGGGAACGGCCATTTCAAATGGCCGGCGTCGAACAGTGCGCCGTAAACGCCTTCATTGAGATGCAGGCTTCCGCCTTTGCGCGCCTCGACGCGGACGATCAGCGACGAAGATTCCGCCGAGAGCGCGCGGCCGGGTTCGCACCAAAGTACGCAGTTTTCCGCGACCAGCATCTTTTCGAACCGGGCTTTGATTGCGGCGGCGTAGTTTTCGAGCGGCGGCGGGAACATGCCGGGATAGGCGGACGGAAAGCCGCCGCCGACATCGAGCACGTCGACGATGACGCCGGCCTGAACCACGACCTGCTCGACCGTGTCGATCGCCGCCACATAGGCGTCCGGCGACATGGTCTGGCTGCCCACATGGAAGGCGACGCCGAGCCGTGGGGTCGCCAGGCGCGTTTTCTGCAACAGGCGGACGGCGTCTGCGCCGCTCGCGCCGAATTTGCGGGCGAGCGAAATCTTGGCGTGATCGTTCGACACGGCGAGCCGCACGCAAAGAGTCAGGTCCTGGGCGTGGCCGGTCGCGGCGAGAATCTTCTCAAGCTCGTCTTCGTTGTCGAGGGAGAAGGTTCTGACGCCATGCTGATGATAGGCCTCGGCGATCGCTTCCCTGGCTTTCACCGGATGCATGAAGGCGATGGTTGCGTCCGGAAAAAGCTCGGCGATCAGGCGCACTTCGGCGATAGACGCCACTTCGAACCGGGTCACGCCCGCTTCGTAAAGCGTTCTTAAAAGCCATGGGGACGGGTTCGCCTTGACGGCGTAGAACGTCTCGCCTGGAAAATGGGTCAAAAACCATCGCGCCGCCGTTTGCGCTGCGTGCGGGCGGATGCAAAAAACCGGATCTTGCGGTTGAGTGAGAGCGGCTAGCTGAGCCGCGTTCTGGTAACTATCCACCTCATGGGACCTCCGATTTGGGGCCGGGCCGCCGGTTAAACGCCACGAATCCTTACCGACGACACAGCGATCAAACAGGCCGCCAGCCCCACGAGAAGATCCCGGACTTGGCGAGAACCGGGCATCTAAGGATTGTTACGGGACTTGTAAAGAGAAAATCGTCGCCCGGACCAAAAATGATCCGGCTCAATGAGCCGTTAGCGGCCGGCTTTGGGCGCCTTGCCGGAAACAAGGCCGATAGCGGCGAATGGCGGGTGCGCCCCGGGCGTCAGGGTCACCACGGTTACGTCCCGCACCCCGTAGGGGATGCCGGTGCGGCCGACGCCGGAGTCGCCGGCTGCGTTGAGCCGCCAAAGGGAAGGCGCTTCCTCGCCGGCGAAGGACTGTCCGAGGGTGAAAGGCGCAGTGTCGCCATGGATGAGCAGCACCGGGCCGGCGAAACCCTTCGCTGCGTCGCGGATGGCGGCGCGGAGGTCGGCGAAGGCGTCGCAGGGGTGATCGCTGTTCGCGGCGACGTCCGCACACATCAGGTCTTCCGGCTTGCTCCCGATATCGGTCATGTCCGCCTGCATGGCGAGAACAACGGCGCGGGCGCCTTCCGTCTTGGCGGCGGTGAAGCCTTCCGCCAGCCAGGCGAGATTGGCGGCGTCACGGGCGGTCACGGCGGCGAGGGCGTCTTCAAGCGGGTCGCCGGTCACCCAGTCGCGGCCGTTATTGGTGCCGGTCACGTGAAGTGTCAGGAAGCGAACGCCCGCATAAGTCCAGCTGGCGTTTTCAGGAAAGCCGGCCTGCCGCTTGTAGCCCATCGCCGAGGTCGGCGGATCGGCGAAGAAGAGTTCGCGCACCCGATCAAGGCGCTTGAGGTCGGAATAAGGCTCGCCGGTCTGCGGATGTTTGAAGCGGTCGCAGTCAGTCCATTCATTGTCGCCCGGCGTGTAAAAGACCGGAAGCG
The DNA here is from genome assembly GCA_913055785.1 of uncultured Parvularculaceae bacterium. GTDB lineage: Bacteria > Pseudomonadota > Alphaproteobacteria > Caulobacterales > Parvularculaceae > Hyphococcus. The sequence continues at coordinate 42,225 of CAJXLJ010000017.1, read as the reverse complement.
GCTGCAGCGTATCCATGAGCGTCTGAAAACGCGCGTCATGAAAGCCCGTGCATTCCTGGCCGCCGCCCTTGTAGTCGCCTACATGAATAACGAACGGATAGCCGCCGTCCTTGATGCGCGGCAGCGCTTCGGCGAGCATTTCCATGTCTTCATCGCCATAGGGCGCATCGCCGATGACGACGAATGAAAAGTCACTATCATGATGCGCGGACGGCGCGGAGGCGCTGCTCGCGCATGACGCGAGTAAAAGGGCTGCAGCGATATGAACTATCTGCCGAATAACGATGCTCCCGGAATGGTAGAGGCGACAATTAGTATTGGTGTGTTGGCTTTGAGCGACCACCTCCTCCGGAGGAAGAGGCGTCGCCGTCGCCATCGTCGTCACTGGGGCGGTCTTCCGGCATGCATATATATTCGGCCTGAAGGCCGTCTTTCCGTTCGATCTTGCAAACGGACACATTGGCGTCTTTGCAGTCGCCAGTAATCAATGACCAGCGAGGGTAGTCCTCGGTGGTTTTCTGGCCGGTACACATTTCTTCGGCTTTGCGGTCTTTGACTTCGGCTGACGCGGTAGCCGTCAGGAGCAATGACGCCGCTGCAATGATGAGTTTTGTTTGCATTTCGCTCCCCGCTTGATGTCCGTTACTATGCGCTTTGAATTTCGAACGCGCAAGCTGTTAAACCCCGCCGGAAACCTGTTCTTGCAGATTTTTGGCGGAGGTCGTGTGCTGGAATTTGAGTTTCTTGTCAGGAAAGACATAGTGAAACGCCCCGTGAGACATCAGCGCGGCTTCATGGAAGCCTGAAAGGATCAGCTTGAGCTTGCCGGGATAATAAGCCATGTCGCCGATGCAAAATATACCGGGCACGGAGGTTTCAAACTTTTCCGTATCAACGGCGATGCGGTTTTCATTGAGGTTAAGCCCGAATTCGGCAATCGGCCCGAGCTTCATGGTGAGGCCGTAAAAGGCGAGCATGGTGTCGCAGGGAATTTCATAGTCGCCGTCTTCCTTGGACTCGATAAGCGCCGCCTCGATCTGGCCGTTCTCGCCCTTGAGCCCCTTGATCTGCGCGATATGGAGATCGACCTTGCCGGCGTCGACAAGGCTCTGCATTTTTTCGACGCTGTCGGGCGCGGCGCGGAAATCCGGGCGGCGATGAATGAGCGTCACTTTTTTGGCGATCGGTTCAAGATTGAGCGTCCAGTCGAGCGCGGAATCGCCGCCGCCGGCGATCAGGATCGTCTTGTCCCTGAACATTTCGCGTTGGCGCACGGCGTAAAAAACCGACTGGCCTTCGAAATCATCAACGCCCGGGATCGGCGGTTTTTTTGGCTGAAAGGAGCCGCCGCCCGCTGCAACGCAGATCACCGGCGCGGTTATTGTTGTGCCGAGATCGGTCTCGATGCGCCAGCAGCCGGTCTCGGTCTGTTGCAGCGACACCGCCATTTCATGAAGATGAAATTGCGCGCCGAAGGGTTCGATCTGCTGAACGAGCTGTCGCGTCAGCTGTTCGCCGGTAATCGATTTGATCGCCGGAATATCGAGGATCGGCTTTTCCGGATAAAGTTCGGCGGCCTGCCCGCCGGGCTTGTCGAGGATGTCGATGAGGTGGGTTTTGATGCCCAGGAGGCCGAGTTCGAAAACTGCGAAAAGCCCGCAAGGCCCTGCGCCGATGATGATGACATCGGTCTCATGCGCGCCGCCGGGCGGGGCGCTCTCCACCAGTTTCTCCGCCATGCCGGGATTGCCCTCCCGCTTTTCTGGCCAGAGGTTAACCGAGTTTCATCGCGAAGGGAAAGGGGCGGTTGAAGATCCGGCTTTACTCAGGATTGCCCTTTACCTGCGCCTGGGAAATCAAGTGGCTGACGATCAGCCACGCGCCGTCTCGCTTTTCATAGACGCGCAAGTGATTGATATACCGGTCCGGCCGCATTGAGCCGTCAGGATATTTCTGGCCGGTTCTTACGAGTTTGCTGCGCAGGAGAGCGATGTCTGGCGTAAGGAACTTGATGTCCTCGTACTCATTGGTCTGGGAATCCCCCGCCATGACGAAGTCGAGGCTGAAAATGAATTCCAGTCCTTCTTTCAGCGCTTCGCGTCCCTGAAACCTGTCACCGAAAGCATTCGTCCAGTCAGTATCTTCTGCGTATGCTGCAATAGCCATTTCCACGTTCTTTTCCGCCCAGCCTTGATTCCACGACTGGAGCGTGGCGAGGACCGCCGCTTTGTCATCCTCAGTTTGCGCAAACGCCAGGGTAGGGACGCACAGGAGCGTAACTGCTATCGCGAGAAGGTGCTTCATGATGAATGTTCCTTGTCAGACGGTTAGAACGACTTTTCCGGTCGCTTTCCGTTCTTCGAGAAGTTTAAGCGCTTTCGCTGCGTCTTCCAGCGGAAAGCTTGCAGTGATCCGGGGGCGGATTTTCCCGGTTTTGTAGAAGTCGAAAAGTTCGGCGACATATTCCGCGTTTTTCGCCGGATTGCGCATTGTAAAAGCGCCCCAGAAGACGCCGACGATCTGGCAGGATTTCAGGAGCGTCAGATTAAGCGGTATTTTCGGAATGCCGGCGGGAAAGCCGACGACCAGAAACCGCCCTTCCCAGGCGAGCGCCCGCACGGCGGGTTCGGCGTAGTCCCCGCCGACGGCGTCGTAGACCACATTCGCGCCTTCGCCGCCGCAAAGCCGCTTGATTTCGCCGGAAAGCGCCTTCTGTCCGTCCCTGTCCAGTTCACGCGGATAAACGAGCGTTTCGTCAGCGCCGAGCTCCTTGCAGAATGCGGCCTTTTCTTCCGATGAAACGCCCGCCACGACTTTTGCGCCGAACGCCTTGCCGAGTTCGATCGCCGCCGCGCCGACGCCGCCCGCCGCGCCGAGGATGAAAAGCGACTGGCCGGCCTGCAATTGCGCGCGGTCTTTCAGCGCGTAATGAGAGGTGCCGTAGGTGAGCATGAAGCCGGCGGCTTCGTCGAACGGCATCTCGTCAGGAATTTTGTTGGTGCGCGCCGCGTCGGCGATGAAATGCGTGGCGAAACCGCCATTGATTCCGCCCGCAAGCACGCGGTCGCCGATGGAAAAACCAAAAACCCCGTCGCCAACCGCCTCGACGACGCCGGCGATTTCGCCCCCGGGGGCGAAAGGGCGGGGCGGCTTGAACTGGTAGAGATCGCGGATGATGAGCGTGTCGGGAAAGTTGACGCCTGCCGCCTTAACGGCGACGCGCAACTGGCCGGGACCGGGTTCGGGCGTCTCGACTTCCGTCAGCTTCAGCGTTTCAGCTCCGCCGGGCTCGTGGCTCATCATCGCTTTCATGGGGTTTCATGTCCTTCCGTCTTGCGATCTCGTGCGATCTTACGCATTCTCATCGCGCCTATAAACGATCAATCACACAAAGGGCGGGAGGTTCTCAATTGCAGGTGTTTAATGGCGAATGAGACAGGCCCTGCCGAGGCTGCGCAGGGAGATAGAGCCGCCCGCCGCTACAGCTATTTCGTCCTGTCGGTGCTGACGCTCGTTTACACATTCAATTTTGTAGACAGGCAGATCATTGCGATCCTCTCGCCGGCGATCAAGGAGGATCTCGGCCTCTCCGATTCCATGCTGGGCTTGTTGAAAGGGCTCGCCTTTGCGGTTCTCTACACGACGCTCGGCATTCCCATCGCCTGGCTTGCGGACCGCTGGAACCGGGTGAACATCATTGCAATATCGCTGGCCGTATGGTCCGGCTTCACGGCGCTTTCCGGACTATCCGCCAACGCCCTGCAGCTCACTCTGGCGCGTATTGGCGTCGGCATCGGCGAGGCCGGCGGATCGCCGCCCGCCCATTCCCTGATTTCCGATTACTTCCCCAAGGAAAAACGCGCGAGCGCGCTCTCGATCTACTCCCTCGGCATTCCCTTCGGTCAGATGTTTGCGTTTCTCGCCGGCGGCTGGGTGTTGCAGGAGCTCGGTTGGCGCAACGCCTTTTTTATCGTCGGCATCCCTGGCGTCCTGCTCGCGATCATACTCAAAATCTTCGTGCGCGAACCGATCCGCGGCACGCAGGAAAAAGGCGGCGCCGTCGCCACGCCGGTGAAGTTCTCCGAAGGTCTGAAAGTTCTTCTGCGGATTCCGACTTATTGGGGCGTGATCGTTTCGGTGACGCTCGCCTCCTTCACCGGCTACGGGATCGGTTTGTGGGTCGTCGATTTTTATCGGCGGACCTATGAGCTGAGTTACGTCGAGATCACCTTGCCGCTCGGCATCCTCAACGGCGTGATTTACGGAATCGGCACCTGGGGCGGCGGCTTTCTGACGGATCGTTTCGGCAAGAAAGACAAAGGCGCCTATGCGTGGATCCCGGGCGTTGGCATGTTGCTGACCATTCCGGTCGGTCTCGCCTCAATCTGGGCGCCGACGGCGTTCTGGGCGCTGTTCTGGTCGGCGCCATTTCTGATCGGCCTTGGAATTTATCTCGGACCGTCATTTTCGCTGGTGCAGACGCTTGCGCCGGTGAAGCAGCGCGCCTTTGCAACGGCGTTTTTCTTTCTGATCCTGAATTTTATCGCGCTGGGGCTCGGCCCGTTATGGGTCGGCGCGGCGTCGGATATTTTCGCGGGCGAATATGGCGAGACGGCCGGCTTGCGTATCGCGCTGTCGACACTCTCGGGATTTTCGTTTCTGGCGGCGCTTGCGTTTTTCTGGACCGCCAAGAAAATTCCGGCGGACTGGGCGAAAGCAACCGGGGAGAAAACGTAATGGCGAAAGCGGACTTGAAAACCAAGCCGACAAAGATGAGCGTGACGGCCTTTATCAACACCGTCGAGAATGAAACCCGCAAGAAAGATGCGAAGACGCTTCTCGCGATGATGAAAAAGGTTACCGGCGAAAAGGCGAAAATGTGGGGGCCGTCGATTATCGGGTTCGGCGAATACCACTATAAGTATGAAAGCGGCCGCGAAGGCGACATGTTGGCCGTAGGCTTCAGTCCGCGCAAGGCGAATATGGTGCTGTATGTCCTCGGCTCGCTTGGGGACGAGGAACCGCTCTTGAAAAAGCTCGGACCCTATAAGAACGGCAAAAGCTGTCTTTATGTGAACAGTCTTGACAAGGTCGATATCGGCGTTCTCGAGAAAATCGTTGCGAAATCATACAAGACGACGAAACGAAAATGGGGTTGAGGCGAGCGGAGTGATTGCGCGACGGAAAACGGCATGACTCTCATGATCGCCGAACAGAAGGAAGCGGATTGGCCGGAAGTGTGGCGCGTACTGGAGCCTGCCTTTCGCGCCGGCGAGTCGTATCCCTTGCCGCTCGATGTCAGCGAAACCGGCGCCAAAACTTACTGGATCAAGACCGATGGATATAACGCGGTTGCGCGCGATGAAATCGGCGCCGTCGCTGGCGTCTATTACCTGAGGCCGGATCAGGGCGGGCCGGGGGATCATGTCTGTAACGCCGGCTATGTCGTCGCCGAAGGGGCGCGAGGGAAGGGGCTGGCCGTCGCGCTTTGCCTTCAGTCGCAGGAACAGGCCCGCGCCTTGGGTTTTCGCGGCATGAAGTTCAATCTCGTCGTGGCGAACAACATCGCCGCCGTCAAAGCATGGAAGAAAGCTGGCATGGAGATCATCGGAACGGTTCCCGGCGCGTTTCGCCACCCAAGCGACGGTTTTGTTGACGCCTATATCATGTTCAAGGACCTGACGGCCTGACCGGGCCCCGCCTTGCCCCTGCTCGCCGCTACCCGCTATAGACCGGGCTCGATTTTACGAAAGTCCCCCCATGGCCCGCATCCTGATCACTTCGGCGCTTCCTTACATCAATGGAATCAAGCATTTGGGCAACCTTGTTGGCTCAATGCTTCCGGCCGATGTCTATGCGCGTTTCCAGCGCCAGCGAGGCCATGAGGTGCTCTATATCTGCGCCACCGACGAGCATGGGACGCCTGCTGAACTCGCCGCCCGCGCCGCAGGGCAAACCGTCCGGGAATATTGCCGCGAACAGCATGACATCCAGAAACAGGCGGGCGAGGCGTTCGGTCTTTCCTTCGATCATTTTGGACGCTCCTCGAACGCGCCGAACCATCGCCTGACCCAGCATTTCGCAAAGGCGCTTGAGAATAAGGGGCTGATTGAGGAGCGCACGGACCGGCAGGTTTATTCCGTCGACGATATGCGATTTCTTCCCGACCGCTATGTGGAAGGGACGTGCCCACATTGCGATTACGAAAAGGCGCGCGGCGACCAGTGCGATAATTGCGGACGCCTTCTCGATCCCGTCGATCTCAAAAATCCCTATTCGGCGATTTCCGGTTCGCACAAAGTGGAATTGCGCGAGACCAAACACCTTTATCTCCTGCAGTCGAAACTGCAGGACCGGATCGCCGCATGGGTCGAGGAAAAAAGCGGCTGGCCGCTTTTGACAAAATCGATTGCGCAGAAATGGCTGAAAGAGGGGCTGCGTGACCGGTCGATCACCCGCGACCTGCAATGGGGCGTTCCCGTTGCTTATGAAGGAGAGGCGCGTCCTGGTTTTGAAAACAAGGTGTTTTACGTGTGGTTTGACGCGCCTATTGAATATATCGGCGCGACCGAAGAATGGGCGCTATCGAACGGACAGGACTGGGAAAGCTGGTGGCGCACCGACAAGGGCGCAGATGACGTCAAATATGTGCAAGTGATGGGCAAGGACAATGTGGCGTTCCACACGGTGAGCTTCCCGTGCACGATCCTCGGATCGGAGGAGCCCTGGAAAACCGTCGACGCCCTGAAATCGCTCAACTGGCTGACCTGGTATGGCGGCAAATTCTCGACCAGCGAACAGCGCGGCATTTTCATGGATCAGGCGCTTGAAATCCTGCCCGCCGATTACTGGCGCTGGCACCTGATGGCGAACGCCCCGGAATCCGACGACGCGTCATTCACGCTCGAGCATTTCGCTTCGGTGGTTAACAAGGATCTCGCCGACGTGCTCGGCAATTTCGTCAATCGCATCACGCGTTTCTGCAAGGCGCGTTTCGGAGAGGAAGTCCCGGCCGAAGGCGCCTATGGCGAAGCGGAGAAGGCGCTGATCGCGGAGCTTGAAACCCGCGCCGCCGCCTATGCGGGCTATCTCGAAGAGATGGAGTTTCGCAAGGCGTTTACCGAGCTGCGGGCGATCTGGGTCGCCGGAAACGAATATCTGCAGGTCGCCGCGCCCTGGACGGCGATCAAGGAAGACCGGGAGCGCGCCGCAGCGTCGGTGCGCTGCGCGCTGAACCTTATTGTGGTGTTTGCGGCGCTTTCGCGGCCTGTCATCCCGTTTACCGCGGATAAAATGTTTGCCATCTTCGATCTTGATCCGGAAACCGCGGCGCGCTGGCCGGACGATGTCGGCGCGGCGCTTTCGCGGTTCAAGGGCGGGGAGGCGTTCGCGCTTCCCGAGGTTCTCTTCGCGAAGATAGAAGACGAGCAGGTTGAGGAATGGCGCCAGCGGTTCAAGGCGCAATAGGAGCGACGGATATGCGATTGTTGGGTATTGTTGCGCTGTTGATGCTCTGCGCCTGTGCGCCCGATGCGGAAAGGGCGAAGCCAGCCGTCGCGGCCGGCGACGAGGTTGAGGTCGTGAACGGCCTGATGGAGGCGTTCAACGCCCATGACCCCGACAGAATGCGCAATTACTGGAGCGCGGATGTGACCTGGGTGGAAGTCACGGGCAATCAGTCGAGCGTCGTTACGTCAAGCGCCGACCAGCTCCATTCCGAACTCGTCGCCTATTTCGAGTCGTATCCGACGGTCTCCTCAAGCCTTTCGAATATCGCGGTCAACGGCAAATACGTCACCGCCGTCGAAACTCCGGTATGGGAACAGGACGGCGAACGCAAAAGCCAGTCCTCGATCGTCGTTTATGAGATCAGCAACGGCAAGGTGCGCCGCTTCTGGTACTTTCCGCCGCAATAGGAAAAACACAACATGATGAAAGACCTCTTCTCTCTGGAAGGCCGCACGGCGCTTGTGACCGGCGGGTCGCGCGGCATCGGCAAGATGATTGCGCAAGGTTTTCTCGAGCAGGGGGCGAAGGTCTACATCACCGCACGCAAGGCGCCGGTCTGCGACCAGACAGCTGAAGAGCTTTCCCAATACGGCGAATGCGTATCGCTGCCTCACGACCTTTCGAGCGTTGCTGGCTGCGAAACGCTGGCGGCGGAGCTTTCGACCCATGAGACGAAGCTCGACATCCTCGTTAACAACGCCGGCGCCGCCTGGGGCGCCGATTTCGATGAGTACCCGGAAAGCGGCTGGGACAAGACGATGGATCTGAACGTGAAGTCGCTGTTCTTCCTGACGCAGAAACTTCACGCGATCATGAAGGCCGCGGCGCGCGCTGACCGGCCCGGCAAAGTGATCAACATTGCCTCGATCGACGGGATCAAGATCAATCCGTGGGAGACTTACGCTTATCAGGCGTCGAAAGCGGCGGTCATTCATCTGACGCGGCGCATGGCGGCGCGGCTGATCGAGGATAATATCTGCGTCAGCGGCATTGCGCCCGGCGCCTTTCCTTCCGAAATGAATCGCGCGGCGAAGGACATGGGCGAGGCTGTCGCCAAGATGATTCCGGCCAAACGAATCGGCCGAGCCGAAGACATGGCCGGGGCGGCGGTCTTCCTTGCATCGAAGGCGGGGGACTATGTCGTCGGCGATACGCTCGCCGTCGATGGCGGGGTCGCCTACTCCCAGATCGGCCAGGCCTGGGGTTAAAGAAAAAGCGGGCGCTTTCGCGCCCGCCTGATCGTCGAAAAGAAACCGGACGCTTCTATTTCTTTTCGAGTTCCCGAAGTTCCTTTTTCATCTCCGCGATCATTTCATCGCGGCGTTTTGCATCCTCTTCCATTTGGGCGATGACCTTGCGCAGCGCTTCGGCGCGTTGTTCCGGCGTCGCGTCGTCGCCGTCGAGACAGATGATCTCGTGCTTGATGACCTTTTCAGTCTTGTCGCCGTCTTCGTCACGCCATTCAAAGAGGGCCGGGCCGTCTTCGCCGTCCTTGCTCGAGCAATGGCCGACGAATGTGGCGCCGGGGCCGCCGTCGCCGGAGAACGACATGACGCGATGAACGCCGTCCTTGCTCGTGAAGTTGATATCCTCGTCGCCGAGAATTTCGATCAGGACATCAGATTCTCCATCTTTCTCGCCGATAAGTTTCATGCGATGCGTGCGATGCGCAATCGGCGTCAGTTTGATGGTCTGTCTCTCGCCGTCCTTGGAGACCACGACTACTTCTTCAAGCGATGATTTATCATCCGGGCCGTATACCTTCTCCGAAAGGAGTTTGCCCTTTTTGTCGTAGATGCGAACGGTGCGTTCGCCGTTTTCTTCGTTGACTTCGATCTTCGCGGCGTTTTTGACGCCCTTGATGTCAAAGGTTTCGCCGTCATCAAGCTCGATTACGGTGTTTGACGTCGAGACTTCTTTCACCTTACGAATTTTGTGGACTTTATCAGCCGCGGCAACGCTGGTTTTTGATTCCGCTGCGTAACCGTAGCTTGCAGTTGCGGCGAGCCCTCCGGCGGCGACAATCGCGACGGCGGCGGCGCCGGCAAGCAGACGCAAGGGGCTTTGTTTGGCTTTTAACAACATCAATCTCTCCTTTACTGGATGACCTAAAGACAGTCCGTGAGCGGGCGCAGCGCCCTTACACGCGGATTTCAGAATGGCTGAGGCGTAGTCGCCGGCGGCGCGGCCGCCGTCTTTCTCGAAAAGCGCCAGCACATACGCGTCGCAAGCGGCTTCCTGATCGGTGCGGAAGGCGCCCATAGCGAAATGAACGAGGGGGTTGGGCCATTGCGCCGCCTGGAAGGCGAACGCGGCGAGCTGCACGAACATATCGCCACGCGCGATGTGGGCCAGCTCATGGGCGAGAGCGAGGTGCTGTTCCTTGAGTGAATAGTCATTCTCGAACCCGGCCGGCAAAAACAGGACGGGCTTGAAAAGACCGATCACGGCAGGCCCGTAAGCATCGTCGCAAATCCGTATTTTCGGCAGTTTGCGGGCGGCCGTGTTCGCCGCGGCGGCGCGGGCCGCTTCCATGACGGAAGGCGATGCGGCTTTTGAGGCGGCGAGACGCGCCTTGATGAAACGCGACTGGGTTTCGAGTTTCATTGAGAACCAGGCGATGGCGACAAGCGCCCAGATGAGGAGCGCGGCGGCGGCGAAGAATGCGGTGAAATTGAACGAAGCGGGTTCAAGGGTTGCGATCGCCGGGCTTGCTACGGACGCCGTCGCGTAAGTCCATTCAATTGGCGCCAGCATGACTTCCGGCGGCGGCAGGATCGCGAGTTCTGGAAGGAACAGCCGCATCAGCGGCGCCAGCCACAGAGCGTATGCTGCGCGTGCGCCGAAATACTGGGAGAACGGCTTGCGCAGAACAAGCACAAGCACGATCAGGATGCTGACGGCGACGGATGTCTCGCCGAGCCAGAGAAGAATGTCACTCGCCGTCACGCTTCAACTCCTTCAGCAATGCTTCAAGATCCTTGATGTCGTCGCGTGAAAGTCCGCGCTGTTCGGCGAGATGCGCGACCAGCGGTGCGGCGCGGCCGCCGAAAAGCTGATCGGCGAGACGGCTGGTCGCCGACTGGGCGTAGTCGGCGCGGGCGAGGATCGGCCGGTAGAGATACCGCCGCCCGTCCGGTTCATAGGCGACGACGCCTTTCTCGGTGAGGCGGCTCAACAGGGTCTTGACGGTCTTGAGGCTCCAGCTGGTGTGCTCGGCGAGCTTTTCAGCGACGTCGCTGGCCGCAAGCGGGCTCTCCGCCCACAGGACGTCCATGACCTCGAATTCCGCCCGGGTGATCTGTTCGGACATAGAAAGGGTCGGCCTCGATCTGACTACAAGCGTAGTCTAAAGACGGGATTACAGTTGTAGTCAAGAGAAATTTGAACGCCGTTTGCGTTTCAGAGACGGTTTGCGGCGAAGCGAGCCGGAACAGCGGCGACCGGCCGCCGGATGGTGAGAAGGCTTAGAAATCCTTCTTCCAGTTGGCGGAGACGGTCTGGTCTCCATCCTGCTCGATCTCGGTCTCGACGCTGATATTGTCCGTGACGTCATATTCTACCCTGACCGAGCCGTTTTTGCCGCTGGCGTTCTGGGTGGCGGAGACAAACAGGCCGTCGGTCACATATTTGCCGACGGTCAGCGAGCCGCCGCCGTTTTCGGGATCGACATCGAAGTTCAGAAGATCGAGACCGGCGGCCCGGCGCAATGTGCCGGTGAGGCCCTCGCCGCCAAACGGGCCGACGCCGCCGAGCGACGCCAGCGCCTGCGCCGTCTGCAGCGATTCAACCGCGGACAGGTTTTCGGCGGGTTTTCCGAACAGCACCAGCGCCATCACGTCTTCCGATGGGCGCGAAGGCGTGGAGGAAAGTTCGACAGACGGCGCGCGCGCGCGGCCCGATATTGTAATGATTGCGGTGACGCCATCGCCAGTCTGATACTCGGCGCGAATGTCGAGCAGCGGGTCGTTCGGAGAAAGGCGATCGAATTCGATGGAGCCCCGGGAGAGCGCGAACCTTCGGCCGGAGAAATCGAGCCAGCCGCGCCGCAGGCTCATCTTGCCGAGGAGCAATGGCGTCCCGCGATTGTTGACGGCGTTGATCGACGCCGACCATTCGCTTTCAAGTCCCCGGCCGCGCACGAAGATCCGATCATCGGCGGAAACCTTGATGTCATAGTCAACGCTTGTCGTCGGGTTGTTCAAACCGGTCTCGGCGCCGTTTTCATGATCGTCCAGCGAAACGACAGTAATCGGTTCAAGCCCGGTGTTCTCCGGCGTGACGATTTCCGCATTAAGCTCGCTGATGGTGATGTCGCCATTTGCTGCTGCGGCGTCGAACGGCCCCTTGATGGTCACCGTTCCGTCAGCGCGAAGGCTGTTGATCGATGCAGCTGAAAGCGCCGCGTCTTTGAGATTGATGGTGACGTCGAGATTGGAGGTTTCGCCGAGAAAGACTTCGCCCTGAAGCGTGATCGTGTCGCCATTATTTTGATCGGCGCCGCGGGCGCCGCCGGTCAGCGCGATCTTCGTGCCCGTGTGGTCGTAAGAAGCGACCGCTTCCGTATGAAGGCCGTCCAGCGAAAAACCGGAATGAAGCTCCGTGTAAGCGCCGTCCGCGATATCCGCGCGGCCCGAGATTTCCGGCGCCGAGAGCGCGCCGCCAACGGAAAAACTCGCGCGTAAGGCGCCTTCCAGCGTCTGCAAGGTCGGCGGCAGGTAGGCGGCGATCACCTCGACGTCGCCGTCATAACGGGCGTATCCGGAAAGCTCTCCCTCCATATCGATGGCGAGCGCGGGCGTGCGTTGAAGACGCGCCGGCAGGATCAGCCGCATGTCCAGCGCATCGGCGTCGCGATTGTTGACGAGCGTGATTTCTCGTCCGTCCCATGAAAGATCGCCGCTGATCGATGCGGTCTGGTTCTGGCTGAGGAGCGATGAAAGGGAAAATGCGCCGCGAGCGGGAACAGCGTTGTTCGTATCAAGGTCGAGGGTCAGATTGATGCGCCCGTCGGCGCCGGGAACATTGGCGTCCTTGACGTCGAGATCGGCGCGCCAGCGAGATTGCGTAAACGCGCCATCGAGCGCAATTCTGCCGTCGCGTCCCCAGCGGAGCAGAAGCCGGTCAAGAGCGACGCCGTCCGCGAATGACAGCGATCCCGGTTCGAGGAGGGCGAACTCGTTGTCGGTTGCAACGCCGGACAGCGTTTTGAGGTCGACAGCCGGGCCGCGTTCAAGATCGAGAAGGGCTGTCGCCGAAAGATTGCTGATCGCGCCAATCTGCGGCGTTGTTATCGCATCAGCGGCCAGGGTGGCTGCAATGGCGCGCGGCGGCCCGGCGGCTTTCAGGGTCAGGTCGTTCGCTGCATAGTCGTTGAGCCTGAGCTTCGGGGACGACAGGGTGAAATCCGTATTTGAATCGCCGCGCGAGAAAACGCCCTGCAAGGCGAGCGCGCCCGCCAGTTGAAGTCCTGGCCACGGTTCGGCCGTCTCGTCGCCGTCATAGACGAGATCGAGCGTGAAACGGTCGAAAGACGCGTCCACGCCGCCGCTTCCCTTGAGTTCAAAATGCGCGTCCTTGTAGAGCAGCTTGTTGACATTGACGGCGCCGGTTTTTGTAGAGCGCAGGCTGGCCGTGAAACGCCCTTCGCCTTGCTGCGCGCGCGCCGCAATGTCGCCGGTCGGCTGGCGCGGCAGGCCGGCGAGAGCGATGGTTGCATTCAGAGGCGGCGTTTCGCGGCCATTGATTGAAAGAGCCGGGGCGTCGATCTCCGCCGTGAGTGTGAACAGGTCTGCCGCGCCTTCAATATGGACCGCGGCGTCGACGGCGTCGGAACTCGTCAGATTCGGCGCCAGTTTTGTTAACAGCGCCGGGGACGCTTCAAGGTCGCCGTCGAAAAGCAGGCGTTCTTCAGCAAATGCGTATTCGGCGAGGCCGGCTACTGAGCTTCCATCGTCCAGCGTCAGCGTGAAGTTCTGCAATCGCGCGCGATCATCAAGGTCGAGATCGAGCTGTCCGAGCAGCGCGCCATCCTTGAGGACTTCAACGGTTTCATAGGCTGAGAATGCGACGGACAAATCTCCACTCAGGCGGCGGTTCAAATCGCTGAGGCCGCTGGCGAGTTGGGCGGTCCAGTCTTTGCCGGAAATAGCGGCGTCGACCGAGAACATTTCGTCGCGGCTTTTCATCGAGAGCCGGCCTTCAATCGCCGGACCGGCGTATGTTTGTATGTCCGGCCGGTATGAAGGGGCGAGGGCGGCGTTGAACTCCGCTGTCAGCGCGTCGACCCGGTCGCGGCTGTTCGTCCACGTGAACGCGCCGCTGAGTTCGCCGGCGGCGGAAGTCAGGCGATCGAGGATAAGCGCGCCGCCGCGTCGGCGTTCTTCAAGCCGGGCGTCGAAGGACAGCGTTTGCGCCAGTTCGGGAATGTTGTCGAAGCGCGCGCCGGGATTGAACCGGCCGCGTGTGCTTATCGCCTTCAGCGCAGAGAGGTCTCCCTTTAAGGACGCGTCGACGCCGCCATAACGGCCAAGTTCGCCATTCAGGCTGATGAGCGCGTTATCAAGGGCGCCATCGCTTTTCACTTCAATGACGAGCGGCGCCGTCAATCCCGCGAAAGCGGCGGCCGCGCCCTCAGGCAGGGCGGCGATGAACATGTCGACGAACAGACGGTTTTCGTCCGGATCAAGATCGATCCGGATATCCGCATTGTCGAGACCGTTTTCGCTCGTCAGGTTGAGATTGGCGTTGATGCGCCCGCCGCCGATATCGATCGCGCCGCCGCCGTCAAGCTGTGCGGCGACGCCGCTGACATCGCTTCGGAACCCGATGACGCCGATATCGGCGATGGCGATGTTCGGAAGGTTGTCGGGCAACGACAAGGTTAGAGGCGCGTCGTTGTCCTCGCTTTCCTCTTTCGCCGGCGGCGGCGTGCGCAGGAGGTGCGCGCCGATGACATGGAGTTTTTGAACATCGACCTTGCCGCCAATCAGTTTAAGCGGGCGCCAGTTCAGTTCGATGCGCTCGACCGTGAGCCATGGGCCTTCGCTGTCGCTGAGGGTGACGCTGCTCAGAACGAGCCGGTCCGGCGGCGCGCCGTCGAGCGCGCCGATTGTGACATCGCTGGCGAACGCTTCGCCGATGCGCTTTTCCGCCTCCCCGATGATGATATTGCGGCCCGGTTCGGTCTGGAACAGGAACAGCGCTGCGCTGAACAACAGCAAACCGGCGAAGGCCAGCGCCCCCAGGGATATGAGGAGAAACCGCTGCATCAGAACGGCTGCCCCAGCGCAATGTAGATCTGGAACCCGCGATCCGTGTCGCGGCGATCATGCGGGAAGGCGATGTCGGCGCGAATCGGACCGATCGGCGTCAGGTAACGCAGGCCGCCGCCATAGCCGATAAAGAATTTTTCGCTGAAATCGGGAACGGCGCGCGCCGATACTGAACCGGCGTCGATAAATCCGGCAAGCTGCAGATTGCCGGTGATGTTGGCGCGAAGTTCAACGGCGCCTTCGATGAGCGAGCGTCCGCCGATCGGAGCGCCGGCCGCATCGAGCGGTCCGGCTTCCTGATAGCCGTACCCGCGAACCGACCCGCCGCCGCCGGCGTAGAGACGCTTATTCTGCGGCAGGTCGTCCAAGGGGCTGCCGAAGGTTGCGCCGAGCGCGGCGCGCGCCGCCAGCGTGAACCGGTCCCCGGCGCCGAAGTGGACGCGGCTCCGGGCGGACCATTCGGCTTGGGTGAATGTATCGCTGCCGAGATAGGGCGTGACCGAAAGGTTTGTACGCACGCCTTTTGTCGGATTAAGGAGATCGTCTTCGCTGTTCCAGAGCACGGACAGCGGCGCCGAGGCGTAATAGGTGCGTTGCTCGGTGTCTTCGGTTTTGACTTTTGATGTTTCGAAGGCGAGGGCGGCGTGGGTGGTCAGGCGGTCTTCGAGCCATTTCTTGGCGAGACCTGCCGACAGCCGCAGCGAGCGGGCGTCATAGGCGTCAGTGGTTTCGTTAGAGAATTCGAAATTGCCGAAGGCGTAGCCGGGCAGCAGGGGCAGCGGTTTATTGACGTCGAAATCGATCGCCTGTTCGATTTCCGATCCCCTTAACTCGATACGCAGGTTTTCTCCATTGCGGAACACATTGCGGTTCTCAAAAAAGATACGCCCCCCGGGGCCTTCCGATGTGGAGTAGGACGCGCCGGCGCCGATGGTGCGGCGTTTTCTTTCCTCGAGGGTGACGAGCACCGGGGCGGCGCCGTCTTCATCGGCCGCGCCGGGCGCGACATTGATCGTTGAAAAAAGTCCGGTTTTGGCGAGGCGGTCGCGATAGGAGACGATTTTGGAGCGCTCATACTCTTCGCCGGGCTCCCAGGTTTTGAGCTTTCCGATGTAGTCGGGATTGGTTTTGCCGAGGCCGTCGATCCTGAGTTCGCCGAAGCGCGCCTTGGGGCCGCTTTTGAAAACGAACACCGCATGGGCGGTTCCCGCCTCCATATCGGCGATTGCGCGGCGGCTGACGCTTTCGGCTTCCGGATAGCCGCTTTCCCGCAACGCATTTACGAAAGCGGTTTGCGCGTCGCGAAGATCGGCGCCGGCGGCCGACCCGTTGGGTTTTACGCCGGCGTCCTCCAGCGTCATCGGCCGGTCCGGCGCATCGTCCTGATAAAGGATTTCGTAGACGACGATCTGAAAGGCCGGTCCGGTCTCGATTGTAAAAAGGACATCTGTCTTGTCGCCGTTTTCGCTCGGGCTCAGTTCGTAGCCAGCCTTGCCGGCGTAATAGCCGGCGGCCTTGAGCGCTTCGTCGAATGCCTCGACATCGCGCCGCGCCGCCCGGCGCAGGGCCGCCGATGTCGGATAATCGCGGACGCCCTTTTTAAGGGTGGAAATGAGTTCGAGCTTCTTTCTGAGCCCGTTTTCAACGCCCGCAATCTCGACCGCGTAGGACTGATCGGCCCACGCCGGCGCGCTCAGCGCCAGCAAAGCGGCGGCGGCGGTCGAAATTCCGGTAAGGCGCCGTATGCTCAATGAAGGCTCGCTGACATTACGCTGACTGGTCCGCGGCGGGTGGTTTTGGGCCGGTTCGAAAGGCCGACCGCCCCGCCGCGTTAAGAATCTCCACACCATCTTACGGCTTGGTTAATCATGGGGATTAGGTGCGCCGATTTTAAGGCGCCGAACAGCGATTCCCCGTCTGTTTAGGGCTTTCAAAACTGGATTAGGGCCGCCGTCTGCGCTAATTGCCTTGGCTTTACCGGTTGAGAAGGACCCTGACCCCATGGCCCACCCTTTGAGCGGCGCGAATATCGGCACCCTGGCGACGGTGACGGGCCGCTCGGGCCTTCCCGCGAAGCCGGGCGCCGGGGCGATGATCCTGCTCGCGGCGCTCGCCCGCTGGCCGTTTTCGGCAGGCGAGAAGCTGGTCATGGAAAGCCGTCTGCCGAAGCTCGACGACATGCCGCCGCCGGTGTTCATTCTCGGTCACTGGCGTTCGGGTACGACCCATCTTTACAATATCATGTGCCAGAGCGGCGCGTGGGGATTCGTGCCGCCGGTGGCGACGGGCTTGCCGTGGGATCTGTTCGGGCTGGCGAAGGCGTTCAAGCCGCTGCTGGAACGGGCGCTTCCCGAGCATCGTTATATCGATAACATACCGGTCAATCCCGACAGTCCGCAGGAAGACGAAATCGCCATTGCGAACATGTCGGATGTTTCGTTTTATCACGGCATCTATTTTCCGCGCGCCTTTTCGGAGAATGTTCGCCGGGGCCTGTTCTTTGACGACTGCTCGGTCGCGGACATCAGAAGCTGGCGAAAGCAGTTCGTCTATTTCCTGCGCAAACTTTATCTTCATCAGGGCGAGAAGCCCCTCCTGATCAAGAACCCGGTCTATACGGGCCGGTTCGCCATGCTGCGGGAAATGTTTCCCGATGCGACGTTCATTCACATCCACCGCAACCCTTACGACGTCTTCGCATCGATGCGGAATTTCTATGCAAAGCTGCTGAAAGAGTTCGCCCTGCAGAGCTACGATCATGTGGACATCGATGAGACGATCCTCAGCGTCTACGAGCGAATGATGGACGCCTACCTTGAAGATGCGGCGGATGCGCCGGCGGGGCGTCTCGTTGAGTTGCGTTATGACGATCTCGATGTGCGCCCGATGGAAGCTGTGGAAAAAGTCTATACAGCGCTGGGACTTAACGGATTTGAAGAAGCGAAAGGCGCATTCGAGAGTTATCTTGCATCTGTCAGAAGCTTCGAGAAAAATAGGTTCAGCTATTCCGACGAAGCGGCGGCCAAGGTGGAGGCGCGTCTTGGGCGCTATATCGACAGATGGGGCTATCGCAGGCCCGGGTCTGACGGAGACGAGGGGGCGCGTCATGAGGATAATGCGGCTTAAGTCTCTCGCCTTTGCGGCGCTTGCGCTGGCGGCTTGCGATGGGAAAAGAGAGATCGTCGCCTCGAAATACACCGCCGACCAGTGCCGCAGACTGGCGATTACCGACCAGGCGACAGGGGATCTGTTGATCGGCGCGGAAGACTTCGCCGTGGACTGGGAATCGGGCCGGCTGTTCTTCACCGCTTATGACCGCCGGGCGGTTGAAAAGGCGGCGCGCAAGAAGGCCGAGCGTTTGCCGCAGGGCGGCGTTTATGCGGCGTCGTTGGATCTTCTGTTCTCGCCGGAAACCCAGTCCGTTTCCGTCGTGTCCCTGGCCTCGCCGGGCGACATCAAGGGCGGGCTGCATCCCCATGGTCTTGCTTACGACAACGCCAATCGCGAGCTCGTTTTCATCAACAGGACTTATGATCGCGCCGGCCGGAAATGGGTGATGACGCCGAAGCTGCAACGGATCGGCGCGAATGGCGAAGTATTTGTCAGCGAGCCGGAGAAGACCCATTGCGCCGCTAATGATGTCGCGCTGGCCGGCGGCGAACTCTACACAACCTTCGATCACGCCTCCTGCAACTGGCGCGCAGCGATGGAAGATATTTTCCGCGCGAAAAAGAGCGGCCTTGCCGATGAAGCGGGCGAACCTGTCTTTCGCAAGGCGGCGTTCGCAAACGGTCTCGCCGAAACCGGCAGCGGCGCATTAGTACTGGCGGCGACGCGGGAAAACGCGCTGCTGGTGCTGAGCAATGCTGACGGAAAACTCGAGACAACGCAGCGCATCGCGCTTCCGGGCGGTCCCGATAATCTGACCGTGACCGAGGACGGCGATATCATTGCGGCTGTCCACCCTAAAATGTTTCGCCTGGCGCTTAATCGCAAGCTCGGGATCGGCAAGGCGCCGTCGCGCATCGTGCGGACTGATCTGAAAACCGGCGGCGCTGATATTCTGTTCGACGATCCGAAGGGCGCGCTTTACAGCGCCGCCACGGTTGCTCTTGAAACGGAAGAAGGCCTGATCGCCGGCTCGGTCACCGACGACGGGTTTCTTGTCTGTCGCGCGCAGCCGTGAGCGGCGTAACGCTGGTCACAGGCGGCGGCGGGTTCGTTGGCAAGCATCTGGTTGCAGCGCTGAGGCGGCGCGGCGAGATTGTGCGAAGTTTCGATCTCGCCGACCCGGCTCATGAAGACGACCTGCAGGGTTCGATTACGGATGCAAATGCTGTCGCAAAGGCGATGGACGGCGTTTCGTCGGTTTTTCATCTTGCAGGAAATGCGCAGCTTTGGGCGAAAGATAGTCAGGTTTTCGATCGGGTTAACCGCGAAGGGACGCAAATTGTCGTCGCCGCCAGCGAAGCCGCCGACGCCGCCCGCTTCGTCCATTGTTCAAGCCTGACGACCCTTGTCGGGCGGCGCACGCCGATCGGGCCGTCGTCAGCCGATGAAACGGTTCGGATCGACCCGGACGAGACGCTCGGCGCCTATCCGCGGTCGAAAGGCGAGGCCGAGAGCGTGGTTGAAGCGGCGGCGGCGCGCGGCCTTGACGCCGTTATTGCAATGCCGACGGAACCGCTCGGCCCGGGCGATGATAGCCTGACGCCGCCGACGCAAATGATTCTCGATTTTGCGAACGGCAGAACGCCCGCCTATATTGACTGCATTTTGAATTTCGTGCCGGTTGATAGCCTCGCAGAAGGGCTGATCGCCGCACGCGACCGGGGTCGTAAGGGCGAGCGCTATCTTCTTGGCGGCGAGAATATCGCGATGAGGGATCTGCTAACCATGGTCGGCGAGATGTGCGGTCGCTCCATGCCGAAAACACGAATGCCTTACTGGGTGGCGCTTGCGGCGGGCGCAGTTGATACGAAACTGGTCGCTGCGCTCACCGGCAAACCGCCGAAGGCGCCATTGACCGGCGTGCGTCTTGCGGGGCGGCAGGTCTCGTTTTACAGCCGCAAGGCGGAACAGGAGCTTCAGTGGCGCGCCGGCGATGTAAAAGCCGCGTTGCGCGCGATGCTAGACTGGGCTCGCGGCCGCGGCCTCCTCGAGTGAGCGCCGTGCAATCAGCATCTGCAGGAGCTGTTCTGGCGCGATCGTGACGCCGCCGCCCTGTGCGTTGATCGCATCGATCGGCGCCTTGCGAATGCCCTGGCATGCGGACCATGCGTCTTCTTCGCTTTCAAAGCCGTCGATATAGGCTGCGGCCGTGCGCTCGCCGTCATCGCTGTCTTCATGCTCGTAGACCAGTTCCACATAGAACGGGCCGTTCAGTTGAATGTGCTCGGTCATGATCGCCTCGCGTTTCTGCGAGGGCGATCAGAAGCCTTGATGGTTAATCATTGCTTTCATTGTTCCGTACCGGAACAAAATTAATTGACGAAAGCGTCATCGGTGCGCCTGCGTCAAGATTTCGGAAAGAAACCTCAACGGATCAATAAGACCGGCCTTTCCATTGCCCGCCTTTTCCTCGCCAGTGGCGCCAGGCCGATGTAAACGTCATGGCTGCGTAAAGCGCTGCCGACACGGGCAGCAGCATCGCCTGCCAAGGCTCCTGATCGTAAAGCTTCAGGGTCGGCCAGAAGGTGTAGGCCATCAGTCCCCAGGCGAGGAGAGAAAACAATAAAGCGAGCCCCTCATGATGGGCTGCGAAGGTGAAGGCGATCAGCGGCGGCGCCAGATAGACGAGCGCGAGACCGACTAGCGTCGCCAATAAAATCGCCGCCGAATGACCGAGCTGCGCGTAGGCGGTGCGGGCGACCATGTTCCAGACCGAGGAAACCGCCTCGTTGTCCCGGAGGCTTCGAACCTCGTCATCGGCAAGGCCAAGCCAGATCTTCGTCGACGGCGAAAGGTCCTTGATTTTCCGCGCCAGCGCGCAATCATCGATGATGTCGCCTTTGATTGTTTCGACGCCGCCGATTGCATTGAGCGCATCGGCGCGGACAAGCATGCAGCCGCCGGCGGCGGCGGCCGTGTTGTCGTTCGCATCATTGACGCGTGGGAAAGGATAAAGCTTCTGGAAGAAATAGACGAAGGACGGGATCAGCAACGACGCCCAGCTTCCTTTAACATCAAGACGCGCCATGAGAGATGCAAGCGAGAGTTTTTCTCGCTCCGACTTGGCGACGAGACGGCGCAGCGTGTCTGAAGAAAATACAATGTCGGCGTCGGTCAGCAGCCGGTAATCGGCGTCCCGATTGATCTCCGCTGCTTTTTGAAGACCGTGATGCATCGCCCAGAGCTTCCCGGTCCAGCCTTCGGCCAGGTCCGGCGCGGCGATGATCTCAAGCGGCCGCGCTTTTCCTTCCGCCGCGGCCCGGGCGAGATCGGCTGTGCCGTCGGTCGAGCTGTCATCGACAAGGACGAGCGAAAAATCGCCGGGGTAATCGGACGTCATATGCGCCTCGATCACCTGCGCAATCGAGGCGGCTTCGTCGCGGGCGGGAATGACTGCGACCACCGCCGGCCAGCGTTCGGGCTCCGGCGCTTCGGTCAGGCGTTCGGTCATGCGCCAGAAGCCGTCCCGGAAGAAGGCGAGGTGAATCCAGGCCGCAAGGGCGATAAAGGCGATCAGGCTCATGCCCCGGCTTAGCGTGTTCGCGGGTTCCGGGCAAAGGGCGGGAAGTCGCGCCTCGCCTGCTTGGAAAGCCTATGAAAATCCTTATGGTGCGGGCCATGCCGCAAAGCGCCGAACATGTGATCGCCGACCCGGAACCGTCGACCGCCAGTGACGCGGCGGAGACGCCGTCGGGCAAGGGGGCGGGGGATGAAAATTTCCCTGTCGGCTCTTTTCTGTTGCCGAAGGCGCTGCGGCCGCATGTGGCGACCTATTACGCCTTCGCCCGGGCGATTGACGACATCG
Source organism: uncultured Parvularculaceae bacterium (assembly GCA_913055785.1). Classification (GTDB taxonomy): domain Bacteria; phylum Pseudomonadota; class Alphaproteobacteria; order Caulobacterales; family Parvularculaceae; genus Hyphococcus. The sequence goes on along the minus strand of CAJXLJ010000017.1, from coordinate 20,466 downwards.
CCGACAATCCCGGCCTCTCGCCGGAACAGAAGATCAAGCGCCTGCGGGCGTTCGATGCGGCGCTCAACGGCGAGCCCGGTTATGGCGACGACTACGCGAAGGCGCACCGGATGCGCGAGAGCATGGCGGCGACCGGCGTAACGACGAAACACGGCTCCGATCTTGTCGCTGCATTCGTGCTCGACGCGGAGAAAAACCGCTACGCCAACTGGGACGAGCTGCTCGGCTATTGCGAGCTTTCAGCCAATCCCGTGGGGCGCTATCTGCTCGACCTCCATGGCGAGGACAAGAGTGGCTATCGCTATTCAGACGCGCTCTGCACGGTTCTGCAGATCGTCAATCACCTTCAGGATTGCGGCGACGACCGGCGCGAACTCGACCGGGTTTATGTCGTTGGCGACTGGATGGCGGAAGAGGGCGCGGTCATTGAAGATCTCGACCGCGAGGCGTTCACTCCGGGCATGCGCCGGGTCGCCGACCGCATGCTTTACGGCTGCGAAACCCTGATGATCGACGCAAGAAAATTGCCTGCGGCGCTGAAGTCGAAACATCTCGCCATGGAATCGGCGGTGATCGTGAGACTGGCCGACCGGCTGATTACGCTGCTCAGGAAAGGCGATCCGCTCGCGGATCGGGTTTCGCTTTCCAAGCTCGACTTTGCAGCGGCGGGGCTCGCCGGCATGGTTGCGGGCTTTTTCTCCGCGGGCAGAGGCGCGGCGGCATGACCACGGCGGCGATTTCCTTCGAAGATGCGCGCCGGCACGCTTACGAAACCGTCAGGCGCTCGAAAACATCCTTCGGCGCCGGCATGCGCATTCTGTCGAAGCGCCGCCGCGAGGCGATGTATGCGATTTACGCCTTCTGCCGGGAGGTTGACGACATCGCCGACGAAGAAGGCTCGAAGACTGAAAAGATGGCGGGGCTCAAGGCCTGGCGTAAGGAAATCGAGCGCCTGTTCAATGGCGCGCCGAGCCTGCCGACCGGCGTCGCGCTGCTCGAACATGTCCGCGAATACGATTTGCCCAAAGAAGAATTCATCCTGATGATTGAGGGCATGGAGATGGACGCCGTCGGTCCGATCGTCGCGCCGTCGATGGAAGGGCTTGCAGCGTATACAAGGCGCGTCGCCGGCGCCGTCGGCATGCTGTCGATGCCGGTGTTCGGCGCGCCGCGGAGCGCGGCGGCGAAAACCTTCGCGCTTTCGCTGGGCGACGCTTTGCAGCTCACCAATATCCTCCGCGACGTGGAGGAAGACGCCGCAGAGGGCCGGCTTTATCTCCCGGCGGAACTTTTACAGAAGTATGAGTGCCCGATGACGCCGGAAGACATCGCTTTAGCGCCCGGACTCCCGAAAGTGCGTGAAGAGATCGCGGCGACAGCGCGCGACAAATTCGCCGCCGCCCGCGATGCGTTGAAGGAACTTGACTGGAAACTTCTTCGCCCGGCGCTGTTGATGATGGGCGTTTACGAACGGTATCTTGAGAAGATGACGGCGCGCGGCTGGGAGAATGGCCAGCCGAGAGTTACGATTTCAAAACCTGAAAAAGCGCTGATCGCCCTTCGCTGGTTTTTCGCGCCGAAGCTGAAGGTCTGAGACCCAGAGAAGCTAGCAGATGAGCACCGTTCATATCATTGGCGCCGGGTTGTCCGGTCTCGCCGCCGCCGTTCGACTCGCTGAGAGCCGGCATCGCGTTGTCATTTACGACAGCGCCGGTCAGGCGGGCGGGCGCTGTCGCTCATTTTACGACAAGCATCTCGAGCGCGATATCGACAATGGCAATCACATGATCATGTCCGGCAACAAGTCGGCTTTATCGTATCTTGAGCGCATTGGTTCAGTCGATCCGCTGACCGGCCCGCCTGAGGCGGCTTATCCTTTTGTCGATGTCGCGTCAGGCCGGCGCTGGACTGTCAAGATCGGCGACGGGCCGGTTCCGTTCTGGGTGTTCGACAAGCACCGCCGCGTGCCGGACACGGGGCTCATGGATTATCTCAAAGCCGCCGCCATCGTGTTCGCCGGCAGCGAACAGACCGTCGCCGACGTCGTCGATGAAAAAAGCGTCCTCTACAAGCGTTTCTGGGAGCCGCTCACGCTCGCCGTTCTCAACACGACGCCGGCGCAGGGGCAGGCGAAGCTTTTGTGGAGCGTCATTCGCGAGACGTTTCTTCTGGGCGGCGAGGCATCCCGGCCGCTCGCGGCGAAGAGGGGGCTCGGCCCCGCTTTTGTCGAACCGGCGCTGAAGTTTATTGAAAGCCATGGCGGGGTTGTCCGGTTGAACGCCAGGCTCCGTAACGCATGGATGGAAGGCGGCGAAGTCTCCTCGCTCAATTTCACTGACGAGACCGTGACTCTCGAAGAAGACGATCAGGTGATCTTCGCCCTGCCGCCGGCGCGGTTGAAACAGATCATGCCGGAACTCGAACCGCCAGCGGACGACGCCAGCATTTTGAATATTCACTACCGTCTTGGCCGGCCGGCGCCGACCGGAGTGCTTGGCGGCGGTCCTTTTATCGGCATGGTGTCGAGCGACGGCCAATGGGCGTTCGTGCGCGATGATGTGATCAGCCTCACCACCTCGGCGTCGCACGCCATTGGGACCGACGACATGCCCAATGACGACGTGGTCTCGAAAATCTGGCGGGAGACGCAAATCGCGCTCGACCTCGGCGATGTCGATTATGAGCGGGTGCGGGTGATCCGCGAAAAGCGCGCGACGCCGGACCAGTCGCCCGCCGGCGTCAAGCGGCGGTTGAAGCCGGAAACCCGCTGCCGCAACCTGTTCCTCGCCGGCGACCATACGGACACCGGCGTCCCGGCGACCATTGAGGGCTCGATCCGGTCGGGAGACAGAGCGGCGGAACTGGCGATGCGAGGCGTCGCATGAGCGGTTTCATCGGCGTTGTCTGCGGGCTGAAGTCCGAAGCCGACGCGGTTCGCGATGCTACCAAGGATGATAAAGTCCGAATTGGCATTTCCGGCGCGAATGCAGCGCGGGCTGAGGGGATCGCGAAACGATTTTGCGAAGAAGGTGCGGTCGCGATTCTTTCTGTGGGCGTCTCGGGCGGGCTCAACCCATCGCTAAAACCTGGTGATTTAGTTGTTACTACAAAAGTACTGGCACGAGTTGATGGGGAGGCGGTGCTTGTATCTGCGGGCATGAATGAAAATAAACTCTACGAGTATGATAGCTTACAATATGCAGACAGCAAATCGTTTGTGGAGAATGCCCCTGTAATAGATGCTGTTTATGGACGATATATTTGGGGCAGCGACGACATCATACAATCGGCCGATAATAAGCATGATCTATTTACGCGGACTAAGGCAATTGCCGTTGATATGGAAAGTCACGGCGCTGCTAGGGCGGCGGCACAGGCCGGCGTTCCTTTTATCGCTATCCGTGCGATCGCGGATCCAGCGGATCGGGCGCTGCCGCCAGCGGTTTTGAACGCCGTCGCGCCTGACGGCTCGACGCGCATGTTCGCAACCCTCGCGGCGGCGATGCGCGATCCGAAACAGTTTCCGGAACTGATGAAGCTTGGCGCGGACAGCGCCGCGGCGCTTAAAACCCTACGCCGCGACCTCGGCCTTCTCCTTGGCCGCCTTTTTCTCAGCCTCGATCTTTGACATCTCGGCGGCGACAAGTTTTTCGTGAACGTCCTCGGCAGGGCGCGCATTCGTAAGATCGATCTCCGGCGCCATCGGGCCTTCGGTCGCGATCTTGAACATGTTCGGAATGCGGAACATCTTCAGCGGGTTCTTCACCGCGTCCATGGCCGCCGTCGGCTCATATCCGCAATGGGCCATGCAGTTCGAACACTTCTCGTATTTGCCTGTGCCGTATGAATCCCAGTCGGTCGTCTCCATCAGTTCCTTGAAGGTCGAGACGTAGCCCTCGCCGAGGAGATAGCAGGGCTTTTGCCAGCCGAAGACGTTACGCGTCGGCGAGCCCCAAGGCGTGCACATATATTCTTCGTTGCCCGCGAGGAAATTGAGGAACAGCGACGAGTGCGACAGGTTCCATTCGCGACCGCGCTCCTTGCCGATGCGGAAGATATCGCGGAACAGGTTCTTGGTCTTTTCGCGCGACAGGAAGTGCTCCTTGTCTTCGGCCCGTTCATAGGCGTAGCCCGGCGAGATCGAGATGTTGACGCCGAGATCGGTTGCGAAGTCGAGATAGTCGGCGACCTGCTTTGCGGTCATGTTGTCGAAGATCGTCGCGTTGACGTTGACCTGGAAGCCTTTTTCCTGCGCCGCCTTGATCGCTTTAACGGCGATCTTGAAGGTGCCCTTCTGGTCGACGGCGTGATCGTGCTCTTCTTCAAGGCCGTCGAGATGAACTGAGAAGAACAGGAACGGCGACGGTTTGAAGAGGTCGAGTTTCTTTTCGAGCAGCAGCGCGTTGGTGCAGAGCGACACGAATTTCTTGCGCGCGACGATGCCTTCGACGATTTCGCCGATTTCCTTGTGGATCAGCGGTTCGCCGCCGGGAATGGCGACAACCGGCGCGCCGCATTCGTCGACGGCGTCGAGACATTCCTTGACGCTGAGGCGCTTGTTGAGGATCGGCGCCGGGTAGTCGATCTTGCCGCAGCCCGGGCAGGCGAGGTTGCAGCGGAACAGCGGTTCAAGAAACAGCACCAGCGGATATTTCTCGCGGCCCATCAGGGTCTGCTTCGCCACATAGGCGCCGACGCGGATTTGCTGGTGAAGGGATACTGACATGTTCGTCTCCAGACGGGTGTTTATTCTTTGTTTTACGCTCAGGCTGTCGTAACGGCCCAGGCCTTCATTGCATCTTCTTTACGGGGGACATCGGCGAGCTCGCGCGGCAGCTTGAAGTGAACGTTCTCTTCAACGCCGTCGAGGGTCTCGACCGTCACGGTCCGGTAATTGCGCAGGCGCGCGATAGTTTCCTGTACAAGCTTTTCCGGCGCGGATGCGCCGGCGGTGACGCCGACGGTTTTTACATCGCCGGTCAGCCAGGCGGGATCGAACATCGAAGCGTCCTCGATCAGATAGCTCGGAATGCCGAAATTCTGGCCGATTTCGCGAAGGCGATTGGAGTTCGATGAATTATGCGCGCCGACAACCAGCAGGAGGTCGACTTGCTTCGCCATGGCGATGACGGCGGTCTGCCGGTTCTGGGTGGCGTAGCAGATGTCGCGGGTGTCCGGGCCGACGATGTTGGTGAACCGTTTCTTGAGCGCCGCGATGACATCCTTCGTGTCGTTCACGGAGAGCGTCGTCTGCGTCACGAAAGCAACCCGGTCGGGATCGGCGACGTTGAGATCGCCGACTTCTTCCGGTTCGGAGATGACATGCACCGTGCCCGGAATTTGTCCGAGCGTGCCTTCGACCTCCGGGTGGCCGATATGGCCGATGAGAACGATGTCGTAGCCTTTTTCCGAATAGCGCCGGCCTTCCTTGTGCACCTTGGTGACAAGCGGGCAGGTGGCGTCGATAACGTCAAGCTGGCGCTCCAAGGCGCCGTTCTCGACTTTTTTGGCGACGCCATGCGCGGAAAAGACGGTGACTGCGCCTTCGGGAATCTCGTCCACTTCCTCGACGAAAATCGCGCCGCGCTCGCGCAGCGTTTCGACGACGAATTTGTTGTGAACGATCTCATGGCGCACATAGACGGGCGCGCCGAATTTCTCGAGCGCGCGCTCGACGATATCGATCGCCCGCTCGACGCCGGCGCAAAACCCTCTCGGCTGCGCCAATACGACTTTTAGTTCTTCAGTAGTCGCCGTCATGGCGCGCCCCTTCAAACCCTTTACTGATCAGCCGGAACATATCCCACGGGGCCGGCGGTGCGGCAACCGGGGAGTCTGTTCGCTAGAATTCCCTGCCGCTATAGCGCGTCTTGCACTGCGGTGCAAAACGGGGACGGCCTCCGCCGGGGAAAAATATCCTTTTGTAACAAACTGTAATAAACAGCCCTGCTTGGCGGATGCGAACGCCTCGTGTAGCCTCTGCGTTCGGGTTAGTCCGGGGTAATGAGGGGTGTTCATGAAAAAGTTGTTTTCCGGGGGCGGCGAGGCGGGCAGCTGGCCGCTGCCCAAGATTGTCGGCGCGCTCAAAGGCAAATACGGCTCCGTTGAGCCGCTGGGCGAGGAAGGCCCGTTGCGGGTTTTCGGGGTGCAGGACAACGGGATCAATTTCGTCGTCGCGCTTATGCAGTCCGCCCCGGGCTCCAACAAGGTCGTCGAGCTGGGTTTTCTCGCCCGGTTCGTGGGTTTCCCGGTAAGCGCGCATATCATCGAAACCATCAACCGGAATTTGCATATCAGCGTCGCAGCGCTCGAAGGCTCCGAGCTGTTCCTGATGGCGGGCATGCAGGTGACCGGCGGCTATGACGAAGGGCAGTTCACGATGGTGCTGGAAGCCTGGCGGCGGGACCTGATGGTGACGTTGCACGGCCTAGATGGCGACAGCGCCTCGATGTCGAACGCCTATCCGGTCGCGAAGATGGCCGAAGCAAGAGCGTTTGCAGCCAATCATGCGCCGTCATCAGAAAATCCGGTCGACATGCTGTCGAGTTTCCTTGGTGCGAAGGCGTCGCAGGAAATCTGCGAGGATTGCGGCGGCCGCGGCAAGCGCGGTTTCATCGCCCGCATGTGCGGCGCTTGCGATGGGTCGGGCTTCGTCAATAGACACTGATCTTGCGGTCCCGGGGTGGCGTTTTTCGGTGAGACGGCATATGCCGCCGCTCAGTCCCGTAAAAGCGGGAATCCAGAAGGATGAGACGGCAAGAGAATGGATCCCCGTTAGCGCGGGGGTGAGCGGAAGCAAGATTCGATGAGCGTATTTCAAAGCACCATCAAGGAAACCGCGGCGCTGGTCGAGGAAGCCCTCGACCGGTTTCTGCCGACGCAAGGCGGACCGCTTGGCCGCGTCGCCGACGCCATGCGCTGGGGGGCGCTTGACGGGGGCAAACGCTTAAGGCCGTTTCTGGCGATCGCCTCGGCCGACATGTTCGACTGTCCCCGCTCGCGTTCGGTGCGGGTCGGGTGCGCCGTCGAGATGATCCATTGCTACAGTCTCATCCATGACGATTTGCCCGCTATGGATGACAGCGATCTGCGCAGGGGCCGTCCGTCAGTACACAAGAAGTTCGATGACGCGACGGCGATCCTCGCTGGCGACGCCTTGTTGACGCAGGCGTTTGAAATTCTCGCCGAGGAAGAAACCCATCCGGACGGCGCCGTACGCTGCCGCGTGGCGCTGGAGCTCGCCCGCGCCGCAGGCAAGGAAGGGATGGTCGGCGGACAGATGATCGACATTTACGCCGAGCAGAAGGATTTCGATCTCGCCGGCGTCACGCAGCTTCAGCGCCTCAAAACCGGTGCGTTGATCCGGTTCGGCGCAGTCGGCGGCGGGATTGTCGGCGGCGGGTCGGAAGAGGACGTGGCGGCGCTCGCCGCCTATGCTGAGGACCTCGGTCTCGCTTTCCAGATCGTCGACGACATCCTTGACGCGACCAGCGACGCCGAAGCGCTCGGCAAGCCTGTCGGACAGGACGCCGAGATGGACAAGGCGACTTTTATCAAACTGTTCGGGATGGACGGCGCAAAATCAAAAGCGGCTGAACTCGTCGACCGCTGCAAATCGCATCTCGATCGTTTCGGCGACGCTGCGGCGCCTCTCAAGGGCGCCGCTGATTTCGTTTTCGAGCGAAAGAATTAAGCCGGCTATTTCTCGATCTCTTCGAGCAGCAAATCGACGCCGTTGTTCTCAACAAAGGAAGAGAACTCTTCCCTCTTGAGGGTGATGATCGATCCGCCCTGAACGATAATGTCGACGATCTTGTTCTCCCCCTCGATGTCGCGGATGCGCCAGACGACATTCAAGGTCTTGTGCTCGCCGGTCTCGAAATCGGTATCAACGAGAATGTCGCCGCGCGAGGCCGGGTGCGAGCCGACGACGGTGTAGGGCTTGCCGAAAATCTTGTTGAACTGATTGGCGTAAATGCGGGTCATGTAGCCCGGGAACGCCGCATCGTAACGCGCGCTCTGCGCGTCGCTCATCTCCGACCGGTAGCGCTTGGCGAGAACGATCTTGGAGATGAATTCCAGATCCATCTTTTCAGCGAGGAAGCCCTGGAACTTGCTGTGACGTTCGTCTTCCGAAAGCGACGCATCGGACAGGGTGACGCTCGCTTCGTCGATCAGCGATTCGGCGAAGGCGATCGCCTTCGCCGCCTTGGCGTCTTCCGACTGCGCGGCGGGCGCGCCGTCCGCGGCGTAAGCGGCGGGCGTCATGGAAGCCGCGGCGATGAGGGCGGCGAAAATGCGTACGCGAGACAAGAACATCAGTCGTATCCTCTTCGATGGCGCGTCAGACGTTTTGGAGAATATGGAGCGATTGCGGCGGAATTCCAGCGCTCAGCGGCCAAAGAAACGGCGCATCGGGAAAAATCTATAGGATATTTTGGCCGCCATCCTCAAAATGGCTTCTAAAACACTGAAATTCAGGAATCTTTTGCGAGGATCACTTGTTCGTGGCGGCTTTCCGGATCCGGTTTTCGCGATACTGGAATGCGGCGGGAAGGACGACGAGGGTGCAGACCAGCGTAAAGGCGATCGCGATCGACAGGAGCTCGCCCATGCTGGCGGTGCCCCGGTGCGGCGACAGCATGAGACTGCCGAAGGAAGCGACAGTCGTCAGGGCGGAAAACAGCACCGCCCTTGGAGTCGAGGTTCCGTAAACATCCTCGCCGGCGGCGACCTGATCCTGCCGGAGAACGAGGTGGATGCCGCTGTCGACGCCGATGCCGATCAACAGCGGCAGCACGATGACATTCGCGTAATTGAACGGAACGTTGAGAAGGACGCCGGTCGCCGCCGTCAGCACCGCCGCGAGAACCAGCGGGAAGAGAATGAGCAGCACCGTGTTGATGCGCCGGACTAGAAGCCAGAGGAAAAGTGCGATTACGGCGAGGGCGATCGATGTCGCCTGCAACATGGCCGCGGAAATCGCTTCGCCCGCTTTCTCCGACTGATAGGCGCCGCCGGTGAGATCAGGGAACAGGGCTTCGACATCATCGACAAAGGCGTCGAGCGCGCGCTGGTTGCGGACATCTTCCGCCGGGAGAATGTCGACGCGCCAGTCGCCGTTCGCTGAAAGGTAGCGCTCCGTAAGCGCCGCGGGCAGGGAGTCGTTGTCGATGATGTCGGCCTTCATCTGTGCTGCGAGACGGTCGACGAGTTGCGGCCAGAAGGCGAATATCCCGTCCTGAATCCTGCTCATCAGTTCCGGATCGTTCGCTGTTTCAAGCGTATTCAGGGCTGCAGCGAGCCTGGCGCCGGGACCGGTCTCGTAGGCGCCCTCAAGGCGCGCGCGCAACGCGGACAGGCCTTCTTCATTGGAAGGGCCCTCCACGCTCGCCGGTTCGGTCGCGAGGGAGTAGGCGAGCGTGCCGGAAGCAAAATCGAGCAGCAGCAGCTTTTCATCCTGATCTTCCGGCACGAAATCGGGCAGCGAGCGGGTCCCCGCAACCGTTGCGAGGGCTTCGGCTTTCTGCGCGGTGTCGCGCGCTTCGGTTTCCGATGAGACAAGACGGGTCAGGCGGTAAGGGAGGGTTTCCTCGTCATCGAAGAGAAAGTTGAAGCCTTTGACCGAGGGGGCTTTGGGATTGCGCAAGGACATCTGATCGGCGTCGAAACGTACTTGCGGCATTAGCAAAAGCGCGGCGACGCCGAGCAGCACCGTCGCGATCGACACCGGGCCCGAGACTTTGGACAGGCCGTCGAACATCCCGCGAATGAGCCCGCTGCCTTTGCGGTGTTCGCCCTTGGGCAGCCGTTTCAGCGCCGCAGGCAAGAAAGTGATTGAAACCAGAAAGGCGATGATAACGCCGGCGCCGGCGATGACGCCGAGCTGCGCAATGCCGTCGAATTTGGTCGGCACGAAGGAAAAGAAAGCGAGCGCGGTGGTCGGCGCGGCGAGCGCGAGGGCGGGGCCGACTTCATGCAGCGCGCCTTTCAGCGCTTCGGCGTTGCTCTGGCCGTCATCCCGGCGTTCTTGAACATGCAAGAGCAGGTGGATGGCGAAATCGAGTCCCAGTCCGATCAGCAGCACGGTGAAGGCGACCGAAACGAGATTGAGTTCGCCGACAAAGGCGGCGGCGAAAGCGGAGGTTAAGACCAGCGAGATGATCAGCCCGACCAGCGTCAAGACCGAGATCGAAACCGAGCGATAGCAAAACAGCAAAAGCAGGCTGACGAGGATCAGCGACAGCAGCATTGAAAGGCCGATGCCGGTCGTCACCGCTTCAAGTTCTTCAACGCGCAAGGCGGGGTCGCCGGTGATATAGGCCTCAACGCGCCCGCCGTATTTTTCGTCCAACGTATCGAGTTCGGCGCGCAGCACGTTAATGCCAGCCTTGGCTGGCTGGAGGCGCGTGTAATCGAGGACAGGCGTTGCATAAAGAAGGCGCGTATGGACCGGCTTCGCCGCCAGTTCGTCGTCGAGCGCGGCCATCCATGAAAAGGGTTTTTCCTCGCCCGCGAGATTGGCTTCGATATTCTCCGCCAGCGCTGCGTAAAGTTTTTGCAGCGTGTCCTGGCCAAGCTCGGACTTTTCCGCGAGTTCGTCATTATCGGCGAGCGTCGTGAAAAGCGCGCCGAGGCTCGGCGTCGCGATCAGGGTCTCGATCAGCCCGGCCGCTTTGGTGAGCTGGGTCAGCCGGCTTTCGAGTTCGGCTTCGTCGAGATAGAGAAGACCGTTTTCCGCAAAAAACGGTTCTTCGGCCGGCGCGAACACCGCCGTGAACGCCTCCTCGTTCGCCGCGACCGCTGCGCGCAGGTCCGCCATATAGGCGTCGGCCTCGTCAAGCGTCGGCGCCCGGGCGATGACGATGATGTCGGTCTTGATTTGCGGAAAGGCGTCCCGCAGCTCTTTCGCGCGAACCTGAAACGGCAGCGACGGATCGAGCATGGAACTCGTATCGGTGTTAACCTTCAGGTGAGTCGCCGCGTAATAGCCGGCGAAACCGGTCAGCGCGATGATCGCCAGGGCGAGAACGACCCCGCCGCGCCGCGCCATGTCCGCCCAGCGGATCAGAAGCGTCTCGATTAACTGCAACATCAAGGGGCCGCCCGCTTGGCTTGAGGAAGGAAGGATTGCTCGTAAGCCATGGATTATAGGTCGGTTTGATAGCGCTTGAAAACCTTGCTTTGCCGCTTGCGGGGAATTGCGCCCTTCGCTAGTCCTGTCGCCATGACCAGCCAGAGCGGTTTTGCTTCCGATCTCGGATTTCTTGACGACAAGCGCGGTTCGATGACCGAGACCTTGCGCGCTTGGTGCGCAATCAACTCGGGCAGCGGCAATCTCGACGGGTTAAAGCGCATGCACGGGGCGCTCGCCGATGCGTTCGGCGCGCTTGGGGCGGATATCGAAACCCTTCCCACTGCGCCTCATGAGATCGTGACGCCGGAAGGCGAGAAACAGCAAAAACCGATCGGCGACATGCTGCGTCTCGTCAAGCGGCCGCAGGCGCCGGTGCGGGTGCTGCTGACCGGCCACATGGATACGGTGTTTCCGGCGGACCATCCTTTCCAGCATGAAAAGTTTCTCGACGCGGATACGCTGAACGCGCCGGGCGCCGCCGACATGAAGGGCGGCCTTCTGGTCATGCTCTACGCCTTGCAGACGATTGAGCGCTCGTCGCTTGCGGAGCGGATCGGTTTTGAAGTGCTGATCAACGCCGATGAGGAAATCGGCTCGCACGGGTCGGCCTCGATGCTGACCGAGGCGGCGAAGCGCGCGCAGTTCGCCTGCGTTTACGAACCGGCGCTTGCGGACGGGACGCTGGCCGGCGCGCGCAAAGGCTCCGGAAACTTTGCGGCGATCATTCGCGGCAAGAGCGCCCATGCGGGACGCGAGCATCATCTCGGACGCAACGCCATCGCCGCCGCGGCGGAATTCATCTCGCGCGTCGACAGTCTCACCGGCGCCAGGGAAGGCCTGACGGTGAATGTCGCGCGGGTCGATGGCGGCGGCCCAAACAATGTGGTGCCGGACATGGCCGTGGTGCGGTTCAACGTGCGCCTCGCCGAACCCGAAGACGCCGCATGGTTCGATGCGGAAGCGAGGAAAGCGATTGCGGCGATTGATAGCCGCGAAGGATACGGCGCGGAACTGACCGGCGGCTTCACGCGGCCGCCGAAACCGATGACCCCGCGGCTCAAGGCGTTTTTCGAAGCCCTCAAAACAGCCGGCGACGAGCTTGGTCTTGCTATCGACTGGAAGCCGACCGGCGGATGCTGCGACGGCAACAATATCGCCGCGGCGGGCATTCCGGTGATCGACACGCTCGGGGTCAGGGGCGCGCATATCCATTCCGCCCAAGAATACGCCTGCCTCGACAGCCTCGTCGAACGGGCGAAACTGTCGGCGCTGCTGCTGCTCAAGATCGCGGCGGGCGACATTCCCAATCCGGGTACGGTCGAGTTGAAGGAAGCTGGCTGATGTCTCTTGCCTATATGCGCCCGGTGCGGCGCGAGGATTTCGACGACATTCTGGCGCTCGCCGCCCAGTCCGGCGGCGGCATGACCAATCTGCCGTCCGAACCCGATGCGTTGCGCGCGCGCATCGAATTCGCGGCGGCGAGTTTTGAGGCGAATGCGACGACGCCCGGCGGCGAAGTTTACATGATGGTGCTGGAGCAGGACGGGCGCGTCACCGGCACGTCGGCGGTGTTCTCCGCCGTCGGTCTCGATCACGGCTTCGTCAATTACCGCATCAACAAAACCGTCCACGCTTCAACGCAACTCAAAAAACGTATTGAACGGCGGATCCTGGTGCCGACCCATGATTTCACCGGTTGCGGAGAAGTCGGCTCGCTGTTTTTGTCGCCGGATATTCGCGGCGGCGGTTTCGGCAAATATCTCGCCCGGTCGCGCTATCTGTTCATCGCGCAGCATCGCGGCCTGATCGCCGATCCGGTCTGCGCCGAACTGCGCGGCTGGCGCGGCCCCAACGGCGAACAGCCGTTCTGGGAGACCCTCGGCAAACCGTTTTTCGACATGGAGTTCGAGGCGGCGGATCTCGCGAATTCGGCGATGGGCAATCAGTTCATCGCCGACATGATGCCGCGCTATCCGATCTATGTGGCGCTGCTGCCGAAAGAGGCGCGGGATATTCTCGGGCGGCCTCACGACAGCGCGGTGCCGGCGTTCAACATGCTGTTGAAGGAAGGCTTTTCCTATCGCGGCTATATCGACGTCTTCGATGGCGGGCCGCTGGTGGACGCGGCCATCGATACGATCAGGACGGTGCGCGATAGCAAGGTCTTCTCTGTTCAGGACATCGCGGATCCGGGGGAGGCGCCGCTGATGCTGATGGCGGCGGGGCGGCTTTCGACCTTCCGGGTCGTGCGCGCGCCGGCGAAGGTTGACGGCGCGTCTATCATGATTGGCGAGGAAACGGCGAAGCGCCTCGGCGTCGCGAAAGGCGGCGACGTGCGCGCAGTGAGTTGGTGAGGCGATGACGGATAAAATTCTGATCAATGGCGAATGGCGGCGAGGCGCAGGGGCGGAATTCACAAGCTTCGACCCGGCGACCGGCGAGGCGGTCTGGACCGGCGCGGCGGCGACCAAAAGCGATGTCGAAGACGCGGTAAAAGCCGCGCGGGGCGCCTTTGAGAAATGGGCGCTGACGCCGGTCGCCGAACGCATCGCCGTGATGGAACGCTATCGCGATCTCATCAAACGCGATGCGGAGGACCTCGCCCGGCTGCTCTCCCGGGAGACCGGCAAGCCGTTCTGGGAAACGAAAACCGAGGCGGCGACAGTTTCCGGCAAGGTCGATATTTCGATCCGCGCCTTTCACGAGCGCGCCGGAACGCGCGAAACCCTGACCGGCGCGACGACCGGCATGCTTCGCCACAAGCCGCACGGGGTGATGGCTGTGCTCGGGCCTTATAACTTTCCGGCGCATTTGCCGAACGGCCATATCGTCCCTGCGCTGATCGCCGGCAACACGGCTGTCTTTAAGCCGTCGGAGCTGACGCCGGGGCCGGGCGCGTTCATTGTGGAGCGGATGATCGAGGCGGGCGTCCCGGAAGGCGTGGTCAATCTCGTTCAGGGCGCGCGCGAAACCGGCGAGGCGCTAACCGGCGCGGACGGAATTGACGGGGTTCTCTTTACGGGCGGCGCCAATACGGGGCTTGCGATTCACAAAATGTTCGCGGACCGGCTTGATGTCATTCTCGCGCTCGAGCTTGGCGGCAACAATCCGCTGATCTGGTGGGACACGGATGATGTAGATGCGGCGGCGTTCGCTGTCGTGCAGTCGGCGTTTTTGACAAGCGGCCAGCGATGCACCTGCGCGCGGCGGCTGATCGTGCCGGAAGGCGCCGCAGGCGACAGGGCGATCGACGCGCTTGTCACCCTAACCGACCGGCTGATTGTCGGCGCGGCGTTTGACGATCCGCAACCCTTCATGGGGCCGGTGATCACGCCGAAAGTCGCCGAAGGGCTGGAGCGCGCTTTCGACCGTTTCGTCGAGCAGGACGGCGAGGCGATCCGCAATCTTTCCGTGCGCGACGAGGGCGGCGCTTTCGTAACGCCCGGCATCGTCGATGTGACCCGCGCTGACGCCGTCCCCGATGAAGAGCATTTCGGACCGCTGTTGAAAGTCTGGCGCGTCAGGGATTTCGACGCCGCCATCGTGCGGGCGAACGCCACGAAGTTCGGCCTTTCAGCAGGGCTGTTGTCCGACGACAAGGCGAAATGGGAGAAGTTCCTGGCGCTCTCGCGCGCCGGCGTCGTCAACTGGAACCGCCAGACGACGGGCGCCTCGGGCGCGGCGCCATTCGGCGGGATCGGCGCCTCCGGCAATCATCGCCCGAGCGCCTATTACGCGGCGGACTATTGCGCCTATCCGGTGGCGTCGATGGAAGGCGAAGCGCTTCTGCCGCTGCCGGAAGGACAGGTTGGGGTGCGAAGTTAAGTTTTCGGTTCTGTTTCAGAAACGCCAAACACCTGAATCCGCACGCCGTCGGGATCCAGCAGGGTTATTGAGTGGTAGCCCAGCGCCTCATCGTAAAAGACCTGGCCGTTTCCTGAAAACGCGACGCCGTCAGCCCGCCATTGCGCGACCTTCGAGTCAAAGTCCGACAAAACGAATCCGGCCTTGAACAGACCTTGCGTGCGTCCCGGGTTTTCAGGCGCAGCCGGTTTGAACTCAATAACTTCAATCATCGCATCCTCGCCTTTGAGGAGAACGATTTCAAAAGCGTCTTGTTCGATCCGCCGGGCTTCCGTGAGGTCGAAGACGGACTTGTACCAATCAGCGCTCGTATCGGCGTCGGCGGCGATCACGGCGACAAACCCGCCGGGCGCTGCAGGGTTTTCAGGAGATTGCGCGCATCCTGCAGCGAAGAGGCTTACGGCGGCGGCGAAAACAGCTATAGGAAACGTCCTCATTCTCGTTATTCCTTTGCGAACGGTCAGGCGGCTGCATGACATATAACGAATATAATTTCGACGGTCTCATCGGCCCGACCCATAATTACGCCGGTTTGTCGTTCGGCAACATCGCTTCTGCGACTAACGCCGGCGCGACCTCGAACCCGCGCGAGGCGGCGTTGCAGGGGCTCGCCAAGATGCGCGCGGCGATGGCGCTGGGCCTCAAACAGGGTTTCCTGCCGCCGCAGGATCGCCCGCATATCAGGACCTTGCGCGCGCTCGGTTTCGCCGGAACCGACAGGCGAATGATCGAGCGGGCTGCTGAGACTGCGCCTGAACTGCTCGCCAACTGTTATGCGGCGTCCTCCATGTGGACCGCCAATGCGGGAACCGTCGCGCCGTCGCCGGATACGGAAGACGGCAAGGTTCATTTCACGCCCGCCAATCTCGCGGCGAATTTTCACCGATCCATAGAAGCGGAGACGACCGCGCGCGTTCTTCGCCACATTTTCAGCAATGAAGACTATTTCGTCCATCATCCGCCGTTGCCGGGCGGCGAGCATTTCGGCGATGAAGGCGCGGCGAACCACGGCCGCCTCTGCGAAAGCCACGGAGAGGGCGGCGTTCATCTTTTCGTTTACGGCAAGGACGGCGACAAGTTTCCGGCGCGCCAGAAGCAGCGCGCTTCGGAAGCGGTGGCGCGCGGCCATCTTCTCGATCCAGAAAAGACGGTCTTCATCGAACAGTCGAAGACCGCGCTCGACGCCGGCGCCTTTCACAATGATGTCGTCGGGGTGGCGAACGGAACCGTTCTGTTTCTTCACGAGCAAAGTTTTGCGGACCCGGCGGCGGCCTACGCCGAGATCCGGAAAAAAGCGCCGTTCGCCGAGATCATCGAGGCGCCGGCTGACAAGGTGTCGCTTGAGGACTGCATCAAGTCATATCTGTTCAATTCACAGCTCTTAACGCTGCCTGCCGACAATGGGGCGGAGGGCGAGATGGCGCTGCTCCTGCCGACCGAGTCGGAAGATAATCCTCGGGTCAAGGCGTTCGTCGAGGAGACGCTGGCGCGCAACAACCCGATCAACCGCGTCATCTACAAAAACGTCCGCGAGTCGATGCGAAATGGCGGCGGCCCGGCGTGCCTGCGCCTGCGCGTCGTCCTGTCCGAGCGGGAAGCGGCGGCGGCGAATAGCCATTTCATTCTTGATGAGAAGAAAATCGCAAAGCTCGAGGTATGGGTGAAAACCCATTACCGGGACCGCCTGTCGCCGGCTGACTTGAAGGATCCCGCCTTCATGGAAGAAAGTCTTGCAGCGATGGACGCGTTGACCGCGCTTCTCAACATGGGCGCCTTTTACGATTTCCAGCGGTAATATTCCGTTCCGGAATGGGCGGCCTGCTCGTAAATTTCACAACGCTGCTGTTTTAAAATGAAACAGTAATATTTTTGCAGGTAGTTAGGATTTAACGATTGGCCTTTAAATTCTGCTGACTGAACTGTTAGTGGAAGGCGCACTCGGGATGGCCCAGAGCGAAGACATCGAGGATGAGGGTTGCGATCATACGGCGTCGCTGCTCTCGGGTCTTTGCGTCACTGCGATAACCCGGCACAACCAGCTTAAAACCAGACTCGGTATCGCTTTTATCGCGGTGCTTATTCTCTGGTTCACCGTTTCTGCAGAAGCGGCGCTTTACTGGGCGGGCGCTATTCTGCTCAGCCAGGCGATTGATGTTTACGCCTGGAAAGAATTCCGAAAACCCGGACGGCGCGAGGCGCCGACTCGCGCTGAGTGGTTTATTCTTTGCGCCTCATCAGTTCAGGCGACGATTGTCTATTCGGCGTTTCCCGCTTTCCTGTGGTTCTTGTGGGGCGCGCCCGGCAAGATTTTCGCCTGCATCTGGCTTTGCGGCGCGCTGTTGCATGTCACCATGCATATGCACCACGAAAGACGTACGTTTTTTGCGGCGATCATACCGCATACGATTTATCTCTTCGCGTTGCCCGCTTATGCGCTGATCACCGGAACGGAACCGGGGCGCTGGGGGGCGGCGATGATGATTCTGGCCGGCGGGTTGTACATCATGCACCTCGTGGTCGCCTTTAAGGAATATCGCAATACCAGCGAAGCGATGCGGCGCGCGAGCGAGCATGCGCTTGAAAAGCAGGCGGCGGCTGAGGAAGCGTCGCGGACGAAATCAGTATTTCTGGCGAATATGAGTCATGAAATCAGAACGCCGATGAACGGCATTCTCGGCATGGCGGCCTCGCTGGAAGCAAGCGATTTGACGGCGGAACAGATTGAAAAAATCCGGATCATCCGGGAGTCGGGCGATCTGTTGATGACGGTGCTGAACGATCTTCTCGATTTCTCCAAGATCGAGGCGAACCGGGTCTCCTATGAAGAGGCGTCTTTCAAATTGCGCGATGTCGTTCGGCGCATCGAATATATCTACAAGATCAAAGCGGCTGAAAAATCGCTGACGCTGAGCGTTGTCTGCAAAGGCGAATGCGACGCCCTGTTTGTCGGCGATGCGCACCGGATTGCGCAGGTGCTTCACAATCTTGTCGGAAACGCGATCAAGTTCACGGAAAGCGGATCGGTTACGGTGCGCGTCACGGCGCCGGCGGCGCCGAGCGAGCCGGTGATTTTTGAGGTGATGGATACCGGCATCGGGCTCACCGATGAGCAGATTTCACACATATTCGAGCCGTTTTCGCAGGCGGATACGACCACGACGCGCAAATATGGCGGGACGGGTCTTGGCTTGTCGATCGTCAAGGGTCTGGTTGAGGGCATGGGCGGCGACATTACCGTTCAGTCGAAGCCGGGGGCCGGAGCGACATTCAGAGTGAGCCTGCCTTTGAAAGCCAGCTTCCTTACGCAGGGCGAACAGGAAACTCTTCCCGGCAACGCCGCTCCGGCGGAAAACGCCCGGCCGCTGCGCATCCTTGCGGCGGAAGACAATGAAGTGAACCGGATGGTGCTTGAGAGTTTTCTCGCGCCGAAGGGGCACGATGTTGAATACGCCAGGGACGGCCGCGAGGCCGTCGACGGCTTCCGTGAAGGCCGCTTTGATGTCGTTCTGATGGATATTTCCATGCCAGGAATGGACGGCGTCGCGGCGATGCAACGCATACGCGATATTGAGCGCAAGCGAGGGACGCGGTTAACGCCTTTGATCGCCGTATCCGCTCATGCGATGAACCAGCAGATCGAGGAATATCTGTCGCTCGGCTTTGACGGCTACATCACGAAGCCGGTCAACCAGCAACAGCTTTATGCCGAGATTGCGCGTCTTACGAGAGGCCGCGAGGAAAGCGGAGCGGCGACAGCCGCAGCGTAAAGGCCCGGTCAGCCGCGTGACGGGGGCGCCGGCAGCGGCATCACAACTTTTCGCTCCACTTCACGAAGCGTGAAACTCGATTCAACCGTGGCGATATTCTTCATACGGAGAATGGTTTCCGACAGGAACGTTTCGTAGGTGGCGAGCGTCGGCACCAGCACCCGTATGAAGTAATCGAACTTGCCGGTAACGAGATAGCATTCCATCACCTCCGGCCGTTTTTTGATTTCCGCTTCGAATTCGCGCAACGTCTTGTCGTCTTCGCGTTCGAGCTTGACCAGAATGATCACCGTGACGTTAACCCCGAGCGCTTCCCGGTCGATTTCGGTGTGATAGCCTTTGATGATGCCTTCGGCTTCGAGGCGGCGGAGGCGGCGAAGACAGGGGGTCGGCGACAGGCCGACGCGGTCTGCGAGATCCGCATTCGTAATGCGCGCATTTTCCTGCAAGTGCTTCAGAATCTTGTGGTCGATCTGATCGAGCTTCATGGGGGTCTTTCCTAGAATGTGGTATATATTTAGCATTATCTGCTAAGCGTCAAGCGCCTGCTCTATCGATTTGCACGAAAGCGCCCCGCGGCTTTGCCTATATTTCAGCCGCCGGCGGCTCATGCGCCGGCGCCGGTTCATCAATCATAGAAGGCGAGGAGGAAACGCCCCATGGAAAGCCGCGTATTGCCGGTCGAAGGCTGGCGTAAGGTTGTGCAGTTCAGTGACGAGAGCGTTGGTCTTAACGCGGTGATTTCCGTCCACGATGCGACGCTTGGCCCGGCGGTCGGCGGCTGCAGGGTGTTTCCCTATGAAAATTTCGAGGCGGGCCTTGAAGACGTCAAGCGCCTGTCGCGCGGGATGACCTTCAAAAACGCTCTCGGCGGCATTCCGTTCGGCGGCGGCAAGGCGGTGATTTTCGCCGACCCCAAAAAAGACAAGACGCCGGAGTTGATGCGCGCCTTTGGCCGCGCCGTCGACAGTCTTGAAGGGCTTTATTACACGGCTGAGGATTCCGGCGTTACCGAGCATGACATCGAAACCGTCCGGTCGGTGACGAAATACGCAGCCGGAGTCAACAGCAAGGGGAAGGGCGGCAATCCGTCGCCGTTCACTGCACGCGGCGTCTGGCGCGGCATGCAGGCTGCGGTGCGCCACAAGCTCGGCGCAGAGTCGCTCAAGGACGTGCGCGTCTCGATCCTGGGCGTGGGGGCGGTCGGTTCGGAACTCGCCCGTCTCATCCATGAAGAAGGCGGCAAGCTTGTCGTCGCTGATGTGAATGAGGCCGCCGTGAAAGCCGCAGTCGAAAAATTCGGCGCCGAGGCCGCAAGCCCTGACGACGCCATCGCCGCCGATGTCGACGTGTTTGCGCCCTGCGCGCTTGGCGGGTCGATCAACCAGGGGTCAGTTGACCGGCTGAAGGCCAGCGTTGTCGCCGGCGCGGCCAACAACCAGCTGGCGACGCCTGAAATGGATGCGGCCCTCGCCGGGCGCGGCGTTCTTTATGCGCCGGACTATGTCATCAACGCCGCCGGCGTCATCAGCGTCGGGCTTGAAATTCTCGATCAGTGGACCGAAGCGGGCCTGACATTGCGCATTGACGATATCGGCAATCTTCAGGCGGTCATGCAGGATCGCCTGCATCAGTTGGCGGTTATATTTGATCACCGGCGTCTGCCCGGTATGGAACGACTGCGCCTTGGCCCAGCCA
>CAJXLJ010000016.1 GCA_913055785.1 uncultured Parvularculaceae bacterium | reverse complement strand
ATGGTGCCCAGGGGCGGAATCGAACCACCGACACGCGGATTTTCAATCCGCTGCTCTACCAACTGAGCTACCTGGGCCAGTCGCCGCCCGGGCGGGGCCCGGCGGCGGAGCGCGGCTTATAAGCCAATCGGCTCTTGCTTGTCCATGGGGCCGGGCGAGGAATTGCGCCGTCTTGAGGGGCGACGGAGAGGCTGGCTTTTGCGCTCGGCGGCGGGCGCCGTTAAATAGCCCGGCAGGCGAGTGGAATCAGCGATGGCGACCGGAAAAACCACGAAATCAAAACGCAGCGGCGGCTCGAAACCGGCCTCCCTGAGCCAGCTCGGCGCGCGGGTCGAAACGCCCGCCTCGCCGGACAAGGCGCGGCTCGAGACGGCGGCGAATCCGCATCCGGGCGCGCTTTATCTCGCGCGGTTCACGGCACCGGAATTCACGTCGCTTTGTCCGGTGACCGGACAGCCGGATTTCGCGCATCTCGTTATCGATTACGCGCCGAACAAGCTGATCGTCGAGTCGAAGTCCCTGAAGCTATTCCTGACGTCGTTTCGAAATCACGGCGCCTTTCATGAGGATTGCACGGTGACGATCGCCAACCGCATCGTTGAGGCCGCCGCGCCGCGCTGGCTCCGGATCGGCGGCTACTGGTATCCGCGCGGCGGCATGCCGATTGATGTTTTCTATCAGACCGGCGAACCGCCCAAGGGCCTGTGGCTGCCCGATCAGGGCGCGCCGCCATATCGGGGAAGGGGATAAGGATGAGAGGGACGATAGTCGCAGCAGCCTTGCTGCTTGCAGCCTGCAATAACGCCGATGAAACGGCTTCTGACGCCGCTGACGAAACTACGGCGACGCCGGCGGCTGAAGAGAAGGGGCCTTCTCCTGCGGAGGTGCTGGCGGCGGCGGTGTCTGATGACTGGAAAACGCTCGACCCGGAGAACCTTCTTTATATCGAACTCGAGCGCGGGACGGTTATCGTCGCGTTATCTCCTCAGCTTGCGCAGAGCCACACGGAGCAACTGCGCAAACTGGCGCGGGAAGGGTTTTACGACGGGTTGTCGTTCTATCGCGTCATCGACGGCTTTGTGGCGCAAGGCGGCGATCTCTTCGAACAGCGCGAGGTCAAGACCGCCGAGAAACCCCTTGCGGCGCTGTTCGACGAGCCGCTCACCGACGCCATTACTTTTACGCCGATCAAGGATGCAGACGGTTACGCCGATAAAGTCGGTTTTATCGAGTCGCTGCCTGCGGGCGTTGATGGCGAGCGGGTCTGGCATCTCCACTGCACCGGCGCCATCGCTATGGCGCGCGGTATCGAACCGGACACCGGCGGCACGGAGATCTACATAACGCTGCAGCCGCAGCGTTATCTCGACCGTAACCTGACGGTGTTTGGCCGCGTGGTGCAGGGCATGGAGCATGTGCAGGCCCTGCGTCGGGTAGCGCCGGCGGAGTCCGAAGACGGCGATCTCGGCGAGACGATCCTTTCCGTCAAAGTCGGCGCCGACATCCCTGTTTTCGAACGAGAAACGCTCGAGATTTTGCGCTCGGACACGAAGACGTTCCAGTCTTATGTCGAGTCCCGGCGAAACCGCCCGGAAGACTTTTTCTATTACCGGCCGGATCACATCGATATATGCGCGCTCAACGTGCCCGTTCGCGTCAAGCCGGCGGAAGAGAGCGAGTGAGCGAGCAAAAAATCGGTCCGTGGGCGGTGCATTCGGCGCGGTCCGTGTTCGCCAATCCATGGATCGAAGTCATCGATCACCGTGTTTCCCATCCGGATGGAACGCCGGGCGAATACGGCGTCGTGCGGTTCAAGAACGTTGCTGTCGGCGTTCTGCCGATTGACGATGAGGGAAACGTGCCGCTGGTCGGTCAGCACCGCTTCCCGCTTGACCGGTACAGCTGGGAGCTGCCCGAAGGCGGCGGGCCGATGACGGCGCCGCTGCTGGCCTCGGCGAAACGCGAACTCAGGGAAGAAACCGGCATGACCGCGGGCTCCTGGGCCGAGTTGATCGCGTTTGATATTTCGAACTCGGTCACCGACGAACGCGCCGCCTGTTTTCTCGCCTGGGACCTTCTGCCCGGCGAGGCGGCGCCGGAGTCGTCGGAAGCGTTAACCATAAGGAAGGTGCGCTTCCATGACCTGTTAGAAATGGTGATAAATGGCGAGATTACGGACAGTCTCACCATCGTGATGGCGCTCGCCGCCCACGCCAGGGCCTTGCGCGGCGCGCTGCCGGACCCTATTTCGCGCCTGATCCTTGCAGCGTGAGGGAGAACGGAGGACAATAGCGCCATGGCCAATCCGAACCCGCAAAACTCGACGGTCGTCGAGCTCAACAGCGACAAGACCTGGTCGCGGATGCGCGTCGAGGCGGCGACGGCCGCCGCGTCGGAACCGATCCTCGCGAGTTTCCTGCACGCGACGATTCTCAATCACGAGAGTTTTGAAGCGGCGCTTTCCTACCGGCTGGCGCAGAAGCTTTCAGACGGCGAAATGAATGCGATGCTATGGCGCGAGGTCTGCGACGAAGCCTATGCGGACGAACCGCGTGTGGTCGAGGCGGCGCTTTATGATTTGCGCGCCGTCTTCGAACGCGATCCCGCCTGCCATGAACACATGCAGCCCTTCCTTTATTTCAAGGGCTATCTCTCGCTGCAGGCGCAGCGTGTTGCGAACTGGCTGTGGCGTCACGACCGCAAGGCGCTTGCGCTTTATCTGCAGAGCCGGATGTCCGAACTCTTCGCGGTCGACATTCACCCGGCGGTGCCGTTCGGCAAGGGAGTCTTCATCGATCACGCGACAGGGATCGTCATCGGCGAGACCGCGGTTGTCGAAGACGATGTCTCGATCCTGCAGAACGTGACGCTCGGCGGCACCGGCAAGGATGAAGGCGATCGCCATCCGAAAATCCGCCGCGGCGCGCTGATCAGCGTCGGCTCCAAGGTGCTCGGCAATATCGAAGTGGGCGAGAACGCCAAGGTTGCGGCGGGCAGCGTTGTCCTCAAATCCGTCGAGCCCCATTGCACGGTCGCCGGCGTGCCCGCCAAACCCGTCGGCGCATGCAAGGAGACGACGCCGTCGGAGACCATGGATCAAAGTTTCAACGAAGAAATCTATTCAATCTGACCGGCGCGCCCGACGCAGAACAAGGGTGCGGTGATGCGCGTCGACCTTTTCGATTTTGAATTGCCGCAGGAACGGATTGCGCTTCATCCGGCGCATCCCCGCGACGCCTCGCGTCTGCTTCACGTCAGGCGGGAAGGCGTTGAAGACCGGATAATCCGAGATCTGCCCTCGCTGCTTCGTCCCGGCGATTTGCTGATCGCCAACGACACAAAGGTGATCCCCGCGCAGCTTTTCGGCGAGCGGCCGGCGCGCGGCGACGGCGACAACGTTTCGGTTGACGCGACCTTGCACAAGGATCTCGGGCAAGGGCGATGGCGCGCATTCGTGAGGCCGGCCAAGCGCCTCAAGGCGGGCGACGTCGTTCATTTCAGCGGCCAACTAAAAGCGCGCGTGATCGAACGGGAAGGCACCGAGGCGGTGCTTGCCTTTGACGCCGACGGCGCCGCCTTCGAGGACGCGCAATCGGCGGCCGGATCGCCCGTTTCGTCGATCACCAGCCATTCGTCCGGGCCGAGCCACAGCGCCGTGCGCTTGCCGTTCTCCTTGGCGATCGCGCAGGCGCGCGTGAAGCCGTCCCGCGCCATCGGCTGTTCGAACAGATAGCCTTCGAAGAAGGTGATTTCGGCGCGTTTGACCTGCTCCGGGTCGACATCGTCCGGCGTGACATAGCCGGCCGCGCCCAGAAACGTCGCCATGGAGCGCTGCGCGTCCGGCGTGACGTTGATCAGGCAGCGACCGGTGGCGGCGCCGTCCTTTAAAGGAGCGGTGTTGAATTCGACGCCCATGGCGCGCAAATCGTGGCGGAAAATTTCGCCGAGTTCGTCGTCAGAGACCTTGCCGATAAACCCCCCCTGTCCGCCGAGCGAGGCGATGCAGGCGATGGAGTTGGCGGCCGATCCGCCGGATATTTCAACGGCGGCCGCCATTTCGGCATAGATCCGATGCGCGCGCGGCTCGTCAATGAGGATCATGCCGCCCTTCGGAATGTCATGGGTTGTCAAAAACGCATCACCGGCTTTGGCGAGCACGTCGACAATGGCGTTGCCGACGCCGATGACGTCGAGTTTCTGATCCGGCATGAATTTCCCCTGACAGCGAATGAACAGCGGGGCTTATAGGAAGGCGCACGGCGCGAAGCAAGGCGCTGCCGGTCAACGCTCCGCTTGCGGCGCGCGGCGGCGGCGATTAGCTTCCCTGGCTTCAATCGATCCTTATTCTTTTCAGGCGAACATCGGCCCATGAACGGTTACAAACGAAAGTTACAGCGCGCCTTGGCATGCGCATGCATGACGGCCGCGTCCGCCTGTGCGACGACCGGCGGCGATGACGCCGCCGGCCGCGCCGGCCCGCCAAAGCCAGCCGCGCCGGTCTATAAGTTGAGCGATGTGCTGGGCGCCACGGGCGACGCGGTTGATGCAACCTTCGGCGCGCCATCCCTGACGAGACGCGAGGGCGCGGGTGAATATCGCCGCTACCGGCTCAAGACCTGCACGCTGATCGTTGTGCTTTACCCTGACGAAACCGGTGCGAACCGCGTCTCTCATGCAGATGCGACAGCGCTTCATTCGGATCACGAAAAGCCTGCGCTCGACGCCTGCCTCGCCGCTGGTTAAGGCGCCGCCGGAACATCGCCGTCCTGAGGCGCGGCTTTCGTTATGTGCTTTTCAGCGCGCCCGAGGAAGAATACGAGCAACGCTGCGGGGATGCCGAGCAGTGCGGTGATGACGAAGAACCACGCAAAGCCGACGCCCTCCACCATGAAGCCGGAAAATCCGCCGACAAATTTTCCCGGCAACGCGTAAAACGAACTGAACAAGGCGTATTGCGTGGCGGTGAACGCCGTATTGGTGAGGCTCGACATATAGGCGATGAGGATGGTCCCGGCCGCGCCATAGGCGATATTGTCGATGATGACGGCCGCGGCGAGACCGGCGGTTGTCGCATCGGAAAGCGCCAGCCAGCTGTAAATCAGGTTGGTAAGGGACTGTGAGACGACGCCGACAAGCAATGTCGTCTTGACGCCGAACCGCGCCACGACGACGCCCCCGAGAAAAACGCCGAACAGGGTTGCGAACAGACCGGCGCCGGACCGGATCGCCCCGATTGTCGTCTTGTCATAGCCGAGATCGATATAGAGCGGCCCCGTCATGTAGCCCATCAGGAAATCGGGCACGCGGAAAAGCGCAATGAAAAGCAATATGACAAGCGCATGCACGCCATAGCGTGAAAAGAAGTCGCGAAACGGTCCGACCACGGACCGGGAAAATGTTTCGGCAAGGCCGGCCCGCGGCGGCGGCGTATATTCGCGGACCTCCACCTTAGGCGCAAAGAGAGCGGTCAGAAAACCGACGCCCATCAACAGCGCCATGAACTGATAGGCGGCGGGCCAATTCACATTGTCTGCAACAATGAGCGCGCCGGCGCCGGCGACCATGATTGCGACGCGATATCCGTATTGGTACATCGCCGCCATGACGCCCTGCTCGGCGTCCGTCGCGGCTTCGATACGCCATGCGTCGATAGCGATGTCCTGGGTCGCCGCCGCAAAAGCCATGAGCACGGCGATGATCGCGACGTAATAGAGGTTGCCTTGCGGGTTCGCGGCGCTCATGGCGATCAGCGACAGTGCGATGCCGATTTGCGCCGCCGCCATCCAGGCCCGGCGCCGTCCGATCATCTTTTCAAGAATGGGCACGGGCATGCGGTCGACCGCCGGCGCCCAGAGGAATTTGAAAGTGAACGCAAAACCCGTCCAGGCGAAGAGGCCGATCTCGCCTTTCGAAACGCCGGCCTCCGCAAGCCAGAGCGAAAGGTTCTGGTAGATCATGTAAAAAGGAAGGCCGGCGGAAAAACCCAGGAGCAGCATGACGATGCTGCGGGGGCGAAAATAGCCGCTGAGCGAACCGAGAAGAGTTTCGCCGCCGGGGGCGGCATTCTTTTCCTGTGACATGAAAAAAGGCTAAGGGCGTTTTCCGGCGGAATAAAGGCGCTTTATGAAGCCTTGGCGAACGCGCTTTTCATGCCGCTCCATTTGTCGAGCATGTTTTCAAGATCGGCCGGCTCAAATGGCTTGGAAAGAAAATCGTCCATGCCCGCGGCGACGCATTTCTGCCGATCCGAGGCCATGGCGTTCGCCGTCAGGGCGACAATCGGGGTTTTTGCGCGGTCGCTGTCGAGCCCGCGAATGCGGCGAGCGGCCTCAAGACCGTCGACTTCCGGCATGTGCATGTCCATGAGGACGATGTCATAGGCCTCGCGCTTCAGCGCCGAGACCGCCTCTTCGCCGTTTGAGGCCACGTCGACTTCATGGCCGGCGCGCTTGATGATCGTCGTCGCGAGCACGGCATTGATCTGGTTGTCTTCCGCAAGCAGCACGCGGAAGCTCTTGCCGCCCGGTTTTTTCCCCTTTTCGCCCGCCGCGGGTTTCGCGGGCGCAGCTTGCTCCCTGGCGCCGGAGAGCCGCTCGTATAGGGAGGATTGGCGCACCGGCTTGATGAAGTAACCGTGAAAACCAGCCTTGCGGAGATCGTTAAGGCGGCCGCGCGCCAGCGGCGTCAGCAGCACGTAAGCGCGTCCCGCCGCCGGCGTGTCGAATGGCAGAGCGCTGTCGCCCGCGAGGTAGATGTCGCAAAGCAGAACGGCGCCGGGATGAGCTTCGATCGCCGCCTTTGTTTCATCAGCCGTCTCTGTACGGATGACCTTTCGAGCGCCGAGCGCATCAAGTTGCAGGGAAAGGTTGCGCGCCAGAATGTTCGATTTTGTAGCGACAATGACGGCGTCATTCAGCGGCGGGCGCAGGACGGCCGCTTCTTCATAAGCGAGCTCGGTTTCGAAGGAAAAGACGCTGCCTTCCCCGGGGCTGCTGACAAGCGTGATTTCACCGCCCATGGCGCCGGCGATTTTCTGGGCGATCGCCAGACCGAGGCCGGTGCCTTCGTTCTTCTTTTCGGCTTCGCCCGAGACTTGCGAGAATTCTTCAAAAATCGCCGCCTGTTTGTCTTCCGGGATGCCGATCCCCGTATCGCGGACATCGATGCGCATCCGCACGGCGGTTTCTGACTTGTCGACAAGCCGCGCTTCGACGCTGACGCCGCCGTGGTCGGTGAACTTCACGCCGTTGCCGGCGAGATTGATCAGAAGCTGGCGCAGTCGCGCTTCGTCGCCGAACAGCTTGGCCGGAATTTTCTCATCCACATAGGCGGCGATCTCGACGCCCTTGTCAGCGGCGCGCGGCGAAAGCAATTCGACGACGCCCTGAACGAGGGCGTACGGACAAAAGGGCTGCGCTTCGAGTTCAATGCGGCCGGCCTCGATCTTGGCGTAGTCGAGAAGGTCGTTGATCAGCGCAAGCAGCGCGGCGCCGGACTGGCGGACGGATTCCGCGTAGGAGCGCTGATCGGGTTTGAGGTCTGTGTCGAGAAGCAGGCCGGTCATGCCGAGAATGCCGTTGAGTGGCGTGCGCATTTCATGGCTCATGGTGGCGAGAAAGCGCATTTTTGCGTCGCCGCCGCCGCTCTCGCCAGCGGGCTCCCCGTTTAGGGCGACGCCCGTATAAAGCCGTTCGCCTGCCGCCAGAACGGTTTCCTCCCAGTCGACGATATAGTCGCGGCCGCCGGCGCGGGCCTCGGTTCGGTAGGCGGCGGGCGCCCCCGGGGAAGCGGCGCCGCCGCCCGGAGCAAAACGCTGGCCCAGCCATTTCTCCACAGGACCGCCGAAATAATCGGCGAAGGCGCGCGAGACGAAGCGAATGAGATCGTTCTGATCTGTCAGCACGATCAGTTCACTGACGTTGCGGTTTTCACGATACGCGTTGTTCGGCATAAATGCGGCGTCCCCTGCCCTGACCCGCAGATAATCCAACGATGCGCTTGAAAAATGGTTGAGAGGCTTGGTTAATCAGGCCGTTAAAATGCAGCCGATAAAGACGCCCGCGCGGCCTCGACGGGCTCGCCTGTTTCACGCCGGCGAAAGCTCACGGCTTCGGCGACATGGCGCCGCTTTACGCCGTCTGCGCCGTCAAGATCGGCGAGCGTGCGCGCGACGCGCAGAATACGCATATAGGCGCGGGCGGAAAAATGCAGCGTTTCAGCGGCGCGGGAAAGGAGCGCGGCGCCTTCCGCATCGGGGACGGCGATCTTGCCGAGGACGGCGTCCGGGACTGACGCGTTGGTCGCGCCGTCTGCCGCGCCGCCGCGTTCCTGCTGCAGGGCGCGGGCGCCGGCGACCCGGCGTGCGACGGTCTTCGTGTCTTCTCCCTGAACAGGCGCGGCGAGATCGGCCGGGGTCACCGCCGGCAGGGAGACGGTGAGGTCCATGCGGTCGAGCAGTGGCCCGGAAATCCGCGACTGATAGACTTCCTCGCAGTTCGGCCCGCGTCCGCAGGCCCTGCCGCTGGCCTTGCCATAGCCGCAGCGGCACGGGTTCATCGCGGCGACAAGCTGAAAGCGCGCCGGATACCGGACATGAAAATTCGCGCGCGCGATCAGCACGTCACCGGTCTCAAGGGGTTGCCGAAGGGAATCCAGAACCGGTGCGGAAAACTCCGGCAGTTCGTCCAGAAACAGGACGCCGCGATGGGCGAGGGAGGCCTCTCCCGGTTTCGCGCGGACGCCGCCGCCGATCATCGCCGCCATGGAAGCCGAGTGATGCGGCGCCCGAAACGGCCGCGCCCGCGTCAGCCGCCCGTCTTCAAGGAGCCCGGCGAGGGACTGGATCATCGAGATTTCGAGCATCTCGGCGGGCGACAATGACGGCAGCAAGCCGGGCAGACGCGCGGCGAGCATCGACTTGCCGGCGCCCGGCGGGCCGACCATCAGGAGATTGTGCCCGCCCGCTGCGGCGATTTCGAGCGCGCGCTTGGCGGTCTCCTGGCCTTTGACGTCGATGAGGTCGGGCGCGGCGGCGGCGGCTTCGAGCGCTCCCGGCGCCGGCGCGGACAGGACTTGCGTTCCCTTGAAATGATTGACGAGCTGAATGAGCGATTTCGGCGCGATGATCTCCGCCTCGCCGCCCGCCCAGGCCGCTTCGGCGCCGCTCGCCGCCGGACAGATAAGCCCGAGCCCCATGGCGTTCGCCGAGACCGCCGCCGGCAGCGCCCCGGCCACGGGCGCGATCGACCCGTCGAGGCCGAGCTCGCCCATGACCGCAAAGCCCGCGCCGGCGTCATGCGGCGCGGCCCCCATCTCAATCAATACGCCGAGGGCAATCGCGAGATCGTAATGGCTGCCCTCCTTGGGTAGATCCGCGGGCGCCAGGTTAACGGTGATGCGCTTCGGCGGCAGGCCGAGACCGACGGCCGAGAGCGCCGCCCGAACCCGTTCTCTCGCTTCCGAAACGGCCTTGTCTGGCAAACCGACAACGGCGAACGCGGGCTGACCGCCGACCAGTTGCACCTGCACCGTGACGGGCCGCGCCTCGACCCCGTGAAAGGCGAATGTGGTGACCTGGGCGACCATGGCGCTCCCCGCTGCTGGCGGGCTCAGCATGGCGCATGCGAAAGAACATTACAAGAACATTTTTCTGAAGCCGTTTGCCTGCGCGGCTTGACGGGGGCCTGCGTATTCGTTGAGTAACGCACATTGTCAGACAGCATGGGGCCGGGACGTGACAAGCGAAAAATCGCCGCCAAAGCCGGCATTGGCGCTGCGCGTCGGGGTCACCGGTCATCGCCGGTCGCGGCTCGATGCGGGCCAGAACGAGCGCATTGGCGCGCAGATCGCCGCCGTTCTCGCCGCTGTCGGGCGTGGTCTCGACAAGGCCAAGGCGCTTTACAGCGCCGATTACGCCGACGTCGAACCGATCCGGTATTTTGTCAGCGCGCTGGCCGACGGCGCCGATACGCTGGCGGCGCAACAGGCGCTGACTGCGGGCTGGCGGCTTCTGGCGCCGCTCCCCTTCGCCCGGGAAAGTTACGCGGACGATTTTTCCGACGCCGATCGCCGGGAGTTTGAAAGCCTGCTTTCGAGAGCGACGGCGGTTGCGGAACTCGACGGCGCGCGCGGGTCGTCCATGCTCGAGGAAAACGCCTATCTGCAGGCGGGCGTCGTGACGGTCGATCAGTCCGATTTCCTGATCGCGGTCTGGGACGGTGAGGAAGCGCGCGGCCCCGGCGGCACGGCGATGATTAAGGAAGAGGCGCTGGCGGCCGGCAAGCCGGTCGTGTGGATCAACGCCCACGCCGACAAACCGCCGGTGTTCCTGCTGCCTGAAAATCTTGAAAATCCGTTTACGGATGAAGCCGTGCACGAAGCGGTTGCGGCGTGCGTCGCGCCGCCTTCCTCAAAGGAAATTGAGCATGCGTTCAGCGGCAAGAAAACGCACGCGCTCGACGCCTATCGGGCTTACGCGGAAGAGCGCGCCCATCGCTTCAATTTCGGCTCATTTCACCAGTTCTGGGAAAAACTCTTCGCCCGAAAATGGCCGTTTCCCGTAAGGCTCGCCTGCCCGACGCCGGCGCAGCAAATCGCGACGTCCAGAAAATCGACTTTGGCGCAGCGGCTTCAGTCTTCTGAGTATGATCAGAGAGTTTTCAACGACCTCATCATTCCGCGCTTTGAATGGGCGGATCATCTGGCGGTCCATTACAGCAACCTTTATCGCTCTTCCTATTTCTTCAATTACTTGTTCGCTGCGCTCGCCGTCTTACTGGCGCTCGTCGATCTCGTCCTGAAGGACTACGGGATTGGCAGCAAGACGGTCTGGATCAGCATCGAAGTGACCCTGATCTTCCTGATCCTCGTCATCACCACGCTCGGCAAGCGCGGGCGCTGGCACGAAAAGTGGATCGACTACCGTCAGCTTGCGGAGGAATTACGGCAGTATCGGCTTTCGTTTCTCACGCTGGGCCGCGGCCCCGGCGCCGACTTGTCGGAAGGCGAAGGCGCGGAGGCGGCCGGATGGGTCGACTGGTATCTGGCCGCATCCCGGCGCGAAGCGGGTATGACGTCCGGCGCTTTTAAAACCGGATCGATCCGCACAATGGCGCAAACCGTGCTGGCCGAGGAAATCCGTCCGCAAATCGCCTATCACGACCGAAAGGCGGGCGAGTTGCACAAAATCGAACACAATCTTCACATTGCCGGCGAATATGCGTTTGGCGCGACGTTCCTGATCTGCATTCTTTATCTGGTGCTGGCATACGTCGCGGGCGGCGACGCCGATCTCGCCAAATGGGCGAAATACGCCAAGGAGGACGTCAAAGGGGTCGTCACCATGCTGACCGGCGTTCTGCCCGCTCTGGGCGCCGCATTTTTCGGTATTCGCGTTCAGGGTGAATTCGGGTCCACGGCGGAACGCTCGCACGCGACTGCCGCGCAGCTCAAAACCATCGCCGCGAAAGTCGAGGCGCTCGCAGCCGCGGAAACGCCGCGGCTCGCGACCTTGCGCGAGCGGATCGACGAGGCCGCCCGCGCCATGCTGATGGAGAATATGGACTGGCGCATGCTCTATATCTCCAAGCCGCTGAACCTCCCGGGATAAGCGCGGTCCCGCACGGCTTTCCAATCGTTAAGGCGGCTGGGGATATTCTCGCCTTGCGGTTTTGCGCCAAAACAGGCCACTCATTCGCCCTTACAAGCGGGGACAGAACCGACTGACGACGAAGGCGCAGCCATGTCCGCAATTTCCGTTCTTCACGCCCCTCGCGATCAGGCGCTCGGCCGGAAAATCGCCGAAGCGCTCGCCCGTCTTGGCCATGACGCCCGGCCTGTGAGCGGCGAGGAGGCGCAAACGGCGCTGGCCGACGACGCGTCGATCGTCATCTGGTCCAATGCGGCGCTAAGGCTTGCCCGGCTTCATAATCAGGCGAAAGAGGCCTTTGCCCGCGGCGCGCTCATTCCGGTGGCGGTGGGCGGCGCCAGCGCGCCCAACGGCTTTGAGGACCTGCCGCCGGTCGATCTTTCCGGCTGGGGCGGCGATGAAAAAGATCCGCGCTGGCGTTTCGTGCTGGAAGAGATTGCGATCGCCGCCGAAAGGCAACAGCGCGAAGGCGGCGACATGTGGGTCAAGGTGAGCGCGCCGCCCGCCGGGCAGGAGACGGCGGAAACCGGCTGGCCGCGCCTCCGCTTTGCGCTCGCCGGGGGCGCGGGGCTCGTCGCCGTGGGCGTTCTCGCGATGATGATGACGTCGCGGTTTTTTGCTGCGCCGGATGAAGCATCCAATGAAGTCGCGGAAAGCGCGCCGCCGCCGGTCGCCGAACTCGCGGTGTTGCAGGCGCTTCCCGTCAAGGCGCCGGCCGAAGAAGCGCCGGCCCCCATCGAGGCGATCGACATCGGGCCGTCCTCGGACTTTGAAATCACTGTCACGCGCAGCGGCGAGGTTGTTCCTGGTCCCGCCGAACCCGCTGTGTCAGACGAAGGCGTCTTGGCGCAGGGCGCCGTCAGCGCTTCCCTGGATGCTGCGGCAGGTGCTCCGGATACGGAGGATGACGCCATGGCGGCGCTGGTCGCTTCGGTGACGACGCCAGCGTCCGCTGAGGTGTTCCGGGACTGCGACGCGTGCCCCGACATGGCGCGGCTGCCTGCCGGAGCTTTTCAGATGGGCGCGCCGGCGAGCGAACCGGCCCGGCAGCCGACGGAAGGGCCGGTCAGGGATATCGCCATCGCGAGCCCTTTCGCCATGGGTGTTCACGAAGTGACGTTCGAAGAATGGGCGGCCTGTGTTGAGGGTGGCGGCTGCCGCGCCTATCAGCCTTACGATCATGGATGGGGCCGCGGCGCGCGGCCGGTGGTCAACGTTTCTTATGAAGATGCGCAGGACTATGTTGCG
This sequence comes from uncultured Parvularculaceae bacterium, assembly GCA_913055785.1. Classification (GTDB taxonomy): domain Bacteria; phylum Pseudomonadota; class Alphaproteobacteria; order Caulobacterales; family Parvularculaceae; genus Hyphococcus. Next base: position 48,115 of record CAJXLJ010000016.1, on the reverse strand, counting down.
TGGCTCTCGAAAAAGACCGGCGCTACCTATCGCTTGCCCACCGAAGCGGAGTGGGAATATGCTGCGCGCGCAGGGAGCGCGGCGCCTTTTGCGACCGGCGTCGCGATCACCACCGATCAGGCGAATTTCAACGGCGAGTATCCCTATATCGGCGACGCCGGAACCTTCCGTAAACGGACGACGCCGGCGGCGAGTTTCGCCCCTAACGCCTTCGGCCTTTACGATATGAACGGCAATGTCTGGGAATGGACGGCCGACTGCTGGCGCGAGACGCACGCGTCGGCGCCGGAGGACGGGTCGGCTATCGGCGGGTCCTGCGCCCATCGCGTCCTCAAGGGCGGCGCCTGGAACACCGGCGGCTGGCGGCTGCGCGCCGGTCACCGCATCGGCAAGGAAGCGACGTCGCGCGAATTCGATAATGGTTTCCGCGTCGTACGCGATCTCGACAGCTAGCCGTACAGCTTTCGTTCAGCCGTATTTCCGTCACAGACGCTCGGTAGTCTATTATGGGCTGTGAGAAGAGACGGGAGAGAAATCATGCGCATCAGGATTGTAACAGCGGCGCTCGCCGCGCTTGGCCTTGCGGCTTGCTCGACGCCGGAAAAAGCAGAAGTCGAGGCTAATGATGTCGTTGTTAGCGGCACGAAACAGGAACTTGATTTCACCAGTACGAATTCTGGCGTAACGGTAGATGTTCCTGATCTGGTTAAAGATGTTCCAATTGGCCGAAATCTTACAGGCGCCACACTTTTGGCGCCAACGCCCGAACCGCAGATCACGGAACAATATGAAGAAGCCGATCCCAATCCGATCAAGCTGGTTTCTGAAGAACCTGTGTCGACTTTCTCTTCCGATGTAGACACGACGTCCTATTCAGTCGCGCGCCGTTACATCATGCAGAATAACGAGCTGCCGCCGTCTGATGCGGTGCGGGTCGAGGAGTTCGTCAATTATTTCGACTACGACTACCCGTTGCCGGACGGCGCGGATGCGCCGTTCAAGCCGACCGTCTGGGTGACGCCGACGCCCTGGAACGCGCATACAAAGCTCATGCATATCGGCGTCAAAGGCTTTGACATCGAACCCGAGGACACGCCGGACGCCAATATCGTTCTGCTGCTGGACGTATCCGGCTCGATGCAATCAGAGAACAAGCTGCCGCTGGTCAAAAAGTCGGTGGCGCTTCTTGTCGACGAGATGTCCAGGGATGACACCATTGCGATGGTCGTCTATGCGGGCGCCGCCGGGGTCGTGCTGGAGCCGACGCAAGGCGACAAGAAAACCAAAATCCTTAAAGCGCTGAACAGCCTTGAAGCGGGCGGCTCGACCGCCGGCGGCGAAGGGTTGGCGCTCGCCTATAAGCTGGCGGAAGAAAATTTCGCCAAAGACAAGGTCAACCGCATCATTCTCGCCACCGATGGCGACTTCAATGTCGGCGTGGTCGACGCCGACAGCCTTGAGGACTTTGTCGCGAGAAAGCGCAAGACCGGCATTTATCTCACCATACTCGGGTTCGGCGAAGGCAATTACAATGACGTGATCGCCCAGAAGCTCGCCCAGGCCGGCAATGGCGTCGCCGCCTATATCGACACGCTCAATGAGGCTCGCAAAGTCTTGGTGCGGGAATTTCGATCGACCCTGTTCCCGATCGCGAAAGACCTGAAGTTTCAGGTCGAGTTCAACCCCGCCGTCGTCGCGGAATACCGGCTCATCGGTTATGAAACGCGACTGCTCAATCGCGAGGATTTCAACAATGACGCGATTGACGCCGGCGACATCGGCTCCGGCCATACGGTGACGGCGCTTTACGAGATTGCGCTTGTCGGGTCGGAAGGACGGATGATCGACGATTTACGCTACCAGCCCGCCGCCGTGCCGGCGGATCTGTCAGGCGAGGCCGCTTTTGTCCGCCTACGATACAAACTGCCCGACGAAGATGAAAGCCGGCTGATCGAAACGGCGGTGATGGCGGAGGGCGCATACTCGGACGCGCCAGCGGATGCGCGCTTCGCGGCCGCGGTCGCCGCCTTCGGCCAGAAGCTCCAGCGCGCAGGTCATACCGACCGCTATCCCTATGATGCGATGATCGGTCTTGCTCAAGGAGCGAAGGGAGATGACCCCTATGGCGACCGTGCGGAATTCATCTCGATTGTCCGCGCCGCCGCCGCGATCGATCAAGATAGCGAAAACTAAAAACGCTCAACCGCAAGACCTCAAAAATGTTCAAGACGCCGCCTCTGGCTTTGTGTCAGCCATGGGCGGCGTTTTGCGTAACTATGGAGCATTCGATGCGTGCGTTATTGGCTTTGTTGTTTGTCTTGTTCCTGACTGCCGCCGCGGCGTTCGCGCAGAATGGCGGGTATAATTATTACTCGCAGGCGCTGCAGGGCGACCTTTCCGGCGCCGAGGCCGGCCTTAAAGCCGGTGAGGACGACGAACTCTATAACAAGTTTAAAACTAGGTTCTTGAAGAAGCAGGGCGGGCTCAGCGTCGATTCGATTGAAGACGAGGGCGTGCGCGCCGTGGCCAGGGCCTATCAGGATTACTGGCGCGCGGCGCTGTTGAAACCGGCGGATCGGCCCGGGTTGGACGCGGCGCTTATGGCAGAACTGCGCGGCGTCATTGATAAGTATGACGTCGGTCAGGAGGGCGACGCCAATGTATTCATCAGCGAGGCTGAGCTTGCCCGCTTTCAGGCTGACCCCGAAGCTGCGAAGGAAAATATCGAGGCGACATCGGTCCGGCTGGTTCCCTGGATAGAAAAGCGCGGCCTGTTCGCTCTGACCGGACGCACGTCGCCGCTTCTGGAGTTCATGCTTTGGCGCGAGACGCGCCGCGTCGAGACGCAAATTGAACTGACGGACGGCGTAGCCTCCGTGCCGGTCATCTACCTTGAAGATTTCATCTCTGGCGGCTGGGCGTATTTTGCGACCTTCGAGCGTTCGCGGGCCGGGGGCTGGGCGAAGGCCGACGGGATCTATGTCGTCGCTGACGCTTATTCTCACCTTGATGACGAGAGTTTCACGATCTCCTATCTGAAACACGAGGCGCGGCATTTCGTTGATGCGACGCGCTATCCGAAGCTTTCTTCGGCCGACCGCGAATATCGCGCCAAACTCACCGAACTTGTCTACGCGCAGGAAAGTCTCGGCCGCCTTCTCGCTGCTTTCGCCCATCACGGCGTCAGGGTTGATGTTCCCCATCCTTTGGCGAACTGGCAGGTCATCCAGGACCTCGAAGCCAGGCTCTTCGAGGGTGAAGCGCCGGCGGCGTGGTGGTCCTCAACGGCGCCTGAAAAAATCCGCGCCGCTGCGTCAGCGCTGCTGGAAGAGCATACGGCGAAGCTGGAGGCTCAGGGCGGCGAGACCGCCGAGGGCGTTGTCCGTATCTGACCGGCGCGGCCCGGTCATTAACGGCTCGTAACCCCCGCCCGCCCCGAAACTGTTTCGGGGCGGGATTTTTTGCCGCGCCCGCCGGGCTCATGGGTTGCGAGGCCCAGCGCCCCTACTTATATCCCGCTCGAACAGGCCGCCGGGCGGGTCCGGCGGCGGTCATTACATGTCTGAATGAAGGGACGCGTCCGCTTCCGGCGCTTTTCAGGCGATGCCCGGCGACTGGCCGAATTTCGCCGATTGAAGGCCGAGATTCCAAAGGGACCGTCCGCTTAAGAGGAGAAAGACCAGATGGGCAAAGTTATTGGCATCGACCTCGGGACGACGAACTCATGCGTCGCCGTCATGGAGGGCAAGGAGCCGAAAGTTATTGAAAACGCCGAGGGCAACCGCACCACCCCCTCGGTTGTCGCTTTTACTGAAGACAAAGAGCGCCTGATCGGCCAGCCGGCGAAACGCCAGGCGGTCACCAACCCCGAAAACACCTTCTTCGCCATCAAGCGCCTGATCGGCCGGCCGTATGACGACCCGACCGCCCAGAAAGACAAGGACATGGTGCCCTACGCCATCGTCAAGGGCGATAATGGCGACGCCTGGGTCGAAAGCCGCGGCGAGAAATTCGCGCCGTCCCAGATTTCCGCCTTCATCCTTCAGAAGATGAAAGAGACCGCCGAGGCGTATCTCGGCCAGGATGTGACGCAAGCCGTCATTACCGTTCCCGCCTATTTCAACGACGCCCAGCGCCAGGCGACCAAAGACGCCGGCAAGATCGCAGGGCTTGAAGTTCTCCGCATCATCAACGAGCCGACCGCAGCGGCGCTTGCCTACGGTCTCGACAAGAAAACCGGCGGCCAGAAGATCGCCGTTTACGACCTCGGCGGTGGCACCTTCGATATCTCGATCCTCGAGATCGGCGACGGCGTCTTCGAAGTGCTTTCCACCAATGGCGACACTTTCCTCGGCGGCGAGGACTTCGACCTTCGCATCGTCGATTATCTCGCCGACGAGTTCAAAAAAGATCAGGGCATTGATCTGAGAAAAGACAAACTCGCCCTGCAGCGCCTCAAGGAAGAAGCCGAGAAAGCCAAGAAAGAGCTTTCCTCGACCTCGTCTTACGAAGTGAACCTCCCGTTCATCACGGCGGACGCTTCCGGACCGAAACACCTCACCATGAAGCTTTCGCGCGCCAAGCTTGAAAGCCTCGTCGACGATCTCATCAAGCGCACGGTCGATCCGTGCAAGGCGGCGCTCAAAGACGCCGGCGTTTCTTCCGGCGACATTGATGAAGTCATCCTCGTCGGCGGCATGACGCGCATGCCGAAAGTTCAGGAGACGGTGAAAACATTCTTCGGCAAGGAGCCGCACAAGGGCGTCAATCCGGACGAAGTCGTGGCGCTCGGCGCGGCGATCCAGGCCGGCGTGCTGCAGGGCGACGTCAAGGACGTGCTCCTGCTCGACGTGACGCCGCTCTCCCTCGGCATCGAGACCCTTGGCGGCGTTTTCACCCGCCTCATCGACCGCAACACCACGATCCCGACCAAGAAGTCTCAAGTCTTCTCGACCGCTGAAGACAACCAGTCGGCGGTGACGATCCGCGTCTTCCAGGGCGAACGGGAAATGGCGGCGGACAACAAGATGCTCGGCCAGTTCGATCTCGTCGGCATTCCGCCGGCCCCGCGCGGCGTGCCGCAGGTCGAGGTCACTTTCGACATCGACGCCAACGGCATCGTCCACGTTTCCGCGAAGGACAAGGCGACCAACAAGGAACAGTCGATCCGCATTCAGGCCTCGGGCGGCCTTTCTGACGATGACATCGAACAGATGGTCAAGGACGCCGAAGCCCACGCCGACGAAGACAAGGTCCGCCGCGAAGGCGTCGAGGCGAAGAACCGGGCCGAAGCGCTCGTCCATTCAACCGAGAAGAACCTCGGTGAATATGGCGAGAAAATCTCCGGCGACGACAAGAAAGCCATCGAGGACGCGCTCGCCGATCTCAAGGAAGTCCTTGAGAAGGAAGACGGCGACCTTGAAGACATCAACGCCAAGGCGGCGGCGCTTGCGCAGGCTTCCATGAAGCTCGGCGAGGCGATGTATAAAGAAGGCGTCGGTCAGAACGACGATGGCGGCGAAGCCGCCGCCGCAGCCGATGCGGCCAGTGAAGACGCCGGCGATGACGTCGTCGATGCGGACTTCGAGGAAGTCGACGGCGACAAGAAAGAGTAGGCGGTAGGCAACAGGGCTTAGGCAGTAGAATTTCACTACTGCCTATTGCCTATTCACCACTGCCTCCCCAAGGGGCGGCGCGTAAAAACTTATGGCGCAACAACAGTGTTATTACGAAGTTCTGGGCGTTGAGCGCGGCGCAGACGCCGCGGCGCTGAAATCCGCGTTCAGGAAGCGCGCGATGCAATACCATCCGGACCGCAACAAGGACGATCCGGCTGCGGAGCAAAAGTTTAAAGAGCTTGGCGAGGCCTACGAAGTTCTTTCCGACGACCAGAAGCGCGCGGCCTATGACCGCTTCGGCCACGCCGCCTTCGCCAACGGTCACGGCGCGTCGGCCGGCGCCGGCGGGTTTGCGAGAGGCTTCGGGGGTGCGGGCGGCGCGGCCGGTTTCGCCGATATTTTCGACGACATCTTTTCAGAATTCATGGGCGGCCAGCGCGGCCGCCGCGGCGGGCCGGGCCGGGGCGCCGACCTCAAATACAATCTTTCGATTACGCTCGAAGACTCCTTCAACGGCAAGAAGGCGGAGATCACGGTTCCCGGCTCCGTCCCGTGCGAGACCTGCGAAGGCTCCGGGGCGAAACCCGGCTCAGGCCCGACCCATTGCGGGACCTGCAAGGGCGCGGGCCGCGTCCGCATGCAGCAGGGGTTCTTCACGATCGAGCGAACCTGCCCGCAATGCCACGGCGAGGGCAAGGTGATCAGCGATCCGTGTACGGATTGCAGCGGCCAGGGCCGCGTCCGTCGCGAGCGCACGCTCAATGTCGATATCCCGGCAGGCATCGAGGACGGCACGCGCATCCGGCTGTCCGGCGAAGGCGAAGCGGGCCCGCGCGGCGGGCCGGAAGGCGATCTTTATATCTTCGTGCGCGTCGGCGAGCATGAGTTGTTCGAGCGCGACGGCCCCGACCTTTACTGCATGATGCCGATTCCGATGACGACGGCGGCCTTGGGCGGCGATTTCGAGGCGCCGACCATCGACGGCGGGCGCGTTAAAATCTCCGTCCCCGAAGGATCGCAAACCGGCAAGCGCTTCCGCGTTCGCGGCAAGGGCATGTCGGTCCTCAACAAGCAGGGCCGCGGCGACCTTTACGTCGAGGTGCAGGTCGAAACCCCGACCGGCCTTAACGCCGAGCAGAAAGCGCTGTTAAAGCAGTTCTGCGAGGCCGGCGGCGGCGAGGATTGCTGCCCCGAACACAAGGGTTTCTTCGAAAAGGCCAAAACCTTCTGGGAGAACGTGACTGAGGGGCGATAGAAAGAGTTTTTATTGCCGTTGAAATTGTGTAAGGCTTTTGAACAAGAAAACTGGGACATTTGGCCTTGCTTGATTTGTTCAATCCTTGGAAAGAATTCGATTGTGGCGATGGTCGGAAAGTACAAGTCAGAAAAAATATAGACAAAGCAGTTCCTTTAGCGCTTAAAACTAAGCATATAAAATTAAAAGCCGGAGCAAAAGTTTCGGATGAAATTGATGGGTCTCTGTCTGCAAGCAAAAAGGAAATTGTTGACAGCCTGTTTGTAAAAATAAACGACAGAAACGCATCACTTGTATTAGATTATCGGTTGGCATACGAAGCATTTGCCGTTGACCCCTGCGCGCGAGCAGATGACCTGCAGCGAGTAACCGAAGAAATTCTCAAAAGAAAAAACATTCTAGAAGAGCTCGAAATGAAAATTGAAGCTCTAATCACCTTATCAAAAACAACACCAAATAACCGTGATTTGATAGATCAACGAATAATTGAAATTGCTGATGGCTTGGTTCCTGCGGCCACCGCGGAAGTTGCGGCTCGAAAAATTTCCAACGCCCGTAAAGTGGCGCACGAGCTTATCGAGGACGAGGTCTCATGACTGGCATTGTTTACTGCATGGCAAGTCCGAAAGGCGGGTCCGGTAAAACCACACTCGCCGCAACCTTTGCAACCTTGCTTGGTGGCGCGGGCTTTAAAGTGCTGTTGGTAGATTGCGACGAGGCCACGCATGGACTGTCCCTGCTCTATCTCGACGAGATAGCAAAAGAAATAAAAACCGCCGATAATGATTTGTTTGGCGTTTTTGATGGCGGGTCGAGAGACCGATTTCGCGCGTTGGAAGTGTCGAGCGAAAATGTATTACTTGTTCCAGCAACTTATAAGCTCGGCAAACACGATCATACTACAAACGAGGAATTTCGCGACCGAATTGTAGAGATAGTGAAATTTGGCAAGCAGAAGTTTGATTTCCTTTTTATCGACGCTCAGGCTGGTGCTGACGAAATATCGCAAATTGTAATGGAAAGTGAAATTTCTGATGAAGTAATTATTGTCAGCGAATATGACCCAATGTCGACTGCTGGCGTTGAAAGGATGAAAGCCATTGTCGGGGAGGGCCTATCTTATGACCGGACATGGATACTTTTAAATAAGCTATTGCCTGAGTTCGTCTCGAAGTTTGATGAGTTTTTCTCTGTGTCAAAATATTTGCCGCCAATACCATGGACAGCTGATGCTGTTAGGGCATATGCGCGGCGATCGCTTGCAATTAATTTGGATTCTCCGAACCAATATACTCTTGCCGTGCTTCTATCTTTGAAGGAGCTTATTCCAAATGAGCACTCGGTTATTCTTGATAATTGGGCAGACGAGAAAGCGTCAGAACTCCGCAGGCCAATATCAACGCAATATGAGCAATTAGAGAAAAAATTGGCGCAGTTGCTAGAATTTAGGTCCCAAGTCCTACGAAGACAGGGCACAAGAGATCGAATTCAAACATTAGCTTTGGCGGGTGTTGTGGTGAGCGTATTGGCGCTCGTTTTCGACTTATTTACCAACTATAGTATGAATATTGCTTCTGTATATATTATGATTACATCTGGAATATTATTTGTTTCTATGGGTTATATGCTTCACACATATTTCTCAAGAAGGAATGCTTTATCCAATAATACTAACTCCCGTATGATCGATATTGAACGAACCGAGCGTCAATTGGCTGTGGTTCGCGAGCAGCTAAAGGAGCTTGAATTACTTAAAGAAGCTAATTTAGATCATCTAGTAAATCGCGATACATAAAAGAAAATCACGAGCGCAAATTACTATGAGTCTCTTTATCGTGGGCCAGCAGGAATCGCGGCAAGTAAAATCATTTTTCTTTATATGCCTTCCGCCGCATCTTCAAACCGGTCCGCTCTCGCCAGTTTAGGGAAGAGTTTCGTCCACGCCAGCGCTGCGGTGATCGCGACCGTTCCGCCGAGGAGCACCGCGCCGACCGGGCCTAAAAACCTCGCCGCGACGCCGCTTTCGAACTCGCCGAGCTCGTTCGACGCCGAGATGAAAATGAACGAAACGGACGACACCCGCCCGCGCATATTGTCCGGCGTCGCAAGCTGGATCAGCGACTGGCGCACATAGACCGAGATCATGTCCGCCGCGCCGGTGACGGCGAGCATCGCCATTGAAAACCAGAACAGCGTTGAGAGCGCAAAGCCGAGCATCGCCGCGCCGTAGATTGCAATCGCGCCGAGCATCCACAGGCCCACCCGCTGCGAGAGCCCTCTCGCCGCAAGCGTATAGGCGACGACCGCGGCGCCGAGCGCTGGCGCCGCGCGCAGGAGGCCGAGGCCTTCGGTTCCCACATGCAAAACGTCCCGCGCGAAGACCGGCAGCAGCGCCGTCACTCCGCCGAAGAACACCACGACGAGATCGAGCGAGATTGCGCCGAGAACGATCTTGTTGTCGCGTACATAGCGCAAGCCTTCGGCGATCATCGCCAGCGACCGCGCGTCTTTGTTCGGCTCGTGCTTCGGCGTTTGCGCGAACGCGAAACTGGCAATGGCGATCGCGCTCATCGCCGCCGCCGTCATGTAAACAACATGCGGTCCGCCGATATAAAGAAAGCCGCCCGCGGCGGGACCGATGATCGCCGCACCCTGAAAGCCGAGCGAGTTCCAGGCGATGGCGAGCGGCAACTCGTCCCGCGGCACAAGGCGCGGATAAAGCGAGTTCGAGGCCGCCGGCGTGAACGCATTGACGCCGCCCATCAGCGCGGCGGCGAGAAAGATCGCCGGGATCGCAACGCTCGCCGGCGCGAAGCTCGCCGTGAACAGGCCGCCGAGAATGAGAAGCCGAACGATATTGCTGACGATCAGGATCAGTTTGCGGTCGATCCGGTCCGCCGCCTGTCCGCCGATCAGCGACAGCAGCAGCACGGGCAGGAATTGCGCGAGACCGACAAGCCCGAGGAGAAACGCCGACTCTTCAATCGAGCGGGTCAGCCGCGCAAGATCGTAAATCTGCCAGCCGATGGCGACGGCGACCATCTGCCGTTCGCCGGAGATGAGCTGACGCGCGATCCAGTAATGACGATAGCCCTGATGGCGAAAGATTTTGAAGGAGGGGACGAGCGACATTGCGGGCGGACCATACGCCCCGCGCATCTCGCCGCAACTGCAAAAAATCTAAAGACCGGGAAACTATTCCTTGTGTCTGGCGAAGCCCAGAACATTGCCGCCCGGCTCGCGGATATAGATTTCCTGACTGCCGTAATCGGTCACATGGGCGGGTTTGACGATCTCGGCGCCTTTCACGGCTTCGGCGATCCGGTCGAAATCCCCGACTTCGAAATAGATGAAACCCTGCCCGATGCGCGCGGCGAGCTCATCTTTCGTGAAGGTCGGGTCTTCAACGTCGCCGGCCTGAAACATGATCTCGACGCCGTCCTTTTCGACCGCGGCGAATTGCAGGCCGCGCTCATAAGGAACGGCGATGGTTTTTTCAAAGCCGAGTCTGTCGGCGAAGAAATCGACGGACGCCTGAACGTCGTCGACGAACAGGATGGGCGTTGCTTTTTTCATGAACACACCTTGATGCGCGGATACGGGGCCGCTCGCACCGGAGTCTCCGCCGCAAGCGGGGAGGAACAGCGCGCATGCGCATGCGGCGAGCAGCGATCTGGAAAGCTTCATATCTGCGCCCTGTTGCCGGGAATGCAAACTAGTCTAATTAAGACTAGTTATGGAGTCAAATGCGAAAACACCGCCGTCGCTCACCCCGTGCGATCTCGTTGTGCTGGCGACGCTCGCCTACAGGCCGCATCACGGCTACGACCTCTGGAAGGCGCTTGAGGCGGCGGACGTCGCCGACTGGGCGCCGGTCTCAAGGCCGCAGGTTTATTACTCCCTGAAGAAGCTGCAGGGATTGGCGCTGATCGCTGAAAAGCCGGCGGCAAGCCCGGCGGCAGGCCCGAAAAAGCAGGTCTTCGCCGCCACCAGGCCGGGCCGCGCGGCGCTCAGGAAGAATCTGGCGGAGCCGTTCTGGGCGGAAAACCGCACGCCCCCGCCCTTTACAACCTGGGCGGCGCTGTCGCTGGCGTTGAGCGAAAAAGAAAAACTGAAGCAGGTGGCGCGGCGGCGGATGTTTCTGGAAAAAGAGCTGGCGCGGGAACGGGCGACGCTGAAAGAGCTGGCGCCCTATGACGCCGAAACCGCAGACCTCGCCCGCTCGCTGATCGGTCTCGCCATCGACCTGTTCAGGACGGAGCTCGCCTGGCTCGACAGATTCGAGGGTGAGATTGAAACGCGTTCCGCTCGGTCATAGGATTTCAGCCCTCAAAAGCCTGACGCGCATGACAAACGTCGGCGGTTGCAGCCGTTGATGTCGAAAAATCAGGTTGCGAAAGCGCGCCCGACAAGAACGGATTTAACATCACTGGCGGATTAGGCTTCTAAGCACGCTTGGCGGCGCGCCGACACGGCGGCGCATTTCGCGCGCGAGATGCGCCGCGTCTGAAAATCCTGCCTCGATGGCGATATGCGTAATTGAATCCGGGCTGTGCTTCAAAAACTGCATTGCTTTTGCCGTCATCGCCTGCAGGCGATACTCCGTAGGCGTCAGGCCCAAATGATCGCGGAACGCGCGCACGAGATGAACGCGGTGAACGCCGCAATACTCGGCGGCTTTCGCTACGCGCGCCGCAGCGGGGTCGTCATCGAAATAGGCGCGCGCTCGGGCAAGCCACGAAGGCGGCAGGCGCGAAGGCTTGTCTGGATCAGGCAAGCCAAGCGCAAGCAGGTCCATTAAACCATCCTCGCGCCATGATGAAGGCTTGCCGTTTAGCGAAGCGACCAGCGATGCGATTTTCGCATTGTCGACACGTCGCGCGCAGCGATTGATGCATGATGCGTCGAATTCGCTTTCGAGCATGTCGATGCTGAAATCGAAAACAAGATCAAGCGCCCCATGCCGGCCATAAAGGTTAGCGTGATAAAAATCGGGCGGCATGAACGCGGCGTGTGGAGAGAGAAATTCATACTCGCCGCAAGAAGACCGCTCCTGCATCGACCCGAGCAGCATAAGCGAGACATAAACATTAGCGTGGCGGTGACGGTCGAACGCTGTGTCGGGCGCGACGCCGATGAGGCGGGCGCGAACGCCGTTCTTGTTCAGGATTTCACGCGCAACTACCGACATAACCGCTGCTCCGCCCGGCCGGCGTGACCAAAAAAATCACGCTCGCCGGTTTCTCCGTTTACAATAACCCCCGCCTTTGAGTAGAGCGAGCTATGACCAAAAATATTCTGTTTCTTCTGCCGCCTGCTTTTGAAGACAATGGGCAGACGGAAATGTGTCTTGAGAGCATGACCGTCGCCGGCATCCTCAGCGCTTTTCCGGCGATCGGAGAAACGCTCGAGATCCGCTATCAGCCGATTGCAAAGCCGCGCCCTGACATGACCGCTTTGCTGGGCCTCGAAAACCAGAACTGCCCGACGCTTGTATTGTCGGACGGCGTCGAGGCGGGGCCTGGTGTGCATGTCCAGGCGGCCTGCGACGTCCGTTTTCTCGATAACGCCCGCGACATTGCCAAATACTTCGCGCACCGTTACGGAACGCCGTTTCCGCGCGCCTGATCGGCCGCAGAAAGGAGCCGCCAGATGTCGTCCCGAACCTCAATCCTCGTCGCCGGCGCCGGCGGGCGCATGGGCAGGGCGGTGGTCGCCGAAGTCCTCAAGACGCCTGGCGCGACCCTGGCGGGCGGTTTCGAAAGGCCGGGCGGGCCAGACATAGGTAAAGACATCGGCGTCCTCGCCGGGCTCGACGCCATCGGGCTCAATGTAGAGGACGCGCCGGCGAAAGGCCTGAAGCGGGCGGGGGTGATGATTGACTTCACCGCGCCCGGTGCGAGCGTCGACAATGCTAAAGCGGCGGCCGAGCAGGGCGTCGCCCATGTCATCGGAACCACCGGTTTTTCGACCGCCGAAGAGGCTGAAATCGCCGATATCGCCCGGCGGATCGCAGTGGTGAAATCCGGCAATATGAGCGTCGGCGTCAATGTGTTGACCGCTCTGGTCGAAGCGGCGGCGAAAGCGCTTTCCAAAGATTACGATATCGAAATAACCGAGGCCCACCACCGGCTTAAAGTCGATGCACCGTCCGGTACGGCGCTCATGCTCGGGCGCGCCGCGGCGCGCGGCCGCGGCGCGGATTTCGAGAAAAAGGCCGCCGGTATGACCGGTTCGCGCGCCGGCCAGCGCAAGGAAGGCGATATCGGTTTCGCGGTGATCCGGGGCGGCGGCGTTATCGGCGAGCATGAGGTCGCCTTCGCCGGCGCGCAGGAAGTGATCCGGCTTTCTCACAGCGCCATCGACCGCGGCCTCTTCGCCAAGGGGGCCGTCGCCGCGGCGAAGTGGGCGATCGGCAAACCGCCGGGCCTATACTCCATGCGCGACGTCCTGGGGCTCGATTTCAGCGATTAATGCTGAAGCGAAAAGCTTCAATTCGAACGACCGGAAAGACCTTGCCGCAACTCTGTTCTGGCACAGTGAGGGCCTTGGGAAAGGGACCTCATGCGTACGGAAATTATCTTCGCCGGTCTGATTGTCGCCGGCGCCATTGTCGGCGTCCGTTTTCTAGACGGGGCAAAGCCGGCAGACGGCGCGCCCCAAGAGGCGACTCTCGCTTCAGCGCAGCCGATGGCGATGCAGTCCGTTTTGCCGGGCAGTCACTGGGCGCGGGAGGTGCGTATCACCGCAGCGCGCGACCATCAGTTTTATGTTGAAGCCGCTGTTAATCAGCGTACGGCGAACTTTCTTGTGGACACCGGCGCCAGCTATGTGGCGCTGCGCGACTCCGATGCGCGCGAGGCGGGCATATACACCGTGTGGACCGACTACACATACCCGGTGCGCACGGCGAATGGCGAAACCAAGGCGGCCTTTGTCACGCTCGACGAAGTTGAAATTAACGGCATCCTTGTCGAATCCGTCAGGGCGTTCATTCTTCCCGACGATCAGCTCGCGGTGAACCTGCTCGGCATGAGTTTTCTTTCCCGCCTTGAAAGCGTCGAGGCGCGCGCGGGCGAACTGATCTTGAAGGGTTAGCCTTCAGCCGCCATCAAGCTTGGCAGTTTTCCAAGGTCGGCGCCGGCCTGGCGCATGAAGAACTTGCGCAGCGGCGCGATCTTGCCGACGGCGCTCATGCCGAAGTCGCGGGCGAGCCGAAGCGGCGGAAAGTCGTTCGAGAAAAGGCGGTTTAACAGATCAGTGCCGAGCGCCAGCGCCGCCGAGTCAAAGCGCCGCCAGCGCTGATAGTTCTGCAAGACTGTGAGCGCGCCGATATCAAGACCGAGCTCGCGCCCCTCGCTCAGCACGTCCGTCAGCGCGGCGATATCCTTGACGCCGAGATTGTACCCCTGTCCGGCGATCGGGTGGATCGCATGCGCGGCGTCGCCGATAAGCGCGAGGCGCGGCGCCACATAGGACTGGGCGAGCGTGAACGCGAGGGGGTAGGACCAGCGCGGGCCGGCGAGTGAGAGCTTGCCGAGATAGGGGCCGAACCGGTTCTCGATTTCCTGCAGGAAATGCGCGTCATCGAGAGCAAGATAGGCGGGCGCCGCGTCTTCGCGTTCGGTCCATACGAGCGAGCTTCTGTTCTCCGTCATCGGAAGAATTGCGAACGGACCGGACGGCAGAAAGAATTCCTGAGCGACGCCATGATGCGGCTTCTCATGGGCGACGGTGACGACAATCCCTGTCTGAGCGTAACGCCAGACATTGGTCTTGATGTTCGCTTCCGCCCGCAGCGAGGAAAACCGGCCGTCCGCGGCGATGACGAGGGCGGCTTCTATTGCACGCCCGTCTTCGAGAGTGATCGCCGCTGCGCCGGCGTCAAACGCCGTCGCCTCGCGCCGGGCGGGCGCCATCAGCGTGATGTTTTTACTGTTGCGACCGCGATCCAGCAGCGCCCCGCGCAGGAAACGGTTTTCGACGATCCAGCCGAGTGGTGTTTCTGCCTGAAGTTCGCGGCTGTCGAAATGGAGCGCAAAGCTTGAGATCGCCCCGTCGTCAAAACGGTTCCGCGCGCGTCCGTCCGTAACGAGTATGTCGCGGATCGGCTCGGCCTCGAGGGCGCGCTCGTCCCACAGGCCGAGCCGGCGGAAAGCGCGCGCTGAAGCGTAGGAGATCGCAGTCGTGCGCCCGTCGAAGCCTGCGCCTTGCATGGCGCCGGGATCCGCCGCATCGATCACCGCGCAGGAAAATCCGCGATCCGCCAGTGCAATGGCGACCAGCCCGCCGGCCAGCCCGCCGCCGACAATCGCAATATCAAACTGGAGCGTTTCCGCCATAATCCGCGAAGTTTCGCGCTTTCGGCGCGCCGCGTCCACCGCGCCCTTGCGGCTGCGGCGAAAAGCGCGGCATAGGGTTTGTCTGTTCACCTCTGATTATCGAAATCCGCGCTTAATGACAGGGGTGAGAACGAGGAGCCATATGGGCCGCTATTGCCTCGCCGCGCTTGCAGCCGCTGTTATGATCGCGCCCGCCGCTGCGCAGGAGCTCGGCCCGGCGAGCGAAACCACGCGCTATGCGCTCGATACCGGGCTGTTTTTGATCGCGGGTCTTGGCGCCATACTTTTTGTATTCGCGTTTGGTCTCCGCGATATCGGTCTCGCCCGCGCGCTCCATGCGCCGGCGCTCTGCCTGCGTACGATCGGTCTGGTCGGCGTGACCGTCTTCGCCTTCTGGGCGACCGGTTACAATCTCATCCATATGATCGAACGCGGCGGGTTGCTCGGCGACTTTCAATTCTGGTTGCCTGATGACGCTGACCCCTTGTCGGTCGGTTATTCCTCCGGCGCCTACTGGTTTTTCCAGATGGGCCTCGCCGCCATACCGTCCGCAATTGTGGCGAGCGCGGTCTCGGAAAGGGTCAAGCTCTGGCCGCTTCTCATTTTTTCCGCGCTGATGGGCGGCCTTATCTATCCGATTGTCGCCGCCTGGGTGTGGGGCGGGGGCTATTTCGGCGACGCCTGGCGGCTTTACGATCTTGGCGGCGCGGCCGCCATTCATATTACCGGCGGTTCGGCGGCGCTCGCCGCCGCCTATATCGTCGGCGCCCGTCAGGGCCGGTTTGTAGACGGTGTGCCCCAGCGTTTGTCGCCTTCGACCGCATTGCCGTTGGCGGCGTTCGCCGGCGGCGTCGGCCTGATATCCTGGCTGGCGGTGCTCGCCGGTCTCGGCGGATCGTTCTCGACCATTGAGGCGGCGATTTCGGCGGGGTCGATGGCGGTCAATTCGATCCTCGCCGCCGCCGCCGCCGCGCTGACCGGCCTCGCCCTCACCCAGATCGTTTACAAGCGCGCCGGTCTCGTCACCAGTATCAATGCGCTATTCGCCGGTCTCGTCGCGATTTCCGCCGATCCGCTGCATCCGAGCCTCTGGCAGGCGGTGATGATCGGCGCCGTCGGCGGCGTAATCGTCACCGTAGCGCCGCCATTCCTCGAGCGTTTCCGACTGGACGACGCCGGCTTCGTCATTCCAGCGCACCTTCTCTGCGGCGCCTGGGGGATTATTATTGTCCCCTGGTCGAATCCCGACGCATGGTTCCCCGGCCAGATCGCCGGTCTTATCGCGGCGGCTGCGTTTCCCCTCATGTTAAGCGGGCTTGTCTGGACGGCGCTCAAATATTCGATCGGGGTGCGTTCTCGCCCGCCGGAAGAGACGCAAAGCGAGCTGCTGCGGGAGGACATCGCCCCGTAAGCAGAAAGGTTAACCTTCGTTAACCCTTTTTTCCGCCGCCCGTGCCAATATTGCGAGCTGTACAGAAACTGTAAAAACTCCGTATCCGTCCTATGTCGCGCCGCTCAAAAAATTACGCCCGCCGCTCCGCCCGTAACCGCGATCAGTTCGCCGAACTTGTCGAAAGCTTGCGCGGCTTTTCCCACAATGTTCTGATGCGCGCCGGCGGCCTCGCGCTGGTGGTATTGAGCATCTGGATCGCCGTTGCGCTGGCGACATTTTCGATCAGCGATCCGAGCCTCAACACCGCAACGCCGGCGGCCGCGCAAAACGCCGCAGGGCATGGCGGCGCCATCGTCGCCGATCTGTTGCTGCAGTTCCTCGGCGGCTCGGCGTTCTTGCTGGTCGCGCCCATGATGATCTGGGGCGGCCTTGCCTTGCTGAACGGCGTGCCTGAAGAGACCCCCGGAGACTTCTGGCGCCGTCTGCTGCTGGCGCCAGCAGCGCTCATCGCCGGGGCCGGGGCTGCTGCTGCGGCGCCGGTTCCAGCCAGCTGGCCCTTCACGGTCGGCGCCGGCGGGCTGATTGGCGATGGCGCGCTCGGCCTTGCCGCCGGGGCGTTATCGGCGATTTCACTTCCATTTCCCGGCGCCGTTTCCGCTACCCTCTTCGGGCTGACCGCTTTCGTCAGTTACGCTGTTCTTTGCGGCCTGACCCGCGACCGGCTGATGGAGGCCTGGTGGGCGCTGGAAGATTCCTATCTCGCTGTTCACGACTTTATCGCTGGCAAGGTGGAGGCTTTCCGTCACGAAGGCGAGCTTGTGGAATTCGAAGATGAGGGTGCGGCGCGAGAAGCAGGCGAGGATGCAGTCGACGAAGAGGACGAACCCGCTCTTGTCGCCCCGGCGCGACAGCGCAGAATTATCCGCAAGAAACAAAAAGCCAGTCAGGGAAAACGCGAACGCCGCGAGGCGCAGCCAGTCCTGCCGGTGTTTTCCGCAGGCGACTTCGAGCTGCCGCCGCTTAACCTCCTCGCCAAACCAAATCTTGCGCGCCGTGCGGTGATTTCCGATGAAGCGCTGGAGCAGAATGCGCGCATGCTCGAAAACGTACTGTCCGATTTCGGCGTACGCGGTGAGATCATCAATGTGCGCCCCGGTCCTGTCGTCACCCTTTACGAGCTCGAACCTGCTGCAGGGATCAAGTCATCGCGGGTCATCGGCCTTGCCGACGATATCGCCCGCTCCATGAGCGCGGTCGCCTGCCGGGTCGCGGTTGTGCCGGGCCGTAATGTCATCGGCATCGAGCTGCCGAACCAGGATCGCGAAATGGTCTTCCTGCGCGAGCTGCTCGGCGCATCGGAATATGAAAACTCGC
Source organism: uncultured Parvularculaceae bacterium (assembly GCA_913055785.1). Classification (GTDB taxonomy): domain Bacteria; phylum Pseudomonadota; class Alphaproteobacteria; order Caulobacterales; family Parvularculaceae; genus Hyphococcus. The sequence continues at coordinate 30,133 of CAJXLJ010000016.1, read as the reverse complement.
GCGGGGACCTGACATTGACGCTCGGCAAGTCGATCGGCGGCGAACCGGTGTTCGCCGATCTGGCGCGCATGCCGCACCTTCTGATCGCCGGGACGACCGGCTCGGGTAAATCGGTCGGCATCAACACCATGATCCTGTCGCTGCTTTACCGGCTCACACCGGAGCAGTGCAAACTGATCCTGATCGATCCGAAAATGCTCGAACTGTCGGTCTATGAAGGCATTCCGCACCTGCTTGCGCCGGTTGTCACCGATCCGAGAAAAGCCGTCGTCGCGCTGAAATGGACGGCGCGTGAGATGGAAGAGCGATACCGCAAGATGTCGAAAGTCGGCGTCCGGAATATCGAAGGCTTCAACGCGCGCGTGGAGGAGGCGGAAGAAAAGGGCGAGACTCTCACGAGAACGGTCCATACCGGCTATGATGAAGAAAGCGGCGAACCGGTTTATGAAACCGAGGAGCTTGAATATGAGCCGATGCCCTTCGTCGTTGTCGTGATCGACGAGGTCGCCGACCTGATGATGGTCGCCGGCAAGGACATCGAAGGCATGGTGCAGCGTCTTGCGCAGATGGCGCGCGCCGCCGGCATACACCTGATCATGGCGACGCAGCGTCCTTCGGTTGACGTTATCACCGGCACGATCAAGGCCAATTTCCCGACGCGCATATCCTTTCAGGTCACATCGAAAATCGACAGCCGTACGATCCTCGGCGAGCAGGGCGCCGAACAGCTGCTCGGTCAGGGCGACATGCTTCATATGGCCGGCGGCGGACGGTTGCGCCGCGTCCATGGCGCGTTTGTTTCTGACGATGAAGTCGAGAAAATTGTCGCCTTTCTCAAGAAACAGGGCGCCCCGGATTACGTGCAGGAAGTCACGGAGATGCAGGATGAAGAGGGCGGCGGCTTCGATCCGTTCGAGGTCGGGGGCAACACGTCCTCGGGCGACGCCCTCTACGATCGAGCTGTCAGCGTGGTGTTGCGCGACCGCAAGGCGTCGACGTCTTACGTGCAGCGCCGCCTGCAGATTGGCTATAACCGCGCCGCGACGCTGATTGAGCGGATGGAGGAAGAAGGGATTATCTCGCCGGCCAATCACGCCGGCAAACGCGAAATCCTTGTCGGCGAGGACGCCGCCTGACCTCAATGCAATGCCGGCTAGGCGATGGCGAGCGCCGCTCGTTGTTCTAGAAAACGCCTGCAGATCGGCGCAAAGGGCGAGCGAATGGCTTGTAGATAGTCGAGATCCAGCACCGGCAGGCGCATGATTGTCACCCGCCCGTAATCGGGGTGGTTCTTCTCAAACAGCGTCTGATAGCCGAACTTTTTATACATGTTGAGGAACGGCGCATTGGTGTCCATGTAACAGGACGTGGCGCCGTTCTCGATCCCGAAAAGATAGATCATCTTCAACAGTTCAAGCGGTACGCGGGATTTGCGGAAGGCCGGCGCCGCCATGTAGCGCGTGCATATGCTGGCGCTCAATTGTTCGCGCTCGGACAGCCGGTATAGTTCATAAAAGTCGAAATAGGGCTGGACGCCGCCTTCGCGCACAAGGTTCAGCCTGACGCACCCGACGATCTCGCCCTTGTCGGTGGCGACGCATTGATGACCGGTCGGGTCCAGCGGGTCCTCGATTGTCTGCGTTTCGTGACAGGCATAGGACTGCGGACGATGCAGCTCTTCCACATATATCTTGTACCGGAACCGGAACAGGTCCGGCGGACAATCCTTGTACTGATATACGCGATATTCGGGCATGTTGAGACTGCCAGAAAAACTATGCAACGTCGCTGATGCGAACGCCGTCAGGGGTCTTCCGGTCGGCGTTCAGCTCCTCCCAGTTCCAGCCCGTATCGGCTTCTTCGTGCGCGTCCTTGATGGCGGCCGTCAGCATCTGTTCATAGAGTTTGGCGGTCGTCTTGATTGAATACTCAACGCAATCGAGATCGGCCTCGTCCTTGATCAGCAGGTCGGCATAACGAACCATCAGCCGGTTATGCGCCTGATCGATCTCGATATGGTCGCGCAGGAAGGTGAGAGCGTTCTCTTTAACGCCGATCTCATTCAGCTTTTCGGTCACAAGCCCGCCCGCCTGGGTCGGGAAAAACTCGAGAAAGAAGAGATAGCCGATATACCCGAGCGGATTGAGATTGTTGATCTGGTAAAATGCGTAAGCTGTCAGACCTGCGGTTTCAGGGAGCGGGTTCTTGTAGGGAACATCCGAGGCGTCGCCGCCAAGCGTAACGAAATCATTCAGCGCCAGTTGGTCATGGTCAATTTCCGAAATTGCATGCTGGAGGAAAGGCTTCACCATGGCGCGGTCGCGGCCGCGAAAATAAACCGTAGCGAGAGCCTGCAACTGCGGATTCTCGCGTACGTAGTAATAGACCTGTTTCATGATGGAACGGTATTCGGCGACGGTCATGTTTCCGTCGGCCAGGCGCGCGAGCGGCGGCGATGTCAGAAACCCGCCTAGAATGGGCTCAAACCGTGTTTGCAACTGTGAAAACATAGGCCGCCTACAAACAAAAATGTTAACGATTTGTTAATTAAGCCTGATAATCTGCGAAACTTCAACAGGAAACTTTGTTAACGTTATTAACGATTTCTTGCGCAATCCTGTGTTTGCGTCGCTAAAGGTTAATAGTTTCGGCCGCGATGCGAATGAGACAGGACGGCGCTGGTCTGTGGTCGTTAACCATTAAATAAATCCATCGGGCTATAGATGTGCCGGAAACGGAACGCATATGGCCTCGCCGAAAAAGAAAGATATCGAACTCTGGACCGCACGTTTTTCCTCACGGGAGACGGAAGCGGCGTTTCAGTCGTTCGTCTTCACGAGAAACCTGCGAGCCAATGTCGGCGGCGCGCTGCTCGGCCTGTTCCTGTTTCTGATCTATGTGTTTTCCGATTATATCGACGCCGTAAACCCGCATCAGGTGGCGGCGGTCCGGCTCATGGCGGTGGCGATTTCCGCCGGCCTGATGTCGCTGCTCTTGCTGCAGCGCTTCCGTCAGTACAACGATCCCATCGTGACGGCGGTCGTGACCCTGATGGGGGTCGCCAACAATCTGATCATTGCGCTCCAGCCGACTCTCGACAGCACATATTATATCGGCATGATTCAGGGGTATATCCTGTTCAGCCTGCTGTTGCGGCTCAGCTTCCTGAGCATGGCTTTCGTCATCACGTTCACCCAGATCTGCTTCATGATCGCCGTGTTCAGCAAGGGCGAGACATCCGTAGCGGTGCTGCAGTCGGCAAATGTTTTCATGGTTGGCGCCATCAGTGTCGTCGGCGTCTACTTTCTGCAACGCTATCAGCGCGAGGACTTTCTCAAAACGGAAACGATCCGTTTGCAGAACTCCAAGCTCAGCGTGTTGCTCGATGACGTTCGGCGCGATAACGAGCGGAAGCTGGCGGCGATGAACATGCTCGTTCATTTCGTGAAAACGCCGCTGCATCAGATCAATGGCTTTTCGGACATTGTCATGAACAGCCTTGACTGCGATGATGACCGGATTTCGATCGGCGACGGCGTTGAAGGCGCCCGGTACATCAAGAGCGCGACAGCCAATCTCACCAAGAGCGTGAACAATCTGCTCACCTATCACCGGCTGGATGATCTTGAAGGATCCGAAGCGTTCGAAAAAATCTCCATCGATGATCTCGTCTACGATTTCAGCGACCGGATAGACAGCGACATCGCCGTCAAGGTCGCCGGGGCAGCTGGCGATCTCGTTACGGAAGAAACAGCGCTTAAAACGGCGCTGGCGTGCCTGTCTGATTACTACAATGAAGAAGGGCGCGGCGTTTCGACATTGGCGATCACGCTGGAAACCCGGAAGACAGCCGTTATCATAAAGCTTCGGGATAATGGCGCGGCCATCAGCGACGAACAGTTCGATCTCGAGATCAAGCCGCTGACGAAAATTGAAAACTACCTTTCGAGCGATACATCCGAAACGTCGATGTTCCTGCGCACCGTTGCGCGGGCGGCGGAACTCTGCGGCGGCGAATTCAGTCATACGTCCTTCGAGGACGGCAATGAGTTCGCGATCGTTCTGCCGGACAGAACGCTTGAAACCATGCGCAAGGATGCGGCCTGAGGCGTTTTCCGCGCCGCTCCCCGTAGACAATCTCTGTCACTGGCGCCTAAGTTGACGGCCTGAACGAGGGCCGGACAATGCCGATGGTTTTTGATAAAAGCGCACGGACCGGGTTTCCCGGCGCAGTAGCCATTCTGTTCTTCGCCGCTTCCTGCGCAACCGGAGAAACGGCTCCGGTAGAAAACGATGATGCGGCATATCAACAATGTTTGCGGGACAATATGGCGGCCGCTGTCGCCTGGGAAATGATTGAAGATATGTGCCGGAAACAGGCAAGCGGCGCCGGCGCGCCGCCGCTGGAGCCCTGATGACCGCTTCGGCCTGGCGCCCTGCTGAATGAGGGCGATGTTGTCGTCACGAAAATCAGCACCCGTCATCCGCCGCTGGCAGGTCGTGTCATCCGCTAATCAATTCATAAGAAAACTGGAGCGGGCGATGAGATTCGAACTCACGACCCCAACCTTGGCAAGGTTGTGCTCTACCCCTGAGCTACGCCCGCTCGACTGGCGATGCCGGACAGTTGATGCCCGGCAGGGGGCGCTATATGCACGAGCGTAAGGGGCTTTGCAAGCGCCAATCGCCCGCGTCTGAAGGCCGACGGGTTTCGGGTTGCAGCCGCTGCCGGGTGCGGCGCTGAACGGGGAGAGTGGGGGCCAGAGATGAACGATCAGCCGGGCGAAACCGGAGCGGGGCCGGCCTCGCCGCCTGTCTGGGCGAAGACGCGGGCCGACCTTTTCGCGCGCCTTGATGCGCTCGGGGTGACCCACCGCACTGTCGAACACCCGGCGATCTTCACCGTCGAAGAGGGCCGCGAGTTCAAGCGGGAGATGCCCGGCGGCCATTCGAAGAACCTGTTCCTGAAGGACAAAAAAGGCGCCCTGACGCTTGTGACGGCGCTTTCCGAGACAAGGGTGGATCTTGTCGGGCTCGGCAAGGCGATTGGCGCCAGGGGTCGGCTCTCATTCGGCAAGCCGGATCTCATGACTGAGACCCTCGGCGTCATTCCCGGCGCGGTGACGCCCTTCGCGCTCGTCAACGAGGCCGCGAAGGCGCTATCCCGTTTCATTCTCGACCGGGCCCTGTTCGAGCACGACCCGGTCTGGTTCCATCCGCTGGAGAACACCGCGTCGACGGCGGTGAGCCCGGCGGGGCTGGTCCGGTTCGTCGAAAGCTGCGGGTTTTCCCCGGAAATCCGCGACCTTGAGACGCCGCTGGCGGGCTGACGGCTTGCGTTTCGCCGCGCCGGGTCTCATCTAGGGAGAACGGCAAGGAGACGGCCAATGGAAACGATTATCGGCTCGAACAGCGCGGGTTCCGGCGATCTGCCGGCCGACCTCATCAAGGACGCCACCATCGAGACTTTCGAGCAGGATGTGGTCGCCGCCTCGATGTCGGCGCCGGTGATCGTCGATTTCTGGGCGGACTGGTGCGGGCCGTGCAAACAATTGGGGCCTGTCCTCGAAAAGGCGGTGATGGCGGCTGGCGGCAAGGTGCGCCTCGTCAAGATCGACATCGACAAGAACCAAATGCTGGCGAGTCAGTTGCGCATCCAGTCGATCCCGACCGTTTATGCTTTTTTTCAGGGCCGCCCGGTGGACGGGTTTCAGGGCGCGCTTCCCGAAAGCGAAATCAAGACTTTCATCGAACGTCTCATTCAGCTTGGCGGCGCGCCGGCTGGCGATCCGGTTGAAGATTATCTGAACGCCGGCGAGGCGGCCCTTGAAGAAAGCGATCTCGCCGCTGCGGCGCAGCTCTTCGGGCAGGCGGCGCAGGCGGATGCGTCGAATATCCGCGCGCTGGCCGGGCTGGCGCGCTGCCATCTCGCTTCTGGCGACGTTGAAAAAGCAAAACAGACGCTGGCGCTCGTTCCGCCCGACAAGAAAGACGATGCGGCGCTGGCGGGCGTGAACGCGGCGATCAGCATCGCCGAAGAGGGCGGCGGCGGCGACGTCTCGGCGCTGAAGGCGAAAGTCGAGGCCGAGCCGGACAACCTTGAAGCCCGGTTCGATCTCGCCGGAGCGTTTTTGTCGTCGGGCTCCATGGAACAGGCGATCGATGCGTTGCTCGCCATCATCGAACGGGACCGGGAATGGAACGAGGAAGCCGCACGCAAAAAACTGCTGACGGTGTTTGAGGCGCTGGGTCCCGCGCATCCGGCGACCGCCCGCGCTCGCCGCCGGCTTTCCTCCATTCTTTTTTCGTAGAGACAATCGAGGCGGCGCCGCGCACGCATGGCCATTCAGAAGAATCCCCGACAGCGGACGAAATTGCCGGCGGCGATTCCGATCTTCCCCCTCTCCGGCGCGCTCCTGCTGCCGAACGGCCAACTGCCGCTTAACATATTCGAGCCGCGCTATTTGAGGATGGTCGACGACGCGCTCGGTGCTGAGCGCATGATCGGCATGATCCAGCCGCTCGATCCCGCCCGCGGCGGAGACGAACCGCCGCTCTATGATGTCGGCTGCGCCGGACGCATTACATCGTTTACGGAAACCGGCGACGGGCGGTATCTCATCACCCTCACGGGGCTGCACCGTTTCCGTATCGAGGGGGAGACCGGCGACGCCGCGCCTTATCGCATCGCGAATGTTGACTGGGGCGCATTCAATATTGATGCGCATAGGGATATTTCCGGCGATACGGTCGATCGCGAAGAGTTCATTGAGATCATGCAGGACTATCTTGAGGCGGAAAGCCTGAAGACCGACTGGGACGCGGTCGATGAAGCGCCGATCGAAGCCCTGGTCGTGTCGCTCGCCATGGGATGCCCGTTCGCGCCGAACGAAAAACAGGCGCTGCTCGAGGCCGTGACCGTCGCCGACCGGGCCGAATGCCTGATGGCGCTCATGGAAATGTCCGGCGCGGATGAGACCGGCGGCGACCAGACTTTGCAGTGATGCTGACAGTGAGACGAAAGCGATGACGGAAACGGAAAAGACGATCGAGGTCGACGCAAAACTTCTTGAAATCCTGGTTTGCCCGCAGACCAAGGGACCGCTGATTTACGATCGCGGGAACAGCGAGCTGTTAAGCAAGAAAGCGCGCCTTGCCTATCCGATCCGCGACGGCGTGCCGATCATGCTGGTCGATGAAGCCCGCAGCCTGACGAATGATGAAATCGCCCGGCTCTGACCGGCGCGTCCTATGCATAACTCCGCCTGGAAACTCGCGCCTTAAGCGGCGCCGGGACGTTAAGCATATCAGGCTGACGCGATCATGTCGTCAAATGGGACAGAGTGGCGGTATCAAGGGGGACGAACGGGCCCGCTTCACCGCGCGGATGCGGGCTGCGCCGCGCTCCTGCAGCCTCAGGAAACGGCTTCCATCGAAGGGTTGTGGCGCGATCTGGCGGCGGACGCGGTTGAGGAAAACCCTTTTTTCGAGCCCTTCACGCTTCTGCCCGCCCTGCAACACTATGCCGGCCCCGGCGTTCACCTTGCCTGCGTCTTTGAGGACGTTGCGCGGACGAAACTCATCGGGCTCGCGCCGGTCTCGCCGATGCGCGGCTATGCGCGGTTGCCGATCGCCTATTGGCAAATATGGACCCATCCGCACTGCTATTACGCCGCGCCGTTATTGCGTCGAGGCAGCGAGCGCGCCGCGGCGGCCGGACTGTTGCGCTTGTTGAGCGGCGGGGCTCAGGCGCGCGCGTTTTTAAGGCTCCCCCGGCTCGATGCGGCGGGCGCCGTCGCTGGGGCCTTCAGGGCGGAAGCTGTTGCGCGTGTCTGCTATGAGCGCGGCGGTTATGAGCGCGCCGTGCTCCGTGCAGGCGAAACGCCGGAAGCCTACCTCGCCGCCAATATTCGCAAAAAGAAGCGGAAAGAATTGAAACGCCTTCAGGCTCGGCTGGATGATATGGGGCGCGTCAAATTCCGTAAGCTGACGAATGAATATGAGCTTGAGGATTGGACGGCGGCTTTTCTCGATCTCGAGGACAAGGGCTGGAAGAGCAAGGCCGGCACTTCATTAAAGTCCTCTGCGAAGGACGCGGCATGGTTCCGTGAAAGCCTGAAAGGCGCCTTCGACGCCGGACGTCTTGATTTTCTGCGCCTAGACTGCGGCGGTCATCCGGTCGCCATGCTGACCGGGTTCGGGTCTGCGGAGAGCTATTCCCTGAAAATCTGTCACGATCCGGCTTTTGCGCGGTTCTCGCCCGGCGTCATGATCGAAATCGAGGCGACGAGAGCGCATCTGGGGTGCGACGCGTTTCGCTTCGCTGATTCCTGCGCGGCGGAGGATCATTCGATGATCAACAGCCTGTGGCGGCGCCGCCGCCGGATCACGGGGCTCAACATCAGCGGCGACGCCGCTCTCAGTAAGGCGCTTCTGCGTCTGTGCCGCTTACTCGAAGCGATGCGGAGCGCGCTGCCGCCGGCGGAGGAGGAGAAGGCGCGATGATTTTTGATCGCAACCACGCTGCGTCATTCGCCGCGAACTATCCCGACAAACCGTCACCCCTTCGGCATGGTCTCGCCGGTTGCTCCTTGCTTGCGATGGACCGCCTGCTCGACCTCACCAGGCGATTGCCGGCCTCGAGCATCGAATACAATGCGGGCGACCTCACCGTCGGTCAGGATCCTGACAAAACGCCGATGAACGGGCTCAGCGCCGAAGAGACTGTGCGGCGGATCAGCGAATGCCGGTCATGGATTGTTTTGAAAAACATCGAGCAGGACGCCGCTTATGAGCGGCTGCTTGAAAACGGTCTTACCGACGTGCGGGCGATGCTCCCGGGCCGTATCGGGCCGATGTTCAAGAAAGAGGGATTTGTCTTCATTTCTTCCCCCGGCGCGGTGACGCCGTTTCATATGGACCCGGAACACAACATTCTTCTTCAGGTCGCCGGTCGCAAAACGTTCCGCATCTATCCGCAGCGGGAGACGGCGCTTGTCTCGCCGGAACAACATGAAGCGTTTCACACGCCGGGCGGGCATCGCAATCTCGCCTATCGGGAAGAGTTCGAGCGATTTGCGGACGTTCATGAGCTGGGGCCGGGCGATGCGCTCTACGCGCCGGTCAAGGCGCCGCACTGGGTGAAAGTCGGTGGCGAGGTCTCGGTTTCGCTTTCTATTACATGGCGTTCGAGACGGTCCGACGACGAGGCGCGCCTGCATCGCGTCAACGCCTGGCTACGCGCGCATGGCCGCACGCCATCGTTGGCCGGCGCCGCGCCGCTCCGGGATCGCGCGAAAATACTCTCCCATCGCCTCGCCGCCCGGCTGGCGCTGCGATAGGCGTCCGTGCGGCTGGCCTCGAGGCCTCGAAAGGGTGTAAGTCAGGCGACCCCAATAAGGACGCCAGAAGATGACCTCGACCCCGCCGATTGACGCCCCGGCAACCGATCTCGTTCCCTGCGACACGCCGGAGGCCGCCATCGCCCGCCTCACTGCGCTTTACGAGGAGGCGAACGGCGCGCTCAAAACGCGTTTTGAACAGCACCTCGCCGGCGAGCTGGCGGCCGACGATGCTGAAGGGCCGGCCTATCCTTACCTTTGCGCGCAGGTGCCGGCGGCGGCGGCGCCGCAGACCTCGAAACTGGCGCTCGGGCGGCGTGCAGCGGCGAGCATTCACGGGTCGACGATTACCCAGCCGGCATTGTTCGCCGAATATCTGAAACAGCAGCTGACGCGCATCATGGGGCGATTTTCCGCGCGGCTTTTCGTCGGCCGTTCTGAGACGCCGATCCCGCTTTCCTTTGCGCTGGAGAGCGCCACCGTTGCGCTCACCCAGGAGCAGCGCAACGAGCTGCAATATCACTTCCACACGCCGAACCTTGCGGCGACCAATGACGATATTGTCGACGGCCAGATGATCCTGCAGCGAAGCGGCCCGTTGCCGCTGTCGCTTTTCACCGCTGAGCGGGTCGATTACTCGCTGCACCGGATCCAGCACTACACCGCGACAGCGCCGCAGCATTTTCAGGACTTTATTCTGTTTACGAACTACCAGCGTTATGTCGATGAATTTGTCGCTTTCGGGATCAAGGAAGTCGAGGCGGGACGGGCGGAGGCGCTGATCGAGCCGGGCGAACGGGTCACGCGCAAGGGCTCGCCGGCGACCGGCGCCGTCAAGGCTCCGCAAATGCCGGCCTATCACCTGACGCAGCCCGGGAAGCTCGGCATAACGCTGGTCAATATCGGCGTCGGGCCGTCCAACGCGAAAACCATCACCGACCATCTTGCGGTCCTGCGCCCGCAGGTCTGGCTGATGATCGGCCATTGCGGCGGTCTTCGCCGCACGCAGCGGCTTGGCGATTATGTTCTCGCGCACGCTTATCTGCGCGAAGACAATATCCTCGATGAGGTTCTGCCGCCGTCCGTGCCGCTGCCGACCCTCGCCGAAATCCAGCTGGCGCTGACTCAGGCGGTCGCGGAAGTGAGCGGCATTGAATCCGCGAAGCTGAAAGAGCACTTGCGCACGGGCACGGTCGTGACGACCGCGGACCGCAACTGGGAACTGCAGTTTGAGCGCAATGCGGTGCGTCTCAATCAGGCCCGCGCCATCGCCATTGATATGGAATCGGCGACTATCGCCGCCAACGGCTATCGTTACCGCGTGCCTTACGGCACCTTGTTATGCGTATCTGACCGGCCGTTACACGGCGAAGTCAAACTCCCCGGAATGGCGGACGCCTTCTATCAGGAGCGCGTCAGCCAGCATCTTGAAATCGGCATTCGCGCCATCGCGCTGCTTCGCGAAGAGATGAAGGCGGGCACGCTCCACTCGCGCAAATTGCGGAGCTTTGACGAACCGTTTTTACGATAAGCGTAAACAGAAATTCTTATGGAACTGCGTTTGGCGCAATATTGATGGCGCACGGTCTACCAGATGATACCGCGCGCAGTTCTTCAGCCTGCATTGGGGCGCGGCGGCAGATGTCCGGATTAGCGTGCTGTTACCGCTTTGTAGAGCGCGTTCCGGCTGTTGAGCCAGTGAGCTTCCAGCGCTTTTGCCGCCATTGACACATCGCCGTTTTCAAGCGCCGCGATGATATCGGCATGCTCGTGAACTGATCGTAGCCCGAGATCCTGCTGGCCCAGATAGGCGCGCTCATAACGTTCCGATAGGGATTTCAACGGTTCCAACATGTCTAGCGCAAGCAGGTTGCGCGTATCCTGCGTCAGCGCCGCATGCCACGCCCGGTCGGCTTTTATCATGGCGTCGAGCCGGCCGCGGGCGTTCTGAAACTGAAGGTTTGCCTGTTTCAATTTGCGCAGCTTGTCTCTTGCCGGCGCCGGGCAATCGAGAAACGCCAGTTTTTCAATCGCGGCGATCATGGGATAAATCTGATCGATTTCCTCAACGCTGAGAGCGCTGACCTCAAGGCCCCTTCGACCGCTCTTCACGGCGAGGCCCTCGGCTTCCATTTGAACCAGCGCATCGCGAACGGGCGTGCGGCTCATCTGCAACCGCGATGCAATGTCTTCCTCGACGAGTTTTTCGCCGGGCGGTAGCGCGCCGGTCACGATCAGGCGGCGTAACTGCCCGCCCGCCATGGCGCTGAGGCTCGGCTTGGCGACGGCTTTGAGTTTCGAAAACGCCCGGGCGTGCATTTTGAATCGCTTGCAACTTCCTGTTTATCGGTGCTATTTATGTATACTGTATACAAATCTGAAAGAGCGCGCAATGGCAGTTTTCAGAGTTTTAGCGACGGTTTTTGCCGTCGCGGCTTGTTTCGCCTTTTCTTTCTTCGCGCCCGCCGGCGCTTCGGTTCCGCTGAAAATGCTCAGCGTTGAACAGCAGCAGGAGGATTTCTACATCCTCAGGACCGCCCTCGAGGGCGCGCATGGCGGGCTCTACCGTTACAGCACGAAGGCGGAAATAGACGCGCAATTCGACGCCATAGAGCAATCGCTTACTGCGCCTGCGAGCGAGGCGGCGTTTTTCCGCAAGCTGCCGCCGTTAATAGATGCGATTCACGATGGGCATACGAACATCCGGCCGTCGAAAGAGTTTCGTGGATATCTTATCAACAGCGAAAAGCGTTTTCCTTTTGACATTCGCTATGTCGATGGCCGCGCATTTGTCGAAAAAAATTTCAGCGAGGAGCAGACCATTCGGCCAGGCGCCGAAATGCTCGCGATAAATGGGCGGGATATGGCGGGCATTACAAAAACGCTGATGATGGCGGTCGGAACGGACGGTTATATCGAGACTTCAAAATACTTCACGCTAAACCGGCTGTTCTGGCTGCTTTACGCTGAGCATATCGATACGTCCGGCGATTTCGAGATCGTCATCGCATCGCCGTTATCTGATGCGCCGCTGACTTACGAGGTCGCGGGCGTTCCCGCCGAAATTCTGCTGAACGATATGCGCGCAAAGGAGTTTACGGAAGCGCCGTTGGCGCTGCGGATTGACGAATCGGAAAGCGTCGCGGTGATGAGAATTGCAACATTCACCGATATGTCGACGCCGGTTTTCTTTGAAAATAGCTTCAAAACGCTCAGGAAGAAAAAGGTACAGAACCTGATTATCGACATACGCAATAACTCCGGCGGGTACGACAAATTCAATACGGATCTTTTTGATTACCTTGTTGATCGTCCGTATAAATTCTACGATGGATTTACTTACAGGATTACCGATGAAAGCGTGTTGAACGGCGCGCATGTCGAACCCGATTCATTCTTTTATGCGCCTGAATTGACTGGCATGAGCAAGGAAGAGCGCCGCCGGATCGTGGAAGAAAGCTCATTCATGGAACTGCTTGCGGATTATGCGGCGCGCAACCCGGCGGCAGGATTGCATTATCCGGCCGAAAACCGCTTCATCGGCGATGTTTATCTTCTCTTCGACGGCGGCAGCGGCTCTTCAGGCGGCGAGGCGCCGGCGCTAATGCATCAGCTTGGCGTCGGAACCCTGATAGGGGAGGAGGCCAACGGCGCCTATCAGGGCGTAACGGCTGGCGTGCTTGTCCCTTTTGAGTTGCCTCATTCCGGCGCCCGGCTGCGGATTCCGCTGATGGCGTATCACAACGCTGTTGCGCCCGGCGTCTTCGAGGGGCGCGGCGCGCCGCCGGATTATCCGGTCGTGCAAACGCTTGAAGACGCGATCAATGGCGTTGATACGGCGATGGAGTTTACGCGCAAGCTGATACGCAAGAGAAATCCGGCTCAATATGAAAAGCAATAGGCGCGAACGGCGTTTGTCAAAGCGCCGCGAGCGCCCCCGGCAATAGGGCTTTCAGGCCTTCGGCTTCAGAGCGGCTTGCGCTGATATAGATCGCTGAAGCAAAGGCTTTCAGGTTGTGCCGCCGGGCAAGCGAGGCTTGCGTGAAGGGCGCGTCGTTGGGCGACGCCTCGCCGCCAAGCGCCGCAAACCAGCCTGCCCATTCTTCTTCGGTAAAAACGCCGCGCATGGCGATAAACAGGATCGGGCGGGCGAGCCTTTCGCCCTCGCCGTAAATATAGAAATGCGCGTCCGGCGCGACCTGCGCGGCGATGGCGTCGCGTATCGTCACTAGTTCATCGCGTGTCAGCGCCTCGTTGCGCGACAGCTGCATCAGGAAATCGGCGCCGTGCGCGACGCCGTGCCGCCATCCTTCGTTTTCATCATAGCCGCGATAATCGGTAACGGAGCGCATATAAGTCGCGCTAGTATCGACCAGCGCCGCGCGCTCTTCATCGGTGAAAATTTCGTCGAAAAGATCGGCGCGGGCGACTTCGGAAAGCGCCAGCGCGGCGAAAGGAGGGCGGAACCCTCGCGGGTCCGGCGTCGTAATCATGTCGGTCAGCTTGCGCGAAAGCAGTTTTATCGTCTGGGGGCTGACTTTCTTGTTGCGTAAAAGGTTTGCGAAACCTTCATAGCCAACCGTATCGCGGAGTGCGGGATCCGGGTCGCCAAAACACTCGACCAGTTCGATGGCGAAGGCGTCGTAGGAAAAGCCGACGCCGCCTTCAAAGCCGGCGTCGCGCAACGCCAGGAGTTCCGTTTTGGACATGCCAAGCGGCGTGCAGGCCTCAGTCTGTGCCTGACTGTCTTTCTGGCAGGCTGTCAGCAAAAAGGCGGCCGCCGTCAAAACGAAAACCCTGCGCATGCTTACAGCTCTCGTGCGTAAATCCTGTAGGTCTTGTAAATTCGCCCGCCGAGGTCGGTGAGCATGTTGAGCATCGACTCGTTGTTGTCGAGTATCCAGGAAAGCTCGGAATGAGTCACGCCCTGATCCATGTTGGCGGTGTTGACCATATCGATGATCTTGTAGGCGAAGGCCGGCCCGACCGGCTTCTTGTGAAATTTCTTTCGCACGCCCATGAGCGGCATCCGCGCCTGATCGACGCCTTTAACCTTGAGGCGCCACAAGAGCTTGGCCCAGTTGAACGGCAGCAGCTTGCCGTTGAAATCACGAATGGCGCGATTGATGTTCGGCAGCACAAGACCGAACGCCGCCGGCTCGTCGTCATAGGTGCAGATCACGATATTGTGTTTAGCGATAATGGGCTTGAGCTCATTGGCCATGTGAATGGCGTGATCTTCGGTGAACGGAATGAAGCCCCAGTTGTCCGACCAGGCGTCATTGAAGATATCGATGATGATCTTCACGTCGCCAAGAAGATCGCCGTCCTTCATATTCCGGATCTTGATGTTCGGCTTGTTGAGCGCCTTTTCGATAAAGCGCATGCGCTTTTCGGGGATGAACTGGCGAACCGGATAATATTCGAGCGCGTGCATATCCATCGCCTTGGCGAAGCCGAGCCTTTCGAGCTGTCCGGCGTAATAGGGCCGCCCGTGCGGCATCATCACGTAAGGCGGCGTATCGAAGCCGTTGACCAGGAGGCCGCATTCTTCGTTTACCGAAAAACTGTACGGCCCCATGATTTTCTTCATGCCGTGTTCGCGCAGCCAATCGCTCGCTGTCCTGATCAGGGCGTCAAAGATTTCAGGATCGTCTTCGGCTTCGAGAAAGCCGAAATGACCGGCTTCGTCCTGATGCCTTTCGAGGTGGCCCCTGTTGACCAGCGCGGAGATGCGCCCGACCGGCCTCTCTCCCTTCCAGGCGATCCAGAGCTGGTGCGGCGAGGTCTTGAGCGCCGGGTTCTTGGCGGCGTTGAGCCGATCCATCAGCTCGAATTCAAGCGGCGCGATATAGTTGGAATCGCCCGCGTAGATCGGGCCCGGCATCCGGATGAAGGTCTTGCGGTCCGCAGCGGTTTCGACCGGGCGGACTACGACGGCGGAAGAGGTCATGAATGGCTCCGCATTGATGGCTGCGCCGCCAGAGAGCGGCTTCGTGCCGGAACGCGTAGCGCTAGTTCAGCTTGATTTCCACCTTTGCGCCCTGCTGCCCGTTCACGTTGAACAGCGCCTGGGAAACCGGCGGGGCAGAAAAGCGGACCTTGGGATTGTTTGAGATGCCCCACGGCTCGGCAGGCATGCCGAACGGTCCCTTGTCGAACCGGCCGTTGGCGTTTTGATCATGGTAGAGCGCGATCGCGAAATCGCCCGCTTCGGGCGCGTCGATGCAAAAGGTCGTCACCGGCGACTTGGCGGCGAACCGCACCTGTTTGATGCGCATGGGGCCCTTAAGGAAGGCTTCCTCATCATTCGGGTAGAGATCGGCGGCGATCAGGCCGACGCTTTTCTTCACGCCCTTGATGCGAATGCGGATTTCGTTCTCTACACCAGTGCAGCTGACATGCTCGAAATCGAATTTCTCGAGATCGTTGTTTCGCGCCGAGGCGCTGGCGCACATGAAGACGGCGGCGGTGGCGACCGCGGCGTTCAGAATTTTATTTGACACGTCGACTACCCTTCACACCCAAAATAAAATTCAGACGCCAGACTGTATGCTGGGTCCGCCGCCCCCACGGCGAAATTGTGGAAACATTGTGCCTGACGGGATTGTGAGGTGGCAAGCCCTAATCCTTCGAATCGTCATTCGCCAGCATTTCCGAAAGCGCCGTATAGGCGCTGATAACAATGTCGAGGTCTTCATTGGTATGCGCCGCCGACACCGATAACCGCAGAATCGAGGTTGCGTTGGGCGTGCCTGGCGGGATCGCCAGGTTCACATAAACGCCGTTCTCCATCAGGAAGTTCCAGGCCTTGAACGCCTGAGCCTTGCCGGCGAGCTTGACCGCGATCACCGGGCTTGCGGGCGCGCATACTTCGAAGCCGAGCTGCGTGAACGCGGCGTGAACGCGCTTTGCATTTTCCCAGAGCGTAATCCGCATGGACTGATCGGATGCAATCCGCTTGAGCGCGGCTGAGGCCGCTGCGATATTCGCCGGCGAGGGAGAGGCGGTGAACATATAGGGGCGGCTCGAAAAGCGCAGATATTCGAGTTCGTCATGGTTCGAAGCGACAAAGCCGCCGATGGAAGCGAGGCTCTTCGAAAAGGTGCCGGTGTAGAAATCAACGTCGCCGATAATGTCCTGCGCTTCAGCGAGGCCTCTGCCATTGTCGCCGAAGACGCCGAAGGAGTGCGCTTCATCGAGCAGCACATGGGCGCCGTATTTATGGGCGATGTCGACAAACTCTTTCACCGGCGCCGTATCGCCGAACATCGAATACATGCCTTCGAGGCAAACGAGTTTGCCGTTCACTTTTTCATCGAGCCGCTGCAGGCGTTTTTCAAGGCTTGACGGATTGTTGTGACGGAACCGGATGGTCTCGGCGCCGGACAGCTGGCAGCCGTCATAGATGCAGGCGTGACAGTCGGCGTCGATCAGGATGACGTCCTCGGGAGGCTTCGCCAGCGACGATATCGCGCCAAGATTAGCCTGATAACCGGTAGAAAAGACGATGCAGTGTTTGAAACCCAAAAACGCGGCGAGGTCTATTTCCAGCTGGCGATGGGCGTCGTAGGTGCCGTTGGCGAAACGCGATCCGGTGGTGCCGGTGCCCGATTGAGCGACCGCATCCTGCGCGGCCTTGACGGCGCTTTCGTCGTAGGTGAGGCCGAGATAATTATTCGTCCCGGCAAGGACGATTTCCCTGCCTTTCACAATCGCCCGCGTCGGGCCTTTCATCTCGTCCATGGAGACGCCGAAAGGGTCGCGCCCGGTCTGCTCGCGCAGGGCGTAATACATTTCTTTCGTCGGCTGGAATTTATCGAAAAGGCTCATCGCTCAGGACTGCTCTTTCTTGATGGCGTGGATAGCGTCCACCAGTTCCCCGATCGTCTTGATTTCGGAGATCGTGTTGACGGGAATGGAGATGTCGTAATTATCTTCAATATCCATTACGACGTCGAGAACCGCGACGGAATCGATCTCGAGATCGGCGATCAGATCCGTGTCGCGCGTCAGCTTCACGCCCTTTTCGTTGAGCGGTTCAATCAGCGAACAGATTTTTCGGAATACGAGATCGTCGTCTTCCTGAATGCTGGTCATGGCTGCGCCTCCTCTGCGCGCGCGCGGTTATAGCAAACCGTGTTCTTGATACCAACGGACAGTTTTTGCAAACCCTTCCTGCAACGTAATTTCCGGCCGCCAGGCGGCGGCTTCGGTGAGTAAATTGTCCCGGGCGACCCAGTCAGGGTGAAAGAATTCGTTGACCTGTCCGGCGCGAACGCTCGGATTGCGGCCCATGGCGCTTTCAGCAGAACGCAACAATCCGTGATACGCGGCGATAAGCCCGCGCGG
The DNA here is from genome assembly GCA_913055785.1 of uncultured Parvularculaceae bacterium. Classification (GTDB taxonomy): domain Bacteria; phylum Pseudomonadota; class Alphaproteobacteria; order Caulobacterales; family Parvularculaceae; genus Hyphococcus. The sequence continues at coordinate 12,440 of CAJXLJ010000016.1, read as the reverse complement.
CACACGGATGACTCGCGGTTTGTTGCCATATATTTCGCCGAGCAGAGCGCCGATTTCCGTCCAGGCGCGTCCCTCGGGCGCGTCGTCGCCGACTTCGTAGACGCGGCCCGGTTCGGCGCCGGCGGCGGCGAGGATCGCCTGTGAGGCTTCTCCGACATAAAGGATAGATGCGCGCGCCGGTTCCGGGGTTCTCGGTTCAAGCGCGAGTCCGGATTTGACCAGCTTGAAATAGGGGAGCGTGACCATGTCGCCCGGCCCGTAGATGGCCGGCAGCCGCAGCGCCAGCCATGGATTGTCGCCTGAGGCCGTCGCGACGGCGCCTTCGCTTTCGAACTTGCTGCCCGCATAAGGGGAGACATGCGGCGCGCGCGCCGACATCGATGAGATATGAATGAAGGCCGCGCCGGTTTTCGCGGCGGCCTTCGCCGCGCGGACGGCGCCGTCCACATTGGTGCGCGTATAGTCCTCAATGCGGCGCGCATGGGTGACGCCGGCGAGGTGGATGAAAAGATCGGCGCCTTCGGCGAGTTCGGCCATCGCGCGTTCATTCTCGAGGTCGCCCTTGACCACGCGCATCTTGTCGCTGGCTTCAAGTTTGGTCGGATCACGCGCAAGCGCGGTAACCTCGCTGCCCTGCTGAATGAGCTGACGGACCAGATCGGCTCCGACAAAGCCGGTGCCGCCTGTAACGGCGACGCGCATGGGGTTCGCTACCTTGTCAAACCCGCGCTTCGGCGATGGCGCGCGGGGTCTCGACCGCTGCTTCCGGGCGGTCTTCCGCGAAAGCGCCGTCGAGATATTTCTGTTTCACTTTCGCGCGGGAAAGCTTGCCGGAAGACGTGACGACCATCGAATGCGGTCGCGCAAGTACGATTTCGGCCGGTGCGCCGACGGCGTTCTGAACGACGCTGGCGATCTCACGCTTCAGCGCCGCAAGCGCTTCATCGTTCATGCCGCGGCGCTCGGCGACGACGACGATGCGTTCGCCATGGCCGTCATCGACGGAGAATGCGGCGACGCCGCCGCTTCTGACGCCTTCGACTTTCTCAACCGCCCACTCGATGTCCTGCGGCCAGATATTGCGGCCGTTGATGATGATCAGATCCTTGGCGCGGCCGGTGATGACGATCTGCCCGTCGAGGAAATATCCCATGTCGCCGGTGTTGAGCCATTCGCCGTCATACATCGCAGCGGTCGCCTCCTTGTCGGAGAAGTAACCGGGCGTGAGGCTCGGCCCCTTGATGAAGATGCGGCCGACATCGCGTTCTTCAAGCGGCGCGCCGTCCTCGCCGCGAACCTCGATCTCGTGGCCTGGCAGAGCGCGGCCGCAAAGGACAAAGCCGCGCTTATGTTCGGGTGAAGTGAGCGCGGAAGCCGGCTGGGCGACGCCGGAGCGCGTGTAATGGCGCATGTCGACTTCGTCGACGGTGAAATGCGAACCGAGCTCGGGGAACGAGATGGCGAGCGTCGCTTCCGCCATGCCGTAGCTTGGCGCGAAAGCGTCGCGGCGGAAACCGCAAGGCTCGAACGCGTCGGCGAAGGCGTTCAGCGCTTCGGCGCGCACCATGTCGCCGCCGATGCCGGCGATGCGCAGGTTTGAAATATCGATCGAGCCCGGCTCGGCGCGCGCGGAGCGTTTGGCCGCAAGGTCGTAGCCGAAAGACGGGCTGTAAGTGATGGTCGACTTCATTTCGGTCATCAGGCGCAGCCATAGCAGCGGGCGGCGGACAAAGTCCGAGGTCGCCAGATAATCGACTGACAATTGCGATGAAAGAATGGTCAGCGCGAAGCCGATAAGACCCATGTCGTGATAGAGCGGCAGCCAGCTGATGCAGCGGTCCCCGGGCTTGGCGTAAATGCCGTGACGGCCAATCGCTGTTAGGTTGGCGTTGACGGAAGCCTGTGTGCCGATAACGCCCTTTGGCGCGCTCGTAGAGCCTGACGAATACTGAATGTAGCAGATTTCGTCCGGCCCTGACGGAACGGCTTTGACGCCCTGGTCTGGCAACGAGAAAAACGCGTCGAAATCGAAAACTTCAACGCCGTCGATATCGGCCGAGGCCTCGTCCAGAAATTCAGTGAGCTGAGCAGGGCCCACGGCGGCGACAGCCTTGGCGCCGGTAATCATCTGGCGGATCTGCAGAATGTAGCCGTCCTTGCCGCCGAGATTGACCGGCATCGGCATCGGCGCGGGGATCAGCCCGCAATACTGGCAGGCGAAAAAGGTGATGAGAAATTCCGGACTGGTTTCAGCGACCATCGCGACGCGGGCGCCGCGCTCGAAACGCGCCGCCAACCGGTCGGCGATCTTGAGCGCGCGGACGCGCAGTTCGGAATAGGGCAGGCTGCAGTCCAGTTCGCCGCGGAGATTGAAGAAATTGTAGCCCGTTTCGCCCTGCGCGGCGTAGTCCAGCGCCTCAGGCAGGCTGGCGAAGCCGCCATTGCGGAATTCCAGAGTCGAATTCACTGTTGGAGTCGGCAAAATACGATCGGTGATTTCGGCCATTAACGCCCCCGCACTTCATTCCGGCTTCCGCCGATTTCAATGTTCCGCATTCTCGGCAGCCCTCTTGCCGAATGGGGAATCCAGACAACTCGCATGAGCGCGCCCGATTTCATTGATTGCTCCAACCCATCGCCAACGCCAGGCGCGCCGCATGATCTTGAGCGGATACAAGGCCTTAGGTCAACCGACAAGCCCCGGGGCGCCGTCCGCGGCATCAATAATTGCGCCCGGATATTACAATACGCCCGAAAGCCTTGTTTTGCGCCGCACAAGCGCCGATTTGCGCCAACGCGCCGCGCTTGAAGTCGCGGCGGCGCGGGCTTAGTTTCGCCCCGCGCTGCGTAAGGTAAACCGGGCGTTTTAAGGGATCAGGACGAATGCGCTTGTTTGTCGGCTATAAGGCCTGGAAAGCCGAGGAATACCTCCTTAACCGCATGACGTTTGACGATCTCGTGCGGGCTTACGTGACTTATCCGGCGATCCAGATTTATGCGCTGATCCTGATTGCGGCGCTCGTGGCGGGTGTCGCGACAACGGGTTCGCCGCTTCGTTTCGGGGGCGCAATAGTCGCCGGCGCGCTTCTCTTTCCTATCGCCTGGTATATCACGCATCGCTACATCCTTCATGGCAGCTGGATGTATAAAACGCCCTGGCTCGCCAAACTGTGGAAGCGCGTCCATTACGATCATCACCGCTTCCCAAACGACCTTTCCGTACTGTTCGGCGGTCTCCACACCACGCTGCCCACAATCGTCCTCGTCGCCGGCCCGATCGGCTGGCTCATCGACGGCTTCCCCGGGGCCATGGGCGCGATTTGCGGGACGGTGATCATGACGATGGTGACCGAGTTCCTGCACGCCGGGGAGCATCTCGCCTTCGAGCCCAAGTCGAAATTCTGGAAAGACATGAAGCGTCGCCATCTCGCCCATCATTTCCACAATGAGAACGGCAATTACGGCATCGCCGAATTCTTCTGGGACCGGGTTTTCGGGACCTTTTATGAAGAATCGACCGATATGCCGCGCAGCGCCACCGCGCGAAATCTTGGTTACACGGACGAAACGGCCAAGAAGTATCCTTGGGTTAAGGAGCTCACCGACGCCGAACCCGCAGAAAAACGGGCGATGCGGGGCGGCGCGGCCTAGTCTCCCGGGCGCTTTCCGCCTCATCGCCGCAAAGCAATAAGTTTCTGTTGATTTTGCGGAACGGCTTTGCCAGTTTCCGCGCCGACATCAACGGGGGCTGGTTGAAGCGCGCGCGAGCGTATCTCGTCGCTGCGGCCATACCGGCGAAAGCCCAAACCACCATCACAGATATTCCAGGAAAGGGATAACCATGGATCTCTCGCTTTGGCTGGTCATTCTGGCCGGCTTGGCAGCCATCGGATACGGCGCATTCACCATCAATTCGGTGATATCGATGCCTGCCGGTTCTGACCGCATGAAAGAAATCGCCGCCGCCATTCAGGAAGGCGCGCAGGCCTATCTCAACAAGCAGTACACGACGATCGCCATCGCCGGCGGCGTTGTGTTCCTCGTGCTGCTCGCCGCATTCAAATTCGATTTCATTCCGGCGGTCGGCTTCGCTATCGGCGCCGTCCTGTCAGGCGCGGCCGGCTTTATCGGCATGCTGGTTTCGGTGCGCGCCAATGTCCGCACGACCCAGGCCGCAAGCGAAAGCCTCGCTAAAGGTCTTTCGGTCGCTTTCAAGGCAGGCGCCATCACCGGCATGTTGGTCGCCGGCCTCGCTCTGCTCGGTCTTGCGGCGTACTACGCGATCCTCACCGTCGGTCTCGGCAATGCGCCGGAGAGCCGCGCTGTCGTCAACGGCCTTGTGGCGCTGTCGCTCGGCGCCTCGCTGATTTCGGTGTTCGCGCGTCTCGGCGGCGGCATCTTCACCAAGGGCGCCGACGTTGGCGGCGACATGGTCGGCAAGGTTGAAGCCGGCATCCCGGAAGACGATCCGCGCAACCCGGCGACGATCGCCGACAATGTCGGCGACAATGTCGGCGACTGCGCGGGCATGGCCGCTGACCTGTTCGAGACCTATGTTGTCACGGTCGCTGCGACCATGGTGCTGGGCTCCATTCTCTTCACGGCGGACGCCGCGAAGTTCATGTTCTATCCGCTGGCGATCGGCGCCGTCTGCATCGTTACGTCGATTGTCGGCACCTATTTCGTGTCGCTCGGCAAAGGCTCGACCAACATCATGGGCGCGCTTTACAAGGGCCTTATCGTCACCGGCCTGTTGTCGCTGGTCGCCGTCGGCGCTGTGACGTTCCAGATGTTCGGCTTCTCCGAAGAAATCGCCCAGACGGAATCGGGCAAGGCGTTCACCGGCTTGTCTCTCTTCCTTTGCGGCGTTCTCGGTCTCGTCGTCACGGGGCTCATCGTGTGGATCACCGAATACTACACCGGTACCGGCTATCGCCCGGTGAAGTCGGTCGCGAAAGCTTCCGAGTCCGGCCACGGCACCAATGTCATCCAGGGCCTTGCGGTTTCGATGGAAGCGACGGCGCTGCCGGCCATCGTTATCGTCATCGGCATCATCACCGCCTACAATCTCGCCGGCCTCTTCGGCATCGCCACGGCGGTGACGACCATGCTTGCGCTCGCCGGCATGATCGTCGCGCTCGACGCATTCGGTCCGGTTACGGACAATGCGGGCGGCATCGCCGAAATGTCGGGCCTTGAGGGCTCGGTTCGCGAGACGACGGACGCGCTCGACGCGGTCGGCAACACGACGAAAGCCGTCACCAAGGGTTATGCGATCGGTTCCGCGGGCCTCGGCGCGCTGGTCCTCTTCGCCGCCTACACGAAAGACATCGAGCATTTCACGGCGCACCCGACGGAGTTTCCGTTCTTTGCCGATGTGAATGTCTCGTTCTCGCTTTCCGATCCTTACATCATCGCCGGCCTGTTGATCGGCGGTCTTCTGCCTTACCTCTTTGGCGGCATCGCCATGCAGGCGGTGGGCCGCGCCGCCGGCGCCATCGTTGAGGAAGTGCGCCGCCAGTTCCGGGAAAAACCGGGCATCATGCAAGGCGCGGAGCGTCCGGACTATGCGCGGGCGGTGAACATGCTGACCGGCGCGGCGATCAAGGAAATGGTCGTTCCGTCCATGCTGCCGATCCTCTCGCCACTGGTGGTTTACGGCGTCGTCAGCGTCGTTGCGGACAAATCCGCGGCGCTTTCGGCGGTCGGCGCCATGCTGATCGGCGTGATCGTCACCGGCCTCTTCGTCGCCATCTCCATGACGGCGGGCGGCGGCGCCTGGGATAACGCCAAAAAATACATCGAGGACGGCCAGCATGGCGGCAAGGGTTCTGAAGCCCACAAGGCCGCCGTCACCGGCGACACGGTCGGCGACCCGTACAAGGATACGGCGGGCCCGGCGGTCAACCCGATGATCAAGATCACCAATATCGTGGCGCTGCTGCTGCTCGCCGCGCTGGCGGGCTAACAGTCTCGCAACATCTCAAAAGAAAAGGGCCGCTCATTGAGCGGCCCTTTTTTGTTCTCACGTTATCGACTAATGGCGCCGGCCTTTTCCCTTTCTCCGCCATCCATCGCGTTTGTGTTCGCGCACATGAAAAACGTCCTTCGGGATTTCGCCGGCGCGAATGCCGGTGTTGGCGATGATGATCTTCGACAGCGTCGTATTCTTCACCATCGCCTGTTCAGCGCGGGTGAGATCGCGCTCCCACCAGAACCGGTCGCAGTCGCGCAGCATCTGAAACTGGTGAGCGACGATATGACGGAAGAGGGGGCCGAGCTGCGAGCCTTCATCCGTCATCGGATCTTCTGAAACGCCGCCCACCCAGAGGTCAATGTCGTCAACCGTTCCGTACGCCTCGAACAGTTTCTGCTGCAGGCTTGGGTCGGACGTGATGTCGCTGAAATCCTCAGCGCGCGGAAAGCCCATCCTTTCGCGCACGTCATTATAGGAAGGCAGCCCCCGGTCACGGCCGCGCTGGATATTGAGCGAGGCGAGGTCGAACCCGCCGGCGCCCGGCGGGCCGAAGAGAAAGTTGCGCAGGTCGTCGACGATCATGTGGTCGAAGGCCTGGCTGCGTTGCGATGCAAGGCCGCGCAGGATCGGGTCGATGTCGTCGCGCCGCCGAATAATCTCCGGCGCGTTGAAAAAGGCGTCGCGCAAGGCGAGGTGGCCGCCCGAGATCTCGCGGCCCTTGCGGTCGAGCCGCATCAGCCGTGCGTTGATCAGCGTATGGCCGAGGCGGTAGGCGGCCCCGGAAAATTCCGTAAAAATCGTCGGGTCGCCGGGATCGTAGCCCTGATAGGTGGTCATCGCGTCATGGCCGATCAGGGCGGGAAGAAATTCCTCATAGGTGACGATCTGGATTTCCGCGATCACCATGCGCCGCGCAGAATGATAGATCTCGTCGCCGGAAAGCCATGGCCGCGTCAGCCTGATCTGCCGCGCCCAGCGGTTGTGCTCGCGGACGAAAAGCGTGTGCATCGCGGTGAGCCCGACCTGTTCGTTCGAACGCACGTCGCCGGCGAGAAACAGCTTTGTCGGATCCGGCGCCGGGCCGTTGGCGTTGGGCAGGTTTTCGGTGTTGAACGGCAGCAAATCGCCGCGGCTGGTCCGCAGACGCCCTGTTCCGTCCATGGTGCGCAAGGCTTCGGCGCGGGCGTCGTTGTTGCCGTAGACCATCGAGCCGTCGATCCACGATGTGAGCTCGTTCATCTGCTGGCGGGGATTGCCGGGATCGGTCCCGGTCTCATGATCGAACAGCGCGCGGTCGAAGCGAATGACCTTATCGCCGTGGTTCGCCGGGTCGAATAAAGGATCGCCCGCCGGGACCGGAATGTCGAAGGAGCGGTCGTCGGTCAGCACTTCATCGCCGAGCGTGATGTCGTGGTCCATGAACTGGCCCCACTGCCACAGAAAATCGCTGGTGCCGAAATCGTTCGGATAGGATTGGCCGGCCTGGTCGATGACGATATTCGAAATCACGCGCGGGCTTTTGCGAAGCGGCCCCGCCATCGCGGAAACGCCGTCAGAATAGTCGGCGAAAGTCATGCGCTGAAACGGCTGGAATGTGGCGCCGGCTTCCGGTTGTTCCTCATTGTTGTTCGAGCCGTCCATGGCGCGCGCTTCTCGCCCCTCGGCGAAGGATTTCCGCCAGTCGCGCCGCCATTTGCGCTGGCGCGCTTCGTTATAGGCGTCCTTGTCGCGGGTGATGTTCTGCGCGCCATGCTCGCGGCGCGGCTCGTCCCGTCGGCTCAGCGCTGTACCGCCGACCGCAAGGGCGAGCGCAACGAGCCCGGCGCCCAGCAGAATTCCCTTTTTCATGATCCCCATCCCCGCTAGACAAGCGTTGTCCTTCTCCCGGCAGGATTTCAGACCGGATGTCAGGGAAATTCAAGGCCGGAATTGAAACGAAGCTATGTTTGACGTCTGTTTTTACGCGTTTTTGGAGAACCGCCCCGCAGGCGCGCCCGCATGAGTGCGCGCCCGTTTGAAGCGGTGATTTTCGACTGCGACGGCGTTCTCGTCGACTCCGAAATTCTCGGTCTCGACGCTTCGGCCGACTATTTGCGCAGGCATGGCTTTTCCTGGACGCGGGAAGATCTGGTGCGCCTTTTCACCGGTTTTCGCGATGATGTCTTCGCCGCAAAACTGACCGAAGCCTATCGCGCCTTGCATGGAAAGACGCCCGCGCCGGATTTCTTTGAAGGACTGGTCGAAACCCGCCGTGCGCGTCGCCATCTCCTCAAACCGGTGCCGGATGCGGAAACGGCGCTGAAGGCGCTTCAGGAAGGCGAAAGACCGTTCGCGGTCGCGTCGTCATCGAGAACGGAATATCTCACCGGAAAGATGCAACGCGTCGGGCTTTACGATCTCGCCGCGCCGCATGTTTACTCGGCCGATCTCGTGGCGCACGGTAAACCGGCGCCGGATATTTTTCTCTACGCTGCGGACAGGCTGAATGTCGAACCCGAAGCCTGCCTCGTTATCGAGGACAGCGCGAACGGCGTGCGCGCCGGCCTCGCGGCCGGCATGACGGTCTGGGGATTTCTCGGCGGCGGGCATGTATTTGCGGGTCACGGGGAGCGGCTGCTCGAGGCCGGCGCCCATGATCTGGTCGAGGATTTCAAGGCCTTCCTGTCGCGGCTTGACGGCGCGTCGCCTGATCCGCAACGGTAGCGCCATGAATTTCGCATCGGACAATTGGTCGGGCGCGGCGCCGGAAATCATGGAAGCGGTATTCCGCGCCAATGAGGGCGCCGTTCCATCCTATGGCGGCGATGATCTCACGAAGAAAGTCGAGGCGAAATTCGCCGAACTCTTCGAACGCGACTGCGCGGTTTATCTGGTGACGACCGGCGGCGCCGCGAACGGCCTCGCGCTGTCGGTGCTGACGCCGCCTTACGGCATGATCCTCTGCCATGAGGAAAGCCATGTGCAGATGGACGAATGCGCGGGGCCGGAATTCTTCACCGGCGGGGCGAAGCTACTGCCGGTGGCAGGCGCGGCCGGCAAACTGACGCCGGCGGCGGTGGAAAAAGCGCTCGCGGGGTTTCCTGATCGCCCACCGCATGGCGCGCCGGCGACAGTCCTGTCGTTGACGCAGGGAACCGAATGCGGAACGATGTATTCCGTAGCCGAACTGACGGCGCTTTGCGAAACGGCGCATCAGGCCGGTCTCAGCGTGCACATGGACGGCGCCCGTTTCGCCAACGCCGTCGCCGCGACAGGCGCCGCGCCGGCGGAATTGAGCTGGAAGGCGGGGGTGGACGTCCTGAGCTTCGGCGGCAGCAAGAACGGCTGCCTTATGGCCGAAGCGGTGGTGTTCTTCGACAAGGCGCTGGCTCGCGATTTTGAATTCCGCCGCAAGCGCGCCGGTCATTTGCCCGCCAAACTGCGCTTCATCGCCGCCCAGCTCGACGCCTATCTCGAAAGCGGCTTGTGGCTGAAGCTTGCATCGCACGCCAACGCCATGGCGAGGAAACTTTCCGGCGGCCTTGCAGCGATTGACGGCGTTGAAATTTCCTACCCGACCGAGATCAATGCAGTCTTCGCCTGTTTCCCCGACGGCGTCGCCGAAAAGCTGCGCGAACAGGGCGCGGCGTTTTATCCGTGGATCACGCCGGGCGATCCCGCCAGCGGCCGCATGCAGCGGCTGATCTGTTCGTTCAAGACCACGGATGAGGATGTGCAGACGTTTTTGAAGGCAGTCTCAAAACTGGCCTGAAGCTTCCGGTTCAGAAGCCGTAAACAGCTTTCGCTGCGCGATAGGTGTTTGCATAAGCCGCGACGCTTAAATCGATCGGGTTCGCATAGCCGCCGCCAAGCCCCAGCGAAACCGGAACGCCGCGGCGCTTGCATTCTCCCAGCACCAGTTTGTCGCGCTTTTTTAGCCCGTTATGAGTGAGCGCCATGCGCCCGAGCCGGTCTTCCTTCAACGGATCGACGCCCGCCTGATAAAGCACGATGTCGGGTTTGAATTCCCAGACGGCCGGCAGGACGCCGGCGACGGCGCTGAGATACTCCCGGTCCTCAACGCCGTCCGGCAGGTTGAGATCAAGATCGGACGTCGCCTTGCGGAAGGGGAAGTTCTTCTCGCCGTGTACGGAGAGAACGAAAACGTCTTCGCGCGGGGACAGGATCGCCGCGTTGCCGTCGCCCTGGTGAACGTCGAGATCGATGATCACGACGCGTTTCGCCAACCCTTCGGCGATCAGCGCCAGCGCTGCGACGGCGAAATCGTTAAAGACGCAATAGCCCGAGCCGAAATCGTAATGCGCATGATGCGTGCCGCCCGCAAGCTGGCCTGAAAACCCGTCCTCGAGCGCCGCCTTCGCCGCCGCAACGGCGCCGCCCATCGTAGCGCGCGCCCGTTTCGCGACGAAGGGCGACCACGGGAAACCGATGCGCCGCATGGCTTTAGGGTCGATGGTTCCGGTTTCGATGGCGGCGACATACTCGGGCGCATGGGCGCGGGTCAGTTCGGTGTCGTTCGCAAGCGGCGAGGGATGAAGCGACGCCGCTCCGATGATCTCGTTTTCAAGAAGCGCGCGCCGGAGCTTGCCGTATTTGCCTGAAGGAAACCGGTGGCCCGGCGGCAGGTTGAGATCATGATTGTCGGCGTAGAAGATTTTCACGCCCTATTCTAACCAGCCCGCGGTTTCGCGGCGAATGATTTTCGCCAGCATGTCGATCGTTTCCGGCGCGTCGTTGAGGCAGGGGATGGCGGTGAAGCGTTCGCCGCCGGCGTCCGTGAATGTCTCGCGCGCCGCGATGTCGATTTCTTCGAGCGTTTCGATGCAGTCCGAGATGAAGCCCGGCATGATGACGGCGATGTTCTTGACGCCCGCCTCGCCTAGCGCCCGGATCGTTTCATCGGCCGCAGGCTCAAGCCATTTCTCGCGGCCGAATTTCGACTGGAACGCCATCGGCGCAAACTCTTCCGTCCACCCCAATTTCTCGCGGAGAAGGCGTGCGGTCTTGGCGCAATGGCAGTAATAGGGGTCGCCCGCATCGAAATACCGTTGCGGCAGGCCGTGAAAGGAGATGACGACGCGTTGAGGCGCCCAGCCAAGCCCGCCGAGATGGCGTTCAGCGATAGCGGCCAGCGCGTCGATATAGGCCGGTTCGTCATGAAAGGCCGGCGCCAGGCGGATCGCCGGCTGCCAGCGCATTGATTTTACACTGTTGAAGACGGCGTCGGCGACGCTCGCCGTCGTCGTTGCGGAATATTGCGGATAAAGCGGCAGCACGACGATCCGTTCGCAGCCTTGCGCTTTCAAGTCTTCAAGGCGGCTCGCGACAGACGGATTTCCGTAGCGCATCGCCCAGTCGACAATCGCTTTTCCAGCAAGCGACGGCGCAAGCTTTTCGGCCTGCGCGCGGGTGTAATAACGCAACGGGCTTTCATCGCTCTCCGTCCGCCAGACTTTTGCGTAATTCCGCGCGGTCGCCGCCGGGCGGATATTGAGGATCACCCCATAAAGCACCGGCAGCCAGAGCGCGCGGGGAAGATCGACAATGCGCTCATCGGAAAGAAACTCGGCGAGATAGCGTCTGACGGCTTCGGGCGTCGGCGCGTCGGGCGTGCCGAGATTGACGAGCAGCACGCCGGTCTTTCCCCCTTCGATGTCGGGGTGGTCCGCCGGCTGAAAACCCGCCTTGCCGATCTCGCCGCCGCTCGCGGTCATCGTTCATGCTCCTGCCTTGATCGCCGAATGCACATAGGGCGTTTTCGAGCGAACCGGTTCGGAAAATGACGCGCTGACTACCTTATGCCGCAGAAGGGCCGGCGTCCGGTTTGCGCCCGGCGACCTTGTCCTTGACCTTGTAGCGGGCCTCGTCCTGGCGGCGGAACCTGGCGCGCATGCGCGCATTATGGGAAAGCTTGCGAAAGGCCGGTTTCGCCTCCGTAACGGTTTTTGCGCCTTGCGTTTCGGGCCGTTCATGAGGCCGTCGCGCAAGCCGTTCCTTGATCCGGTAGGATTTGCGCCGCCCCCCGCGCCTAGCGTCTTCCGGGTCTTCCATGAGAGCGAGCAGTCCGCGTTCGGCGGCGCCGTCATTGCGGATATTCTGGAAATACCAGAAGACGACGACAGCGCCGCATGCGATGATGCCGATAAATTCGAGGCTTTCCATCTTCTATCCCGATACCCCGCAAGGCCGTTAACGGCTTTGCTGCTCCGCCTCCCCAGGCTGTAGCGTTCTTTTAACTGCAATTGTCGTGCAAAACGAGGCGGTTCGTTGTCTATAAGGCGGGAATTGACGGCTCAACGCCGTCCCAAAAATGGTTAACGCGAGAACGCAGCGGGAAAGGATCCAATGTCATATCAGGGAAAATGGGCTCTGGTGACCGGCGCATCGGCGGGGATCGGCGCTGTGTTTGCGAAATCGCTCGCCGCCCGCGGCGCCAATATCGCGCTTGTTGACTCGCCCGTTC
>CAJXLJ010000015.1 GCA_913055785.1 uncultured Parvularculaceae bacterium | reverse complement strand
GCCTGCGCCGTTCGAAGACATTTCCATGCCGTTGTCGCCGCCATTCGCGCGCTGGATGATCAGGAGGAACTGAACAAGACCCTGCCAGCCATTATCGGTGTCGAGCGATTCGTCATCGTTACCTGTCAGCACGATATGCTTGAGGTTGGTGAAGCCGCCGAACATCTCGATGCCGTCGTCCGCATTGTTGTGGACCTGGACGTACTCGACTTCCGTGCCGGAGCCCGTGCCGGCGAACGTGATGCCGTTCAGCTCGTCACCGGAGGAAAGCGGGAAACCGGCGTATTTGACCTGAACGTAGCGGATAACGCCGCTGTCATCAGTGTCGAGGTCGCCGCCGTAAAGCGCATCAGGGTTGGACACGCCTTCCACGCGGTTTTGGCAGTCATCCATACCCGGCGTACCGAGACCGGTGGCGCAGCGGTTGATCTGGCCGCGGCCGAGAACGACAAGGCCGCCCCACTCGCCAAAATTGTCCGTGTCGTCGCGAAGCGGATCGTCGATGTCGCCTTCCGACGTCATGATGATCGGCGCCGATGCGGTGCCGTTCGCCATGATCTGCGAACCGCGGTTGACCACGATGTAATCGGAACCGGAATTGCCGAACATCGTCACACCGGCTTCGATCGTCAGGACAGCCGGGTCGCCATCAACAGCGCCGCCATCCGGACCGGTGTCAACACCGATGTCAACGCGACCTTCGACTTCATAGTAATTGCCGCGGGTTAGCGTGATGTCTTCGGTCTGCAGACCGGAGATCGCGCAAACCAAAAGGCCGTTCTTGACGCCGGTTTCAACCGTGCCGTCCGGGCATTCCGGATCGAACAGCGCAAAGGTCCAGCCAGCCGCCCAGTTGTCAGTCGGCGTTTCGTTGACCGGGTCGAACGCGCCAATATACTCGGCATCGTCAAACCAGGGGTTGACGCTCGGAAGCGTCGTGAACGGAGTGCCGGCGATCTCGTTCGCGCCAGGGAAGAACATCGCGTCAACGCTGGACATATGCATGTCGTCGTTGTTCGCGCCCATGTCGACTGCGTCTTGCGCCGCCGCAGTGTCGTCTTCACCCAGTGCGCCCGCGCCACAATCAAACAGCACAGAGTCAAACTGAGGGTCGACGCCGCCGCCCTGATAGCCGGCGACGCCGTTGCCGGCTGAGCCCGCCCATTCGATACACTGAGCGCCGTTACCATGCTCGACAACGCCATTATAGAAGTGGCCGATGTGTCCGGAGTTGATGCGGAACGCATTCGCGCCGACCGCCGAACCGGTCACCATCGTAAAGTTGGCGATGGTCGGGTTGGTCTGATCGCCGACGCCTGCGCCGTTAGACGACATTTCCATGCCGTTATCGCCGCCATTCGCACGCTGCTTGATCAACAGATACTGAACGAGACCTTGCCAGCCATTGTCCGTATCCAGAGACTCGTCATCATTACCCGTCAGCACAATGTGACGCAGATTGGTATAGCCGCCGAACATCTCGATGCCGTCATCCGAGTTGTTGTGGACCTGGACGTAATCGACAATCGTGTCCGAGCCGGTGCCGGCGAAGGTGATGCCGTTGAGCTCATCGCCCGAGGAGAGCGGGAAGCCGGCGAAGCGAACCTGAACGTAGCGGATGATGCCGTTGTCGTCGTCGTTCTTGCCGCCGCCGTAGAGCGCGTCAGGATTGGACACCCCTTCAACCCGGTTTTCACAATCCGGCATGCCCGGCGTACCAAGGCCAGTAGCGCAACGGTTGATCTGGGCGCGACCAAGAACAACAAGGCCGCCCCATTCCGATGATTCATCGCCGCCATTGTCGAACGGTTCGCCAGCCGCAGCCGCGACTTCCTGGCGCTCCAGATCCGCTTCACTGGTCATGATGATCGGCATGTCCAGCGTGCCGTCAGCGATGATTTTCGAGCAACGATTGACAACAATATAATCTGAACCGGAGGCGCCGAAGACAACCACGCCGGGCTCAATCGTCAGGACGGCCGGATCGCCGCCAGCACAGTCACGTCCGCCGTCGATGCCGACGTCGACGCGGCCAGGTAGGCGATATGCAACACCCGGATGATAATCCAGCGTCGTGTCATTCAAAATATTGCTGTTGAGAAGCGCGACGCGAAAGCCCCCGACCAAGTCATCTTCACATGTAAGGCCTGTCGGGCAAGCAACGCCGCCGCCGCCGCCAGTGCCGCCGCCGCTGCTGCCGCCAGTGCCGGTGCCGGAGTTGGTCGCGCCCGGCGAAGAAATTTCTTCACCTTGCGTACAGGCTGCGAGCGCGAGCGCCGCGCCGCCAATAAGTAAAAACGAACGTAGTTTCGAAGCCATTCTCATGTTGAAGATCCCCAATCAGATGTTGGCGCAAAGAAAACCAAACGACGGCCTTCTCCCCCTAAGGCCGTGTCCATGCGTTGCGCTCATAGGGACGATTAATGACGCGTGAATGACACGTATGATTCGTTTTTGTGACAGCAAAACAAAAGAAAAAACGCCGAAGCGCACACTGTGCGTTCAATAGAAAAAAGACGTTGCATTATACCTTTCAAGTTGTTGCGCCGAGATTTATGCATTGAGTGCGCTTGTCGCTGGTGATCCCGATAACCGAAACAAGAAAGCCACATGGATGATTAATCGCAGCCGCCGTTCGCTTCAGGTCAAATAATCGCAGTGAGATATTCCTGGCTGGCTGGTTCCCCCGTTCTCTCAGCACAACCTCGCCCATCCGGACCGCCTCTCCCTCTGCCGACGCATATTGCAGCACCGCCAGGCAGGGCCTATATTGGGCGCGCGGCTCAGGCCGCAGCATGAATCTTCGGGGCGGGGTGAAAGTCCCCACCGGCGGTAATGCGGAGCGTACCCCCAAGGGGAACGGTTCCGACGAGCCCGCGAGCGGTAGCGCCCTCAGGCGTGGACGCAGGATCCTGGTGAGAGCCCAGAGCCGACGGTCAAAGTCCGGATGGTAGAAGGTTCGAGACAGATGACAGGCTTCATGCGCCTTCCCGACACCGCGGGCGGGTGCGGAGGACTGAAGTCAATCTGTTTTGACGCCCGCCCCTGGATGAATGTGACAGTTTGGCCAAGGGGCATTTATGGGCGACGCCCGGGAAAATGACATTGCCTTCATGCTCGAAGCGCTGGCGCTCGCTGCGCGCGGCGCCGGCACGACCGCGCCGAACCCTATGGTCGGCTGCCTACTCGTCAAAGACGGTAAAGTTGTGGGCTCAGGCTGGCATGAAGCGCCGGGCAAGGCGCACGCCGAGGTCAACGCCATTGCCGACGCCGGCGAGCGAGCGCAAGGCGCTACCGCTTATGTGACCCTTGAACCGTGCAATCACACAGGACGCACCGGCCCATGCACGGAAGCGCTGATCGAGGCGGGCGTTACAGAGGTTGTCTACGCCCTCTCCGACTCCAATCCGGTCGCCGCCGGCGGCGCGACGCGGCTGCTGACCGCCGGGGTTAAAGTCCGCGGCGGCGTCTGCGCGGACGAAGCCCGCGAACTGAACCGCCCCTGGGTGCACTCGCTGAAACACAAGCGGCCCTATGTGATCGGCAAGACCGCCATGAGCCTCGACGGGCGCATCTCGACATCAACCGGCGAGAGCAAATGGATTACCGGTGAGATCAGTCGCGCGCGTGCGCATCAGCTCAGAAAATTCGCCAACGCCATAATCGTCGGCGCTGAAACCGTGATCGCGGACGACCCTGCGCTGACGGCGAGAATAGGCGATGAAATCCATCATCCGTTACGCGTCGTTCTCGATTCCGCCGGCCGAACGCCGCCCGGCTCAAAAGTCTATGAACGCCTCGGCAAAGGCGCTCTGATCGCAATGACCTCGCGAGCGCCGCAGGCGAGAATTAACGCCTATCGGGAACTGGGCGTCGATACGGTCATCTGCGGCGCTGATGCGAGCGGCCGTCCGGACCTGGTGGATCTGCTCGGCGCGCTTCATGAACGCGGCGTGCTGAGTGTTCTTGTTGAAGGCGGCGGTGAAGTGCTCGGCGCATTTTTCGATGCTGATCTGCTCGAGGAAATCCATCTCTTTGTTGCGCCGAAGCTGATCGGCGGCGGAAAGCCGGCGTTTGGCGGGCATGGCGTCGACCGGCTCTACTTCTCAGAGCGGTACTCTTTTGCCGAACCTCAAAAACTCGGTAGCGATATACTGTGGCGCGGCGTTCGCCGTCTGGAGGCGCGCTGATGTTTACCGGCCTTATCGAGGAAATCGGCGCCGTCTCCGCTGTCCGCAACAGTGGCGAAGCGTTCGATCTCGTCATTTCAGCAAAGACAACGCGCGAGGACGTCAAGCTCGGGGACTCTATCGCGGTCAACGGCGTATGTCTGACCGTCACCGCCTTCGATGCAGAGACGTTTACCTTCGGCCTCGCGCCGGAAACCTTGAAGCGCACAAGCCTCGGCGACTTTCAAAAAGGCGATCCTGTCAATCTTGAACGCGCACTCCTGCCCTCGACCCGGCTCGGCGGGCATTTCGTGCAGGGCCATGTAGACGGTACGGGAACAATCAATGCGTTTCGCGCCGAACAGGACGCCTTATGGGTCACGATCGTCGCTGACAAAGCGCTCATGCGCTATGTCGTGACCAAAGGCTTTATCGCCATCGACGGCGTTTCGCTCACTGTCGTCGACTGTGACGCAGACTGGTTCAACGTCACGCTTGTAAACTACACGCTCGGGAAGATCGCCCTGCCGCTAAAAAAGCCCGGCGACCGGGTCAATCTCGAGGTCGATATTCTCGCCAAATACGCCGAGCGATTTCTCGCCGGCCATACCGCCCCGCCGGAACGCGGGCAGTTCATCCGCATGCCGCCGCCCATGAAGAAAGGAAGACACTAATGTCTATCGCATCAGCGCCTGAAGCCGTCGCCGCCTACAAGACAGGCGAAATCGTTATCATCGTCGATGATGAGGACCGCGAAAACGAAGGGGACCTGACAATCGCCGCCGATTTCGTCACGCCGGAAAAAGTCAACTTTTTCGCAAAGGAAGGCCGGGGTCTCATCTGTTGCGCCATGGCGCCGGAACTGATCGACCGGTTCGGCCTGCCGCTGATGGTTCCCGACCATGAAAACCGCTCCGGTTTCGGCACGCGTTTTACGGTATCGGTTGAAGCTGCTGAAGGCGTCACGACAGGAATCTCCGCCTCAGACCGCGCCCATACGATCCGGACGCTGATCGACCCTGAGGCAACAGCCCGCGACATCGTCACGCCGGGACACATGTTTCCTTTACGCGTCAAGGAAGGCGGCGTTCTCGAACGAGACGGCCAAACCGAGGCGTGCGTCGATCTCGCGGTCCTTGCGGGACTGACGCCAGCGGCGATGCTTTGCGAAGTCATGAATGACGACGGAACAATGGCGCGCCTACCCGATCTCGAAATTTTTGCGGAAAAGCATGAGCTGAAAATTATCTCGGTGAAAGCGCTGCAGGACTATCGCCGCGCCAATGAACAAGAGCGCAAGAAATTGCGCGCTGCGAGCTAGAGGTCAGACTATGGGACAGAAATACGAAGGCGTGATGTCCGGCGGAGGATTGAAAATCGCCATCGTCGCGACCCGCTGGAACGAGTTTATTGTGGAGCGCCTTACTGACGGCGCAACCGATGCCTTGCGCCGGCATGGCGTCAACGACAGCGCCATCGATATCGCCATGGCGCCGGGAGCTTATGAGGTCCCGTTCGTCGCCCGGAAACTGGCGGAGACCGGCCGCTATCATGGCATTGTCGCGCTCGGTTGCGTCATTAGGGGCGCAACGCCGCATTTCGATTATGTCGCCGGAGAGGCCGCAAGCGGCGTCGCTGCAACGTCGCGAGATACGGGCGTTCCGATTTCATTCGGCGTTCTTACTGTCGATACGATCGAACAGGCGATCGAACGCGCCGGAACCAAGGCGGGCAACAAGGGCGCAGAAGCCGCGCTCGCGCTTCTTGAAACCATCAATCTATGCCGCGCCATCGAGGAGAATGAGTAATGAGCGTTGAATCCATTCAACTTAAACAGCCCCCGGCCCGCGCCTCGCGCGAAGAAGCTGAAAGCGCTGTCCGCACGCTCCTTTCCTATTTCGGCGAAGATGTCGGCCGCGAGGGGCTGATTGACACGCCCCGGCGGTTTGTCGACGCCTATGAGGAGTTTTTGTCAGGCTATGCGGAAGACCCGGTCGCCATTCTCTCGCGGACATTCGAGGAAGTAGAAGGCTATCAAGATATCGTATTGATGCGCGACATCCGCTTTGAAAGCCATTGCGAACATCACATACAGCCGATGATCGGTACGGCTCATGTCGCCTACCTGCCCGGCGCCCGGGTTGTCGGCATTTCAAAGCTCGCCCGTGTCGTCGACGCCTTCGCACGGCGCCTGCAAAGCCAGGAGATCATGACCAATCAGATTGCGAATGCGATTGAGACCGCCCTTGAACCGCGCGGTGTGGCTGTGCTGGTCGAGGCGGAGCATCAATGCATCTCGACACGGGGCGTTCACAAGACGGGCGTCGCCTGCGTTACCCGCGCCGTCACCGGCGCTTTCGCCGACGACCCAAAGACGGAAGAACGTTTTTTGCGGCTGATCGGCAAGTAGCCGCCGGGACGCCTCAGACCAGAAACGCCAGGATCGGATAGGCGATGGCGTTGCCGAGGGCGTGCATGAGCCAGCCCGGAACGATGGAGCCGTTGCCCGCTTTTTCATTCGCATAGCCCATGAGCCAGCCCGCAAGGGCCGGCAGCAAAAAGAAGACGCCGCCAAGCAGCCATGTAAATGCCGGACCGCCGGGCGCAACAAAGATGAGCAAGTGAATAGCGCCAAACAGGAGCGCCTGCACTGTGTTGCCAAACCAGAAACCAAGCCCGTTAATCAACCGTTTGGCGATAAGCCCGCGGAACAGGATTTCTTCCGTCAGTCCGGTTTGAACGCCGGCGCCGACAAGAATGACAGCGATCATCTCAAGACTGAAGCCTTGCTCACGGAGTTTCCCGGTGACGGTATTCTCGGCGTTCACCGCCGCCTGCACATCAGGCTGTGAGAAGAAGTAGATGTTCGCCAAGGATAACAAAATGAAGAATACGGTCGCCGTCTTGAGGCCTCGCCCGTTCGGCGCGGTCAGACCGATATAAGTAAAGAAGCCAGCTTTCTTCCGACCGAAGGCAGCCCAATACACCGCCGCAATAATAAGGACGACAATAAGCTGAACGATTGCGTTGACGACAGCCTGGGTCAGCATGGGGTCCTCCTCAAATTCTGATAATATCTTTAATTAAAGATATTCTGATTGCAAGCCCTCCGTGCTAATGCCGAGCCATGAAAACGAAAAAACGCGCCGGTCCTGATCTCGTTGATGAAGTCGTCGCCGGTTTCGCCGCTGAACTGCCGACTATCGACAGCGTTGCGCTGGAGACCGTCAGCCGCATCATTGTTGCAGGCAAAGGCTTCGAGCAGCAGGCGGCGAAACAACTCAAACGCTATGGATTCAATTACACTGATTTTGACGTGCTCGGCATGCTCAGAAGCTCAGGCCCCACTTATGAATTGACGCCCGCGGATCTCATCCGGTTCACGCTAATTACATCGGGCGCCATGACCACGTGCCTCGACCGGCTCGAATCCTACGGCATGATCGCGCGGCGCGTCTCGGATGCAGACCGGCGCGTCAGGCTGATTTCCCTCACGCAAAAGGGGCGCAAGGTGATCGAGAAGGCGTTGGCCGAGCGCTACGAAAACGCCCGTCGCGCCCTCGCGCCGCTTTCGGCGCGCGACATCCGCGCCTTAAATGACGCGCTGAGACGACTGGATTTCACCGAGGAGGAGTCTGACAGCGAATAGTCTTTGTCACTTTATATGGTGGAGGGGGCTGGATTCGAACCAGCGTACGCTAACGCGGGCAGATTTACAGTCTGCTGGATTTAACCACTCTCCCACCCCTCCACGGGATCGGCGCTCCATTCGCTAAAAACAGGGCCGGAGGCGAGCTTGCAGAGCGTTAGAGGCCTGCTCCCCCGCCAGGAGAACGGGGTCTATAACCGCGCCGGCGGGGCTTCGCAACAGCCCCAAAGCCCTGATCGCACAAGTTTTCCTGTTTCCGGCGCCGGGGAAACCAGCTAAGCCCCCGCGATGGCTGAAAATGAGCGCCCCAAACCCGGCGAACGCGCCCCATCGAAGTCCGCAAACGGCCGCGCCAGGCGCGGCGACGCGCCCGCGCGGCTCTGGCTTTACGGCCGCCACGCGGTGGCGGCGGCGCTCGCCAACCCGGATCGCCGGGTGCGGCGGGTTCTCGCCACCAAAAACGCCGCTGACTGGCTCGCCGCCCAGACGATCCGCGAGGATTTGCGGGCCAAGATAGAAGACGCCAAGCCCGGCGCCATCGACAAGGCCCTGCCCGCCGGCGCGGTGCATCAGGGGCTCGCCGCGGAGGTCTTCGATCTTCCCCGCGCGCGGCTGAAAGAAGCATGCGCCCCCGCGGAAGCGGGCACCCCGGTCGTGGTCCTCGACCAGATCACCGATCCGCAGAATATCGGTGCGATCTTCCGCTCGGCGGCGGCGTTCGGCGCAAAGGCCGTCATCGTTCAGGAACGGCGCACCCCGCCGCTCTCCGGCGCCCTCGCCAAAGCCGCCGCCGGGGCGATTGAAACGGTGCCCTGCGTCAAGGCGGTGAACATCGCCCGCGCCCTCGAGGCGCTTGCCGATCTCGGCTATGTGACGATCGGTTTGGCCGGCGAGGCTGAAACGGACTTGCGCAAAACGCCCAAAGACAAGCCTGTCGCGCTGGTCATGGGCGCAGAAGGCGCAGGCCTCAGAAAACTGGTCGCGGAAACGTGCAGCATCCTGGCGCGCATTCCTATTGCAAGCGGAATGGAAAGCCTCAATGTTTCAACAGCGGCGGCGATCGCGCTTTACGAGAGTTCGCAAAAAACGGACTAGGCGATGACGAGCGGTTCACATCTTGGACGTTGCAGATGCGGCGCCGTCCGGTTCGTTGCGGCGGGTGCACCGCTTCGCGTTGCGAATTGCCACTGCGGCGATTGCCGGAAAGCCACGGGCGCCGCATTCGCCACCTTTGTCGATTACAAAAGAAACAAAGTCGACTTTGAGGGCGCGCCCGACGCATACCGCTCTTCCAAGGGCGTCGAGCGCCTCTATTGCAGGCAATGCGGCGCGCCGATCGGCTATCGCGGCGACGCATCGCCAGAAGAACTCAATCTCTATATCGGCGCCTTCGATGCGCCTGATGCATTCAGCAGCCCGACAGACGAATGCCATCAGGAAAGCGCGTTATGGAGCGTGACGTGAAACCGAGGCAAGGCGGCTGCCAGTGCGGCGCAATCCGGTTTGCAACAAGGGCTGCGCCGAAATTCGTCGCTAACTGCCACTGCCGGTCTTGCCGGAAAGCGACCGGCGGCGCGTTTTCGACCTGGGTCGGCTTCAACGACAATGACGTCCGCTGGCTCAAGGAACCGCCCGCCTTCTATGCAAGCTCCAGCGGCGTCCGGCGCGGATATTGCCCCGCCTGCGGCACGCCGCTTTCCTATTCCGGCGAGCAATGGGCCGGCGAAACGCATTTCCTGATCGGCGCCTTCGACGAGCCGAACGACTTCGCCCCGCGCACCGACGTCTTCACCGAAGACGCCCTGCCCTGGGCGCTGCATAACACCCCGCCGCTAGGGGAAGACTGATCGGCGAAACAGAATTTTAGCCTCTGCGCAATTTTTTTAGCCGTCATGTCACAAAACAGCCCCCTGTCTCGTCCTGTTGTTGAAGCCTCGACAAAGGAATGAGCCCATGAAGGCCAAATTGAATTACATAACAGCCGCCCCGGACGCCTTTAAGGCGATGATGGCGATCAGCACTTACGTGCAGGAAAGCGGTCTGGAGCATAATCTCCTCGAATTGGTGAAAACCCGCGCTTCTCAGATAAACGGCTGCGCATTTTGCATCGACATGCATGTTCGCGACGCGAGAGCCGCCGGAGAAACCGAACAGCGCCTCCAGCTTCTCGCAGCATGGCGCGAGACCGAGCTTTTCACGCCGCGCGAGCGGGCGGCGCTCGCCTGGACGGAAACGCTCACAAACCTCGATTGGCGTGAGGCTGAAACCGTTTTCGATTTCGTTCGCCAGTATTTCACTGACGAGGAGATGGCGAATCTCGCGCTCTCGATCGGCGTCATCAATATCTGGAACCGCCTCAATATCGCGTTCGGCGTTACAGTGGCGGCGCAGGAAATCGCGGCGTAAAAGACCTTATGGCGATCCCCGAAAACGATCTGTTCGAACAACACCGCGCGCGGCTCTTCGGGCTTGCTTACCGCATGATGGGGTCGGTCGCCGACGCCGAAGACATCGTTCAGGATGCTTATCTGCGTTGGCGGCGCGTTGAATTTGAAACCGTGGGCAACCCGGGCGGCTTTCTGTCGAAAGTCGTCTCCCGTCTCTGCCTCGACCGGCTGAAGGAGGCGCGCCGCCGCCGCGAAGTTTATGTCGGCCCATGGCTTCCCGAACCGGTCATCAACGATCCCGCGCTCGCCGAAACGCCTCCCGATGACGTTGCGGGAGATATTTCCATTGCGCTGATGCTTGCGCTTGAGCGCCTGTCCCCGCTCGAACGGGCGGCGTTCCTGCTTCGCGACGTTTTTGACATGGACTTCAAAGAGATCGCCGCCGTCCTTGACCGCAACGAGACCGCCTGCCGCCAGCTCGCATCCCGCGCACGCGCCAATGTGCGCAAGGACAAACCCCGGTTCACGGTTTCGCCCGAAGAGAACGCGAAGATCGCAGACGCGTTTTTCACCGCGCTCCGGTCCGGCGAGGCCGGCGCGCTTCGCGACATGCTTGCCGCCGAGGCGACGTTGCATTCCGACGGCGGCGGACGCGTTCCGGCGGCGCGCAACATCCTTCTCGGCGCCGACCGCATCGCCAGATTTTTCGCCGGCTATGCACGAAAGGGGTACCTTGCGAAACCGCAATGGAAGCGCCGCGTATTCATCAACGGCTTGCCCGGCGAAATTTCTCTCAACGGCGACGGCGTCCTGCAAACAGCCGCGCTGGATATTCGGGGCGGTCGCATCGCCGCGATTTATGTTACGCGTAACCCGGACAAGCTGCGCCATATCGCGTCGCTTCCCGAGAGCGCCGGGCGCCCGAACTGAGCCTGCGCCGACGATCTTTATGAGAGAACTTTACTCCTCCTCGTCCGGTTCAAAGTCGGTCGCTTCAAGGTCGAAGCAGGCCCGCCCCGGCCCCGCAGGTTTTTTGAAGACACGGCGATTGCTTGCCAGTCGCGCAACCGGTGCTTTCTCCGTATCCTCATCCGGCCATCCACGGTCAAATACAGCGCACAGACGAAAGGCGTCGTTTTCAAGCTGTTCATATTCGTAAGGCGATTGGGTCGACGGATCGCTCGGCGTTTCGTCAGTGCAGCCATAGGCGACCGGCAGCCTTGCGGCGCGTTCCTCAAGCGCCGCGGTCATGGCGTCTAGATTTTCCGGCGTTTCATCAAAATATGTCCGATGACAATCAACCTTCCGCGCAATCGTCTGAAGATTTGCAAGCCGCTGTTCGTCAAGCGCCTGGGCGCGGGCGCCGCCCGGCGTATCGACCAGACTGAACGCCCACAGAACCAGCGCCGCCGTGATCAGCGTCGCAATGATCGCGAGGATGCGTCCGGGCCAGTCGACGCCGTCGGCCGTGCGTTCCGCATCGCGTGTGTAATTCCACAAGATCGCGCCGGAAATCACGCCGACAATGATCGCTTTCGCCATGAAACGGGTTTCGAGTTCCCCGCCGAGAAAATTGTAAACCACCGCGACCAGATCCCCGATCAGGGTCAGCGCCGCAAAAATAAGCGTTACATATGTCAGCCAGGCGCGCACCCGAGAGACCCGCCGCTCGGAATTTTTCCGCCGCATCGTCGCGAGACGCCAGCCGAGATAAAGAAAGATCGGATAGCCGACCACCAGAGCGGCGACGGACCAGCGCAAACGGCTCGCGACGTAACGCAAGTTTTCCGTATACAGTGGGTCGGCGAATAGCCTGTCGATATAGGCGAATGCAAGACCGCCGACCTGAAAGGCGATCATGCCGAGAAGCGAGAAATAAACGATATAGAGAAACGCTTCCCGGGCGCCGCCGAACCGTCTCGGTCGCGGCACCGGGACCTGAAAGTCGATATCGGCGTAGGCGCCGAGCGCGTCCCTGATCTGATCGTCGGGCCAGCCCGCCTTTTGCAGCGCTGAAAAAATACGCTCCCGGCTTTCGCCTCTGGCGAGCGCCTCTTTCACAAAATCCAATAGCGTCGTGTCCGCCATCGAAAGTCTCCAGCTTTTAACCAGACAGGATACGACGACACTGATCCGGCGGCGAGCCCATTGTCAAGAACGCCTCCATCATGGCGGCGGTCATGCGTGAAGTCTGCAGGAACAATGACTTGTGCGAATAGGCGGCGCTCTTCTTCCCTGACCGATATCTGGCATTCTCAATCATTTGCTGTTTTACTCGAAGCAGAGGGAATCTGAGAGAGGCGACATGACACCGACCATCGGCGACGACAGCATTGACGGCACAGCAGGCGACGACACGATTGACGGCCTTGCCGGCAACGACACCATCAACGGTCTCGGCGGGAATGACAGCCTGATCGGCGGGGACGGCGATGACAGTCTCAGAAGCGGCGGCGGCGCGGATACGCTGATCGGCGGTATCGGCAACGACTCCATGTGGGGCGATGGCGGCAGCGACTATTTTGACGGCGGCGACGGCGACGACACGATGATCGGCTTCGCCGGCGCTGATTATCTTCTGGGTTATTCCGGAAATGATTTTCTCATCGGCGATGACTTCATCGGATCCGTCGGCGACGACACGATACGCGGTCTCGGCGGCGCGGACACAATCGAAGGCAATGACGGCGACAATGTCATCACTGGCGACGGCGGCAACGACAGCCTTCTCGCCGGAGACGGCGAGGACTGGATGAGCGGCGGCGCCGGACGCGACTTGCTCTCCGGCCGCAACGGGAATGACACGCTTTTCGGCGACGACGGCCGCGATACTCTTCTCGGAGGTAGTGGCGATGACTCCATCCTCGGCGGCGTCGGCAACGACCGTATCGTCGGTCAAGGCGGTTTTGATTCCCTCTTTGGCGAAGTCGGCGACGACAATATCCGCGGCGGCGGCGGCGGCGATGAAATCGACGGCGGCGTTGGCGACGACAGCCTGTTTGGCGATGGCGGCGAAGATGTGCTGAGTGGCGGCGACGGCGCGGATGTCCTTGATGGCGGCCAGGCGAATGACACGCTTATGGGCGAAGATGGCGATGACGCTCTGTCCGGCGGTGACGGCGGCGACGTCCTCTACGGTCATGCTGGCGCCGATACGATTAACGGCAATGCAGACGCGGATACGCTTATCGGCGGCGGCGGCGGCGATGTCCTTTCCGGCGACGGCGGCTATGACAGGCTGTTCGGCAATGGCGGCCACGACTCCCTCAATGGCGGGAGCGGCGGGGACTATAGTGACGGCGGCGCAGGTCACGACATGCTCGATGGCGGAACCGGAAACGATACTCTTCGCGGCGGCGATGGCGATGATTTGTTTATCTTCGCTACCGGGTATGAAATTGACACGATAGAGGATTTCGTTGCCGGTATGGTGACCGATGACGTCATTTCTCTCTCCGGTTTCGGTACGGCATTCGATACGTTCGCGGAAGTCATCGCGGCGGCGAATGACGACGGAACCAGTACAACCATCGATTTCGGCGGCGGCGACATACTTGTGCTGCAAAATGTCGTGGTCGCCGACCTCCATGAGGATGATTTCATCTTCAGTTGACGCCTGGTTTCCGGGCCTGGGCGGTCTTGTAAACTGCGACACATAGTTGATTGCGGGCCGCGGCGCGCGCAAGCTTGCGGCGAACGCTTCCGGAGCGCCCCATGCCCCATCTGAGACCGCACGCCGAACTTGAAACCCATGACGTAACGAACCAGCCGCCGCCGCTCGAAGACGTAGACCTTTTCGGCGGCGACGCGGCGCTCAAAGGCGCCGTTGAAAAAAACGCCGGCGCATCTCATCTCGATCGGCTCTCTGTGTATGGCGCGGCGCTCGGGTCGGCGGAGACGATGGAGTGGGCGCGCCAGGCGAACAAGAACCCGCCGCAGCTTAAAAGCTTCGACCGTTACGGCCATCGCCTCGACGAGGTCGAGTTTCATCCCGCCTATCATCGGCTGATGTCGCTCGGCCTTTCGACCGGCTATGCGTCGCTCGCATGGACCGCGAAGGAAGGCGGTCATGTCGCTCATGCGGCGATGGTTTATCTCCAGGCGGGCGCCGAACCCGGCGTCGGCTGCCCGATGACCATGACCTACGCCGCCGTACCGGCGCTTCGCCACGAACCGGCGCTTGCGGCGGAATGGGAGCCGCGCATCAAGGCTTCGCGTTACGATCCGCGTTTTATTCCGGCGGCGGAGAAAGAAGGCGTCACCATCGGCATGGCGATGACCGAAAAACAGGGCGGTTCGGACATTCGCGCCAACACCACCCGCGCCGAACCGCTTGGCGGAGACGAATACGAACTCGTCGGACACAAATGGTTCTGTTCCGCGCCGATGTGCGACGCCTTCCTCACCCTTGCGCATACCGATGCAGGGATCACTTGCTTCCTCGTTCCGCGCTGGCGTCCTGATGGGTCGCGCAACGGCTTTCATATCATGCGCCTG
The DNA here is from genome assembly GCA_913055785.1 of uncultured Parvularculaceae bacterium. Taxonomy (GTDB): domain Bacteria; phylum Pseudomonadota; class Alphaproteobacteria; order Caulobacterales; family Parvularculaceae; genus Hyphococcus. The sequence goes on along the minus strand of CAJXLJ010000015.1, from coordinate 47,424 downwards.
AAAGACAAGCTCGGCGACCGCGCCAATGCATCTTCCGAAATTGAGTACCACCGGGCTTACGCGCGCCGCGTCGGCGAGGAAGGCCGCGGCGTCCGCACGATTATCGACATGGTGCAGCACACGCGCCTCGACTGCGTCGCCGGTTCTGCGGGCGGCATGCGCGCGGCGGCGCGCGAGGCGCTGTGGCACGCGGCGCACAGAAGCGCGTTTCAGAAAAAGCTTATCGACCAGCCGGCGATGGCGATGGTGCTCGCCGACATCTCCATCGAAACCGAAGCGGCGACCGCCCTCGCCTTCCGTCTCGCCCGCGCCTTCGACAACGCCGCCCTTAATGACAGCGAAGCCGCGTTCATGCGTCTCGCGACGCCGATCGCCAAATACTGGGTTTGCAAACGCCAGCCGGGGCTCGTCTACGAAGCGCTCGAATGTCATGGCGGCGCCGGTTTCGTCGAGGAAGGCCCGATGCCACGCCTCTTCCGCCAGTCGCCGCTGAACGCAATCTGGGAAGGTTCGGGCAATGTCATCGCCCTCGATATCCTGCGCGCGCTGCAACGCGAGCCCGATAGCCTTGAGGCGGTTCGCGCGGAGATCGCCGCAGCGAAGGGCGCGAACGCGCATCTCGACAAGCATATCGGCCTGCTCGACCGGTGGTTCAAACCGGGCGCGCTTTCCGAAGCGACGGCGCGCGCCTTCGCCGAGGACATGGCCCTCGCGCTCGAAGCGTCGGCGCTCAGGCAAAGCGCGCCGGATTATGTCTTCGACGGTTTCTGCAATGCGCGGCTCGATCCCGACAATCGCTCGCTCGCCTACGGGGCGATCACGGCGGCGATCGATGCGACGAACATCGTTTCGCGTGCAAGACCTGCTTGATCCGTTTCTCATCGCCGTGAAGCATAGCCCCGGGCGTGAGGGGGGTGGATAACTGTCCTCATTTACTGGGCTGCAGGCCCGACTACCCTCTCCGGGTTGAAAAACTCGCGCCGCCGCTTCGCCTTATGCGTGCAAACAGGCGGCTCAAGCGCATGCCGTATGCGGACAAAAAAAACCGCCCGTCAGAGAGCAGAACGGGCGGTCTTTGTATTCGTGTGTGGGAGGCCTGACCCTCTCCCAAGCGCCCGTCAAACGCAACTTAACGTTTGGACAGTTTCCCAACGGCTTAAGCCGCTGGGAAAAGGGAAAGCATAGGGCGCGCGGGGGCGCCGGCCTCAAAGCGCGGGTTAGCGTTTTGAGAACTGGAACGAGCGGCGGGCTTTCGCGCGGCCGTATTTCTTGCGCTCGACGACGCGGCTGTCGCGGGTGAGGAAACCGCCCTTTTTCAGCACCGAACGCAGGCTCGGCTCGAAATAGGTCAGCGCCTTGGCGATGCCGTGGCGCACCGCGCCCGCCTGCCCCGAAGGACCGGAGCCTTTCACCGTGCAGACAACGTCGAACTGGTCGTTGCGCTCGGCGGCGACCAGCGGCTGCTTGATGATCATCTGCAGCACCGGACGGCCGAAATATTCGGTGTGGTCTTTCTTGTTGACGATGATGCGGCCGGCGCCTGGCTTGATCCAGACGCGGGCGACGGCGGTCTTGCGCTTGCCGGTGGCGTAGGCGCGGCCCTCGGCGTCGATCTTCGGCTCGGGCAACGCGTTCTCGTCTTCGGCGGCTTCGATGACGCCCGCTTCCGCGGCGACGTCTTTCAGGTCTTCAAGTGAAGTCGTGCTCATCGGTTAGGCGTCCCTTTTGTTCTTGGGGTTCATGGCGGCGACATCGAGCTTTTGGGGCTGCTGCGCTTCATGAGGGTGTTCCGGCCCCGCGTAGATTTTGAGATTGGTCATCTGCTGGCGGGCCAGCGGCGAGTCTTTCGGCATCATCCGCTCGACGGCTTTCATCAGCACGCGCTCGGGATGCGCGCCGCCGAGGAGCTTGTCCATCGTGCGCTCCTTGATGCCGCCCGGATAACCGGTGTGCCAGTAGAACTTCTTGTTGGCGAGTTTGTTGCCGGTGAAGACGACTTTCTCGGCGTTGACGACGACAATGTTGTCGCCGCTGTCGACATGCGGCGTGTAATCGGCTTTGTGCTTGCCGCGAAGGCGGGTCGCGATGATCGTGGCGAGGCGGCCCACGACGAGGCCTTCCGCGTCGATCAGGGTCCAGTCCTTCTGCACTTCCGCCGGTTTCAAGACGAAGGTTTTCATGAGGCTTAATTCCTGAATTCTGCGCCGGTTCGAGCCCTCATCGGGCGTTCTGCGGCGATTGAAGGCGCGCGGATAGCCGATTGACTGATAAGCGTCAACAAGTTTCGAGAATCTATTTGAAAACAGGGTGATATTTATGTGGTATCATTTTACCGCTATTATTGTGGCGATCCGGCCATTTACGACCAATTCATGAAATAACTCGGTTAATCCCTAGAATAGAATTGACCAAAGCAGCACTCGTTCGATAATTAGCCCAGTGCAATCTCGGAGGATACTTGGTTATGACATCAGGTAGGGGACATCATGACAAGATTCTTCGTGGCCGCTTTAGCGGCGGTATTCTGCTTCGCCGGCGTGGCGAATGCTGGCGTTTTACGCGTTGAGGTATCCGCAACGCTTTCATTGGAATCTGGGGCAGACACAGACGGGCTTGATGGCGCGTCTATGTTTTTCACCGCCGATTTCGCCGATGACGCAGTTTTTGCGAACATCGCCAGCGGATCGTATCAACAGGTAAATGCGCTAAGCCATTCATTCACAATATCAGGCGCAAGCGAGGCTTCCAGCAATGGCGTCTATCAAAGCGCAAACGGGATCGCTCTTTTCCCGAACTTCAATAATCGCGACGGTTTCCAAACAGAAGGCGGCACGCTCGTAAGTTTGGCAGGCATCGCGAGCGAAGCCGGCATCTACGGCAACGGCACCGTGCCTGACGCGACTTTCGGCGGATCCGATCCGTTAACGCTGGCTTTCCTGCAGGCGATGTTCGGGACAGGGCCAAGCACCTGGGTTTCTGAGGACGGTCAAACCACTTACAGCTTCACCGACCTTCTCGTGAACGCTTACGCTACCGATATCATGAGCGAAGTTCCGCTGCCTGCAGCGCTGCCGCTCTTTGTCGCCGGCCTGTGCGGTCTCGGTTTTGCCGGGAGCCGGCGCAAACGCCAGGCATGCATTTGATTTGACAGATCGCCGCAGTTTCGCGACTGCGGCGATCTATCGACACTGGATTCTCTGACTATCCGGACCTTCCTGAATGATGCGGTCTTTCAGGAAGGCTCAATCGCTATTAGGGTCTCGCCAAGCCGAGACCGGAGAAGATATTGCCTGACCGCACCCCCAAACTACTAGTCGCTTTTGTTTTATCGTTTCTTCTCGCCGCCTGCGGGGAAAAAGCCGCCGACGCGCCCGAGCCGGTCGAGCCTCAGGGGGTCTCGGCCAGCGATGCATTGCCGGACCTTGCGGCCCCCGCGAGCGGCATCGCCTTCTGGACGCATCCCAATGTCGCCTTTAATGGGCTGATGATCGTCGCCAATGCAGAGGGCGTCGTCTCCTACAATATCGAGGACGGCAACGAGGTCTCGCGGATTCCGGGCGTCAACGCGCAAGGCGCCGCCATCAGCTATTTCGGCTACGGCCCGGAAGCGGCCGGCGTTCTGGTTTTCCTGAACGCGGACAACAACGTCTTCGAGTTCCACGGGATCGACAATCTCTCGCGCGGTTTATCAAAACTCGAAGGCGAAGTCGCCTTTCGCGGCGCGGTCCGCGGCTTTTGTCTCGGCCGCGCGCGCGGCGTTGAGGAGCCCGCCCTGTTTGTCCTCAAGAAAGGCGGCGTCACGATTTTCAATCTCACCCGTCCGTCTGCGGAAGGAATGAACGCCGCGCTGACGGTCGGCGAACCGATCAATCTTGACGCCCCCAACGACATTGCAAGCTGCGCGGTCGAGGAAGACGGCGTGCTCGCCGTCGCTTCCGAAAAAGGAGACGTCTATCGCCTCGACGGCGGCGCCGATTTCGGCGCGCCTTTCGCGCGCGCCGCGGTTGAGAACGCCGGCGAGATCGCGCTGATCGCTTCCACGGCGGAAGACGGCGCCGGCGGCGCGCTCGCCCTGCTCGACAAGGCGTCCGGCGTCGTTACCTTTTTCGACCGCGCCGACGGCCGCACGCTGGGCGCGGTGCGCATTGAAGAAACGGGCGACATTAAAACGGTTGACGAAGCGGTGACGATGGGCGCGAGCGGCGCCAATCTCGGCGCGCTTTACCGCAGCGGCGCGATTGCGCTGGGCGTCGGCGGCGACGCGCCATCGGTCGCCCTCACCCCGATGACCGGCGTTATCAACACGCTCGACCTTCCGGAAGGCGCGCCTTCAGCGCCGCGCGGCGAGACGCCCGCCGAAGATGACGGCCTTCTTATTGATGTGACGATCGATCCGAAGGCGCTGCAGTAGACGCCGGCGGCGCCATGCCGTGCACGGCGAACAGCGCGGCGGCGAGCACGCCGAGCGCGCCGGCCTGATGAACAAGCCCAAGCGCAATCGGCGTCGCGGCGAGCACAGTCCATATCCCGAGTACGATCTGCAGGCCGACCGCCGCCAGAACGAGACGCGCGCGCGGCGCCGCCGCCGTCTTGCGCGCCGCCAGCCAGAACCATAAAGCCCCCGCCGCGACCAGATAGGCGCCGATGCGGTGGTTGAACTGTACCGCGGCGATCGACTCGAACAGATCATTCACGCCCGGCGCGCCGTTAAAATATCCATCGGGAAAAAATCGTCCGTCCATCAACGGCCAGGTGTTGAAGGTGCGCCCGGCCCGCAGGCCCGCCACAAACGCGCCGAGCATCATCTGCACGAAAACGCCGCCGGCGAGCAGCGCACCGCCGATGAAAAGCTTGCGCGGACCCGCCATCTTCCGCGAGGGCCAGAGGTCGAGCGCCAGCCAGAACATCGCGGCGAACAGCGCCGTCGCCAGCGCCAGATGCGCGGCGAGCCGGTACTGGCTGACATCGACGCGATCGGCGAGACCGGACGACACCATCCACCAGCCGAGCGCGCCTTGCAGGCCGCCCAGCACGAACAGTCCGCCGAGCTTGATCATCAGCGGGCGGCCGATCTGTTTCGTCGCGATGAAGGCAATGAGCGGCAGCAGAAAGGCCAGACCGATCAGCCGGCCTAAAAACCGGTGGCCCCACTCCCACCAGTAAATTTCCTTGAACTGGTCGAGGCTCATCCCGAAATTCACTTCCTCATATTCGGGGATGGTCTTGTATTTCTCGAACTCTTCAAGCCAGTGCGTCTCGGTCAATGGCGGGATCGCGCCGGTGACCGGCCGCCATTCGACAATCGACAGACCGGAATCGGTCAGCCGCGTCGCGCCGCCGACAATCACCATCGCCGCAACGAGGCCGCACATCACGAACAGCCAGATCGCCACGCGCCGCGCAGCTTGCGGGGAAGCGGCGCCGGCGTTTTGCGCGAACGCGGATAAGCTGCTAGAGGCCATGGTCGCGGTTTAGACCAAAAGACGAGCCATCGCACGCGGCGCTGCGTCGCGCCAAGGAAAGCCCCGCCCCATGAGCCCGCGCATCAAGAAACTGATCGGCCTCGCAATCCTTCTGCCGGCGCTCTTCATTTACTTTATTGCGGCGGCGGCGCTCGGCGAGCGCGTGCCGGACCATCAGTTGCTCAAAGCCCTCTATTTCATCGCCGCCGGCGTCGCCTGGGCGCTGCCCGTGATTTACCTCCTGCGCTGGGCGGAGCGGGAAAAGCCGCCGGCGAACCCGTCCGAGACCCATACCCCGCCCCGGACGCCCGGACAGGACTGAGCTGGCCCGGTCGTTGCACTATCCGGTTCGGACAAGGTGAACCGGGAGTTAACCAGTTGTTCGACAAGGCGTCAGGCGCATTCCGGCACAAATTCGAAAAGCCCGTCAGGTTGCAGCTTGCGGGCGCGGACCCGATCGACGCCGTAATCTTTCATGTGAACGGCGAGCGGCTCACGGATTTGCTTAACGATCCGCGCGCCTTCATCCCGGTGCGCACAAAAGACGGAGTCATGATCGTCGCCAAATCGCAAATCGCCTCGATCATCGAAAGCGAGGCGGAGGAAGAAGAACCGGTCATCGAGGAAGAAGAAGAGCCGTCGAAAACGCCGGGCTTCGATCCTTACGCCATGCTGCGGGTCGCGCCCGACGCCTCCATTGAGGAAATCCGCACCGCTTATAAAAAACGCATCAAGGCGGTGCATCCCGACACCGTCGCCTCGCTGGGTCTTGATGAAGATCTCGCCAAAGCGGCGCTGCAGACAACGCAGAAGCTTAATTACGCCTACAAGAAAATCATGCGCATGCGCGAAGGCGTGAACGCAGCGTAATCTGGCAACATTTTCGCAAAACAAACCGCAACCTCATCCTTCGAGGCTCGCCCTTCGGGCTCGCACCTCAGGATGAGGACAAGTAATCAATAAAATCCAGATGCGGCTAAAGCCTAACCAGCCCGGCAGTCATACTGGTTCCACTCCGGCTGGGTCGAACAGAGCGGCAGGCCGGGCCTGCTGTTCATGAACGCCAGCGCGCCGATCAGCCCGATCACCAGCGCCAGCACCACAAACATCATGACCGGATTGATCGAGCCGGGCAGCATGCGGATCTGATCGTCATCAGCGTCTTCGAACGTATTGGCGTTGAACGCAGCTTGCGGCCTCGCCTCTTCCGCCGGCGCGCCGCCGGGGCGCGTGAATTTCGGCGTCGCCATGTCCGGCGCTGCGTAATTTTGCCGGTCGTCGTCGCTGAAGCTTTTCGCGCTGTTATCAGCCGGCACCCCGTCCGGCAATCTCGACCCTGTCATGGCTCGTTCCCCACTCGCTTACGGGGTTATTCTATAGGATGAGAACCGCGCGGCAAGGGCGGCAAGAATGGTCGGAGCGGCGGGATTCGAACCCACGACCCCTTGACCCCCAGTCAAGTGCGCTACCAGACTGCGCTACGCTCCGACCCAGGCGCGGCGGCGATCCGCCGCCCGCGCGAGCGGGTCTTATAGGTGGGCGGCTGCCGACCCGCAACAATGAAACAGCTTAAATTATTCGGCGACTTTCCGCCGGATCGACGCTTCTTCCCCGGCCTCAATGGCCTCGAGCGCGAGCGTCGCCTCATCGAGCGCGGCTTGCGCTTTTTCAAGACGCGCCAGGAGCGCCGTCAGGGTTTTCTTCACCTCCGCCGGCATGCCCTTTGAAACCCGGTTGTCGGGTCCGAGTTCGAGAACGTCGTCCTCGCCGCCCCCGTCTTCGTCGATGACCGGACGCACATCGACCGGCTCCCCGGCGGCGACGCGGCGACCGAGTTCTGAGACGTATTTGACGCCTTCGTCCTTGAAGATCTTCTGGACGCCCTTGGTGGTGTAGCGCTGATCGTAAAGCAGGACGCGAATGCCGCGCAGGAGGTCAATGTCGAGCGGCCGGTAATAGCGGCGGCCGCCGGCGCGGCGCATCGGGCGCACCTGGCCAAACACTTCTTCCCAGTGCCGCAAGACATGCTGCGGCACATCCAGTTCCTTCGCGGCCTCTGAAATCGTGCGGAATGCTTCGGCGGTTTTCGCCACTTGGTCGTCTGCCTTATGTGGTTTTATTCGGCCGCTTCGCGATTGCGATGGCCGTCATTAATGCGGTCTTTCAGAACATGAGAAGCCCGGAAAGTCACCACCCGGCGCGGCTCGATCGGCACTTCCTCGCCGGTTTTCGGATTGCGTCCCATACGGAGCTTCTTGTCGCGGACGGAAAACGTGCCGAAGGAGGAAATCTTCACCGTATCGGCGTTTTCCAGCGAGGCGGCGACCTCCTCCAGAACGCGCTCGACAAAGGCTGCTGATTCGTTTCTCGAAATGCCCACCGAACGGTAAACCGCGTCCGTCAGATCCGCCCGCGTAATCGTGTTTCCCGCCATGGCTTCAACCCCGAAATGTTTTCGCTCCGCTGGGGAGAAGGTTAAGCTTACTCCCGCGCTTCGGTCAATAACCCATTGAATTATATTGCGTGTTTTTCAGGCGCCCTAAAATCAGGCGCGCAGAAGCGCCGCGCCCCAGGTCAGGCCGCCGCCCATCCCCTCCAGAAGCACCAGATCGCCGGGTTTGATACGCCCGTCGCCGACCGCCTGGCAATAGGCGAGCGGGATCGACGCGGCCGATGTATTACCCTGACCGGCGATTGTGGAAATCACCTGCTCCGGCTCGAGGTCGAGTTTTTTGACGACGCCCCTGATGATCCGTTCGTTGGCCTGATGCGGCACCACCCAGTCGACGGAGCGGATATCGACGCCCGCGTCGGCGGCGACCCATTCCATGGCTTCGGAAATCCTGTTTACCGCTTCGCGGAAGACCTTGTTGCCCTGCATACGCACATGGCCGGTGGTTTGCGTCGAGGAGACGCCGCCATCAACGTAGAGAAGGTCGACAAGCTGGCCGTCGCAGCGAAGATAGCTGTTGATTACGCCGCGCCCGCCCGCCTCGGCTTCTTCCATCCCTTCAAGCACGAACGCGCCGGCGCCGTCGCCGAAGAGTACGCAGGTTCCGCGGTCGGTCCAGTCGAGAATGCGCGAGAACGTTTCAGCGCCGATCACCAGGGCGCGCTTGTATTGGCCGCTGGCAATGAACTTTTCCGCCGTCGACAGGGCGTAGATGAAACCGGTGCACACCGCCTGAATATCGAAAGCGGCGCCAGCTGCGACACCGAGCTTGGCCTGCACGATCGCCGCCGTTGAAGGAAAGGTGAGATCGGGCGTCGTCGTGGCGACGATGATGAGATCGATATCCTGCGGCGCGTATCCGGCGGCGGCGAGCGCCGCTTCGGCGGCTTTCACGGCGAGATCGGATGTCTTCTCATCCTCAGCGGCGATATGGCGCTCGCGGATCCCGGTGCGCTCGCGAATCCATTCATCGCTGGTGTCCACAAGTTTGGAAAGGTCGTCATTGGTCATGACGGTCGCCGGTAAATAGCCCCCGCAACCGGCGATTACTGCTTTGATACTCATAGGGCCGCTACTGTCGCTTCCTTGTTTGCTTCTTGTGTCGCGAACGCCCGCCGCCGGTCCATGACCGTTTTGACCGTGGACGCCACTTCGTCGCGGAATGGATGACGGGCGAGGCTCGCCGCCATGTTGACGGCGCTGGCGACACCGCGGGCGTCTGCGCCGCCATGGCTTTTGACGACAATCCCGTTAACGCCGAGGAACACGCCGCCATTGTTGGACGACGGGTCGATCCTGTCTTTCAGTTTCTTAAGGCCGGGCGCCATGAACAGCGCGCCGATTTTGGCGTTGAGCGTGCCGGTCAGCGCTTCCCTGACCCAACCGCCGACAAGCCGCGCCGCGCCTTCCGCGGTTTTAAGCGCGACATTGCCGGTAAAACCGTCAGTAACGACGACATCCACCGTGCCTTTTGAAATGTCGTTGCCTTCAACAAATCCCTTGAAAGCCATATCCGGATCGGCTTCGCGCAACACGCGCGCGGCGGCGCGGATCAGTTCATGGCCTTTCAAATCTTCCGCGCCGACATTCAACAGACCGACGGTCGGTCTCTTGACATCCATCAGCGCCCGGAAAAACGCCTCGCCCATGATCGCAAACTGAACAAGCTGCTTCTCGTCCGCTTCCACATTCGCGCCGACATCGAGCACCACCGTGCGCCCTCTCGGCGTCGGCCACAGCGCAGTGATCGCCGGCCGGTCGATCCCCTCGATCATGCCGAGCTGCTTGCGCGCGACCGCCATCAAGGCGCCGGTATTGCCGCCGGAAACAACCGCCATCGCCTCGCCTTCGGCGACGGCGTTCATGGCGAACCACATCGAGGTTTCCCGGCCGCGGCGAAGCACATGCATCGGCTTGTCCGTCATCGCGACAACACCGCTCGCGTGCCGGATATCGGCGTTCCTGAAATTCTTCGCAGCGACCATGGGTTTCAGTTTTTCAGCGTCGCCGAAAAACAAAAACCGCGCATCGAGTCCTTTCGCCGCCGCATGTGCAGCGCCGTCGATAACAGCCTGCGGCCCCGCATCGCCGCCCATGGCGTCGATGGCGAGCGTGAAAGGCTCGTTCATGGCAGTCGCGTCTCTCAAGTCGTCTCAGCTCCCAGCCGTCTGCTGATCCGCATATCGATCAGCGCGGGAGAATACCGCGCATCGGTCTGCATGCAACGACACGCAGGTCACTTTTTATAAGACTGTTTTCCCGGTCAGGCATGCTGTTTTTATTCACTTTTTTCGAACTTTCCCTGAAGCGCCGCAAAAGGCGAATCGTTTTGCACTGCGCCATATTGGTCGGCGAGACTGGCCGCGCCTTCCTTGCGCGGAAACGCTGTCATGGCGAGCGCCAGCTGCTGGGTCAGAAGTTCGCCGAGATCGAACCGGTCGCCTTCATGATATTCAGGCGCATCCCATGATTCATCCTCGGGATCAGGCAACGACGCGGTTTCCTCACGCACATAATTCACCGAAAACCGTTCATCCACCGCCTCAGCCATCTCCTCGAGACTGGCGACGCAAATGCGCGTCAGCGCGGCGCTGATCTTTCCTTCCGCCTCAATCGTTTTCGCATTGGCCTTGAGGTTTATTTCGCCCTCAAGCCGGGCGACCGCCGGAACGCCCAGCCTTTCAGCGATGCGCGCGCATTCTTCCGCATTGGCCGACAGCTTGAACCGTTTTCCGCCGCGCGGCAGACCGGCAAGATCTACCGTTACGCTGAATTCCGGTTCGGGGACCTGTTCGTTCATGTTCGCTCCGGCGCATCGGGAAAACGGACAATGCCGCCGATCACCCGGGAAAGAGGCTGCCCGGCCAGCAGCGCATCGGCCTCACGCATATAGGCGGCGAGCCCGGCCGCGGCCTCCGCATCTGCGGTTTCATAAACATTCCGCGCCAGCGCATCCTCAAGAGCGCCCGCTTCGCCGCCCTCAAGCGCGGCGTCATAGACGCCGACCCGTCCGAAGAAATTCTCGGCGAGCTTGCGTATTTTCTTGCCGACGGCGAGATCGCCCACCCCGAGCTCGCGCAAGGCGGCGTCCGTGTCGCGAAACATCGTGTCGAACAGCTCCTGGCCGGTTTTCTTGGCGGCGGGGTCGCTGTCCTTGAGGCGGCGCAAGATCAGATAGACATGCAGGGCGACCAGCTCGAACCGGCCTTCTACCGTGTCCGGCGCGCCGAGTTCCGTATAGAATCCGGCCTCGCGAGCCTGCGCGACCGCTGCGCCATAAAGGCTCCGTCCGGCTTCGGCGGCCGGATCTTTCCGGAAAAGCGAGAGAATCATAAAAAGCGGCGCTCGTGAGGGTTTGCGGCCAGCAGGGATCGCTGGTATCGATGCCCGGACGTATTCCCCCAACGCGCGGGGATCAAGCCCCGCCGAGGTTTCGTATGATGAGAGTTTTCCTGGTGATCGTGAGCATTCTGGCGCTTCAGGCCTGTGTTTCGGTGCGGCAGAACCATGGTTACGTCCTTGAGCGCGGCCAGACTGAAGTCACCGGCGAACCGGGCCTCGACACCAAGGAAAGCATCCTCGCGAAATACGGCGAACCCTCGATGATCGGCACGTTCAACCGGGACGCCTGGTATTATCTGAACAGCACTGACGAGACCCGGGCCTTTTTCAAGCCGAAGACGAAAGCGCGCTATGTGGTCTCTATCGAGTTCGACGGCGCCGGCAAGGTCGAGAAAGTCTCGAAATACGATCTGACGAACAGCCAGCACGTCAAACTCGTTTCCCGGGTGACGCCAACCCGCGGCAGAGAGCTCAATTTCTGGGAACAGCTTCTGGGCAATGTCGGCCGGCTGCCCGCCGGCATCGGCGAGGAACAATCGCCCGGACAATAACCGGCGTTATTCACCTCTTGAAGTGGTCATAACCGTGGCTGCCGGTCGCGATCGCATCGCCGTCAGCGCCGATTAGAGATACGCCCTCGCCCCGCGATAATGCGCCGATGCGCGTGACCGCCGTGCGCGAGGCTTTCGCGGCGACCGATACCGAGCGCCGCATCGACTGGGGCGCAGCGAAGAGGATTTCATAATCGTCTCCGAATGCGGCGAGTTCAGCAATGGCGTCATAGGGATCTTCCTGCGCCGACACCCAGCCTTTCGCCGCTGCTGACAATGGCATGGCGGCGGCGTCGATCTCCGCCTTAAGCCCGCTCGCCGCAGCAAGATGGCCCGCATCCGCCAGCAATCCGTCTGACACGTCGATCGCCGCCGTTGCGAGACCGGCAATCGCCGCGCCGAGCGAGAGCCTCGGCTCCGGCAAGTGGTAACGCCCGGCGAGCGAGGCCTTGTCGACAGTGGAGAACTTTTCTTCCTTCGAAAGCGCCTTGAGGCCAAGTCCGGCGTCGCCGATGGTCCCTGTTACATAAAGATCGTCGCCCGCGCCCGCACCCGAACGCAACGTCATTCCCTGTTTCGGCGGCGCGCCGAAAAAAGTTGCGGAAAGCGTCAACGGCGCAGCTTTAGCTGCATGCGCCGTCGTATCGCCGCCGAAAAGCGCAATCCGATAGGTCTCCTGGTCTTCTTGCAGACCGGCGGCGAAAAGCTCGACAGACGCCGGTTTGATCGTCTGCGGCCAGGCGCAGGCAAGAAAATAACCGATCGGTTTGGCGCCTTTCGCAGCGAGATCGGAAAGATTGACGCGGATGAGTTTGCGCGCGACGAGATCCAGCGGATCCTTCGGTCTGAAGTGAACGCCGGCGATCATCATGTCCTTGGTGACGATGTACGCGCCTTGATCGATCAGCGCCGCATCATCACGTAGCGCGAATGCGCCGGCCGCGTTTTCGGATAACGGCGCAAACAGATCGCGAATGATGTCGAACTCGTTCATCAGGTGTTTTGAACGTCGATTTCTTCCGCACGCGCTTCGCGCGCCGCCGCGTCAAGCACGGCGTTGATAAATTTCGGCTCTTCACCGTCGAAAAAGGCGTTGGCGATATCGAGATACTCATCGATCACCACTTTCGCCGGCACGTCGGCGCGGCGGATAAGCTCGTAAAGCCCGGCGCGCAAAATCGCACGCGCCGTCGCATCGATCCGGGTGAGTTTCCAGCCGGCGGCGAGCTGCCGCTCGAGATAAGGATCGAGCCGCGCCTGCGTCTCAACCGCGCCGCGCAAGATATCGGAGAAAAAGCTTCGGTCCGCACGGTGAAGCTGCGCCCCGTCGATATCGCCGCCGAGCCGGTGCTCGCTGAATTCAAGGATCACCGCTTCAACGCCGAGCCCAGAAGCTTCCATCTGATAAAGCGCCTGTACGGCGGCGAGCCGCGCGGCGGAACGAGCCGGCGCGCCGTTATCCGCTGCTGGACGACTATTACTCATTGTCGCCTTCTTCCATCCGTCCGAGGAACTGTTCAAAGTCTTTCGCCTCGCGGAAGTCCTTGTAGACGGACGCATAGCGCACATAGGCGACATCATCGAGATGGGCGAGCCCTTCCATGACCAGCTCGCCGATCATTTTCGAGTCGATTTCCGATTCGCCCATCGCCTCGAGACGGCGCACGATGCCGGAAATCATTTGCTCGATACGGTCAGGATCGACATTACGCTTGCGCGTCGCGATCATCACCGACCGGGCCAGCTTGTCCCGATCGAAAGGCGCTTTCTTGCCGGAGCTTTTCACAACGATCAGCTCACGGAGCTGTACGCGCTCAAAAGTCGTGAACCGCCCCCCGCAAGCGGTGCATTCCCGGCGACGGCGGACAGACGCGCCGTCCTCCGCCGAACGCGAGTCTTTCACCTGGGTATCTTCACTGCCGCAAAAGGGACACCGCATCTTGTTCTCGCAATCGGCTGGCGGGATCAGTCATCAATATATGGGAAATCGTTTCGTTAGCGCCAGCGCGCGCTCGCGAACGGCTCTTTCGGCGGATTCATTGGTTTCGCCGCCGGCGGCGAGACCGGCCAGCACCTCCGCCATCATGGCGCCGACTTCGCGGAATTCCGCCGCGCCGAAGCCGCGGGTCGTGCCTGCCGGCGAACCGATCCTCAGACCCGATGTGACCGTGAACTTTTCCGGATCGAAGGGAATGCCGTTCTTGTTGCAGGTGATGCCGGCCCGCTCGAGACTTTGTTCCGCTGCATTCCCCTTGACGCCCTTGGGGCGAAGATCGATCAGCGCAAGATGCGTGTCCGTTCCCCCGGAGATCACGGCGTAGCCCGCTTCCACGAGCGAGGCCGAAAGCGACTGCGCGTTCTCGATGACGGCGCGCGCGTAAGACTTGAAATCCGGCCTCAGCGCTTCGCCGAAGGCGACCGCCTTGGCGGCGATGACATGCATCAGCGGGCCGCCCTGAATGCCCGGAAAGAGCGCCGAGCGGACTTTCTTGGCGATGTCGGCGTCGTTGGTGAGCACAAGCCCGCCCCGCGGGCCGCGCAGGGTCTTGTGCGTGGTCGAAGTAACAACATGCGCGTGATCGACGGGATTGGGATAGAGCCCCGCAGCAACGAGCCCGGCGAAATGCGCCATGTCGACCATAAGATAGGCGCCGACGCTGTCAGCGATCTCGCGGAATTTTTTAAAGTCGATGATGCGCGAATAGGCGCTGCCGCCTGCGATGATGGTTTTCGGCCGATGCTCGCCGGCAAGGCGCGCGACGGCGTCATAATCGATCAGGTGGTCGTCCTCGCGCACGCCGTAATGAACGGCGTTGAACCATTTGCCGGACTGGTTGGCCTTGCCCCCGTGGGTAAGATGGCCCCCGGCGGCCAGGTCCATGCCCAGAAACGTATCGCCAGGCTGCATCAGCGCCATGAATACTGACTGGTTGGCCTGGCTGCCGGAATGAGGCTGAACGATCGCCTCCGCGCTGTTAAACAACTTTTTTGCACGATCGATCGCCAGCTCTTCAATCTCGTCGACGAACTCGCAACCGCCATAATAACGCCGGCCCGGATAGCCTTCAGCGTATTTGTTCGTGAGGACCGAGCCTTGCGCCTCGAGGACGGCGCGCGAAACGATATTTTCCGAGGCGATCAGCTCGATCTGATCCTGCTGACGCGCGAGTTCGCGGCCGACGCCGGCGAAAACGTCCGGGTCGCGCTCACCTAGACCCTCGCTGAAAAATCCTTGCGGCAATGGCTGAGACTGGCTGGCGCCCATTCGATGAAATCCTTTCCGGGGCAAAATTCTCGCTATCAAGTGATGGCGGCATACTCGCGCCGAGTTCTGACGGCAATTGCGCCGGAAGTCCACATAGCGCACAGCGGCCGCGCCGGACGTCCGCATAGCGCACAAGCAACGCGGGACCCATGGCGTTTTTTCCTTCCTTAACAAACTTTTAGCATAAACTCGCGCCAGTTTTTCTTGATTTTATCAGCTGTCCTAGGTACCGCCTCACGCGGGAGAGGTTTTTACGGTTCGCGCCTGCTCAAGATTTTCCTTCACAGCAACAACACTTGGCTGGAACGAAATCGCCAGTGGTCGCGGCGTGGGAGAAAATAATTAATGCCTGACAAGCAAAGTGCAATCGACCAAACTGACGTCATCCATCTCGCGAGCGATATTGTCGCCGCATATGTCAGCAACAACAAAGTCAACGCCGATCAACTGCCGGCTCTTATCCAGGAAATTTATGGCGCCGTGTCCGCGCTCGCCGAGGACGGACATACGTTCGCAGCGAATCGCGACCCCGCCGTGCCGATTTCAAAATCGGTAACGGCGGATTACGTCATCTGCTTGGAAGACGGCAAAAAACTCAAAATGCTCAAACGCTATCTCAGGACGCATTATAATCTGAGCCCCGAAGAATATCGCCGCAAATGGGGCCTGCCGGCGGACTATCCGATGGTCGCACCGAACTACGCCAAGCGCCGGTCGCAATTCGCGAAAGACATCGGCCTCGGAACAGCGGCGACGACAAAAAGAAAAGGCGTTAAAAGCGCAACCAAAGCGAAAAGAAAAACCACACGCAAAAAGCGTGCGGCGTAAGGCCAGCTTTGTATAAGAAAAAAGAGCGCTGCGAGCGCTCTTTTTTATGCGGTTACGCTGCTCGTTTGAGCTTCAGCGCAGTCCAAGCGTCGTCGAGCGCATCGAGCAGGACGCTCATATGGTCATCCGTATGCAGCGGCGTCGGCGTCAACCTCAACCGTTCCGTACCCTTGGGCACTGTCGGGTAATTGATCGGTTGTACGTAAATGTTGTGACGCTCCAACAGATAATCAGTCACTTTCTTACACAGCACCGGATCGCCGACCTTGACTGGTACGATATGACTGACGGACTCCATCACCGGCAGGCTCGCTTCCGACAGGATTGTCTTAAGCGTTGCAGCGCGCTCCTGATGAAACTCGCGCAGGTGCGCTGATTTTTTCAGCACTTCAACGCTTGCGAGCGCGCCCGCAACCAGCACCGGCGACAGAGCGGTGGTGAAGATGAAGCCGGAGGCGTAAGAGCGGATCGCATCGACGATCGCAGCGCTGGCGGCGATGTAACCGCCCATCACGCCGAACGCCTTGCCAAGCGTCCCCTCGATAATATCGATACGGTCGAGCAGACCATCGCGTTCAGCAACGCCGCCGCCGCGTTCGCCGTAAAGACCGACAGCGTGAACTTCATCGAGATAGGTGAAGGCGTTATATTTTTCGGCGAGGTCGCAAATTTCTTTTAACGGCGCGATATCGCCGTCCATCGAATAAACCGACTCAAATGCAATCACTTTCGGGCGGGTAAGCGGTATCTCGCGCAGCATTTCTTCAAGATGTGCAAGATCGTTATGCCGCCAGATCCGCTTGATTGACCGGCCGCCGCGGATGCCTTCGATCATCGATGCATGATTGAGCGCGTCCGACAGGATCACGCAGTCAGGCAGAATGCGCGCGATGGTCGCGAGCGTCGCCTCATTGGCCACATATCCGGACGTAAACAGCAGGGCCGCCTGTTTGCGGTGAAGATCCGCGAGCGCGCGTTCGAGAAGTACGTGATAATGAGTAGTGCCTGCAATGTTACGGGTGCCGCCGGCGCCGGCGCCGACCTTGCCGGCCGCCTCCTGCATCGCCGCAACGACTTCCGGATGCTGGCCCATGCCGAGATAGTCGTTGGAACACCAGACCGTAATCTCGCGCGAAATCTCGCCGTTCTCCGGATGATAAAGAGCCGACGGGAACCGGCCGCGAATACGCTCGATATCGGCGAAAACGCGATAGCGTCCTTCCGAACGCACAGCCGCGACCGCAGTTTCAAAGGCTTCGTTGTAATCGACCATCGCTCTCACACCGGCGCTGCATTGCGCGCGCCTCTCTAAATAAGCAACGCCGAGCAGAATTGACCAGCCGAATAGCAGAGTTTTTCGACGGACTGATGGCCGCAGCCCGGCGCGGCATAAAAAAACGCGCAGCGGCTGTCTTCCGCCCGCGCGTTTTTCGGTATTAGTTGAGAATAATTATCAACTATGCCGCTTACAAGCGGAAGCGAACCTGGTCCGCCCAGAACCGCTCAAGCCGCTGCAGCGCCTTGTTGGTGCTGTCCATAAGGTCGATGTTGACGCCGCCGACCTGCTCGACAGACGCAAGCTGACGCTGGAAAAGGCCCGACAGATTGTCGCGCACTTCAAGGCCGGACTCCGTCAGCGACACCCGTTTGGAACGGCGGTCAGTCGAGGAGCGCTCGTCCTGGATATAGCCTTTTTCCACGAGCTGTTTGAGATTGTAGGAGACGTTCGAGCCGAGATAGTGCCCGCGCGAGCGCAACTCGCCGGGGGTCAGCTCCGCATCGCCGATATTATACAGCAAAAGCGCCTGGACGGAGTTGATATCCGTCTGGCCAATCCGCTCAAGCTCGTCCTTGATCACATCCAGAAGCTGACGATGAAGCCTCTCGACCAGATGAAGAAGCTGCAAATAGCTCGCTTCCAAGGCTTCTGGATCCGTTCCGGCGTAGTTTTCGCCCTTGCCAATCACTTCCGACTGCGCCGCCCCGTTAACCGCCATAATCACTACTCACTCAACAACTTGAGCCGGACCCTAGCCGAAGAGGTCTAAAAGCGCCGTTAAGCCCGACAATTCAATTTGAAATCAAATTCTAAGAAGTGCAGTAATCGACCATGCTCCGCCCGCATCGAAAATACTAAGAGATTATGAACCGACATCCCCTCGCCCGTTTTCCCGCACTCCGCCTCCGCCGGCCAAGACTGGCCGGCTGGTCAAGACGGTTGTTCGCCGAAACGCGGCTTTCGACGCACGATCTCATCTGGGCGATAGTGCTCAAGGATGGCGAAGGCGTCCGCGAACCGGTCGCCTCGATGCCAGGCGTTTTCCGTCTCTCGCCGGATGAAGCGGCGAAAGCCGCGGTGGAAGCGCGCGATCTCGGAATACCCGCCCTCGCGTTATTTCCCTATACGGACGCAAGCGCCAGAACGACGGACGGCGTCGAAGCGCTCAATCCGGACAATTTGATGTGCCGGGCCGCCCGCGCGATCAAGGCCGCCGCCCCCGGGATCGGCCTTATGGCGGATGTCGCTCTCGATCCCTACACGGATCACGGCCATGACGGACTGCTGAAAGACGGCGAGATCGTGAATGACGATACGGTCCGGATCCTCGTGCAACAATCGGTCATCCAGGCGAACGCCGGCTTCGACATCATCGCGCCCTCTGACATGATGGACGGGCGGGTCGGCGCGATTCGCGCAGGCCTCGATGCGGCGGGCCATCAGAATGTCCAGATCATGGCCTATGCTGCGAAATACGCCTCGGCCTTTTACGGCCCCTATCGAGAGGCGATCGGTTCCGCCGGCGTCCTTAAAGGCGACAAGCGCACCTATCAGATGGATCCCGCAAACACCGACGAAGCCATGCGCGAAGTCGCCCTGGACCTCGCGGAGGGCGCCGACAGCGTCATGGTTAAACCGGGCATGCCCTATCTCGATATCGTCCGCCGGGTGAAGGCCGAATTCGGCGCGCCGACTTTCGTTTTTCAGGTGTCTGGGGAATATGCGATGATCAAGGCGGCTTCGCAGAACGGCTGGCTAGATGGGGAAAAAGCGATGATCGAATCACTCGCCGCCTTCAAACGCGCCGGCGCTGATGGAATCATCACCTATTTCGCCCTCGACGCCGCCCGCATTTTACACGCCTGAGGCGAAAGAGTTTTTCAGCTTCCCGTTGTTGGATGGTTAATGCTGAAAATGCGTTAGTGTTTAGAAACTCCTAAACAATTTTGTTGACTTAAAACCTTTCCATAATGTAATAATCATCCTTAGAGAGGTTCCTGCACGGACTATTCTCAAATCAGTACAAATTGGTTTTCGGGGGATTAATCATGCGTGCTTCATTCATTACAGGCGGAAACCTCGCAAAGGCCGCTGCCTCTATAATCGCCGCAGGTGCGATGATGGCGGGGTCCGCCCTCGCCGGCACGGTTACCGTAAGCGATATCAAGGGTTCATGGATCAACATCGCGCCGGGATCCGGTATTTCCGTAACCGACAACGGCACCGATTCGCCGTCCTTGCGCTGGGGTGATCCGGCGACATGGAGAGGCAAGAGCGGCTACGATTTCGACGCGTCTCCAGACATCATCACCGTGGTGCCGCCTGACACGCAGGTGACGCTCGGCCAGTTCACCCATCTGAACAACCCGATCTACGGCACGTCGCTTGAGAGCGCGACGCTGCAGGTCGATCTGAACGTCAATGTCGATGGCAGCGATATCGGCATGTACACGTTCTATTTCGATTTTACACATGACGAGACCAACAATACGGGGTCGGGCTGCTGTAACGACCTGATCACGGTGACGACCAACAGCATGTCGCAAATGTTCCAGATCGGCGGCGTCAACTACACGCTCTCCGTGCTCGGATTTAATGTCGGCGGCCAGATCGTCGAGACCTTCAGCACCAAGGAAAAGAGAAACAATTACGCTGACCTGATTGCGACCATCACAGCAGTGAACGAAGTGCCGCTTCCCGCCGCGCTTCCGCTCTTCCTCGCCGGCCTCGCCGGTCTGGGTTTTGCCGGTCGCGGCCGCAGGTCCAAAAAGGCCTGAAACATAAGAAATTGAAGGAAGCGCCTCTTGGGGGAGAGGCAAGGCGGCGGCTTTTCAAAGAGCCGCCGCTTTTTCTTTGTGGGAAACCCTTGTTTTGGAGCTGCGCTGCTAGACGCCCCCATAGCCGCCTTTAGGCCGCAGGGGTTTGCGCAAGAACGCATAGAACGGCAGGAAACACGCCGCCAGGAAAACATTGATGGCGAACCCTGCGACCATCCAGTTGAGCCAGGGCAGTCCGCTGCCCCACATCACGCCTGGAAAATAGACGAGCCCATAGACAAGATAGCCGCCGAGGGCGCTGAACAGCGGCGCGCGCCACCATCTCCCGCCCCCGCGGACGACGTCATAGACATTGACCGCTATATATTGCGCCGCCATCGCGCTCGCCACGAATGCGACAGCAAAGCGCGCCGGCGGCATGTCGCCCGCCTCCAGCGCCGGTGCGAGATAGGAAAGCTCGGTGAAAACCGCGATCGCGGCGACGCCCCAGGAAGCGGTGACCGCACGCGAGGCTTCTTCTCCGCCATATTTGCGGGCGATCAGAATGCCTGCCAGAGGCGCAAACGCCATGATGAAGGCGCCGACAGAAAGCCAATTGGAAGGCCGCAAGCCCGCATCGACCCCGAACAGCCCGTCAAAGGCCCGCATCGGCAGGTCCGCCGTCAGGAACGACAATAACAACAGCGGCGTGAATATAGCCGTCAGGACCGCCATGCGGCCCAGGGAAGACAGGAATTCGCCGGAAAGGCGGCCGAGCCGCTGGAGCGCCGTTTCTGGCGCATGGCGCTTTTCAACTGCCGTCGTCGGTTCCATCGGACCCTTCCCCTGATGCTCGGAAGGGCCTTATGAGACGGCTTCCGAACTCAGGAAGCTTTGGCGAGTTTGCGCTTCACTTTCAAGGCGTTTGCCGAAAGCTTGTCGTCGTCAGCCTTGGTCAGGTAGACGTCGAGGCCGCCCATATGGTCGACAGTGCGCAGCGTCGAAGCAGCGATCCGGAACTTGAAGCCCTGATCGAGCTTGTCCGAATGCAGCGTCACATTGCACAGATTGGGCAGAAAACGCCGTTTCGTCTTGTTGTTCGCGTGGGAAACATTGTGTCCGGTTTGCGGACCAATGCCCGATAATTCACAGCGGCGCGCCATCGCTTTGACCCTAGATTTCTAAGCAGGCGCGCGAGACTGGCCGCGAACCCGGTTAATTCCCTTGAAATTGAAGCCGCGTCCCTTAACCGAGGCGCTCCCGGGCGTCAAGGCGAAACCGCCCGAATTCGGCTTGCTCCGGCCCTTTTCCCGCTGGCCTAGAGGTCGCGCACCACCCGGAGGCCCATATCGAATTTCCGTTCGGTTGCGCCGACCGACCGGCGATGGCTCGAGCGCAGCCGCCATGCGCCGGTTATCCAGGCTCCGCCCTTGATAACCCGGTTCGAGCAGGCGCCGCCCACTGGCGACCCGTCAGCCGGGGCGCCGGCATGGCTCGCGCGCCAGCAGTCCGCCGTCCATTCCCAGACATTGCCGTGAACATCATAAAGGCCGAATGCGTTCGGCTTAAAGCTGCCGACCTCAACCGTCTTCGCACGGTTCCGGCCCGCAGGCGCGTTCTTGTACGGATACTGACCGTTGAAATTCGCTTCGTCCGTAGAGATGAGATCGCCGGTCGAAAAGGGCGTCTCGCCACCAGCTCTCGCCGCATACTCCCATTCCGCTTCGCTCGGTATCCGGTAGGTCTCGCCGGTTTTCCCGGAGAGCCATTCCGTAAAGGCTTCGGCGTCAGCGTAGCTGATATTGATGACGGGACGGCTCCCCTCGCCCCACCCCATATCGGGCGGCTCGTAACCGTTGCATCCGCCGTCGGCGAGGCAGGCGCGCCATTCATCGTACGTCACTTCATAAACGCCGATAGCGAACGGCGCCGGGATCGTCACGTCAACGCGCGGCAGTTCTGACTGTTCGCGCCCAAACTCATCATCCGCTGCGCCCATGGTGAAGGATTGCGTCCCGGCGACGACAATCAATTCCGGGCAATTGTCGCAATCACGGAACCGTTCGCCCGGCTGAACGGACAGCGCCGTTTCCGCCGCCGGTTGCTCAGACGCTTCCGCCAGTTCAGCGGTCTCCGTAACTTCAACGGCCGGCTCTTCCTCCGCAACCGCGACCTCAAGGTCTTCCGGCGCGGGGGCGGCTGCATCGTCCGCCGCCGCAACTTGTTCTTCCTCCGCCTCCGAAGGACTCGTGTTTCCGGCAAGCGTTTGCTCGGGCTTGCCGCCCGCGCCCGGGCCCATCAGGAACCAGTACCCCGCGCCGCCGGCGATCAGTAAAAGCAGAACAATGGCGATCGGCAGGATCGGCAAACCGCCGCCGCTCGCCGGTTGCGGCGAACTCGCACGCGCCGGCGCAGGACGCGCCGCCTGCGAAGCCGCCGCCTGGCGTTCGGCAGCCGCGTCGGCGTTGCGGGCGGAGACAAGCTTTTTCACCTGGGAACTGATGAGCTGCCAGTTCGGGTCGTTCTTGTCGCCCCGCCAGTTGCGCAAGTCCGCCGTTTGCAGTCGCTTGAAACCGCGCGGCAGATCGACCTCGTCGATCATCACCGGCACCAGCAGATTGCGCATCTGGCCGTCGTCGGCTTCTTCCTGCACCCAGTTCGAATGAATGGAAGACTGCGACCACACCACGATGATGCATTTCGCCGCTTTGAGCTGACGGTCGATGACTTTCGAAAAGGACTCGCCGGGGGGTATTTCAGGATCCCACCAGACGCCAATGCCTTCGCGCTCCAGCGCTTCTGCAATGAACTGCACCTTGTCGCGATCGTTACGCGAGTAACTGATGAATACGTCGGTCATAGCCCCTCCGCCCGAGCCCTTTGAAGGGCCCTCATTAACCGAAAGCCCCAAGGATGCCAATGTGATGCGCCGTCGGCGGGCGCTCAGGCCCCATCTTGCTTGGAGAATCCTGTTATCGTCGATATGAATTGATCCTCAGCCGTTCGATATTATTTACCTTCCCGTGTCCTCTTCCCTGATATTCGACGACTTTTCCGCCCCGGAGAACGGGCGCGTGACGGCCGTGCTGGGCCCCACCAACACCGGCAAAACCCACTATGCGCTCGAACGGATGCTCGCTCATCGCAGCGGCATGATCGGCCTGCCGCTGCGGCTCTTGGCGCGGGAGGTTTATGACCGCATCGTCGCCGTTCGCGGTGAGCGCGCCGTCGCGCTCGTCACCGGCGAGGAAAAGATCATGCCGCCCAATCCGAGCTATTGGGTGGCGACGGTCGAGGCGATGCCGCTCGAACGGGAAGTCGACTTTCTTGCGATTGATGAAATCCAGCTCGCCGCCGATCCCGAACGCGGGCGGGTGTTCACCTCACGCATTCTTCACGCCCGCGGCAAAACCGAAACCCTGTTGCTCGGGTCGAACACCATGCGCCCCGTACTGCAGCGGCTGTTTCGCAATATTCAGTTCGTCTCCCGCGAACGGTTCTCAAAGCTCTCCTATGCAGGCCCGAAAAAAGTAACGCGCCTGCCCCGACGCACTGCCGTCGTCGCGTTTTCGACCGACACGGTTTACGCCATCGCAGAATTAATCCGCAGGCAGAGGGGCGGCGCGGCGGTTGTTCTCGGCGCGCTGTCGCCGCGCACGCGCAACGCCCAGGCCGAACTCTATCAATCGGGCGAGGTCGACTTTCTGGTCGCCACCGACGCCATCGGCATGGGCCTCAACATGGATATCGACCATGTGGCTTTCGCCGCCTCGCGCAAATTCGACGGATTGCGTCCGCGTCATCTGACGCCCTCGGAAATGGCGCAGATCGCCGGGCGGGCGGGCCGTCACATCAAGGACGGAACCTTCGGCGTCGCCGCCGAATGCGGCCCGCTCGACGAAGACATCGTCAGGGCGATCGAGGATCATGAGTTCGACCCGGTCTCTGCGTTGCAATGGCGGTCCGAAGCGCTCGACCTGTCCTCTATTCCAGCGCTGTTGCGTTCGCTGGATAAACCGCCGCCGCGCGCGGAATTCGTCAGGTCGAGGCGCGAGGACGATGAAGACGCGCTCGCCCGCCTGATCGCGCGGCGTGAGATAAGGGATATGGCGTCCGGCGGCGCGGCGCTGACGACGCTCTGGGATCTCTGCCAGACGCCGGATTTCCGCAAGGTGTCGACCGACCAGCATGCGCGGCTTCTCGGCGAGATTTATCTGATGCTGATGCATGACGGGCGGATCAGCGATCAATGGCTTGAACCGCAGGTTAACCAACTTGACCGGGTCGATGGCGATATAGACGCGATTTCGGCGCGCATCGCGCATATAAGGACATGGACCTATCTTTGCCATCGCGCCCACTGGCTGCAAAACGCGCCTTATTGGCAAGAGCGCACCCGCGCGATAGAAGACAGACTTTCCGACGCTTTGCATGAGCGTTTGACGCAGCGATTTGTCGACCGGCGCACTTCGGCGCTGATGAAGCGACTGAAGGACAAAGGGCCGCTGCTGGCTGGGGTGACTGAAGACGGAGAAGTGATTGTGGAAGGCCAATTTGTCGGCCGCCTTTTGGGGTTTGAATTCATCGTCGATCCGCGCGCCAGCGGAACGGAGGCGAAATCGCTGCGCGCCGCCGGTGAAAAAGCGCTGCGCCCGGTTCTCGCCGCGCGCGCGGCGGCGCTCGCCAACGCCGGCGCCGATGAACTGACCCTCGCCGAGGACGGCTCGGTGTGGTGGCGTTCGGCGCTGGTCGCCCGCCTCAGGAAAGGCCCTGCGCCATTACGCCCGGAAGTCGTCGTCTCCGGCCTTGCGGACATCACCGCCAATATGCGCGGCCGCGTCGAAGACCGGCTCAAAGATTTTGTCGCAGCGAAGATCGAAGGCCTGCTCGGCCCGCTGGTGACGCTCCAGGCCGCCGCAAACGCGGAAGGCGAAGATGCGTTTCAGGGCCTCACCAAGGGCGTCGCCTATCGGCTAGTTGAAAATTTTGGCGCAACCTCGCGCACCCAGTTCGGCGACGATCTCAAGCAGATCGACCAGAACGAACGTGGGAAATTGCGCAAGACCGGCATGCGGTTCGGGGAATATACGCTGTTCGTGCCGCAACTGTTGAAGCCGGCGCCGGCGCAGTTGCTGGTTCTGCTCTGGGCGTTGTGGAGCGAAAAGAATCCGGCTGAAGCGCCGCCGCCGAAAGCCGGCCTCGTGTCGCTTGAGATGAACGAGCATCTTCCGCACGCCTATTACTACGCTGCGGGCTACCGCCCGTCGGGCAAGCGCGCCGTGCGCATCGACATGCTGGAAAGACTGGCAGGCCTCATTCGCACCGCCCGCAATGAATCGAAGATGCGCGAAGGCTTCGAGGCGACAACGCAAATGATGTCGCTGGTCGGTTGTTCCGGCGAAGATTTCGAAGCAATCATGCGCTCGCTTGGTCTGCGCAAGACAATGGTCAAGCGCAAGCCGGAACCGGCGGCGCCCGTCACCGAGACCGGAACGCCCGAAACCGCCGCCGCATCGCCGGACAGTCAGGAAACCGCGCCGCAAGCTGAACCGGCGCAACAGGACGCCGGCGCCGTAGCGGAAACGGAAACAACGCCAGCGCCCGCCGCCGAGGAAACGCCCTCAGAGCCTGAAAGCACTGCCCCCGCGCCGGAAGCCGCTGAAACCGTCCCCGCAGAGCCGCAGGCAGAAACGCCGCCCGCCGCCGCAGCGCCTGTCGAGACATCGGCCGAGCCTGCTGCTGCAACGGAACAGATCGCGGAAAAAGAAATCGAGATCGCCCTGTGGCGCCCCGCTCCGCGCAAGACGTTCACGAAGCCGAAACGTGAAGCGCGCGGCCGCGACGGCGACAAGAAAAAAGACGGCAAGCAGGGGCCCCGGAGCAAGGGCCGCAAACCGAAGGACGGCAAACACGGCAAACCGCGCGGGCCGAAACCGGCCGCCTCGCCGATGATGCACGAGCCCCGTCACCGCAAGACGGCCGATCCCGACTCGCCTTTCGCCGTGCTTGCCGGGCTGAAATCGCAACTCTCCAGCGATGATGACGGCAAGAAAGCCAAAGAAACCGAGAAGGCTGAATGAACGAAGCCGTCGCGACGCAGGAGACGCAACGGCTCGATCGATGGCTCTGGTGCGCACGGTTCTTCAAGACGCGCACCCTCGCCTCAAAATTCGTTTCCGACGGCAATGTGCGCGTGACCCGGGCGGAGGCGACACAGCGCGCCGACAAGGCGAGCTTTTCGGTGCGCCCCGGCGATGTTCTTGTTTTCACGCGCGGCGCGCGGCTTCGCATCATCACGGTCGAGGCTTGCGCCGAACGCCGCGGCCCCGCCGCGGAGGCGCAAACGCTTTATACGGATCAGTCGCCGCCTCCGCCGCCAAAGGGTGAAACGACGCCCACGCCCTTCGCGAGGGAAAAGGGTGCAGGCCGCCCGACCAAGAAAGACCGGCGCGCGCTTGACGCGGTGAAGTCCGGCTGACAAAGAGTCCGCACATGTTCAAGAACCTGTTTTCCAAATCAACGCCAGCGCCGGATTCGTCTGAGCCTGATCCCGCGCATCTCGCCGTCGCCGCGCTGTTTGTGGAGGCCGCCCGCGCCGATGAAAATTACGACGAGCGCGAAAAGGCGCTCATCGACAAATCGCTCGCGGGCATGTTTTCGATCGCCGCCGAGGACGCCGCCGCCCTGCGCGCCGCCGGCGAGAAGGCGCAGGAGGGGGCGCTCGACCTACAGCGCTTCACCCGGGTCGCGAAATCCCTGCCGATCGCCGAGAAGATCTCCTTTATCGAGAAGCTCTGGGAGGTCGTTCTCTCGGACGGCGAGCGCGATCCATATGAAGACACGCTGATTCGGAGTATCTGCGGGCTGATCTATGTGGATGACAGGGAGAGCGGCGCGGCCCGGGTCCGGGCTGAAGCTCGTCTCGCCGGGGGTTAAGCATTTCTGTTCGCCGCGCCGCTTGCGTCCCCGCGGCGAGCGGGTAAAGAATACAAGGGGATACGGCGAAGGAGCGTCCGACTTATGACCTATGTGGTGACCGAAGCTTGCATCAAATGCAAATACACCGATTGCGTCGAGGTGTGCCCCGTCGACTGTTTCTATGAGGGTGAGAACATGCTTGTGATCCACCCGGACGAGTGCATCGACTGCGGGGTCTGCGAGCCTGAATGTCCCGCCGAAGCGATCATACCGGACACCGAGGGCGAGGCCGAAAAATGGCTCGAACTCAACACCAAATACGCCGCCGAGTGGCCGAACATCACCCAGAAGATCGACCCCATGCCCGACGCCGACAAGCTCGCCGAGGAAAAGGGCAAATACGACAAATATTTCAGTGACAAGCCGGGGGAAGGCTCCTAGCCGCGGCCGCTTCCCGTGGCCGCGCCTGTCACCGCACCGCCAGAAGGGCGTAGCGGGCGTTGAAATATTATGCTATAATCCGAGCTGAAAACTGGAATCTGGCGAGGCGTAGCAACCGGCTTCGTTGCTTTAAGGAAACCAACTAACCCATTGTAAAACGGAAGGTTTTAAATTCTCCGACATGATCGGAGAGGGTTTCAGACGCCAGCATCGAAGACAAGGGATCGAAAAGGACGCTGCAACACCCCGGTACCGCCGCGTCACGTGAACTATCCAGCATAACCCCCTATCCCGACCGTTCGCCGACGGTGCGGAGAGCAGAAAAGCAAGAGACATGACGACCAGAAAGTCCGCAAAGACCAAAGCCAAAAAGACGGCCAAGAAAACGACGGCGAAAAAGGCGCCCGCCAAAAAAACCGTAAAGGCGAAATCCACAAAAACCGCCGCCGCCAAAAAGACGGCGAAGAAAAAAGCGCCCGCGAAAAAGACCGCCGCCAAGAAGGCCGCCCCGGCCAAGAAAGCCACCAAAGCGACCAAAAAGGCGGCGCCGAAAAAGGCGCCCGCCAAAAAGACCGCGGCGAAAAAGGCCCCGGCCAAGAAGGCGCCCGCGAAAAAAGCAGCCGCCAAGAAAGCCGCCCCGGCCGCGAAACCGGCGCCCAAGAAAAAAGTGAAGATCAATGTCGGTCAGGCGCCGCGGAAGACCAAGCTCGCCGCCTCCATTCCCGTGCCGACCCAGCTCCCGCCGAAGGAAGCGCCGCAGGCCGACGCAAAGGCGTCCGTCGATGCTGAAGCCTCTTCAACCGCCAAGGCTGACTTCAAGGTGAATGACAAGATCGTTTATCCGGCGCACGGCGTCGGGAAGATCGTCGCCCTTGAAAAACAGCAGGTGGCGGGCATCGCGATCGAGCTGTTCGTGATCGATTTCGATCAGGAGAAGATGAAGCTTCGCGTGCCCACCGGCAAGGCGAAAGCGGCGGGCATGCGCCCTCTGTCGAGCGACAAGGTCGTCAAGAACGCCATCGACACGCTGAAAGGCCGTGCACGGATCAAACGCACCATGTGGAGCCGGCGCGCACAGGAATATGACGCCAAGATCAATTCCGGCGACATTAAGCTTGTGGCGGAAGTCGTGCGCGATCTTTATCGCGCCGAAGACCAGCCTGAGCAAAGCTATTCCGAACGCCAGCTCTTCGAACAGGCGCTCGACCGCATGGCGCGCGAAGTCGCGGCCGTCCGCAAGGTCGATCTCGGCAAGGCCATCGAGGAGCTCGAAGGCGTCCTGCAGAAAAAGGCGGCGGCGTAGTTTTCTACGCCGCTCATTCCGGTGAAAGCCGGAATCTCATGACACGAGCGGAACAGATTTCCATCAAGATTCCGGCTTTCGCCGGGATGAGCGTGTGGCGACGACTTTCACAAGATTTCAATCTGCCGGATGTGCTTAAGGTCGACCGACGGCCCGTTGATCTCGTCAACATAACCGCGCACGCGGATCTTGACGCCGTTCAGACGCGCGAGATCGAATCCCGCCTTCGCCCAGCGGCGCGCCAGCCCTGAAGCCGCGCTGGCGGTGAAGTCGGTCTTATAGTCTTCGCCGAAATTGAGATAAAAGCGCCCGCCAACCTTCGCCGCTTTCACCGGCGCGCCTTCGATCAGATTGAACGCACCGACCGCCGCTTCCGGGGCTATCGCATCGAAAACGCGATAGGCGTCCAGCGCCCAGAGACCCCGCCTTAAAGCGCGGGCGCCAGCCTCCAGCGTCAACAGGCGTCCAATGAAATCGAGATCACCGGTCAGCGGCACCACCCGCGCCGCACCCGCCTCAACGAGGCGTTCCTGAAGGCTCGCGCCTTCACTATCCGCCCGAACGACTTTCTCGCCCCACCGTGTCGGCTGCGCCGTCTCGCGCCAGTCGGGAACGGCGCCGTTCAGGGCTTTCTCGAGAGCGCGTTTCGATTCTTCAAAATGGGGCTCGGCGTCGGCGTGCAACGCATAGGCGGACGGCGCGCGAATGTCGGAAAGCTGAAAGTCCTGATCGTCGATGCGGAAGCGATCTCCAGCGAGCGCTTCAACGCCTGTCTCTGCAACAGCTCGGGGCATAGCGGCGGCCGCACCCGCGCCGATCAGGAAGGCCCGGCGTCTCATCCGGAGGCGAGCACGCGCACTTTCGACTTCGCCATGCGCCCTTCCCCGTCGACCACGGTCACATCGTAAAAGCCCGCCCGCTCCGGACGCCATACGGCGCGACCGCTCGTTTCCTCCCGCGTCAGCGGTTCGCCGTTTACATACCAGCGATAGCCGGGCGCGCCGCCGCGCGCGGCGAGCGCAAATCCGCGATCATCGCTCATGAAGACTTCAACGCCCTGCCGGGGGAAGATGATTTCCGGCGGCGCGGCTTCACGCGGCGTATTGAGACGCGCAAGCGCAACGCCCGGCGTTTCACCCTCAAACTCATCGATAAGATCCGGCAAGGCGCCGCCCTGACGCTCGATCATGTCGAAGGCTTCGAACAATAACGGCGCGGCGGCTTTTCGGCCGGTCCAGCCGGGACGCGAACTTCCGTCCGCATGACCGACCCAGGCGACCACCGTATAACCGCCGCCATGGCCGGCGCTCCATGCGTCGCGATAACCGTAGGACGTGCCGGTTTTGAAGGCGACGCGGATCGCCGAATCCGAAAGCGCCGCCGGCGCCCGCCCCTCAAGCGCGGGCGCGTCGGCGAGAATGGCGCTCACTCGCCGCGCGGCGGCGTCTGAGAAGAGCTGATAGGATTTATGTTCCGCGCGTTCTTCCTTCACCGTCCAGGCAAGCGGGCGCACCGCGCCGCCGTCGCCGAGCGCCGCGTAGAGCGTCGCGATCTCCTGCGCGGTGACGCCGGCGCCGCCAAGCGCCAGCGCAAGACCCGGCTTCTTCTCCGCGCGGGTCGGCGTCCTGAGGACGACGCCCGCCGCCTTCAGCACTGCGGAGAAACGCGAGGCGCCGATCCTGTCGAGGGTCGAGACTGCCGGAAGGTTGAGCGAGTGTTGCAACGCTTCGCGCACCCGCACCTCGCCGCGGAAAGTACGGTCGAAATTTTCCGGCGAGTAATCGCCGAACGAACGCGGCATGTCTTCGATGAGCGTCGACGGTCCGGCGAGGCCGTCCTCAAAGGCGAGCGCGTAGATGAACGGCTTCAGGGTCGAACCGGGGGATCGCGCCGCCGCGGTGAGATCAATCCAGCCGCCTTGCACATTCAGTCCCGACGAACCCACCGCCGCGCGCACGGCGCGGGTCTCGTTCTCGATAATCAACAGCGACGCTGTCGCGCCGTCGTCGAACTGTTTGACGTAACTGGCGACCAGCTCTTCCGCGCGCGCCTGTAGCCCGGCATCGAGGGTCGAGGCGATATCGCCGGCTTTTTCCGTCTGCGCCAGACGCCATGACGCGTGATAGGCGAGCCGCGGGAACGGTTTGCGCGCAACGCGCAAGGACGCTTCCTTGCCTTCATCGGCCCGCTGGCCGCTCAAGGCGTCGAGCATGGCGAGCTTGTCCAGAATACCTGCGCGCGCTTCCCGCGCAGCACTGGCGCGCAAGTCAGGCCGGCGCGCTTCAGGCGCCTGCGGCAGCGCGATCAGCATCGCCTGTTCCGCATCGGTCAGCCGCGAGGGCTCCTTGCCGAAATAAACAAGGCTCGCCGACCGCACGCCTTCGAGATTGCCGCCGTAAGGCGCCAGCGTGAGGTAGAGTTCGAGGATTTCCTTTTTCGAAAGCCGCCGCTCGATTTGCAGGGCGCGGATCATTTCGATCACCTTCGCGCCGAACGTTCTTTTGCGCGGCTCGAGCAGCCTCGCCGTCTGCATGGTGATTGTCGATGCGCCGGAAACGATCCGCCCCGCCCGGGCGGAGGTAAACCCGGCGCGCGCCACCGCCGCCGGATCAACGCCCCAATGATCGTAGAAACGCTTGTCCTCAACGGCGATCAGCCGATCGACGAAACCCGGATCGATTTCATCGAGATCGGCGGCGAAGCGCC
Organism: uncultured Parvularculaceae bacterium; assembly: GCA_913055785.1. Lineage (GTDB taxonomy): Bacteria > Pseudomonadota > Alphaproteobacteria > Caulobacterales > Parvularculaceae > Hyphococcus. The sequence continues at coordinate 16,121 of CAJXLJ010000015.1, read as the reverse complement.
AGCGCCCTTCGTCAGTCGTGAATGCGTGGAGCCAGCGCCCCTCATGATCGAGGATAAGAGGCGAGACATCCCGTGCCCGTTCAAGCGGCGGCGGGAACAGAAGATCGGCGGCTATAAGGGATAACAACAACCCGCTCATCCCGGCGAAAACCCGGATCCAGTTACGCCGTGTTTCTGGATTCCGGTTTTCGCCGGAATGAGCGGCCTTAAATATCTTCGACCATATCCTCATTCCGCCGCGGCGATCTTGACCCTGCCGACGCCGGTGCGGGCGAAGACGCCCGGCCTGTACATATCTTCAATGACGGCCCCCGGCGCGACATAGTCGCCCGGCGTCACCGCGCGCACGACATAGGCGAGCGTGAAACGGCGTTTGCCATGCACATCGACGGCGGCGACGAAACGGTCGTCCCGCGCCTCCGCGACGCGCGGATAGCTGAGCTCGCCGACCCATTTATAGGGACCGTTGCGCCCTCGCCCGCCTGCATCTTCCGGATTGAGGATCGTCTCAATCTCGAAGCCCGCAGGAAGCAGGTCCGCGATGATCGCCGGGTGGATCTTGGAATCCTGCGCAGCGCCGGAAATCACCACCACAAAGCGGTCGTTCTGCCGCGCCGTCGCCAGATCGGCGGGCCGGCCGTCGCGCGTCGCCACGCGTTTCGTCAGGGTAAAGCCCTGATCGACCGCCGGCGGCGCCAGTTTGGGCGACCCCGAAATCGTCAGGGACCGGAAGATCTGGCCGTCGCCGTCATTGCGATAGGATGCGCCATCCATGACTTCCGCCAGTGTCAGCGCGAAAGACGGAGCCGGCGGCAGGTCTTTCATCGCCTTGCCGTTGACGGTCAGTTCGACCGGGCCCGCGGCGCGAAGGAGCGCCTGGGAAGCGAGCAACACGAAGGCCTTCTCCTGGGTGTGCATGGCTCTCGGCTCTTTCATGAAACCGGCCAGCTTCTCCGTCAGGCCTTCGATCCGCTCTTCCTGACCCGCCTCGGCGGCAAGCGCCAGAACGCCCGCGGCGTCACGCAGCGGCGTCTGATACCAGTCGCCCTGATTGTCCCAGCCAAGCGCGGCTTCCGCCTTGTCGAATGCGCTCTTCGCCCTTGCGCGGTCGCCCATCATGGCGAGCGCCGCGCCGATCTGCGCTTTTGCAAGCGGGCTCGGGGTTTCAGCGAGCAGCGCGTCGTGGAAATAGCGGAGGTCCGAAAGATCCGCGCGCCCGGCGCGAGCCAGCACATAAAGCGCATAGGCAGCCGACCGGTAGCGGAGATACTCGTTCCTGTCCGTCGATCCTTCATAGACGCGGGTCTGATAGCTCGCCGGATACCAGCGATCGACGCGCGCGATGTCGGCGAGCGAGCTATAGGCGCGGTCGAGCGCGTCCTGCGGCACGCCGTAGCCTTCGTTCTTGGCCCGGTAAAGGAAGTCGGTGACGTAAGGCCCAAGCCATGCGTAAGCGTAACGGTCGCCGACCCGCCACAGGCCGAAGCCGCCGCTCGGGTCCTGCCGGTTGAGCAGCTTGTTGACCGCCTTCTGGACGCGCGGCCTCACCTGCCGTTCCGGTCCGCGGCCAAGCTCGCCGCCGAGAACGTCCACGAACAAAAGCGGCATCGCAGAGCTCGTGAGCTGTTCCGAGCAGCCATAAGGATAACGGTAAAGCGCATCGAGCAGCGGTCCGGGCTCGACGCCGTTGAGGCGCGAGAACGACACCGTGGTTTCCGCGGAGCCTTCAACGAACGGCTCGAGAACGGCGCCCGTCAGCTGGAAGGTATCGCCCGAAGCCAGCGCCGCAGTCCTGACTTCCGTCACCGGGAAGTAAGGCGTGCGCGACTGGATCGGATAGGAACGCGAAACCTTGAAGCCGCCCGGTCCTTCGACGCTAAGATTGACCGCGCCGATACCGACTTCGCCGGTCTCGAGCGGGAAGATCGCCGTCTGCTTTTCGCCCTGCGCGAGGGCGAAGGTCTTCGTTTCTTCGATGCCGACCGGCCCGTCGCCGGTGACGGTGACGACATAGTCGCCGGCGGCGCCGTCGACATTGTCGATCAGCAGCGTCGCGCTTGCCTTGTCGCCGGGCGCAAGGAAACGCGAGAGCGACAGTTCCGCCGGCACCGGATCACGCACGGTGAGCGGCTCAGACGCCGCGCCGAGTTTGTCCGCCGACCAGGCGACCGCCATCAGGCGTAACTCGCCGTTGAAGTCCGGCACCTCGATCGGCGCCGTGACCTTGCCGTCGGCGCCGACGGTGAGCGTCCCGGTGAAGAGCGCGACCGATTTCGTCGGCACCACGGTCAGCCCTTCGCCGCCGAGCTGGTCGCCGCCGAAACGGGCCGGCGCGCCGAGATTGGCGTGGAGAATGCGGCCGTAATCGTCGCGCACGTCAACGCCGAGACGTTTCTTGCCGTAATAATAGTCAACCGGATCCGGCGACTTGAATTTGGTGAGGCGCAAAATGCCTTCGTCTACCGCGGCAAGGGTGACCATCACTTTCGAGCCTTGCGCCGCGCCCGCTATCGTCATCGGCAGATCGAGTTTCTGACGCGGACGGAAGACGTCCGGTTCGTCGATCGTCACATTAAGGGTGCGCGAGGACATGTCGAACGGCACATAGGTCACCGCCATCGCCCGGCGCGGCACCGGGCGGTCGCCCGGATCGCGCGGCGTCACCACCGTCGCGAGAACATAAAACCCGGCGCCCCAGGAAGGATCGGTGTCGACGATGATCTCGCGTCCGTCCTTGCCGACCTTCATCCGCTGAACATGATGGATGCGGTCCGTCGCGATGGCGACGATCGCCTCGCCTTCATAAGGCGCGTTGAGATAGAGCCGCGCTCTGGCGCCCGGCGCCGTCTTGTCCGTCTGCAGGGTGATCGCCGCCTGATCCGGCGTATCGGCGCCCGCCGCATAGGAACGCCAGCCCACATAAAAGCGGATATCGCTTGTCGCCTTGCCGCCGGCGCGGGTAGCGCTCAGGCGATAGGTGCCGTGATCGAGCTTTTGTGAAACCAGTTTGCCGAGCTGTTCGCGGCTGGTCTTGCCGCGCCCTTCGGCGACGAGAATGTCGCGATAGGACCGGCGCCAGCGCCAGCGTCCGTTTTCACGATACCAGTCGAACCAGTATTCCTCCTCGACCAGTTTCCATTCGAGTTCGCCGTCGGCGACATCGCCGTTCCAGCTCATCAGTACGGCCTCTACCTCGACATTTTCGTCCATGCCGAAACTGTATTTCCCGTCAGGAAGTTTGAGGCCGACATAGTAATCGTCGGGCCGCACCGGAATGCGCGCGCTTTCGCGCACGACGCGCCCGCCGGGTTCGACCACGCCGACGACGAGATCAGCCCGCATTGGCGCGCCGTATCCTTTCGGCGCCTCGCCGGCGTCGAGTTCAACGCTCGCCTTGCCTTCGGCGTCGGTCGTCGTGTTGGCGAGTTTCAGGAAACGTTCGTCGAAACGCCCATCCACCGGCCCGAACCGATAACCCGAAAAATCCGGGAACGGATTGGGATCGAGGCGGAGCCGCGCTTCCGCCTCGACCGGCAGCGCGCTCGCAGGAGCGCCGTAGAGGTAACGGCTCTCAACCGTAATGCTGCGCTTTTCGCCGGCGCGGATCGGCGTTTTGTCATCCGTATCGATTTTGACTTCGATGCGCTGAGGCACGAAGTCCTCAACCGAAAAACTCTCCGAACCGATGACCTTGTCGTCGCCGTCGGCCTTGAGGTCGATGCGCCACATGCCCCGCGCGGCGCTGTCGGGAATATCGTAATCGAACGTGAACCCGCCGATCTCGAGCTTTTCAATGCGGCGCGTTTCGGCGATCGTGTAGTTCGGCCGTCGGATCGTCGCAGTCAGCGGACGATCCATGACCGCCTTGCCTGCGTCGTCGCGAATGAGCCCTGAAATGTGCGCCGTTTCGCCGGGACGATAGATGCCGCGGTCGAAATAGACATAGCCGTCAAGTTTCGACGGCGCGGCGCGGCCGCTCACATCGCGGTCGGAAAGATCGAGCGCCGACCGATTGAGATCGAGCGCCGCGAAATCGTCCTGGGGCCCGTACGCCATGACCATGCGCGGGGTCAGCGGATACTCGCCGTTGACGGCGGCGGCGTCGAAGCGCGCCCGGCCGTCCGCATTGGTGATCGCCGTCGTCAGAATGTCGTTATTGGCGGCGATCAACGAAAGCTGCGCGCCAACCACCGGCCGCGCCGTTGAAATCGAACGGATGAAAACGTCGATGCCGTCGGCGCCGGAATAGGTTGTGAGCGCCATATCGGTGAACATGATCCAGCGCCAGGCGGAGGCCGAGCGATAGTCGTCGGCGCCCGGCGAGACGTCGCGCGCGCGGATGAAATAGGCGCCGGGCTTTAAGTCCTTGAGCGCCGCGCCAAGCGCGAACACCGTCGTCGCGGTTTCATTGCGGTCGCCGGGGGTCTCGATCTCGCCTTCATAGACCTTGACGCCGACATCCTCGCCGTTCTCGCCTTCCCAGACATAGGAATAGCGGTCCTCGCCGGTCGCCTCGCCGGCGACCATTTCCTTGCGCGCCAGCGAACGGTCGGAGACGCGGTAGACAGTGAGTTTGATCTTCTCGACATTGACGGTTTCAAGGCCGATCCCGTCCGCCTCAAGACGCGGCAGGATCACGCCTTCGCCGGCGAAGCCCACATAGGCGGGCTTGTCGCCGAACGCCACGACGACATCTTCGCTGCGTTCGAGTTTCTCGCCCTTGGCGCTCGGCAGCCCGGCCCGGAGCCGCGCGCGATAGTCCTTGTCGAATTCAAGACCGGTGAGGCAGAGCGACGTTCCGTTCACTTCCACCGCCGCGCCCGTGTCGGGATTGAGGCGCACATAATCCGCGTAGTTGGTCTTGCCGCTGTCATCGAGTTCTTTGGTGAACTGGAAACAGGCCTTGGGAGCGTCGGCGCCCGTATCGAGCAGCAGCCGGCGATAGGCGAAGCCCTTGACGGTTTCTTCTTCCGGGCGCTCGGCCCGTTCGCTGCGGGGCTGCTGAAACGGCAGGCGGCGGGCCTGACCGGCGCCGCTGCGGTCGGCGGCGATCTGCTGGCTGTTGGGGGCGCCTGAGGAAGACCCGTCCGGCGCGATGAACCGCCCGAGCAGGAGCCCCGCGGCGAACGCCGCCAGAATGCCTGCCGCAATGAGTGCTGTGCCTTTACGCGCCATAGTCCCGTCTCCCTTCGAGATATCCCGCCCGTTACGTCCCTAGCCCCGGATTATGGCGGGTATTCAGCCGAAGGAAAACGATTCCGCGTCGATTCTGAGAAATTTAGATGGTAAAGGCCGGAACGGTTCAGTTGCAGCGCAAAAAGGGCTAGCCTCGCCCGCTCCAACGACCCCGTAGCTCAGCAGGATAGAGCATCAGATTCCTAATCTGAGGGCCGCAGGTTCGAATCCTGCCGGGGTCGCCATTTCATAAATAATCACTCTTGGACTGGCCGGATTCGAACCTGCAAAACGAAAGAATAGCCGCGCAATGCGCGGCGGGGGTTCGAATTCTCTCGGTGGCGCCATTTTTCAAGCGTCTGTATTTTCAAAGCTTTTTGGATCACCATAGAGTCAGCTAAGAACCGCTCAGGGTTGGATGGCCGCTTATGGCCCTTACTTGACGATCGACGATTAAAAGCTAATGGCTGCTTTCGGCGTCCATGCAGACGTGACCGAGTTCGGTACACAGTTCAATTTGCTATCTCAGCGCGCCTCAGCTGGCACCCAAAGGTCATCGGTTAGCCCATCGGAGCTTCCTAATGCGACAAGAATTTGATTAATGAACTCATCTTCCGTCAAGCCAGATGCTTCGGCCTGCTGAACGAATCCCAAGTTGGCTGGCACAAACACCGAAGTTAAGTCGAGTTTCCACCGTTGGTCTTCTTTGTAAGCTTCAAATGGGAACGGGATTTCGACATCGCCTCTTTTCATTCGGATGGCCGCAAAGTCATCTTTCAATATGACCTTCTGCACCTGGTATAGTGCTGTTCCTTCTTTGTCGATCCAAGATTGCTCTATTGCATAAACCAGCAACTCTTTGCCGGTCATCGTTGCCAGATGTTCGGGTTTGAACGTATCGCGAAGCCTGAGCACGGTGAATCTATCGAGGAATGACTCTTTTCGCAGTGCGTCTTCCGGCATTGAGCGTGCCTTGGCGATCATGTCCGTGTAATATCCGACCGTTCGGTCAGATAGAAAGTCAACAGCAGCGCTACCATCATCCTGGAGTAGCGCGGATTGGTACGCTTTGAACATCTCAACCACTGCAGTGTCTTCTTCGCTAGCACTTCCGCATGCGGAGATAAGAACCGCCATCGCCAAAAACAGATTTCTCATATCAGTACTCCAAAGAAATACGCTGGGATTATTATTCTGACCCGTAACAAAGTCATCAAGTTTACGAATATTTACGGCGATAGCAGCCTTAGAAGTCTGTAACCCAGCAACTATGCCGCTTTTCTCTCTCTTGGCTTCACAACCGCCCAGTTCCCGGTTTCACCCGCACCGGGGCGCCGCCCATCGCGCCGTAGGCCGCGGGCGTCGAAACAGAGTTGACGATCAGCGGCGGCCGTGCGGCCGATATACGTTTCGTTTCCTGGATGTAGACGGTCCGGCCCCTTCGGGCTTGTGCCGAAAGGTGATGCGCCCCTTTGTCAAATCATAGGCGGACATCTCAACTGTAACGCGATCGCCGGCGAGGGTTTTAATGCGATGCTTACGCATCTTGCCGCCGGCATACGCCAGGATTTCATGCCCATTATCCAGCGTTATGCGATAATTCCCGTCCGGCAGCGCTTCTGTGACGTCGCCATCGAACTCAAGCAGTTCTTCTTTCGCCATCAGGACTCTCGCTTCTTTGCGGGTTTCGCTTTCTTTTTAGGCTTGAGCGCTTCTTCAGCGCGTTCCGCCGCTTCTTTTTCAAGGCGCAGCGCACGCAGTTTCGCCGTTTTCTTCAGCGTCTCCCGCCGGAGTTTTTCCGCTTCAGACAACGCCGCCTTTTTATCCATGTCCCGGAATAATTTGCGTTCTGCAGCAGCCCGTTTATCGTTCAAAACGATCATCCTTGTGTTCGGTAGTATAAGTTTAATTGGCCCTGACCGGCTCAGTTTTGCACGAGCAGTAATGCGTCAGGACTATCAGCAATCGCTGTCGGCGGATTTACGCTCGCGCCATAACTTGAAGCGCGCGGCCGCCGCTTCTTCACGCTCTAAACGCAATTTACGTAATTTATTAGTTTTTTCGCGACGGTGTGCGGCTTCGACCTTCAAGTCATTTATCGCCGCCTCTTGCGCGCGTTCCTGCCTGGCCTGCCGGTTTGCATTCGATTGGCCCCGAGGCGAGCGAGTCATGAAAAACCTTTCCTGGCGAAAACGACATAGAGCGCCGCGTTGCGCCCTATGTCGCGCATATGGCTTAGCCGGCGATTTTTAGTTGCCCCGCAGAGATTTTCCCGCGTTCTTCCTGGAGTTCGAAGCTGACCTGCTGGCCGTCGTCCAGACCGCGAATGCCTGCCGCTTCAAGAGCTGTCGCATGAACAAATACATCTTTGCCGCCATCATCCGGCGCGATGAAGCCAAAGCCTTTTTGCGGGTTATACCATTTCACTGTTCCAGTCGCCATTTTGTAATTCCTTTCAAACAGGCGTTAACGCCCGAAATAGCTCCGGGCGCGAAAGATGCCGCCGATGTTTGGAGGAGTATAAGAAGCTTGCTTCAGAGGCCTAATAGACGGCCTTCAATCATGGCGCATACGCCATATGCGCTTTACTAAGACGTATTACAACCTTTTCAGTCGGAATTTTGTCCAAGAGGCGGAATTAGCAGGCCGATACAAGGTGAAAGCTCGCGTTGCCGCCTACTGACTATTTCGCTCTACGGCTTAACGAACCGGACGAAGTAGTTCTCTTCAAGCCCCTCGACCGCCGGCGCGTCGGCGAGCTTGAAGCCGATATATTCGACCTCGGAGATGACGCCCGCCTTGCCGAAACGGACATGGGACTTGTAGTCGGGGCGCGCCTCGCCGGGTTCGATGTCGAATTCGACGAGGATGAGGGAGCCGCCGGGTTTCAGCGCATTATAGATCGAGCGCATGATCGATTCGCGGTTTTCGAAATAATGATAGGTGTCGGCGATGAATACGACGTCCACGGATTCTTCCGGAAGGGTGATGTCGTCTTCGCGCCCGAGCACCGCGGTGACGTTCGCAAAGCCCGTGTCTTCGACGCGCTGATTGATGAGATTGAGGAACATCGGCTCGATGTCTTCCGCGTAGACCCGGCCCTTGGGGCCGACGGCGTCTGCGAAGAGCAGCGTATAGAGCCCGGTGCCGGCGCCGATATCGGCGATGCGGTCCCCGGGTTCGAGCCCCGCCGCCTCGACCACCGCCTCGCGCGCCGAATAAAGCTCGCGGCTGCCGACCTCGAGCCGCTCCAGCCACACATCGAGATTGACGTCCTGCTCGGGCGGCGCAGAGCCGTCCTCGATCAGCACAACCTCGTCCGGCGCAGCCTTGTCGCCCCGCTCGCCCGAACAGGCGGCGACCGAAAACGCCAGCAGCAAGAAGATGAACGCGCCCCGCATCATCATGACTTCTACCATATCGCCCGCTTCCCGGGCTTTGTCCTTACCGTTCATTAACCATCTTTGGCCCGCCGTCAAACGCCCGCCGGGCGGGGCGGCGTACGCCGCTTAACCGTCCATTCAGCGCGCCAGTCTAAGCCGGTTCCATGTTGCAGCAAGCGCTATCGGCGGCCGGGAGCGTCCTGGCCAATCTCGACGGGCTGATCGGCCCGTTTTCGAGGTTTTACGCGCCCTATCTTGCGACAGCCGCCCTCCTCGCCTTCATCGCCTTCCGCCTCAACCGCAAGGCGCTCGAAGCGCGGGGGCGCAAGGATTTCCTTGCCTATCTATTCGACCGCCGCGTCTATCTGCATCCCTCTTCGCTGGTCGATCTGAAAGTCGTGCTGGCGAATCGGCTGTTCACGCCGTTCCTGGCGCTGGCGAGCCGCGCCGCGACGGTGACCAGCGCCTATTGGATTGCGTCACAATTTGTCGATCCTGAAACGGCGAAGACCGACCCGACGTTACTCGCGCTGGCGGTCATGACCGTCGCCATCACCTTCGCCAGCGACTTTACCTCATACTGGGTTCATCGCCTCCATCACGAGAACCCGGTTTTCTGGCCGTTTCACAAGCTCCATCACAGCGCCGAAACGCTGACCCCCATCACCTTCGCGCGCAAGCATCCGGTTTACGATCTGATCCGCGCCGTCTCCAACGCCTTCCTTGTCGGGCCGGTTCAGGGGCTGATCTTTGCGGCGTTCGGCGCAAGCGACCTCATGACCATACTCGGGGTCAATGTCATCTATGCGACGTTCTACTGGGGCGGCGCGAATTTGCGTCATTCCCATATCTGGCTTTCCTACGGTCCGTTCTGGAGCCGCATCTTCATCAGCCCGGCGCAGCACCAGATCCATCACTCCTGCGCGCCGGAACACCACGACAGAAATTATGGCGAGATATTCGCGCTGTGGGACTGGATGTTCGGCACGCTCTATACGCCCGACGCCTATGAAGATCTCGAATTCGGCGTCGCCGGCGCAGACGGCGTGAGGATTGAGCAGCCGCATCCGACGCTCAGGGACGCATGGCTTGCGCCCTTCAGGGAAAGCGGCGCGGCGCTGATTTCGAAAACGCCATCATCGCCGGCGCGGCGCGAACCCGGCCCGGTCGCTTAAGGTCCCAACGGGACAGCGGCGATCCGCGCGCCCTCGCCGGCCCCGCCGAAACAGGCGTCCTGCAGCAGCGGACCATAAAGCAGCGCGCCTTTTTTATTGAGATGATCAGGATCGCGGAACAATTCGGGATCTGAATAACGGGACCGGTCGTCAATCAGGCGAACATCCGGCGCTGCTGCGAGGTTCTCAAAAAACTCATGCGCCGCTTCATAACGCCCCCGGTCTTGATCGGGCAACGCGTCCAGCGCCGCCCGATAGGCCGGCGACAAGGGGAACGAGACGAGGCAAACCGTGGCGCCGCTTTCCGTAAAACGCGCAACCATGTCCCTGTAGGCTTTGGCTTCCGCCGAGGATGAGAAATCTTCCGCCGGGCGTTGCAACTCGACGCGGCCGCGCACGAAGATTTCAATCCGCGGTTCCGGCCAACGGGAGAGATCGCCCGGAGAAAGGAGTGCGCCTTCAGGCGTCATCTCGATGCCGGACTCCAGAACGCCGCCATTCACGAGAAAAGCCTTCCACAAGGCGATCAGTTGTGGGCGATAGCGCGGCGACAAGGAAAACAGCAGCGGCGGCGCTTCAAGACCGAAAGCCTGACGGTAGTCGCCGAGCCCGGATTGCGCGCGATACTCGGAGAACAGATGCGCGTCGGCCTGGATGAGGACGGCTTCGGGCCGCTCGACCCGATCGAGATAGCGCTTCGCCTTCCAGGCCATTTTCTCAATATTTTCAGAAGGGTAAGCAAGGTTTACGACGGGGCCCGCAGCGGCGAAATTGCGCGCCACATGGCTGTCGCCGAACGCCGCATAGGGCGAGGCCGTTTCCTGAAACAGCGCCACATGCCGCCCGAACGTATCCGCAGGCGCGGCCTTCTCCCGCACCAGCCATTCGCTCGCGCCGATGAGCGCCGCCAGCATGGCGACGAGGCTTGCGGCGAACACAGCGATGAGCCGGCTAGAACTGGAAATAGATGAATTCATAGGGACCGGATGTCATCAGTATAAAGACAGAGAGCGCGGCGGCGGCGCCAAGCAGCGCCATCAGCAGCGCGCGATGCTGAACAAGCGCCATCGCCGGACCGCCGGCGTTGGCGCCCGGCGCCGGAGCGCGTGTTTTAAACCGCTCCAGAAGCTCAAGCGCATTGGGCGCGCCCCAGACGATCAGCGCGGCGAGCCCGATCAGCGGATAGGCGTAAAGCTCCGTGCTCGACAAGACGCTCGCCGCCCCGGCGCCGGCACCGGAAAGCGCGCCAAGCATGGCGAACGCCGCCGGAAAGCTTTCGGCGCGGAAGAACACCCAGGCGAGACTCGCGGCGAGAAAGGTCATGAGCACCGCGATCGACGGCGGCAGGCGGTAGCGATCGCCAATAGCGCGGTCCCAAAAATGGTTGAGGCAAAGATACGCCCCGTGAAGACCGCCCCAGACCATGAACGTCCAGGCGGCGCCGTGCCAAAGCCCGCCGAGCAGCATGACGATGAACAGATTGCGATAGCGCAGGAGCCCGCCTTTGCGGTTGCCGCCGAGCGGGATGTAAAGATAGTCGCGCAGGAAGCGGGACAGGGTGATGTGCCAGCGGCGCCAGAAATCGACAATGGAGCGCGCCTTGTAGGGCGAGTTGAAATTCATCGGCAGTTTCACGCCGTACATTAACGCAAGGCCCAGCGCCATGTCGGAATAGCCCGAAAAATCGAAATAGATCTGGAAGCTGTAGGCGATAAGCCCCGCCCACGCTTCCACCGGCGGGATCGCCAGACCGAGCCCCGCCGCATCGAAAACGCCGTCGGCAAGCGGCGCAAGCCCGTCAGCGACCAGCACTTTCTTGGCGAGCCCGATTGAAAACAGAAAAACGCCGGCGGCGAGATCGTCGGCTTTGAAGCGCGCGAAACGGTCACCGGAAAATTGCGGCGTTACTTCCTTGTGGTGAACGATGGGGCCTGCGATCAGCTGCGGAAAGAACGCCACGAACAACGCATAGTCGAGCAGCGAGTAGCCGCGCCCTTCATCCTTCAGGCAATCGCAAAGATAGGCGATCTGCTGAAACGTGAAAAAGGAAATCGCCAGCGGCAGGACGACGCCATCGACTGTAACGTTCACATGGGCGAGGTCGCTCAGGGTCGATGAAAAAAGGCCGATATATTTGAACCACCCGAGCAGCGCGAGATTGAATGCGACGCCGAGCGCGAGCGTTTTTTTCGAACCTCTTTTGAGAATGCGCCGACCGAACGCGTAATTGACGAGGATCGAAGCGCCAATCAGGAAAATGTAGGACGGCGTCTGCCAGGCGTAGAAAATGAGCGATGCGGCGAGCAACACCGCGAGCGCCGCGCGCCGACCTTTGAGGCGCATCGCCACGCACACCGCGGCCAGCGTCATCGGCAGGAAGCAAAAGAGAAAACCCAGCGAGGAAAACAGCATCGCCCTACTCCGCCGGCGGCGCCGCTAGCGGCCTTCGTTGAGGAGCGAAACGCTCGGCGGCTTTTTTCAGCGGCCGAAAATAGAGCGCGCTCAAGGTTCGCAATTTTTCGTTTTCTTCGCGCTCAATCCCGAGTTCGAACACCTCTCCCTCAACCGGTTGATAAAGCGTACCGAAAAGCCGGTCCCAGAAAGTGAAGATGTGGCCGAAATTGCAGTCGTAGTGACGCGGTTCGCGGCTGTGATGGAGCTGGTGATGGGCGGGCGACATCAGGAAACGGTTCCAGAACGGCCCATAGCTGATCCACACATGGCTGTGCCGGATGTTGTAGCCGAGGAGACGCCAAAGATAGACGAGGCCGACAGCGCCGCCGACTTCGTGCGCCTTGCCCGGTGCGCCGAAGACGAGCGCCCAGATGATCACCGCGAGCGCCATCCCGCTTCCGGTGATGAGAGAGCTCGCGATGATTTCAACCGGATGGCGGCGCAGCGCCGTCAGGGGCGTCAGCACTTCCGCGCAGTGATGAACCTTGTGAAACTCCCAGAGCAGCGGAACCTTGTGTTTCAGGTAATGGGCGTATGTGTTCATGAAGTCCCAGGCGAGCGCAAAATAGAGCCCGAACAACGCCAGCATCCAGAAATTGGTCGAAGGCGGATTTAGCAGCCGCGTTTCAGCCCCGGCGAGTTCAGCGACGCCGATCGCCAGCGGCGCAACTAACATCGCGGCGCTCGCGGTCAGGAAAAACAAAAGCCCCTCATTGATCAGGATGATCGCCGCATCATGACGGGTGGAAACATGTTTCCAGACCGACGCGGGAAACAGCGCGCGTAACAGGGCCTGAAGGTTAAATTGCGCGCCGCTCTTGTGGCGGCGCAGCGCAATCGCCGCGCCCGCGATAATTAGGGCGACGACAAGCGGCGCCGGACTTAAAAAACTGCCCGGATTCACGAAAAGCGCCTTCACCGAACCGGCGGCGCCCGCAACATAGTCCCCGGCATGGTCGAATATCGGCATCTGGCTTTCCGGCGGCAGGATTTCGCCTGAAAGCTTAATGAAGCGCCTGTAAACAATCCGTGTGAATCGATGCGCTATCTAAGCGCAACCACATTTCACCCTTCGGATATTCAGTAAAAGTTTAGAGGTATTAGCAAAGTTCAAATCCATTCCCCGGAAGAGGCCGGACTATTGAAAGCGCCGGGGTGAGCCTGGCGTAAATACAGACAATATCCCCCTCCGCCAGACTGCGGCAAGCGCGGTTAGCGCAAGAAACGCCTATTCACTCTCTTTCAAGCGATCAAAGACTTCGTCATCGCCAGCGTCGGCTTCCGCGGTTTTTGCTTCCGTCTTGCCGGCGACGTAGATCGTCCGGCTGTTGGGCGCGTCGTCAAACACCGCCCTGCCGGTTTCCAAAAGACTTAAGATCATCGCGCCGGAGGCGGACGACGCGCGCATTTTGACCTCTTCCTTTGGGCTCGAAAGATAAAGGATAATAAAGACAGGCGGGTCTTCCTTGCTGGAGTAGCCGACGCTGTAATTTTTGATCTTTCGTCTCGCCATGATCGCACCTTCAGTCGCCGTCATCCGGGAGCTGCAAAAAGTCGAAAATCGTTTTTTCGTCATCGCCTAATGCTTTTTCCAGCACCTCATACGCACGATCCGGGCTGGAAGAGTTCGCCGCTGTTTGAAGCATTGCATTTAACTCACGCAACGTTCTGTTCGTGATATGCTGCTTGCAGAAATCCTTTACGTCAGCGCCAACGCCCGGTTTTTCGAGAAAAATAAGGCATTTCTGCGCAACTTCATCGAAGTCCATATTCTCTTTGACGATCGCCGTGACAGCGTCGGCAATCTTGTCGGTCACCGGTTTCGGCGCATAACTGCTGCCGAAAGCGCCGCCTGCGAAGCCGGCGACTGTAACCGGATTTGGCTGCTCCAGCAGTCCTTTTAATTTTTCGACTAGTTTTTTGGCGTCGTTATAATTTTCCTGAGCCAGATCCTTTTCCGCTTTGGCTTCCTCGACCGCCGCTTCAAGCGCTTTCAGGTCGGGCTTATCCTCAGCTTGTTGCGGCGGCTGCCCGCCGCCGGTCTGCGCGCCCGTCCCGGCCTGACCGCCCGCCCCGGATTGACCGCTACTCGAACCCGAGGATTGACCATTTGAACCTGTCGATTGCCCGCCGCCAGACTGGCCTGCAGCGCCCGAGGTTTGACCGCCAGCACCGCCGGCGGCGCCCGACGACTGACCACCGTCCGAGCCGGATTGCGCGCCGTTCGAGCCCGACGCAGGCGGCTGCCCGCCCCCGCTCCCGCCGGCCTGACCTCCTGACGAGGATTGACCGCCGGCGCCTGACTGTCCGCCCGATCCCGTTTGGCCGCCGGCTCCCGCCGGAGGATTGGAGCCCGACTGCCCGCCCGAACTGGCGGCAGGTTTTTTCGCGTCAGCCAGCTTTTTCTCGGCTTCGCTTAGCTTTTGCTCCTTTTCTTCAAGTTCTTCTTTTTTCTTTTCCTCAAGTTTACGGGCTTCTTCCAATTCGGAACGGATCGCGGCGAGGTCTGCGCCGGCGTTCGCCGTCGAGGTTGCAGTGATCCGCACAGGCTCGGGTCGAACCGCATTCGTCAATTGTTCAATCGCCAGAATGGAAACGATGATGCGCTGATCACGCGCCGCCTGAATCTCAAACAGCTCATCGTCAATGGCGCCGTTCATATGACGCTCGCATAGCCGATACATCATTTCCCGCAACGTCTGTATTGTTTGCGTGCGTTGAATGGTGGAGCCGGACTCTGAAATCTGCGCCGCCAAATTCAGGGCGGCGCTGCGCTCTTCCGCCGTCTGCGAATAGCTGGCGACAGCCGCCAATGAAGAGCTTAATACCGAGAAAACGTCCGGACTGGGTTCCGCGCAAAACCGAGCCAGCGTGGCTGTTTTTTTGCTGTATTCAGTACTGGTAACTTTTCCGGTCGCCGGGTCGCGAATTAATTTCGCCTCCACCGGAACCTCTACTCTGTTTGTCAGGATGCCGCGCTGTTTAGCATCGACGAGCGCGACGCGTCCGCCTTTCACATTATGCGGGCGGTAGATTGAATTCAGATTTGCGCAACCAGAAAATAAAAAAGCACACAACACGAGAAGAAAAATGCGCATAGCCCCCTCCTTGCGCCGTATGCAAGGAGGTTACACGCAATAGTAGTCCAAAACAATATTCACGCGCGCTTCATTGTACGGCGCAAGAAAATGCTTAAGAAGCAAGTAATTAGGAAAATAAATACAAGCAAAGAAGGGTCAAATCGGCTTTGCAGGCCTGGCGGCGACTTACTCTCCCACGCCTTAAGACGTAGTACCATCAGCGCTGGGGACTTTAACGACCGAGTTCGGAATGGGATCGGGTGGAGGCTCCCCGCCATAACCACCAGGCCGGCAAAAACGATTTGATGTGAGAATACATTGTCTAACCGCGCGAAGGTTCGTCAATCGAACGAACCGTTCGCCGCGCATGAGTTTTAAACGATCAAGTCAATCGAACAATTAGTACCGGTTAGCTTCACGCATTGCTGCGCTTCCACACCCGGCCTATCAACGTGGTGGTCTTCCACGGTTCTCAAGGGAATATTTGTTTTGAGGCCGGCTTCCCGCTTAGATGCTTTCAGCGGTTATCCGTTCAACACATAGCTACCCAGCTGCGCGGCTGGCGCCACGACTGGTCCACCAGAGGTGTGTCCATCCCGGTCCTCTCGTACTAAGGACAGCTCCTCTCAATATTCCTACACCCACGGCAGATAGGGACCGAACTGTCTCACGACGTTCTAAACCCAGCTCACGTACCGCTTTAATTGGCGAACAGCCAAACCCTTGGGACCTGCTCCAGCCCCAGGATGCGATGAGCCGACATCGAGGTGCCAAACAATGCCGTCGATATGGACTCTTGGGCATCATCAGCCTGTTATCCCCGGCGTACCTTTTATCCGTTGAGCGATGGCCCT
>CAJXLJ010000014.1 GCA_913055785.1 uncultured Parvularculaceae bacterium | reverse complement strand
GCTGTAAAACGCATCGGCGCCGCCCTCGGCGATGGTTTCCAGCGTCTGCGCATAAGCCGGGTTTTTCAAACGGTGTCCGACCGGCCAGGGCTCGCCCGCCGCATCGTAAAAATAAGCGCCCGCCGTCGGCAGGTTTTTGAGACGATAGGGCCGCGCCAGCAAGGAGTGCAGACGCGGCGAGACTTCAAAGCCGTCCCTTGAAAGCGCAATCGCGTCATTGAAAAGCGCGTTCCACGCAAGACCGCCATGCTCCTGATGCGCGAATTCAAGCATGCGCACGACGCCGGGCACGCCGACCGAAAGCCCGCCGACAATCGCGTCATAATAATCCATCGGCTCGCCGATCTCGGTGAGAAAGCGTTCGGGCGTCGCCGACGCGGGCGCGGTCTCGCGGCCGTTATAGGTTTCGAGAACGCCGCTCGCCGGGTCGTAATGGATCATGAAGGCGCCGCCGCCGAAGCCGGAGGACTGCGGCTCAACGAGGCCGAGCACCGCTTGCGTGGCGACCGCAGCATCGACCGCCGTACCGCCGCGCTTCAACACCGCCGCGCCGGCCGCCGCCGCATGGGGGTTCGCGGCGGCGATGAACCAGCGCTTTTGAGGCGCGGCGGGCTCCGCAGCGGCTTCGACCGCGGGCTTTTCCGCCGGCGCGGGCGCGTTCGCGGTTTCAGTCTTTCCACAGGCGGCGAGCAACGCCGCGAGGCCGATCAGCCAGAAATGCTTCATGAGAACCCCTCAGGATTTCGCAACACCCCCGTCATACGACGATGCGCGGCCCCTTTCGACCCCTCCGCCGCCGCCCGATCGTACAGAAATTCTGCGCTTGTCTTCAGCGCTTGCAATTCCGCGCCCGTTGGGGTTAAACCCCGCCTTCCGGCGCAGCGCGACGCGCCGGTCCTGCGCGCCCGTAGCTCAGCTGGATAGAGCACCAGACTACGAATCTGGGGGTCAGAGGTTCGAATCCTTTCGGGCGCGCCATTTTCAGAGCATTGGTTTCCAATAGCTGTTCTGGCCGCCATTGAGTCATTCAACAACCATTAAGTCTCATGGCCGCTTATGGCTCGATTCAGTCGTTCCTGTGGCTGACCGATAGTCCTTATATCGGCCGCATTGCATGGCCGAGTGACTACTCGTCCGACGAGGCGGCGAGCGCTTGTTCGTAACCTTCCTCCGCTTCTTCCGAATCCGGATAGAAGTGAAGCTCCGCCTGATAGCCGATAGCGGCGCCTTCGGGATCGCTGAGTTTATGCAACAGGAATCCCGCCATGCCAGCGAGATCACCCTCGCGCGGCTTGATCTCGTAGCCGAGCCGGTCTGACAACCGTTGATAATGCGCAACGATGCCCTCCACACTGCCGAACCGTTCAGGCATGGATTCATGCGTTCCCCAGCCCGAGTAAGCCCAGGACAGCGCATCATACAATCCCGCATAGGCCGCGCTGCGATGGTTGTTGTAGGGGATTGAATCAACCTGGATGCTGTCGCGCTCGGACCCATGCGCCTCCAGCACGGCGCGCATCCGCGAGAACCCGTCTTGAATCAACTTGTGCTCAAGTTCTCCAATCGTGAAATAGAGCGCTCCTCTCTCGCCGCCTGAATTCAACTGTTCCTGGACCATGCCGGACATTTGCGGCGCATACTGAAGCGAGGGGCTGGTCGCGATAAACAGATTGAACCCGTCCGGATCGGTCAAGAACAGATTGGTCACGAACAGCCCCGACAGGGAATGACCGGCGATGAACCGCGCCTTCTCGGTCCGGTAGTTTGCATCGACATACGGAATGACCTCCGAACGCAGGAAGGCTGCGTACCGCGCTGCGTCCGGACTGGGGTCGGAGGTCTCCTCCGAGGCAAAGGGATAATTGTCCCCGCCGTAATCGCCTTGGTCGGGCAAGCCTACCACAATCATCGAATCGATTTCGTTGAGTTCAGCAAGCAAGTCGGCGATCTGCGACGCCCAGCGGAAATTGTCCTCCCCGTTCAGGACGTAGAGCACCGGATATTTGCGCGCCTCTTCCTGGTAGGCGGTCGGCAAGTGAACGAGAATGGGCCGGCCATTTTTGTAGACTTTGGAGTCGAGATCGATCGTCTCGAAGTCCTGCGCCTGCGAGGTCTGCAGCGGCGACAGGACGGCGCACAGCAAAACCGCCATCCAGTGAAATGCGCCTAATCTGATACTCAGTCTCCAATCTCGCATGTGGTCCGCCCTTTCGCCGTTGCTGTTCTCGACCCAAAAAGCACGAAATAACACGGCGCATCCATCAGCAATAGTGACTTTTTCTGTAGTTTATCATAAGAGTAATCGATGATAACTTCCGATGACGTCCAGCTTGTGCGCCTCCTGTCCGAGGAACGGTCGATCGCCGCCGTCGCGAAGCGATTGAACCTCACGCCCTCTGCGGTGAGCCAGCGCCTGTCGTCCCTCGAGGATCGAACCGGACTTGTGCTCGCGGAACGAAACTATCGTGCTGGCGTCACGCTGACGGCCGATGGCGCCTTCATCGCGGAACGCGCTGCGGGCGTGCTGGTCGAGCTGGAAGTTCTGCAGGATGAACTCTATGAACGGCGCGGCGTCATCAGCGGACTCGTGCGGGTCATTGCCCCATTCGGCTTCGGTCGCAATCACATTGCGCCGTTGCTTGGCGCGTTCAGGAAAGCTCACCCCGAGCTCCGCGTGGAACTGCGCCTGACGGACAATCTTGTCAGTATACAGACTGATCCGTGGGATATCCTGATCCGCGTTGCGCCGTTGCGGGATTCCTCACTCGTCTGCAGGGTCTTGTCGCAGAACCGGAGGCTGCTATGCGCCTCGCCGGACTATGTCCGCCGGCGCGGCGCGCCAAAACTTCCCGAAGATCTCGCAAACCACCAGTGCATCGCCATCTCTGAGGACGGGGCCCGCAGTTCGTACTGGACTTTTTACTCCGAATCCGAAGGCGAGATTTCCATCCGGCTTCAGCCCTGCCTGACGACGAATGACGGAGAGACAGCGCTGGACTGGGCGATCGCCGGTCTCGGCGTCGTAATGAGATCGGAATGGAATGCGGCGGCCGCCATCGCTTCAGGAAATCTCGTCGAGTTAAAGCTGCCGGGCTGGTCAGCGCCAGAGGCGCCCATCGTCGCGCTAACCACGAAGCGGCTGGCTCACTCCAAACGCGTCTCCGCACTTATCGACTTTCTGGCTGAACAGGTTGAAATGGAACATTGACGATCTCAGCGGGCGGCTTCCGCTGAAAAACGATCACTCTGCTCCAGATCTCTCGACTTTAGTTGACTTCCCGCCCCCTCGCCCCAACCGCCGCCCAGTTCTCGCCTACACCCGCCCCGGCGCGTCATCTCTCTACTATTCCATGAGGACCTGGCAATTCGCTGGCTCGTCGCTGCTCACACAGGACAAGAGCGGATGAAAAAACTCATAGAGATTTGCATAAGGCGCGAAACGTCCCCCACAATAAATAATCCGAGGCGCAAACGCACCGCGTCTGGTTCGACCAGCTTGACTACTCCAAGCGGAAAGGCGGCGGGAGCATTGTGTCAACACAAGATGTGTCGAGACCTTTCGTGGACTGGTTTTGCAGGAAGTCCTCGAATATCTTGTCGTAGCATCCTGCATTTTTGACGCCGTCGAGCCCATGCGCAATTCCTGGCAAATTGACGTGCAGCCCGTCCTCAGACAGCGCTGCTATCTCAGCGCCTTGTTCCGGTTGCGCCACCGGGTCTAAATCGCCGGTAAATACGAGTAACGGCACGCTGAACGATTTCGGCTCCAACGGAAATTCTGGCGCCGGCGGCAATCCCCACGCCAAACAAGCTTCCGTATATTCGTCCAGCGTATAGTCCTTATAAAACGTATTCTCGTTGTGTTTTCGGGCCAGGTTTTGAGGAAGATGGAGGGTCTCTTCCGGACAGACCACAGAAAAATAGTGCCCTTCCGGCTCCCGCGATTGCGGTGATTTCGGTATGGCGAGTTCGAGAAAAGGCTCAAAGTCATTCTGTGCGGCGCGTCGCAAAACGAAGGGAATCTGGCGAGCGTTCTTATTTTCCAGCAGCCAAGTCCAGAATTCGTCTGCAAAGATATCGCGTGTCACTTCACGAGACGCAATCTCGCCTGTATCCGGATCGCGAAACTGAACCGTAACCGGCTCGTCATCCAGCTTGTCCAGCACCGTTTTTAAGTCGCCCGCCGGGTTTGGAAACGCCGCATGGCAGGCCGGGTCTTCGGCGCAGTCTTGGATCAGATTGTCGAAGCCCATTTGACCGAAACGGGCATAGTTTAGCGGACGCAGAAATTGCAGGTCCGCCGGAAAAGACAGAATCGCCGAACGAATCGATTCCGGATACAAATGAATGTAAGTGAGCATGAACCGCCCGCCGAACGACCATCCGCCCACATCCCAGCGTTCATATCCTAGCCATTTTCTGATATCCTCGTAGTCAGCGATCGCGTTGAGGGTCGAATATTGACGGACATCAGCAATTGCATCGACCTCCTCACGGCAAGCAGACACGCGATCAGAGGAATAGTAGCGCTCCAGCAATCGAGGATAACTCAACGCATCGCAGTAAAGCGGATGCGATTCATGCAATCCGCGCGGATCGATCAGAACGACATCGCGAGTTTCCCTGAACCATTCGAGATAGCCGCCTTCAGCAAGGTCGCCTGCATTCGCAATCATCGAAAAACGAGGGCCGCCTTGATGCTCGATCCACGCTGTTGTCGTATCTGAGGGCGTCTTAGCGGGAATAACGACAACGCTTATCGGGATCTTGCGCCCCGAAGCTGCGGCGCGATTCTCGAACACCATCAGTTTTCCGCAGAGCAATGGCTCGGTTATCCCGTCGATCTGACAGACTTCGAGGGGCAAGCGCTCAGCCGCTCGTGCAGTAGCGGATTGAGAGGAATACCTTTGATCGGCGCAGCCGATCATCAATGGCAAAAACAGTAACCAAACCGTCGTCCTCATAGTTCTATTTCCCCTAAGTATCAATTTAACCCAGACCGAATAGTCATTGCTGAACGTTGCAGTGACAGGCAGGCACCGCCAATGTCGATGGCGCAGGCATTGAAACCATTTTAAAGCAAGTGTCTTGACGCTCCAACCTGACTTCTTGCTAGCTCATCAATACGCCACGGACCGCTGCTTCCCCTGAAAATTGCGGAATTCCATCGTCCTGATGATTTTTCATGCCCTTCCGGAACGGCCCAGCTTGCAAAAATGCCTAGTTCGCTATGCTGCGCAGCCGGCCCTCAGGTAAATTGGCGTCGTCGCGGTCGGTCCTAAACAATAGAACATACCCAATCAGCGATATTTCAATAGCTTGACGCCTTTTATTAGTTTGCGGTCCAGCTGCTTGAGGGCACCGCTCTTTTCCAGTTGTCCGTGTTTTTTTGGAATTCTCATGCAGCATCAAAAGAAGACTGCCGCCCTCTCCAGTAGCGTAAGCTAGTTGTTGAATGACGCATTGATCAGGGTTTCAGCCGCCTGTCGCGCATCTTTCGCAACCCGCCTTGAATCATGCAGATGGGCGAGCACAATCGCCCCCTCTTTTACAATCAGAAGCTCGCGCGCCAGCTTGTCAGGATCCTTCGCGCCGGCTTTTTTCGCCCGTTCCGTAAAATCAACGGCCAGCAGCCGTTTGTGCTCCGCCGACGTTGCATGAATGGGATGCGCTCGGTCCTGATATTCTGATGACGCCTTGATGAACATGCAGCTCTTAAATTCAGGTTCATCAAACCATTCCGCCAACGCGTCAAAGATCGCTATAAGCTGATCCCTCGGATCAGGCGCGAGCGCTTCGACCCTGCGCATCAACCAGTTGCGAAACTGCTCATCGCGCAATCGCAATGTCGCAAGAATAAGCTCTTCCTTTGTCCGGAAGTGTTTATAGATCGCCGTTTTCGAGACACCGGTCTCTTTGGCGAGCCTGTCCATGCCGATGGCGTGGAAACCGCCGCGATAAAACGCCTGCAGCGCCCTCTGGACCAGCTCATCACGTTTTGAAGCGCTCATTACCGCAGCACCCGCTATAAACTGTAACAGAACTGTAAATATGTATATTGAGGTCTGATCGCAACAGTCAATTATTATTGTATATATATCAATGCGTTAATGAAACGCCGTGAGAAATCTGGCCGCAAGCCTCTCTTTTTCGCATTTTAACATTGACAGATCGGTTTATGTGGCGCATCTAACATTTACCGATCAGTCAATGTGCGGGTCGGCTGAAAAACGAGGGCTCATCTGCGCCCCAAGACAGGAACAACGTCGAACGAAAGGGATTGGAGAGATGGAAAAGTCGCTTCGTCACTTTTACAGCCGCGGCACGGACAGCCTGGCGCTTGCGGTCAGTATTCTCGTAAATTTATGGCTTCTTATCGCTGTCGTTTGTGCAGCGATCGTGTTCACGCCCCGCGCATTTGCTGACAGCGACGTGTCGCGCGCAGCGACCGCAAAAACCCCGCCGCTTAATGACGGTCTCCCCGAGCCGGGGTTCGCCGTGACGCAAGGCGATACCGCGATCGTCATCACCGATCCGCAAAACGACTTCCTGTCGCCAGAAGGCGTTACATGGGGCGTCGTCGGCCAAAGCATCACGCAAAACGGTACGGTCGAAAATCTCGAAGCGCTATTCAGGGCGTCGAGCGAGACCGGCATCCCGGTCTTCGTATCGCCCCACTACTATTATGAGCATGATCACAATTGGCGTTTCGAGGGCACGCTCGAAACCCTGATGCACAAGATTGGTATGTTTGATCGCAAAGGCGCACTGAGCCTTGAGGGGTTTGAAGGGTCCGGCGCGGATTGGCTCGAGCCATACAAACCCTACATCAATAACGGCAAGACAGTCGTCACCAGCCCGCACAAAGTTTATGGGCCTGATAGCAACGACCTTGTCCTTCAGCTTCGCAAAGCCGGCGTCAATAAGGTCATACTCGCCGGCATGTCGTCAAATCTGTGTACAGAATCTCACATGCGCGCCCTGATCGAAAATGGTTTTGAGGTCATGGTTGTCACTGACGCCACAGCCGGCGCCATCACTGAGCACTACAATGGGTACGACGCTTCGCTCACCAACTTCCGTATGATCGCTAGCGCTGTCGACAATACCGAAAACACGGTGAAAGCCATAAAGGCCGCTTACCGCCGCTAACCCAGGGGCCATCCTCCCATGCGGCCCCTCGCGCCCGGCCGGCCTCTCCCCCCGCTCCGCGCCGGCCGGGCGCGCCTCACCACGAATTCGCAGGCCGCGTACCCGTTTAGAGCCTGACGATACCCTTCTGCAAAACCGCCCGGCGCTTTGGGGAAGGTCAAACCACCAAGTCCAATCTCACACAAAGGAATCTTTCATGATGAACACACTTAAGATCACCGCCGCCGTTATCGCACTGGCATTCGCCGTTCCTGCGACAAGTTTTGCTGAAGACGAGCACAATGTTTCAAAAGGCGTTACGACCGCCGGCGTTCCCCTCGGCCTGCATGGTGTTGATGCGGTTGCGCTATCGACCCTGAATGCGGTTGCTGAAGGCGACGCCGCGCACACTGTCGTCCATGACGGCGTTGCGTATTACTTCGCATCCGCAGAATCCGCTCGTCGTTTCAAAGCCGCGCCCGAAAAATATGCGCCGCAATATGGCGGCTTTTGCGCCTACGCCGTCGCCCTCGGCAAGAAGTTCGATGGCGACCCGCGTTACGCCGATATCGTCGACGGTAAGCTCTATCTCTTCGTGAATGCGGAAATCTTTGCAAAATACAAAAAGGATTCAAAACGCATCCTCGCAAAGGCCGAGAAGACATGGCCGTCAATTCAGCACAAGGCCGTTGAAGACCTTTAAGCATCCTGGCGGGCGAACAAAACTGTTCGCCCGTCTACATTTTTCCAAGTAACAGATTACTATAAGGAACACCCGACATGCGCCCGCCCCTTCCGCCATTCACCGAAGCAACCGCTCGCGCAAAAGTGCAGGCAGCAGAAGACGCATGGAATTCCCGCGATCCTGAAAAAGTCAGCCTCGCTTACTCGCAGGACACCGAGTGGCGCAACCGCAACGAATTCCTTCATGGGCGCGAAGAGGTCAAAGCGTTCCTCCAACGCAA
Source organism: uncultured Parvularculaceae bacterium (assembly GCA_913055785.1). Classification (GTDB taxonomy): domain Bacteria; phylum Pseudomonadota; class Alphaproteobacteria; order Caulobacterales; family Parvularculaceae; genus Hyphococcus. Next base: position 54,275 of record CAJXLJ010000014.1, on the reverse strand, counting down.
ATGGGCCAAGGAACTTGACTACAAACTCAAGAAGGTGCTTTGGGCCTTTTCAGACAACCGCATCGCGGTACGGTTTGAATATGAATGGCGTAACGCGGATGGCCAATGGTTTCGCAGTTATGGCAACGAAATGTGGGCGTTTGATGCGGATGGTTTGATGCGCCGGCGCTACGCCAGCATCAACGACGCTCCAATCAGTGAAAATGAACGCAGGCTGTAGTTTTCAGTCAGCCCGGGAGAAACGCCATGGCGCGCGCTTTTGCAAAGATCGCCTTTACCCCGTCCGTGCGTGCGATTCAGACGCAGCAAGGATCGGCTGACAGCTATGCGAAATTCCTTACGCCCGCCGCTGAAGGCGGTATCGCGCTGACGGAACGGGAATCTGAGTTTATCGCCCAAAGGGACGGATTTTATCAGGCGACTGTTTCAGAAACAGGCTGGCCTTATGTACAGTTTCGCGGAGGCCCCCCCGGATTCCTGAAAAAGCTCGATGCGCAAACGATCGGCTACGCTGACTTTCGCGGCAATCGGCAATATCTGAGCGTCGGAAATCTATCAATAGAAAACCGTGTATCGTTAATACTGATGGATTACCCAAACAGGCGTAGACTGAAAATATTGGGTCGCGCCGCCGCGATTGACATTACAGAGGACCCGTCTCTCGTCGCGCGTTTGCATGACAAGTCTTATCCGGCGCAGCCGGAAAGGTCCGTAATCATTAAAGTCGAAGCGTACGACTGGAATTGCCCTTCTCACATTCCGCAACGTTATACATTGGAAGAATTCCGCGAACTAAAGCTTTGAATAAACGTAAATTCGATCAAAACGCTGACATAGCGTCAGGCTAATATACATTACCTAGCCGGGCGCCCCGCCCATCACCCTGTTCGCAGCCCTGCTGCTTACGGCGGGTCATTCTCATCTTCTTCATAATGGATTGTCGCTCAGGCGTTTTAAAAAACCACCATGAGATTGCTTTCGCCAGCGAGGACGGCGCCTAAAAAGATTGCAACGCCGTAAGGCGCCCTGCCCCGCAACGCCTCGTGCACGACGGAGGCGCCGCCTTTCATGCCGGTTCGGTTTGGGCATTCCGTAGCGGTCTGCGCGGAACCCGCCTTGGTAACGAGGTAGTACACGCCGTAAACGAGTCCCAACACCAAACCGGAAAAAGCAGTGAAAACAGCAAAACCGAAGAGCCCATCCAACCCAAACCAGAAGCTCAAGGCGGCAAACAGCTTAACATCGCCGCCGCCCATCACCCGTAGCGCGAAAAATAACAGCGCCACCTCTGTGGCGATCACGCCGCCCAGCATTCTGGAAACGAAGTCATACCAGAATTCAGGCTCCCATGCCGGCGTCGTGAAAATCAGCGCCGCAGCCAGCATCACCAACACCAAAATGGGAAAGATATTCGGGATCTGAAAACGACGCACATCGCCAACTGCAGCGATCAGCAAAAGCCCATAAAGCGCCAGACGCCAGAATATGGAAAATTCAGCCACGAAGCACTCTGTTAATTATGCGGCAAGCGTTGAAGGTTGTCCGCCGCGACAGCGTAATAAACGGGACTAACCTCGAGCGCTTTTTGAAAGAAATACCTGGCGCGGTCATATTCGCCGCGACGCATGGCGGCGACGCCGGTATTATTATAAACGGATGCTTTCTCAGCCTCGGACACGCCGGCAATCGCTTCTTCGTACTGTCCGTCCATGGCGTAAGCGACCCTAAGATTGAGACGCGCCGCCGCAAGCCGCGGATCGCGCTCAAGCGATTTACGGAAAGCGGTGATCGCTTCGCCGGTTTTACCCTGCTGCAAATAGGACATGCCCATATTGTTGTAAGCAGCGCCGGAAGTCGTATTGAGCTCCGCCGCGGTTTCATAAACAGAAGCGGCGTCCTCATGCCGGCCGGCCATATCGAAAGCAATACCGAGACTGTTCCAGCCGCGCCACATATGCGTGTCCCGCCGGAGCGCCTCCTCGATATCCTCAATTGCGAGCTTGTAATCGCCAAGTCGAATATTCGCGATGCCTTTAGCCAGTAGAACGCGCGGCTCTGTTTTGAGTTGCTCAAGCCTGCTCAAGCTGGCGAGCGCTTCCCTGGCGCGGCCTTCGGAAAGGTCGCACTCAGCGAGCACCACTTGCGGCCATTCCGATTCAGGCGCCAGCATCATCGCGCGCCTCGCGCTAACTCGCGCCTCATCGCAATTTTTTCCTTCAACCGCACCCGCCTCGATGAGCGCCTGAGCTATCGCATCGTTTCGCTGCAACGCAGCCTCGCCCTCAAGGGATTTTTCAAACAGTGTTTCATCTTTCCAGCGGGACTCAAACTCAGCTGTGTATTTCTTGAGGCCCGCGCAGGCGGAACTCCCTGCGCAAACCGCACTCAGAAAACCAATCTTGAGAATCCGGAGGAACATGTGATCCATCTTTCTTGGACGGTCGGTAGACCGGTTAAAACGCGCTGTCGAAGGCTTCAGCAAGCCTGATCAACACCGGCGCCATAATCGTCATAAACAAAGCCGGAAAAATAAAAAGCACCAGCGGAAACGCCATCTTGACCGGCAATTCCGTCGCCGTTTTCTCGGCCTTCAGCAACCTGTCTTTCCGCATCTCGTCAGCAATGACTCTCAAGGTTTGAGCAAGGCTCGTGCCAAGCGCTTCGGACTGGGTAATCATGCTCGCGAAAGTGCGGGCCTCATCCACATCCACACGGCGCGCTAGCGACTGCAGGGCCTCAGCGCGACTCTTGCCCGCCTGAAATTCCAGACCCACGATCTGAAACTGTTCGCAAACGACCGGATGCGCTTCGGCCAGTTCTTCGCACAACTGCTGAAGCGCCGCCGGCAGCGACATGCCCGATTCTATACCGACCAGCATCATATCGAGCGCATCCGGCATGCCCAGACGAAATTCCTGCTGCCGATTGCTGATAATGGTTGTCAACGCCAGCGAGGGGCCGAAATATCCAATGACAGCGGCGAAAACAATGCCGAAGATGACAAGATTGCCAGGAACGGGAGGCAGAAAATAAAACAGGATCGGCGTTGCAACAGCCGACAGGAAAACCGCTAACCCGATACGGATAAGGAAATAGATTTTATCTGTATGAGGGTTGTAAAATCCGGCCTGAATAAGCCTCGTGCGAATAAGCCCCCGGGTCTTTTCGTCCTCTCCCTTTCTCAATGCTTGTTGCAAAGGGTACAGAACACGCAGCAATTTGAGCTGGTTGTCGCCGTAAAAAATACTTGAATCGTTTTTGCCGCCCGGGTTTGGCGATGCGCCATCGCTCATGCGGCGCACGGCCGGATCCTGCGTGATCAAGCCGTAAACACCCAGCACGAGCATGACAACGACGAGAAAAACCCCTGCAAGCAGGAAGAACTCGTTTACGGGAATTCCAAAAATCTCAGCCATAACGCCTCTAAATTTTAAAATTCACCAATTTCCAGATCATATAAATGCCGATGAACCAGAGCAAAACGGCGAAACCCATTTGCGGCAAAAACATCGGGTGATCGATGACCTGCGAATAGTACCCCGGATTGATCAGATTGATGACAACAGCGACAATAAAGGGCAGCCCGCCGACGACAAAAGCCGTTAGCCGTCCTTCAGCAGACAATGCGCTAACTTTCTTCCGCATGTTGGCGCGCGCGCGAATCACTTCCGACAGCTTCGTCAGCACATCGACCAGATTTCCCCCGGTTTCACGTTGCATCTCAAGCGCCGCCACCAGGAAGCGGAAATCGGGGTTGGGAAAATGTGCGATGACCCCGCGCATTGCAGCATCACGATCGAGGCCGTAGTTGATCTGGTCAATCGCCGCGCCAAATTCAGAACCGATCGGATCAGGCATCTCCCGCGCGACCATCTCCAGCGCGACCGGCACCGGATGACCCGCCTGCAAGCCGCGCGTAATCAAATCGATGGCGGAAGGCAGTTGCTCTGCGAAAGCTTTCTGCCGCTTCGCCTTCGACGACAGTAAAAACAAGAACGGCGCGCAAAACCCCGTCAACCCGGCCAGCAAAAGCGAAAACTGAAACGAGAGCCCCAAAACATACTGGCCGAATAGCAACGTCAAACCGCCGGCGGCCACGCACAGCCCCATAAATCCCGCCGGGGACATACGCACATCGGCGGCCCATAACAGATTGCCTAACGACGGAGAAGCGCCAAGCAGGAAGTTGGAAATCGCCCCGCCCTGCGCTTCCCGTTTCAGAATGGACGGATCAAGATTGCGGGACTCGTGCTTGTGCACCAGTTGCATGCGCCGGTTGACGATCCGTTCCCGGTCGTTGCGGCTCATCAGCAGAAGATAGACGCCTTCGACCGCGAAGATGACGAAAATAAACGTCAGGGCGTAGACGATCTGGCTTGGCGTAATTTCCATCTACGGTATTCCTCTAATGCCCCTGGTTGAAAATGTCGGGAATTTCAACAGCATTGGCCTTGAACGCATCGTAAAAAACAGGACGTACGCCTGTCGCCTCGAAAACGCCGACGACCTTGTTGTTCTGTTCGATATGCTGCTGCCGGAACCGATACAGTTCCTGCATCGTGATCACATCGCCTTCCATCCCGGTGATTTCCTGCAGGGAAACAATGCGGCGCGTACCGTCTGCAAAGCGCTTGATCTGGACGATGACGTCGAGGGCGCTGGCGATTTGCGCTCGGATCGCTCGCGCGGGAACATCGAGATTGGCCATCGACACCATTTGCTCGAGACGCGCCAGTGCGTCACGCGGCGTATTTGCGTGAACCGTCGTGATCGAGCCGTCATGACCGGTGTTCATCGCCTGCAGCATGTCGAATGCTTCGCCGCCGCGAACCTCGCCGAGAATGATGCGGTCGGGGCGCATACGCAGAGCGTTCTTAACGAGGTCGCGTTGCGTTATTTCACCCTTGCCTTCGATGTTGCGCGGGCGCGTTTCCATACGCGCCACATGGCGTTGCTGCAGCTGCAATTCGGCGGCGTCCTCAATTGTGACGATGCGCTCCTTATCGCCGATGGAACGAGAGACAGCGTTCAAAAGCGTCGTCTTGCCAGTGCCGGTGCCGCCGGAAATCAACAGGTTCAATCGGCATTTGACGCAGCCCTTCAGGACATCCGCGCAGGCCTGCGTCATCGATCCGATTTCAACCATACGTCCGAGGTCAAAAGGAATTTTCGAAAATTTCCGGATCGAAACCAAAGGACCGTCAAGAGCGATCGGGGGTACGACGGCGTTGACCCGCGATCCGTCCGGCAGACGCGCATCAACGAGTGGGTTTGATTCGTCGACCCGCCGGCCGACCTTAACGACAATCCGGTCGATGATTCTCAGCAGGTGTTCGTCATCCTTGAACTTGACATCAGTCTCTTCGATGACGCCGAACCGTTCGATAAAGACCTCTTTGGGCGTATTCACCAGAATATCGGATATGGTTTCGTCCTGCAGCAGCGGCTCGAGCGGACCAAACCCCATAAGCTCGTCAATGACGTCATCAATGATACGGTTTCGCTCGTTGATATTGAGCGGCTTCGTTTCCTGACTGAGCAACCCCGTAATAACTTCGCCGATTTCGCTGCGCAGTTCATTGCGGTCCATGCCCTCGAGCGCGGATAGCTTGATTTCGTCAATGATGCGCTGATGCATGCGCACCTTCAGCTCAAGGTAATCGGCTGAACTTTGATATGTCGGCGTAGCGGACGCCGACAGCTTTTTTTCAGTTTCGGCCGGCTCGCTTTCCACGGCGGGGGTCGTGCGCGGCGCCTCGGCGCGGTTCAGTTTTAACAGGTTGTTTCGTGAATCGCTGTCCGATCCGTTGCCCAGGCGAAATTTCATGATCCCCCTCCTCCCGGTCGTAGCGCCCGGAATGAAAACCCTTTGTTCTGTGAAGGCGCGTTTTCCTTCACAAGGTCGCCTCTCACACGAGACACAACCTTTTGCGCCATGCGGGCGAAGTCCTTCACGGTCGGCGATTTGGCGGAAATATTCCGTATGGGAACGCCGCAATCGAGCGCTTCGCTGGCAGCCGCCGCATCGTCATGTATGATGCTGTCCGGTTTTCCACCCATAATTTCCGTCAGCCTGTCCACGCGGTCTTTCATGGCGAAGCTTTTGGCGACCTTGTTGGCGACGATATGTAAAGGCGGGTTAGCCAGCCCCAGATCGGCGAAACAGTGTTTGATGCGGGCGGCGCCGGCGCCGGATCGTACGGTCGGCTCCAAGACGGAAATAATCAGATCGCTTTCCGCCAGAACCGCACCGGTCCAGTCGCACCAATTGGCGGGCAGCTCGATGATGGTGAAATCGGAGATCGCACGAAAATGCGAGAAGATGTCGTTAATGAAACGGCTGTTCACCGCTTCCAGCGACGTAATCTCGGGCGGGCATGCGAGCAGATCAACGCCGGATTTATGATTCATCAGCGTTGAGCGCAATAGCATTGCATCAAGGCGGTCGCCGGCGCTAATCGCTTCGATGAGGCTCATCCGCGGCTGGATGTCGAGCGCCAGATGCAGATTGCCGAATTGCAGATCGAAATCAGCGAGCGTCACCGAGGCGCTGTATTGCTGCCTGATTTCCGTAGCAAGGTTAACGGCGGTTGTGGTCGCGCCGACACCGCCCGCCGATTTCAGTACGGTGAGGATAACGCCTTTAACGGGTGGCGTTTCCGCCGGTTGTTCAGCCCTTCTGAGTTTGGACGCGGCCGCCGTATTCAGCGCCGCGACCAATTCATTTTCAACTACAGGCGTCGGCAGGACATCCGTCACGCCAGCCTGGAACAGCCGCCGTACGATCGACATGGCCGGTTCATCAGCGATCACGATAACCGAACCGCCGCGGGCCACATAAGCGCAGAGCTGGGTGACCTTGCTGAAACTGTCTTCGTCAATCAGCCCCGCTTCAAGAACGACGATATCCGCTCCGCCGTTAACGAAATCGAGGGCGTTGCTGACGGGATCATCGATAACCTTGATATCGGCGACGATATCGCGACTGTTCTCGCAATGTTTTTCAAGCATGGCGCGCGTCTGCTCGGTTTTGAGCACCGCGATGAGGCTTTTGCCGCCGGGAACGTTAATAGTCGTCATGATCCTATGTTCCCTGCAAATCTTCAGCCGTTATGCTGGCGCGAAACGCCGGCATGTTGATCTGGTCCGGCAAACCGATCAGGCCGTCGAGAGCGATGAAGTCAAAGGTTAACCCTGTCAGTTCCACCGAAACGATCGGCACTGGCCGGCCGAGCCCCTGGAACCCCAGCCCCGCCCCTGAAAAAGTGACATTGACGTTCGCCGCCGTCAGGTCCGGATAGCTGCGCTGCATTTCAGCGACAATGAGCGCCAGCGTCGCCGCATTGCAGTTGGCCCCGCCCGCGCCGGCGTTGCAGGTCGTCGACCAGGTATATGAGCCGGCGGCGTCCGAGCATGGTTGGCCGGGACTGAGCCCCGACACGCCGGTTCCGCAGTCGGGAATACCGGTGATCGCTGCATCTCTGGTCGCCGCCAGGCGGACCCCCCGCTGCGTCGCCGCTTCCGCGTTCGCCCACTGAAATCCGGCGTAACCGAACTCGATGATCCCGAACGTCATGGTCAGCATAATCAACAAGACAAGCGTGAATTCGACAAGAGTCGCGCCGGACTCGTCGGATTTGAGATCCTTCAGGCGACGCAAAGTAAGCCGCTGTCCCATTTAAAGACCGACCCCCATCTGAACATGTTGGGTCTTCAGGGTTGGCGGCGACATACCGATGATCGAAAGCAGCCCAATATCGTCAAACGGCACCTGGCCGCGAACCGTCACAATGGGAATATCGTGCATTGACCCTGTTCCCGGGTTCTTGCCGATCGGGCTTTCGAGCCCCGCCGGCGACACGCAGGCGACAGTAATGACGATTTCCGTCGCCGGATTATCCCAGTAGGAAATGAGATAACTGGCGGACGCGTCTAGGGTCCCTTTGAGCGCAATCGTCTGGGTCTGGGTTATCAAAGCAGGCGGAACCGTCGTCGAGCATCCTGTTGCAGGATCAAACAGACGCGGATCTCGCGCCATCGTTCGCGCGGCGTCGCGAACGCTCTTGGTGATTATATGCTGCTGGTGCATGGCGCGGCCGTATTCGGCGACGCCGATCATTAACAGCACCAGAAGCGGCAATATAAGGGTAAACTCCACCAGTGAAGCGCCGGCCTGATCCTTTCGCAGACCGCATAACATATTGGCGATCCGGGATCTCATCGAACAAGTTCCACCCATTTGTTGAGCCTGACCGGAACCGCGCCGCTGCCGCCTGAAGCGCTCGATCCCACGATCTCAAGATAAAGATCGTCATTGGGCGGATCGCCGACAGCCTCAGTCATGAACGCCGAAAGGTAATACTCTACGGGCACGTTAGAAGAGTTTCCGGCGACTCCGTATTCGTTGCAGTTGATAACCGCGATCGTGAAAATTCGCCTGTCATTGATCCGGTCCGCAGGTGCGGTCGGCGTTGGCGGAACAGTACCTGTATAACAGACAGGATTGCCATTATCGCCAACCGGCGAATGACCCGTAGTGTTCGGGATGTTGGATGTCGTTACTTCATGCAGATAGGTGTCATAGCGTGTCGCGGTGTTTGATCCGGCCGGGCCGCAACCTGCCGGCGCGTCAAGCAATGTCGGATCGCCGGGGTGATTCTGCGTCCAGTAATATTGACAATCCCAATCGCCATTACCGAACCGCTGGTCGTTGCCGACATCGATATTCGTGTCGCGCGGCATTTTCGTATCCCAGGGAGTTTTGCTGTATTTATTACAGGACGGATTGTCAGGGCTAATGCCTTTGGCGACGTTCTCAGCAGGCGGAAAATTCGGATTGCCGCTCTCGCCCTTGTAGCCGGGGTTTTCATACATATCGAGACGAACGTTAAACGCCGTGCGCACCCGTGAGACGTTCCCGGGTTTGGTGTCGACGCCGTCAATATCGTTAAGGCATGTCGGTAATCCGCTAATGCCCGCGAGCATGTCGGCAAGATCGTTAGCCGACTGGGAGCCGCCCGGCGTGTCCAGAAGGCCCCAATTGCCCGGCGCCCAGGAACCGCCGCCGCCGGCTTTGACGGCGACTTGCTTGCCGTAATAATTGGCCGGATTGAACCCGGCCTCGTCCGGACTGCAGATCGCGAGCGGAGTTACGTTGCACTTCGCTTCCCCTTTCGTCGCGGTCGCTTCCGCCGTGAACGTTTCCTCGCCGAGCCCCAGCGCCTGTAAAACGAACGGACGCTGGATAAGTTGAGAAGTGACGACATGAACGTAACGGGCGACGTCCGTCGGACCGGCGACATCCGTCAGCGGGTCGTCGTCATCGGCCGGTATGGACTTGTAAAAGGTAACGGAAGCAATCGTCACCGCGCCGGGAGTCTTGTTGAACTGGGCGTTGTTGGTCGTCACCGGCGCTGTTTGCGCAGCTTGCGTCGCCAGCGTCTTGTCAGGCAGCTGATAGGCGGCCGCCAGCGCCGCCGCATCCGCCGCGGACTGGGCCTGCTGACGCGTGAGATAATAAGCGGAAAGGTCGAGAGACAGCCCCGTCAACCCGATGGCGACGGCCATTATAACGGTCGCATAAACAAGCGTCGCGCCGCTTTCATCCCGCAATATGTCCTTCCGGAAACTTTCTCCTTGAGCGCGCAGTCGTGCAAAATCCTTAAGCCGCATCATGACTTAATCCCGTTGACTAGTCTCCGCCCGAATTGCCGAACTCAACTCCCTTGGCTTCTTCAGGCTCTTTGATGGTGTCCGTTCTATATCTTTCGATAGCCGCGTCAGTCCGCTGCCCATCCATCGTCGGCGCACCTTCGGCCGCTTCCGGATCAACGATCTGCGCCGCCATGTTTGCATGGTAGGCTTTACCGAAATCACTTGAGATCGGTTCGTCAAGGCTGACGCAACCGCCGCAAATCGCCAGCGCTACGCCTGTCATTATATTCCGTTTCAGCGTCATTTAACTTTACTCCAGAATGTAGCCGACATTACCGTCGACGCCGCCGTAAGTCGTAACAGTCTCGGTCTCGCCTTTTGCAGCGTTCTTGTAAAACTGGCGCGGGATCCAGGCGCCGCCCTGGGCGTTGCCCTCAACCTGCCCAAGGAAGAACAATTCAAGTTCATGAGGCAAAATCAGGCTATCGGTCGGCAGCGCCAATGCAGCGTCCGCCGCCGGCTCGACGATATAGGGCGTGATGATGATCGCCAGTTCCGTATCCTGCCGTTCGTATGAAGCGCTGCGCAGGAGCGAGCCCAAAATCGGCAGGTTGTCTGCACCCGGGAGTTGTTTGACTTCTTCCATAAAGTCTTCCTGAAGAAGGCCGGCGATAGCGAAGCTTTGGCCGTTCTTTAGTTCGACTGTCGTTCTGGCCCGGCGCGTCGTCAGGCCGGGAATGACCAGATCAAGAAGTTGAATGCCGCTTTCCGGATCGAGGGCGCTGACCTCCGGCTCAACGACGAGATTGATGGTGTCGCCGAGCACCGTCGGAGTGAACCCGAGGCGGACGCCGAATTCCTTGAATTCGATGCCGATGCGAAGACCTGTGAATTCCCCTGACTGACTTCCTGTAGCGCTGACCGGCACAGGGAACTCACCGCCGGCGAGGAAACTCGCGCGCTCGCCGGAAATCGCGACCAGCGTCGGTTCAGCAAGCGTTTTGACGATGCCTTTTTCTTCAAGAGCGTCCATCAGCAGTTCGATGGACACGTCGCCCAGCTTGAATGCGCCGAATGCCGACGCAAACGCATCAGGATTCAATATGCCCGAATTGAAAAGGCCGACTTCCTGCCCTGAATTGAAAAGCACATTGGTGTTGAGCCCCATGGCTTTGGACGCCGTGCGCTTGATCTCCGCAAACCGGACCTTGAGCATGACCTGCTGGGACTGGCTGATATCAAGCATGTTGACCACGCTGTTAGGCGCATATTGTTGGGCAATGCTCGAGGCCTTTTCCGAAACGCTGCTGCTGGAGGCTGTTCCGCTCAGCACAACCGAAGCGCCGCTCGGGCGAACCTGAATGTTTTCGCCAGGCATCAGTTCATAGTAACGGCGTTTGAGATTCAAAAGATCATAGGAGACCTGCAGGTCGACAATGCCGAGCAGCCGGCGGTTGCGGCCGTAAAGCGTCAGGCTGGTCGGCCCGATATCCTTGCCGAGGACATAAACGCTTTTGTCAGTCAAGGCGATGACATCGGCGATTTCAGGATTACCCACCATCACATCGACAACAGTCTGGTCGAAACGTAAAATGACTGACTTGCCGGCGGGAACTGTAACTTCACCAGTAAACGGCCCCTGGCCGGCGGAAATCGATATCAGCTCCTCCTGCGGCGCATTGCGAATGAGCGCTTCCGCCTGAGCGAAGGCGCAGGCCGGGGCCGCAGCCATGACGCCCGCGAACAGTCCGCACATAACGCCTTTTAGAAAGGAGAGACGGATATTAAAACGCAACACAAGCACCCCCATTAAAGGAATTCATAGATCAATCCTGCGGCGTAAGCGCCGTCGGTTCAGAGTTTGCGACTTCCGCCGGTTGCGGCGCATCTGGCGAAGCCCCCATAAATTTCGGCGTTGAAGACATGGACGATGTCGGCGGCGCCGTAAAACGCGCCCGTGAAAGCGAGCCCGTCGTCGCCTGTGTATTGTTACGCTCTCGAACGACGCTTTGCGTCGAGCGCGACATGCCGCGGGTTATTCGAACCGACCCGTAAGGGGATGGCGTGGGCGCCGCGGTTGTCTGCTTGACAGGCTGCGAAGGATTGAGGTCTCCGTAACGCACGGTGCGCGTCGCGATTTCTTCATCTTCATCGCTGACTGCAGAATTTCTCAAGGTGAGCGATAATTGACCGACTTCTGAAGCAAGTGCGATTTTTTGCGCATCAAGAGGCGTAACCTCGAGGGTCGCCGCTTTCACGACAATCGCGCCCTCCTGACTTTCGTCGGCGATCTGATCGATAGCGAGAACGCGGATATCCTGAAGCAGGATGTTGGTGACCGTTTCTATGCGAATATTATTCGGCGATACGGTATGAAGAACATCAACCCTGTCTCCCGGCAGGACAAATCCGCCGGCGCCGGACACGTCGTTGACCCGGATCGTAACCGCCCGCATGCCTTCTTCGATTATCTGGCTCAAGGCCGCACGGCCGCCATAGCCGGAAATCTTGTCTTTCAGCACCGGCTCGTTCGGAGCAATCGACCGCAGCGCCACGCGCCGTTCGCTGCCTAAAAGCTCATTAACCGAAGAGAAGGCGCCGTCCGGGCGCGCATTTTTCGGCCATGCAACTTCGCGAAGGACTTCAGGGGTCAGTTCCGTACCGAATTCCAGAGGCTGACGCGCAACCACGACAGTGCTGACGGCAACGGCATCATCCGAGCTTTGCGCCGCCGGGCCGGGCCGGGACTGCAACAGCCCCCGCACGCCTGTTACGGCGAGAACGCCAAGCACTAAAGCGGCGAAAAGGACGACCAAAGACAAATTACGCATATACATGCTCCTCTTTCAGGAAGCGCCGCCCCCGTCCGCTCTGTCGAGCGATCTTATACGGATGGGCGAAAATTGGTCCTCGCGGCTGTTCCAGGCGCCATCGGGAAATTCATCCCTTCACGGCGTTGGTCTTCACGGCGTTGGATTATTGTACTCGCAAATCCGGCGCCATCCGCCGATTTAAACGATAAAGCGGCGGGGCCGGTTTGCGCTGGCCCCGCCGCTTTTATTCACGAAGCCCGCACTGGCTCAGTTCCAGTTATTGTTCAGGTTCGTCCAAGCCGTCGTCACCTTACCGCCGATGGAAACGATCAACGCGATCGTCGCCGCCGCGATCAGGGCGATCAGAAGGGAGTATTCGATCAGAGAAGCGCCTTCGATGTCTTTCTTGGCGCGTTCTTTCAGACCGTGAACCCATTCAGAAGTGTTAACGAGTAATTTAAGCATGCTCTCAGTTCCCCAATGGCTACGGAAGGTTTCCCTTCCAACTACAACACCGCCTCACCCTGAGGTTAATGGGCGAGACGTAGACCGCCGCAAGCCTGTGAGCCTTCAGAACTCCCGGACCTTGCCGGACATTCTCCCACGACCACTTTCAGTCCGTCTGGAAACTGGAAACAACTTTCGCAGGCCAGATCGTCAAATAGCATACGGCCGGGTTTGCACCCTTTTGTCATCGTGCAGAATCTGTTGGGGAAATTCAAGAAAAAGTTACGTTTTGTTAACCACTTAACAGGCGGAAAAGTCTGTAGACAGAATTATTCGATTCAAATCGCTGTAAGCGTTGCAAATAAACAACGGTTTGATAACCAAAAAGATTAACAAACGTTAATCTATTAGATTACAAATCGGTAACCTTCCTGTGCGGAAGAGCTGGTTCTTTTCACCGACCTTTGAACATCGAAACGCCCGGCGCGCCGAGGCTTCTTCCCAGCCGAGACCAGCCAGCATAGAGACAGGCTGTAACCCCGACTGCGACGCCGGCGATCTCTCCGACCTGCGTCATCGTCTCCTTGCTGGCGCCCATAAGGCCGAGCGCCACGCCGAGGATGATGCTGACGACAATGGCGCCGGAAAAACCGTAAACCACGCAGCGCCACATGATGGACCACCAAAGAACAAACAAGCGGATGGCCGGGGGCTGCATAACGTTCATGACGACGGTTCCATTTCCACGAACAAACAAGCGCATATTGAACCTGACAGACGTTAATTATTCGGAAACCATGGAGAGGAATGGTGAGAACGGGCGCTCACGCCATTGTTGTTTTAATGACTTCTACACGGGCGCGTCGGCGCCTTCGGGTAAATGAACCGCCATCAGACTTGTGTTCCTCGCTGGTTTTTGCTGATCGCCTATTTTTGTACGGCGACAGCCTTATTAGTCATAAACATTGATAAGCTCAGCGCTTTTCAGCTTGTCGACAACGACGATTACATGCGCCTGCAACAGGTGCGTGACTGGCTCGACGGCCAAGCCTGGGCGGATGTACATCAATACCGCCTGCAGTCCGAGGAAGGCGGGGACATGCACTTCTCTCGACTGCTCGACGCACCAATGGCGGCGATGATCCTTGCTGCTAAACCATTTCTCGGTGAGCGCGGCGCCGAGTTTTTCATGCTTGCCTTATTTCCGTTGCTGCTGCTTTTCGCGTGTTTCTGGACCGCGACCCATGCAGCCGCATTATTTGGGGGCCGGCGCGCCGCCTATGCGGGCGTCTTGATAACGGCTTGCGCCTATACCGTATTATGGCAATTCGTTCCTGGCAGGATCGATCATCACGGCGCACAGATGATCCTGATTTTCTGCGCGCTGTTCGCCGTCGTCCGAAGTTTCGATGCGCCAAAATGGGCGTTCGCCGCCGCCGCCTCATGCGTTTTCATGATGGCGATCGGCATGGAAGTCATTCACTTCGTGGTCGCAACCGCGCTGGGCGTCGGTCTGCCGTGGTTGACGAAACGGCGCACCGCTCCGTTGTTTTACTTTGGCTCAGGCCTCGTGCTTTTGTCATTCACTGTCATGTTCCTCGAAAAGGCGGGCGGCGCGCCAATGAAAGTCTACTGCGACGCTTATACGCCGCCCTATGCGCTGGGTGTTTTCATGAGCGGCCTTGGCGCGCTAGCGCTTTATTGGCTGTCACCGCGTCTGAATACGATAAGAGCCAGAGCCATCGCAGCCGCCATCGCTGGCGCAGCAGCGGTCGGGGTCACCGTAGCGATCTATCCGCAATGCCTGGCGGCCGGCCCCTACAGTTCGCTCGCGCCTGAAGATATAGAAGCCTGGTTTTTATACGGTCGCGCCGCCAAGGACATGGTCAGCGTGTTTCAAAGAGAAGGTTTCGAAGCGTTTTCGATTTATATCATTCCTCTTATCGCCCTCGTCATTTGCGTAGACCTGATACGAACGCGGACCGGAGACGAACGCCTGAAAGTCGTTATTTTAACCGGCTTCGTGGCGCTGCCGTTCCTGATCACGATCTGGCAGTTGCGCGGCGCGCCGTTCGCCCACGCCATGGCCATCCTCCCGCCGGCGATCATGCTCGGCCAGATGCGTGACAGGATCAAAGCGCCTTCGCCGCGCGCGCTCAGCCGTCTTGTCGGACGGGGATTATGGATTACGCCCCTGCCCTATCTCGCTCTCTCGCTCGCCGCCGTCTACGCCAAGCTGGAAGCGGGCGAGCATGCTAATCCCGAGTTGGCAACCGTTCAGACCAAACTGGAATGCCAGACGTTCGAACATGTCGAAGCGCTTAGGCAATTGCCTACCGGGCTATTTATTAATCACTTCGACATTGGTCCGGAAATTATCGCCATGACCGATCATTCAGTGACGGCCGCGTTCTATCACCGTAATCTCGGCACAATGGTCAAAAGCAAGCTTTTCTTCGACGGCCCTTCCGGCGAAGCCTATTGCACGCTGCGGGATCTCGCTGCCGACTATGTCGTCTTCTGCCCGAGCGGCGTCATCACCGGCAGCGACGATCCGGCCGAAGCTACCTTGTCGGAACGCCTCATCAATGGCGACACGCCGGACTGGCTGGACGAAATCGATGTCGAAGGCGCAGCCCCGTTGCGCATTTTCAAACCTGACTTGAACAAGGCCGACTTATCGGTCTGCGGCGATGTCGATTAGGCGCCTCGCCGGTAAAGCCAGCGATCGAGCAACGTGTAATTGAAAAACATGACGACAATCGACGCCAGCGCCAGCGCCGCCACCGGCGCTCGCAGGGGCGACAAGAGCAGAAGCCCGGAATAGACCGCATAATTCAGGACTTGTCCGGCAAGTTTTACAGAAGCGTATCCGGCGCCTTCACGCGCCGTCGGCGCATCCCGGCGGCCGAAAGTGAAGCGGCGGTTCATGAGCCATGTCGCCAGCATCGCCGCGGCGATGGAAAGAATCCGCCCCGCGAAAGGATTGAGCCCCGCTCCATGGACTGCTGCGGAAAGAATGATGGCGTCGACGGCGAAACCGCCGGCGCCGACCAGTGCAAAACGGAGAAACCTGGAATCGAAACGGGTCATGACCAGGCGCGCCCGCGTTTCAACAGCCGCATGGATCAACCGGCCCGCAGCCAGGTTGTAAGGAGCGCTCGGGCGAACCGGAAACCATAAAGAAGCTCATTGCCCTTCTTGCTCGTCCCGCTAGTGCGGCGGCGGAAATGAATCGGCGCTTCTTTAATCCGATACCCTTGCTTGGCGCACATCATCAGAAACTCGGATGTGTGATACTGATCCTGCATCAGCCGCAGCCCCGCCAGTTTGTCGACGCGGATCGCGCGATAACCGCTGGAAATATCCGTGATGCGCGCGCCCATCAGGGAATTGAAGAGCGCGCTGAAAAGCTTGACCCCGACATGCCGCCACCAATGGGTGATTTCATGGCTGCCCAGAATACGCGAGCCGATCACCACGTCAGCCTCGCCCTTGATGATCGGTTCAATGAGCCCGGCCATTTCCGCCGGATCGTTCTGGCCGTCCGCATCAAGATTAACAGCGATCCTGGCCCCGAATTTTTCCGCCGCATCGAACCCCAGACGGATCGCCGCCCCGCCGCCGCGCTGAAACGGGCTGCGCAGGACAACGGCGCCGTGGGCCTCAGCGACTTCCCGCGTGCCGTCGGTGCTGCCGTCGTCAATAATCAACGGCGTCACGGGCGCGCCGAAAAGCTCTTTCGGAAACGCCTTGAGGACGCCGCCGATATTGTCCGCCTCATTGAACGCCGGAATAACCGCCATGATGGCGCCTGACGGAATTTTGCCGGCGACTTCAGTTGACTGGGAAAGCTCTTTGACAGCGCTGTAGCGGATCAGGCGATCAACCTGTTCTTTGGTGCGCACCAGACGCGCTTCCTGAAATGAGAACAACACCCACAGAACCAGTATCGCCACCAGGAGAAGTGCGATCAATCGACTACCGGGATAAGCGCCGATCGACAAAACATCGTTCAGGACCGTCGCCAGTTGCGGAAAAATGGAGACAAGCGCGACCCCGGCACCGCCGAACACGATTGTCGAGAAGAAAGGCGCGGAAGGCTGCGCCCGTCTGAGGGCGAGCATACCGATCAGGATTAACGCCGCCCCTGCGAGAATGCCAAAGACCCTCAGCGCAGAAACATCAACTTCCATTATCCCCGCTCCTTCTGCGCTGACACGCCTCAATTTGAAACAGTCGGCAACGCCCGTCCCGGGCGCACCCTGCAGCTCGCATAAATGCCAAGTTGGCGTTGCAACATCAAAGCCAACCGCCGCGCAGCCATAGATGGTATGCCCTTCGGCAATCCCTGCCAAGACGGCTTTCGGGTTTCCCTTGCCCCTCGTTTCCTGAAACAACGCCCGCCTGGTGGTCAAGAACATTCAGGGCGCAAACACGCGTCCTGAACGTCGGCGTCAGCTTGAAGTCAGGCGATGTCGAAACGGTCCGCGTTCATCACCTTCGTCCAGGCGGAAACAAAGTCCCGGGCGAATTTTTCCTTGCTGTCGTCCTGCGCATAGACTTCCGCATAGGCGCGCAGGATCGAGTTCGACCCGAACACCAGATCGATGCGGGTTGCAGTCCATTTCGTCTTCCCGGTCTTGCGGTCGCGGATTTCATAAATCCCGCCGCCCGCCGGTTTCCACTCATTCGCCATATCGGTGAGATTGACGAAGAAGTCATTGGTCAGCGCGCCCTTGCTGTCGGTGAACACGCCGTGCTCCGCGCCGCCGTGATTGGCGCCGAGCACGCGCATCCCGCCTGTCAGCACCGTCATTTCATGCGCGGTTAGGCCCATCAGCTGCGCGCGGTCGAGCATCAGTTCCTCAGCGCTGACTGCGTAATCTTTCTTGAGCCAGTTGCGGAAACCGTCGGCGAGCGGTTCAAGCACGTCAAAGGAGTCCGCATCCGTCATCTCGTCCGTCGCGTCCCCGCGGCCGGGCGTGAAGGGAACCACGATATCGAAGCCGGCGGCTTTCGCTGCTTTTTCAACGCCGACATTGCCGGCGAGAACGATGACGTCCGCCACGCTGGCGCCGGTCTCGGCGGCGATCGGTTCAAGCACGGACAATACTTTTTTGAGGCGAGCGGGCTCATTGCCTTCCCAGTCCTTCTGGGGCGCGAGACGAATGCGCGCGCCATTGGCGCCGCCGCGCATGTCGGACCCGCGAAACGTTCGCGCGCTGTCCCATGCGGTCGCAATCATCTCGCCGACCGTGAGCTTGCTGGCGGCGATCTTCGACTTGACGGCGTCAATGTCATAGCCCGTCGAGCCGGCGGGAATCGGGTCCTGCCAGATCAGGTCTTCCTGCGGAACATCCGGACCGACATAACGCGCTTTCGGCCCCATGTCGCGGTGTGTGAGCTTGAACCAGGCCCGCGCGAAGGTGTCCTTGAAATAGTCGGGATCGGCGCGGAACTTGTCCATGATCTTGCGGTAGATCGGGTCCACCTTCATCGCCATGTCCGCGTCGGTCATGATCGGCATGCAGCGGATCGAGGGGTCTTCCACATCGACAGGCTTGTCTTCTTCCTTGATGTCCACCGGCTGCCATTGCCGGGCGCCGGCGGGGCTCGTGCGGATTTCCCACTCATGATCGAGCAGCATGTCGAAATAGCCCATGTCGAACTTCGTCGGATGGGTCGTCCAGGCGCCTTCGATGCCGCTGGTCACGGTGTAGCGGCCCTTGCCCGTCTTGTTGGGGTTGGCCCATCCGAAACCTTGCTGATCGACATCGGCGCCTTCGGGATCAGGACCCAGGAGGCTCGCATCGCCATTGCCGTGAGTCTTGCCGACCGTATGTCCGCCGGCCGTCAGCGCCGCTGTCTCTTCATCATTCATCGCCATGCGCGCGAAGGTGACGCGAACGGCTTCCGCGGTTTTCATCGGATCGGGCTTGCCGTCGACGCCTTCCGGGTTGACGTAAATCAGCCCCATCTGCACCGCGGCGAGCGGATTTTCGAGAGAGTCCTCGTTATTGGCGTCCAAATAACGATCCTTGGCGAGCCACTCTTTTTCAGAGCCCCAATAGGTGTCTTTCTCCGGATGCCAGATGTCTTCACGGCCGAAGCCGAAGCCGAATGTTTTGAGCCCCATGGACTCATAGGCGATATTGCCGGCGAGAATGATAAGATCTGCCCAGCTCACCTTGTTGCCGTATTTTTTCTTGATCGGCCACAACAGACGGCGCGCCTTGTCGAGGCTGACATTGTCAGGCCACGAATTAAGCGGCGCGAAACGCTGATTGCCGGTCCCGCCGCCGCCGCGGCCGTCTGCCAGGCGATAGGAGCCCGCCGCGTGCCAGGCCATGCGGACCATGAGGCCGCCATAATGACCCCAGTCCGCGGGCCACCATTCCTGACTGTCGGTCATCAGCGCGTGGAGATCTTTTTTGAGCGCGGCGACGTCCAGCTTCTTCAACTCTTCGCGGTAGTTGAAATCCGGTCCCAGCGGGTTGGTCTTCACATCGTGCTGGTGAAGAATGTCGAAATTCAGAGCGTTCGGCCACCACTCCATCACGTTCTTGCCGAGGGCGGTGTTTCCGCCATGCATTACAGGGCATTTGCTCATGTCGTTCATTTCGTCTCCTCCCTATCTGCACGAAGCGCGCGAATTCGACTTCGGCATTCTCCCAATAGCAGAAAATCAATGATCGACATAATAGATAATATCATTTATATATATCGAGAATTTCGAATTACAAGATTGCAGCGGCGTGATCTCGGGCAGCGGCCCTTGACCGCAGCCGGGACGGCGCCCAAACAGCGCAGCAATCCGCCCGCTCTCCACTGATGTAACCCATTCGATGACCGACGCTTATTTGAACCGCCGCACCTTCGCGATCATCTCCCACCCGGACGCCGGGAAGACGACGCTAACCGAGAAGCTGCTCTACGCATCCGGCGCGATCCGCCTCGCCGGCGAGGTGAAGGCCAAGGGCGAGCGCCGCCGCGCGCGCTCGGACTGGCTGGCGATCGAGCAGAAACGCGGCATCTCGGTTTCGACCTCAGCGATGATGTTCGAATATGAGGGCGCGGTCTTCAATCTGCTCGACACGCCCGGCCACGAAGACTTTTCAGAAGACACCTACCGGACCCTCACCGCCGTCGACAGCGCCGTCATGGTGATCGACGCGGCGAAGGGCATCGAGACCCAGACGCGGAAGCTCTTTGAGGTCTGCCGCCTGCGCGACATCCCGATCATCACCTTCGTCAACAAGGTCGACCGCGAGGGCCGCGATCCGTTCGAACTGCTGGACGAAGTCGCCGATCAACTCGCCCTCGACGTCTCGCCGCGCATCTGGCCGCTCGGCACCGGCGGGCGCTTCAAGGGCTGTTATGACATCGCCCATGACCGGCTGCTCCTGCCGGCGAAAGACGACAGCGGCGATTTCGACAAGACGCTCGACCTTGAAGGCCCGGACGATCCCCGCCTCAATGAAATCATTGGCGCCGACGAAGCGATGGAGGCGCGCGAAACCATGGCGCTTGCGCGCGAGGGCTATGCGCCGTTCGATGTTGAGGCCTTTCGCGAGGGAACGCTGACGCCGGTCTATTTCGGCTCGGCGCTCAAATATTTTACGGTCGCCGAACTCCTGCGCGACATCGGCCGCTTCGCCCCGCCGCCTCGCGGCCAACAGGCGGGCGCCGCCGAGATCAGGCCCGATGAAAATGCGGTTTCCGGTTTCGTCTTCAAGGTGCAGGCGAACATGGATCCCAACCACCGCGACCGCATCGCCTTCGTACGCATGTGTTCGGGCGTCTTCAAGCGCGGTATGAAGCTGAAAGTGACGCGCACGGCGAAAGCCCTCGCCGTTAACAATCCGATCTTCTTCATGGCGCAGGACCGTCAGCTTGCGGAAGAAGCCGTCGCCGGCGACATCGTCGGCATTCCGAACCATGGCGCGCTCGGCGTCGGCGACACGCTGAGCGAAAAGGATGGCTTGCAGTTTTCCGGCCTCCCCGATTTCGCGCCGGAGATCATCCGCCGGGTCCGTCTCGACGATCCCATGAAGTCGAAGCAGATGAAGCGCGCGATGATCGCGCTCGCCGAGGAAGGCGCGAGCCAGATCTTCACGCCTGCTCTCGGGTCAGACTTTTATGTGGGCGTCGTCGGCGCATTGCAGCTCGACGTCATTCAGGAGCGCCTCAAGGCCGAATACGGCGTCGCCGCGACGCTTGAAGTCTGCGGCTTCGACACGGTGCGTTGGCTCGGCGGCGCGGCTGACGACGTCAACAGCTTTGTTGCGAAGAACCAGGGCGCCGTCGCGCACGACCGATACGGCTCTCCGGTCTTCCTCGCCCGCTCGCAATGGGAAGCGGGCTACGCCGAGGAGAAAAACCCCAAGGTGAAATTCCTCAAGACGCGCGAACGCGTATAGCTGCGGCCAAATGCGCCTTTGAAACTTCAGGCGGCCGCTCCCCACATATATACATTGAAACATTGGAGGAGCGCTATCGATGACGCATACGCCGCACGAACTCGCCGAAGACTTCCCGGAGCATGTGGAAAAAATCCATCAGCTCAAAATGGCCGACGCCCATTTCTCCAGGCTCGCGGAAGAATATCACGCCGTGAACCGCGAGGTGCACAGGATCGAGACCGAAGTCGAGGCGGCAAGCCATGAACGCGAGGAAGAACTCCGCAAAACAAGGATGCGCCTCAAGGACGAAATAGCCGCGATCCTCGCAAAAGCGTGATGCGCGCCACAGACAGACCGAGCTCTTCAGCCGATTAGCCGTCATCCGTTTTCGCGCTGATTCATGCTAGCCTCTCCTTCAATCAGAGGGAGGCTCAATCATGGCGACAAGCGACAAGAAGACCCGCGATCCGGAAGGCGCGCGGCTGCCGATCCGCATCGACACGACATCGAACGGCGAGTTCTCGCCAGTACCCTTGTCGCCCCGCAACAAGGCGGCGAACGCCCTCGCCCATCAATGGGCCGGCGAGAACGCGAAACGCACCGGGCTTGAGCGCCGCGACTTCATGATCTCCGCCTGCGGCGCGGCGACGACGCTCCTTGCGGTCAATCACGCGAACGCCATGGGGTCGAAACCGAAAAAGGGCGCCAAATTCGACCTGCCAGCCGAAGCGGCGCTCGATCCGGACGCCGCGATGGAAGCGCTCGGCGGCGAAGAATTCATCTTCGACATTCAGGGCCATTATGTGAACCCGAACGGCGCATGGCTGCAGAACAACCCGGCGGCGGCGAATGGTTTCCGCTGGGTGATGAAGGACTGCGTGCAAGAAGCGCCCAAGGACAATCTCGATTACCTGAAATGTCTTGAGGCGGAGGAATTCATCAAGGATGTGTTCCTCGATTCCGATACCGACATGATGGTGCTTTCCTTCGTGCCGTCGACCCGCGACGCCGAGCCCGTCACCATCGAGGAGGCCGACCAGACGCGGCGTATCGTTGACGCCATGGAGGGCGACCACCGCCTGCTGCTGCATGGACGCGTCAACCCGAACCAGGAAGGCGACCTTGAAGACATGGACCGGCTCGCCGCCGAATTCTCGATCGCCGCGTGGAAGACCTATACGCAGTGGGGGCCGGACGGGAACGGCTTCTTCCTCACCGACGACGCCGGCGAACGGATGATTGCGAAAGCAAAGGCGCTCGGGATCAAGAACATCTGCATCCACAAGGGCATTGCTTTCGGTCCGCAATCCTTCGAACACAGCCTGTGCAGCGATGTCGGCGAAGCTGCGAAACGCCACCCGGACATCACCTTCATTCTCTATCATTCAGGGTTTGACTTGAGGACGCCGGAGAAAGGCTTCACCCCCGGAAGCGGTAAGGCGGCGGGGATCGACGTCCTCTGTCAGTCGCTGATCGACGCAGGCGTCGCACCGGGTTCAAATGTCTACGCAGAACTCGGGAGCACCTGGCGCTTTTTGATGCGCGAACCGGATATGGCCGCCCATGCGCTCGGCAAGCTCATCAGCTATTGCGGTGAAGACAACGTGCTCTGGGGAACGGACTCGATCTGGTACGGTTCGCCGCAAGATCAGATTCAGGCGTTCCGCGCGTTCCAGATTTCAGAAGAATTTCAGGAACGCTTCGGCTATCCGGCGCTGACGAAAGAACTGAAAGCGAAGATCTTCGGGCTTAACGCGACGAAGCCTTACGGGATTTCGCTCGATGAAATGGTCAAACGCGCCTCATCAGACAGCCTCGCGCAGAAGAAACACGCCTATCTTGAGCGGCCCGACCCGAGCTTTACCACCTACGGGCCCAGAACCCGCCGCGAGTTTTTGAACTTCAAGGCGCTGGGCGGATGATCAGGAACCCTCGGCCTCGATCTGATATTTGATGACCGGGGCCCGGCCTTCCGCTCTCAACGTAATCCCTGCGCCGCTGAACGGCGGCGACTTGAAGTGATAAACCAGCTCCGCCGAGAGGACATGATAATCCAGACCGCCGGATGTTTCCGTCGCCAGTGATGTGGTGACAACATCGCCGAAACGCGCCAGCGATGCGTTCAGATCCGCCAGGATGTCACTGTCTGTGCGGTCGGGATCAACATATATTTCACGGGCCGCCTGGTTCACCGCATGGTTGAAACTGTTGCGCACATAGACAGAGTAGGAGACGTCGAAAAACCAGAACATCAAGGCGATCATGATCGGCCCGACAATGGCGAATTCGACCGCCGTTGCGCCGCTATCGCAGGCCGTCGCATCCCAGCGCCGGCGCAATATTTTTCTGAAGTACGCCATCATCGTGTCTGCACTACAATCTGGGTCTCGAGGTTCATGTCGGGGAGCAGCATGCCTTCATGCCGGCGCGATGCTACAATCGTCAGATACGCCGACGGCGCTTCCCCGGAACTGACGCAAAGCTGGTTGCAGGGTGAGGCGACGCCGCTTGAACACTCGCAGCTATAATCAACGTTCACGCAGGTTTTATAAGGCTCGCAAAGGCCATCGCCCTGATCGACCTCTCCAAGTTCGCTCTCGCCCAGCGCGGCCAGCGTTGCGTTCATGATTTCGAGTTCGTCAGTCACGTTGATCATTGATACCTGCGCGCCGGCACGCAACGCCTGATCAAGCTGCATCCGCTTGGAGCCCGCCACGCCGAGATCGAATACAGCCAATCCGCTCAAGACAAATATCGGTGCGAAAAACGCCGCCTCCGTAACCGCCATTCCATTTCGGCAAGCCAGTAAGCTTCTGATTATTGTTATGACGTTCATTCTATCCCCCTGTTACTCGACAATCAGCACGATCTGCGCCGTCTCTACGGCGTCAACGCCAATTGAACTGCAATCGCTTCCAAAGAAGCTGTTCCCGGTGAAGGTCACTTCGTCAGCGATAAGCAGCGTGCAGGAATTGGCGTCCGCAACATTGGTCCCGGAGAACTCCACGTCGCTGGCCGGAAAGTAGAGCGCGCCTGTAAAGGATGTAGCTGAGCTGCCGTTAAGCTGGTGGGTGACGCTGGAGGCGCTTCTATCGCCGAAAAACAAAACGCCCTGATAGGGATCGGCGTCTGATGTCGGCGCCGAAAGCTCGATATCCGCGCCGCCGTTCATATGGATTTCCGAGTTATTGGCGAACACGAAAGTCACGCCGGCGCCAATCAAATGAGCCGTCGCATTCACCTGCACGTCAACGCCGTCAAAAATGTAAATACCCGGATTGAAAGTGATATCGCCCTTGATTTGAATATTGGAACCACCCGAGCCGGTTGAGCAGATTGTGCCTGGCGAGACGGTGCGAACCGTGCCGGGGCTGACGCGAAGGTCTTGTTTAAGACCGTTGTCGCATGCTCCCGGAGACGGCATTGGTAAGCTGGCGTAAGGATCGGGGAACGGCCGTGCGCCCTGGAAAGGAGCTGCGCAGTCGGTCAGTGTGAGCGATCCGCTTGCGCCGTCGACACCACCCACAGCTGACGCGCATTCGGTAGTCACCGAGGTAGCTCCCTGGAAATCGATCGCATCGGCGGCGATTGAGTTTGAAGCGACGTCGCAACCATCGAGCTCAAGAGTGGATGAACCGGCGAAACCGACAGCCTTGTTTGCAGACTTGTTCAACGCCAGCACGCAGGCCGGGCGCGCGCCAGCGGTGCGCGAAACCGACCGCGCGGAGATCTGCACCGTATCCGTATTGAAAAAGATCTTCGAAAACATGCGCGGAAGGTTGTCAGTCAGCGTGACCTCCACGGCGCGCGGGTCGCCTGCAAAAGAGCCGCTGGCGGGCGGAATTTGAATGTTTGGCGAGCCTGCGCGAGCGATATTGTAACCGCTTTCCACCGCTGCATTTTGCGCCGCGGGTTGCGCACTCGAAGACTTGCCCTGGGCGAGCTGCGCCGCGCCGGAGAACGCGGCCGCGTCAGCCGCCCCCTGCAATACGCGTTGAGAATATTGCCAGTACATGACTTCGGCGCCTATACCGGCAAAGCCGACGATCACAGGCATTGATATCGCCATAATGACGGCGACAGAACCTTTCTTCGCCTTAAAGTAGGAACACAGCGCTCGAATAGCCATAGGTCACCTGTCGCTGAAACAGGCGATAAGCGTTAAGCCTTAGTTCTTACTGTAAGGTTTGAAAATATAGGATGTTTTTTAGCAAATAGGATTAAACTTTTTATACGGGCCCTTTGCGTGGGCGGGACAACGCATACAGATAAAATTTGCATCAAATTTTATCGACACAGTACGATGTGTCGACTTGCATTATTCTCGGTTCGGATAGGAGTCGTTTCCGGACAGAAAGAGAGCGTTAGCTGGAACCGAGCCCCAGCTTCTCCCACAGCGCATCGACCCGCCGCACGACATTCTCGTCCATCTCAATTTCGCGACCCCATTCGCGCGAAGTTTCAGGCGGTAGCTTGTCGGTGGCGTCGAGACCGATCTTCGAGCCCAGCCCTGACTCCGGCGAGGCGAAATCGAGATAATCGATCGGCGTCGACTCGATGATGGTGATGTCGCGGGCCGGGTCCATTTTGGTCGAGACCGCCCACATCACATCCTTCCAGTCGCGGGCGTTGACGCTTTCATCGACGACAATGATCCATTTCGTATACATGAACTGGCGCAGATAGCTCCACGCGCCCATCATCACGCGCTTGGCGTGGCCGGGCCACGCTTTCTTCATGGAAATCACCGCGATGCGATAGGAGCATCCCTCCGGCGGCAGCCAGAAATCGACGATTTCAGGGAATTGCTGCTGCAGGAGCGGAATAAACACCTCGTTCAAGGCCTCGCCGAGCACCGAAGGCTCGTCCGGCGGGCGGCCCGTAAAGGTCGAGAGATAGATCGGGTCTTTCCGTTGAGTGATAGCGGTGACGGTGAAGACCGGGAAGCGCTCGACGGAATTGTAATACCCTGTGTGGTCGCCATAGGGCCCTTCATCCGCATACTCATCGAGCGAGACATAACCTTCGATGACAATCTCCGCTTCCGCCGGGACTTTTAGCGGCTGCGTCTTGCAGTCGACGAGTTCGGCCTTTTTCCCGCGCAGTAATCCGGCGAAGTGATATTCGCTGAGCGTATCCGGCACCGGCGTCACCGCCGCAAGAATGGTCCCGGGATCGGCGCCGATCACCGCCGCGGCGGGCAGCGGCTCGCGCTTCTCCCTGCCCCAGCGCGCATGGTGCTGGGCGCCGCCGCGATGTTTGAGCCAGCGCATGATGGTCTTGTTCTTCGAAAGCTTCTGCATCCGGTAGATGCCGAGATTGAAATCGTCCTCGCGCTTGCCGGTCGGTCCTTTGGTCACCACCAGCGGCCAGGTGATGAGCGGCGCCGGTTCCCCCGGCCAGCAGGTCTGGATGGGGAGCGCGTCGAGATCGATCTCGACGCCGGTTTTGACGACTTCCTGACAAGGGGCGGTTCCGACCGCGCGCGTCGCCGGCTTCATCGCCATCACATTCTTGACCACCGGCAACAGCTTGATCGCGTCTTTGACGCCGCCCGGCGGTTCCGGCTGGCGCAGGAAGGCGAGAAGTTCGCCGACCTCGCGCAATTCCCCGGCGGTCGTTCGTTCCCGTCCCTCCAGCGTCACGCCCATGGCGACGCGCTTGACCGTGCCGAAGAGATTAACGAGCGCCGGCATGGGCGAAATCGAGCCGTCGTCCATCACCGGCTTTTCGAACAGCACCGCCGGCCCGCCGCGCGCGAGCAGCCGCCGCTGGACTTCGGTCATTTCGAGCTTCGCCGACACCGGCTCCGTGACGCGCACGAGTTCGCCCGCCGCTTCCAGGCGTTCAATAAAGTCGCGTAAGGATTTGTAAGACATCGTTGATTTTTACTCCGCCCGGAAACGGTCTGAAATGCGTCGCGAGCGCGCGGGCGTCCCGGCGCACGGGCCGCCATTCGTGAATGTGATCGCCGTAGTTAACGCATTTTTCGCCTGTCCTCTTTACGCTCTCGCGGAAGATGCCTAACTTGAATCTGGCGGAACGTCTTTTTCTTGTAGAATGCGTCGCCGCGGCCCTCTACGCGCCGCCTCATGGGGTTCTAGTACGGGAGTAGACGTTCGGCCATGCTGCCGATTTTGCATCAGGTTTTCGGATCGACCCTGGTCGTTGCAGGACTGATTGTCCTGCCCTTGCCGATTCCATTCGGCCTGATCATGCTCACCATCGGCTTTGCGCTGCTCGCGCCCTACATCCCAGCCGTGCGCAGACTGATTCGCTATCTTCGCGCCAAATGGCCGAAATTCGACGAGACCTTGCGCCGATATCATCACCGTTTTCCGCCGGTGATCAAATCGACCATCGACCAGACCCACCCGACCGCCCCGGCGGAATGAGCCCTGCGCCGCTCCCCGGCGGAAGCCGGGATCTCCATCGACAGGCTATTCCACAGGGATTATGAGATGCCGGCCTTCGCCGGAACGAGCGGCGCGTCTCAAAGGAACACCCCCATGACTGGCCTCACCCTCACGATCGGCGACAAGAACCTTTCAAGCTGGTCGCTGCGGCCGTGGCTGCTCCTGAAACAGGCGGCGATTCCATTCACGGAAACGACGATCCGTCTCGACCGCCCGGAAACGCGCAAAACTTTGAACGAACTTTCGCCGTCGGGGCTCGTGCCGTTTCTCAACCATGGCGATCTCGACATCTGGGATTCGCTGGCGATCTCGGAATATCTGAATGACCTCTTCCCGGAAAAGCAGCTTTGGCCCGCCAATCCGGAAGCCCGTGCGATCGCGCGATCAGTCACAGCAGAAATGCATTCGGGCTTTTCCGCCCTGAGGACGGTCTGGCCGATGAATTTCACCCGTTCGGGATTGCGCCACCTGACGACAGGCGGCGTTCAGCGCGATATCGACCGCATTAACGCGCTCTGGACCGAATGCCGGACGCGATTCGGCGAGAGCGGCCCATTCCTCTTCGGCGGCTTCTCGATCGCCGACGCGTTCTATGCCCCGGTGGTCTCGCGCTTCACTACATACGGACCAGTCGCCTTGAGCGAACCGGCGGCGGACTACATGGAGACGATCCTCGCCCTCCCCGCGATGCGCGAATGGGGCGAAGGCGCGGCGGCGGAACTCGGCGTCTGACGGTCCCGGCGAGCTTGCGCCCGCGCGGCGGAGCCTCTATCCCCCGGCCCATGGACACCAAAAACGCTGAACAGATTCTCGAAACCCTTCTCGCCGACGCGAAAGCCGCAGGCGCGGAAGCTGCCGACGCCGTTCTCTATAATTCGGTCTCGCACGGCGTTTCCTGGCGTATGGGAAATCTCGAAGACGTCGAGCGCTCCGAGAGCGCCGATCTCGGCCTGAGGGTTCTCGTCGGCAAGCGTCAGGCGAGCGTGTCGACCACCGATCACTCTAGGCAATCGCTGAAAGAACTCGCGGAGCGCTGCGCTGCCATGGCAAAGGCTGCTCCGGAAGACCCCTATTGCGGGCTCGCGCCAGCCGAGCGGCTCTCAAAACCGCCCTTCAAGGATCTCGATCTCGGAGACTTCGCCGAGCCGACCACCGAAGACCTTAAAGCCAGGGCAAGCGAGTGCGAGGCGGCGGCTCTCGCCGTCGAAGGCGTCGTCAACTCCTCCGGCGCCGGCGCGAGTTATGGCGAAGGCTCAAAATGGTTCGCGACGAGCCACGGCTTTTTCGGTCAATCCGGCGGCTCCCATCATTCCGTTTCCGTGAGCGTTCTCGCCCAGGACGAAAGCGGCATGGAGCGGGATTACGATTACGATTCGAAAACGCATCTTTCGGACATGAAATCCGCCGCCGCAGTCGGCAAAAGCGCCGGCGAGCGCACGGTGCGGCGGCTGTCGCCGAAGAAGATCAAAAGCCGCACCGCGCCGGTGATATATGACAACCGGCTTTCCGCATCGCTCCTGTCGCATCTTGCGGGTGCCGTGAACGGCGCGGCCATCGCCCGCGGCGTCAGCTTTCTGAAAACAAAAAAAGGCGAGAAGATTTTCACCGATGCGATCAACATTATCGATGACCCGCACATTGCGCGCGGCGCGAGCTCGCGGCCTTTTGACGGCGAAGGCCTCGCCAACGCCCGCATCGATCTCATCAAAGGCGGCGTCCTCACCGACTGGCTGATGAACTGCAGCCACGCCATTCAGTTGGGTCTCGAATCGAACGCCCGCGCGTCGCGCGGAACCGGCGGCGCGCCGGGCGCCGGGTCGACCAATCTCTATCTAGAAGCGGGCGAGGCCTCGCTCGACAGCATGATGAAAGACGCTGGCGAAGGCCTATTCCTCACCGACATGTTCGGCCCGCAGGTGAACGCCAACACCGGCGATTATTCCGTCGGCTGCTCCGGCTTCTGGTTCGAAAACGGCGAAATCGCCTATCCGGTGAGCGAAATCACCATCGCTGGCAATCTCCTTGAAATGTACGCCAGCCTTATCCCCGCAAATGATCTTGAATTTCGCGGCGCGACAAACGCGCCGAGCCTGTTGATCCCGGCGATGACCATCGCCGGCGACTAGAACTGGAGATATCCATGTCCGACGATAAACAACTCCTGCATCTCGTCTTCGGCGGCGAACTCGACAATCTCGAAGAGGTGAAGTTCCGAGACCTCAACGATCTCGACATCGTCGGCGTCTATCCGGATTACGCGTCGGCCGAGAAAGCCTGGCGCGCCAAGGCGCAGCAAACGGTCGACAACGCACATATGCGGTATTTCATAGTACATATGCACCGCCTGCTCGATCCCGACGGCGACGGAAAATTCTAATCCTTGAATGAGCCTGCTCGAACAGCTCAGAGCCGAACTTGTACGATTTGACGGCAAAGCGGTTAGCCTGTTGTCGGAAACCGCTGCGCGCCACAAAGCGAATAAGTCTTTTTTCAACGACCTCCTGACGCTTTGCGCAGACAAAAGCCCGGCTGTCGCAGACGGCGCAACCTGGATACTCAAAGCGCATATCGATGATGGCGGCGTCCTTACCCGGAAGGAAACGGCGCGCCTCGTTTCCGCGGCGCCGAAAACAAGCAGCTGGCCTGCACAACTCCATATCTGCCAAGTCATCGGCAAGCTGGAACTGACCGCGAGCCAAGCGCAAGCACTCGCGAAATGGTTGAAGCCGCTATTAAAGCATGAAAGGCCGTTCTTGCGCGCGTGGTCGGTCGATGCGCTTTGCGCCGTTGCGGTTGCTGACAAAGCACTAAAGGCAATCGCCGACAGGGCTTTAAAAGCAGCCCAAAACGACTCCGCAGCATCCGTGCGGGCGCGCGCTGGCAATATCGAGCGAAACCGGTAACAGTCTTTTGCATCGCCCATCGCTTCCAGTCTGAAATGAAACGCTCGAACCCGACATGGACACGTGACGATCTTGAAACGCCGCCCGGCAGAAGGCGCGCATGGCGCCACTTGCTGTTCACGGATCACGGCATTTTGCGGTTTTTCTACGACAACTCTCATGAGATCGCGCCCGGCAAGATGTGGCGCACTTACCAACCCTCTCCCCGTCACTTAAAAAATTGGGCGGCAAAGGGCGTCAAAACTGTCATCAACCTGCGTGGCGAAAAGCCAAGCGGCTTTCTTTATCTTGAGGAAGAAGCGTGCGAACGCCTGGGCCTGCATTTCATTACTTTCAAGACGTTTTCACGAGAAGCGCCGACAAAAGAGATACTGCATGCAGCCCGCAAGCTGTTCGATGAAATCACTTATCCGGCGGTGATGCACTGTAAGTCCGGCGCCGATCGGGCCGGTTTGATGTCGGCGCTATATATGTTCTTCCGTGAAGGCGTCGCTTTCGACGATGCGCTGGAACAGCTTTCGTTCCGTTACGGTCATGTGCGGCAGGGCAAGACCGGCGTCATCGACTTTGCGCTGGAACAGTTCATTGACTACGCAAAAGCGAACGGCAAGTCGCTGTCCTCGGTCGAGGATTTTTTTGAGTGGGTCGATGAAGTCTACGACCCCGCGGCGGCGAAAGAACAGTTCCACAGCACCGGCTGGGGCGATTTTCTGACGGAGCGAATTTTGAGGCGGGAGTAGTTCAAACGAGCTGCAACTCAGCCTGGCGCGCATAGGCGCCGCCTTTCGCCATCAGCTCGTCATGTTTGCCGGTTTCGATAATGCGGCCCTTGTCCATTACGGCGATCAGGTCCGCATCCTTCACCGTCGAAAGCCGGTGCGCGATCACCAGCGTCGTACGGCCCGCCGTCAGGCGCTTTAACGCTTCCTGGATTTTGGTTTCGCTTTCCGCATCGAGCGCCGAGGTCGCCTCGTCAAGCAACAGGATCGGCGCGTCTTTCAAAAACGCCCTTGCAAGCGCGATGCGCTGGCGCTGACCGCCGGACAAATTGGCGCCGCCTTCGCCGAGCGGCGTATCATAGGCTTTGGGCAGGAGGCTGATGAAGTCGTTCGCCGCCGCGTCGGTCGCCGCCTTGATGATTTCCGGACGGGAAGCGCCGGGCCGCCCGAAGGCGATGTTTTCAAGCGCGGACATATTATAGACGACCGCCTCCTGCGTCACGAGCGCGATGCGCGCGCGCAGGCTTCTGATCGTCGCCTTCGCGATATCCTGACCGTCGATGAGGATGCGCCCCTCTTCCGGCTCATACAATCGCGGCAGCAGGTTCATCAGCGTCGATTTGCCGGAACCGGACTCGCCGACCAGCGCCACCATCTTGCCCGCCGGGATTTCCAGCGACACGTCATCGAGGGCGCGCGTGGTTCCCGAGGCGGTCTCGTAGGCGAAGCGCACATTCTCGATGCGGATCGCGCCGGGACCGGGCGCAAGATCGGCGGCGCCGTCCGCATTGCGGATCGTCGGCTTCGCATCGATCAGGGCGAGCACGCGCTCGAAAGCGCCGAAGCCTTCCTGCATCACCGCATTCAAGGTGCCGAGCGCGCGCGCCGGCTGCGACATCAACAAGAGCGCGATGATGAAACCGATAAACTCGGTCACCGACAAAGCCCCGGACGAAATTCTCATGGCGACCACGGCGACCACCACCGCGAGCGCGACCGACCCGGCAAAAAAAATCAGCGGCTCGTTGAGCGCGCGCGTGTAGGCCATTTTCTTGAGGATGCGCAGGCGGTCGTCGAAGGCGTCGGCGGCGCGGGTCCGCTCCAGCGGTTCGAGCTGATAGGACTTCACCATGCGCGCGCCGGCAAGCGTTTCGCCGACCATCGCGGTGATGTCGCCGGCCTGCGACTGCGCGCGCGACGACGCCTTGCGCAGGACCCTGCCGATCTTCGAAACCGGAAACCCGATCAGCGGATAAATCAGGAGAACGATCAGGAACAGCGCCCAGTCGTAATAGATCATCATCCCGCACAGGCCGATCAGCGTCAGCCCGTCGCGCATGGCCATGGAAAACCGGTTCAGCGTATCGCGAATGAGACCGACATCGTTCGTAAAGCGCGACATGATCTGGCCGGAAACTTCCCGCCGCTGCTGCGCGAAGTCCATCGCCATCAGGCTTGCGAACATGTCGTTCTGGATATCGCGCAGGGTCGACAGCGACGCCCCCGCCGAGAGCCGCGTCTGGAAATACTGGGCGCCCGCATGAACGGCGCCGAGGCCGATGACGAAGAGCGGCCCCATGACAAGCACCTGGTTGAGGGTCGGCGAGAACCGCTCGCTGCCGCCGAGAAATCCGGCGTTGATCCACTCGACCCCGATCGGGATCAAACTCGCCGAGCCCGCATAAATCGCCATGGCGACGAGCGAGAGCGCGAGCCGCGGCCAGTAGCGGGAGAAATAGTCCCGCCACAGCCTGCCCGCGAGCTTCAGGGTCGGCGCGCCGCCCGAACCGGCGTCGAGGCTCGTTCGAGGCTTATGAGTCGTGTCCAAGAATGGGCTCCCGGGCGGCTGGTGAAGACCGGCCTAGCATCGACGGCGCCGCCCTATCAAGCAAGCTATTGACGCCGCTTCAGAAATGGGGAACCCCCTCGCCCATGTTCAAACGTCTCGCCCGCAGCGCCTTCGTCGGCAATATCGCCGGCTTCCTCATCGGCGCCTATATCCGGCTCGTCGACAGGACCGCGCGCTGGACGGTGGTCGGAAAAGAGAATTTCGACGCCGCGGCCGCCGACGGCAAGGGCGTCATCGTCACCTTCTGGCACGGACGCCTGATGATGGCGAGCACCATCAGGCGGCTCACCGACCAGCGGGTCTTCATGCTGATCTCCAACCACCGCGACGGCGAGATCATCACGAAAGCCGTCAAGGACTACGATATCGAATTCATCCGCGGATCGGCCGCCAATCCGAACAAGCCAGAAAAGAACAAGCAAGGCGCTTCAGCGATCGCCCAGATGCTCGCAGCGCTCAAGGACGGTCATGTGGTCGGCGTCACCCCTGACGGGCCGCGCGGTCCCGCAGAAAAGGTTCATATCGGCGTCATCAAACTTGCGCAGTTTTCAGGCGCGCCGATTATACCCGGCGCAAACTCCATGTCGCGCGGACGCCGTCTCGGCACATGGGACCGGTTCTTGTTGCCGGGGCCCTTCTCCCGCGGCGTGCAGGTCGGCCTCGCCCCGATCCGGGTGCCGGCGGACGCCGACTTTGAAACGGTGAAGAAAGCCCGCGAAGCCTTGGAAAAAGGCCTTTGCGAGGCTACTGAGCAGGCGGACGCCCTTGCGGGCCGCAGCGATACGCCGGACAATCAGGGCTGACGGCGCGGATATCTCATGACATCGACTTTACGCGAACCGCTCGCCCTGAAAATCTACCGCGCGCTCAGCCGCGCGGCGGAACCGGTTGCGGCGTTCACCCTCAACCGCCGCATGCGCGCCGGCAAGGAAGATCCCGAGCGGATAGGGGAACGTCGCGGCCTGGCGCAACGCGAACGTCCGGCGGGCCCGCTCTTGTGGATACACGGCGCGAGCGTCGGCGAATCGCTTTCGGTCATTCCGCTGGTCAAGCGTCTGCAGCGCGCCTTGCCGGATTACGCTTTCCTGATCACCACGGGCACGGTCACGTCGGCGAAGCTGATGGCCGAGCGACTGCCCGAGGGCGCCTTTCATCAATATATCCCGCTCGATCATCCGGATTTCGTGCGCGCATTTCTCGATCACTGGCGTCCTGAAGCGGCGTTTTTCGTGGAATCGGAATTCTGGCCCAATCTCATTCTCGCCGCCCGCCAGAAGACGCGCTTCATGGCGATCGTCAACGGACGGGTGTCGCCCCGCTCCTTCGAGGACTGGAAACGCCAGCCCAACACGATCAAATATATTCTCTCGGCGTTCGATATGATTATCGCGCAGGATTATCAGAATGCGGACCGGCTGATGACGTTGTCGGGAAGACCGGTCGAGATGTTCGGCAACCTTAAAAACGCCGCGCCGCCGCTCCCCGCCGATGAAAAGGAAGTCGAAAATCTCCGCGCGATGATCGGCGACCGTCCGTTCTGGCTGGCCGCAAGCACGCATCCGGGCGAAGAAGAAATCGCGCTCGATGCGCGCGCATTGTTGAAATCGGACTTTCCCGACCTGTTGACGGTCATCGCGCCGCGCCATCCGGGACGCGGCGAAGAGGTGGAAGACCTCGCCCGCGAGCGCGGCCTCGCCTACGCCCGCCGTTCGCAGGGCGCCCCGATCACGCCGGAAACGGAAGTCTATATCGCCGACACGCTGGGCGAACTTGGCGTCTTTTACCGCCTCGCCGACACCGCCTTTGTCGGCGGCAGCATTACGCCGAAAGGCGGGCATAATCCGCTTGAGCCGGCGCGGCTCGGTGCGGCAATCCTTCACGGTCCGCATACGTTCAATTTCGTTGAAACCTATCAGCTGATGCGCGAAGCGGGCGGCGCGGCGCTTGTCCGAAACGAGCGCGAGCTCGCCGCCGCAATCCGCCGATTGTTCGCTGATTCCAAGACCCGGGCCGCCGTCGTTGACGCCGCCCGCGAGAGCGCCGAACGCAACGCGGAAAAAACACTCGCCGACATCTGCGATACGCTGCTTGAAAAATTCCCCGCCGAGGCGGATGCTCCGTGATGCGCGAACCATGGTTCTGGCGCGAAGAGACCATCGCCGCCCGCGCCGTCGCCCTGGGGCTGTCGCCATTTGCAGCGCTTTACGATCTCGGCCAGCAGTTGCGCGCGCATTTGTCGAACCCTGCGCCGGCGCCGGTTCCGATTATCTGCGTCGGCAACGCGACGCTGGGCGGCGTCGGCAAGACGCCTTTCGCAATTGCGCTTTGCACCTTGTTGAAAGCCGAAGAGCGCAACCCTGTTTTCCTGACACGCGGTTATGGCGGAACGGCGGGCGCGGCGCCGGTTAAAGTCGATCCGGCTTGGCATAATGCAAACGACGTCGGCGACGAAGCGCTGCTGCTCGCCCGGTCGGCGCCGGTCTATGTATCGAAAAACCGGCCCGACGGCGCGGCGGCCGCAGCGAAAGACGGCGCGGACCTGATCATCATGGACGACGGTTACCAGAACCCGACAATCGAAAAGACCGTCTCCATTCTTCTTGTCAATGCGCGCCGGCCTTCCGGGAGCGGCGCCGTCTTTCCGGCGGGACCGATGCGCGAGCCGATGGCGCGCGCCAGGGCGCGGGCCGATCTCATCGTTTACGTTGGCCGCGACGAGAACCGTGCAGCGCGCGCGGCGGAAGAGAACGGATCGCCCTTCGCCGCCTGGCTCGAACCGGCGAACCCGCCGGAGGCACACCGCGTCGTCGCCTTTTGCGGCATCGGCGATCCTCAGAAATTTTTCTACACGCTGGAAACGGCGGGATTTGAGATCGCCGATCGCGCCGCCTTCCCCGATCATCACGCCTATACGGATCAGGATATCGCCGTCCTTGAAAAACGAGCCGCCTCGCGGAATGCGCCGCTGATCACTACAGAAAAGGACCATGTTCGGCTGCCGGCGCGATGTGCGGAGACGACGCTGACCCTGCCCGTGGCGATGCGCATCAACAATCCCGCCCTCCTGACCGGCGCCGTTCTTTCTGCTATCGACCGCCGCAACGCACAGCCCTGACCGAACGCCGAATGTCTGAAGCCGCACCCGTCGACGATCCCGACTATCCCCTGCCCGAACGCCGGTCGAACCGGCCGATCACGCTCGCTCACCGGATCGAATATGCGCTGGTCGTCGCGATGCTCAGGTTTTTCCGCCTGCTGGGGCTCGACCGCGCGTCGGCGCTGTCGGGGCGCTTTTCGCGCTTCATCGGACCGAAACTGCGCAGCCTTACAAAGCGCGGCGAGGACAATCTGCGCCGCGTCTTCCCGGACTGGAGCGAAGAGAAAATCAGTGAAACGCTCAAGGAGGTTTACGAAAATCTCGGCCGCACCGGCGCCGAATACGCGCATTTGGACAAGCTCTCGAATTTCGGCGACGACCCGCGCATTGTTTGCGAAGGGGTGGACCGCATCACGCATATTTGGAATCCTGGAGGCCCCGCCCGGGCGATTTTCGTCACCGGACATTTCGCCAACTGGGAAGTCACCGGCATCAACGCGCGGGAGCTGGGGCTCAAATTCGGCGTTATCTACCGCGCGCTCAATAACCCGTTAGTCGATGAGATGATCATCAAAAAACGCGGCGACGCCGCGACCCGCCGGCAAATACCGAAGGGCATGGCCGGCGCACGCCCGCTCATCGACCTTTTAAAAGACGGCTATTCCGTCGCCATCCTCGCCGACCAGAAACTCAATACCGGCGGTATCCCCGTTCCGTTTATGGGGCGCATGGCGATGACCGCGCCGGCGGCCGCGCGTCTCGCCGTTCGTTTCAACCTGCCCGTGGTGCCGATTTCAAATGAGCGACTGGACGGCGCCTATTTCAAGGTGACGGTGAACGACCCGATCCCGTTCGAACGAACCGGCGATCTTGTCGCCGATGTCGAGGCGCTCACCATCAAGATCAACGAGTTTTTAGAGCGCGACATTCGCGCAAGACCCGGCCAGTGGCTCTGGCTGCACCGGCGCTGGCCGAAAGAGTCCTGACCTCTATTCTTCTTCCTTGCACAGTCCTTCATAGGCGATGCTCGCGCCCATGCTCGCCGCCGTACAGGCGTTCGAATAGGTCTCACCGTCGCAGCCGCAGACCGGACGGTAGTCCCGGGTGCACATTTCCGGCTTCATGACGCAAACGCCGGCGGCGTCCGCCGTATTGACGCAAACGCCCGGCTCCATCTCGCAATAAGCGCCCTCGGCCTCGCATTGAAAGCCGCCGATACCGCCGCACAGGCCGCCAAGCTCGCCAACGCCCGGCGCCTGATCTCCGTCGCCGTCCTGCGGGTTTTCTTCTTTCGAGGCGCAGGCCGCGAGCAGCGTCAATGCCGCAAACGCCGACAGGAACGTATGAATGTATCGTGCTTTATTCATCGCATTTCATCATCTGTGATTGCATATACCGCTCCTCACCGATCTTTCCGATCAGTTCAAGCTGGGTCTCGATGAAGTCGATATGCTCTTCTTCCGACTCAAGAATACGCGCCAGTATTTCACGGCTCACATAATCCCGGATGCTCTCGCAATAGGCGATCGCCTCCAGATAAACCGGATGCGCACGCTGTTCGGCCTTAAGGTCGGCTTCGATGCATTCCTTGATGTTTTCACCGATATAGACCTTGTCCAGGTCCTGCAGGTTTGGAAGGCCTTCAAGAAAGAGAATGCGTTCGATCAGTTCGTCCGCATGCTTCATTTCATCGATTGATTCATCGTATTCGATCTTGGCGAGGCGCTCAAATCCCCAGTTCTTGTACATGCGCGCATGCAAAAAATACTGGTTGACCGTAGTCAACTCCAGTTTCAACGCCTTGTTGAGATACTCGATAACCTTTTGATCGCCCTTCACCGGAATCACTCTCCTTCGCGAATACGCGACGCAAAAATAAAGCAATGATTGCGCGGTCCAAGGTTTATCTTTGCAAGCGACTCTCACTTGCGGCGATTTCCTGAATACGCGGCGAAAAACTCGGGAGTTTTCGAATGCGGAAAGTTATTCCGCCGGGACTGCGGCGGCGCCCTGTTCAGGGCTGCGGGCGTCTTCGATCATCTGCGCAACGTCGGGCAGACACTTGCCGCATTGGGGGCGACTGCCGCAGCGGCGAAAGACGTCGGCGACGGTGCGCGCGTCCTTGCCCGCTTCCGCGAGCTGCTTGTCCTTCAGCGCATTGCAAATGCAGATATACATGCCGCAGCCATCACCCTTGGCGACGGGGCCTACAGGGTCCCGCCTTTCACCGTAGATGGTGCAATTAATAATGATTGTCAATTACAAAAGTGTTACCGGCGACCGCTACTGAGCGCCATCCGACGGCGCGGCGGGCATATCCCCGACCGTCAATTGCGGATCGACCAGCTTGCCGGCCCATTTCATACTCCAGTGGAGATGGGGACCGGTCACCCGCCCAGTGGCGCCCACAGCGCCGATCACGTCGCCTTTTTTGACATGTTGTCCCGGCTCCACGTCGATCCGCGAAAGGTGCAGGAAAGCGCTCTCAAGCCACTGACCGTGATCAAGGAGAACCAGTCCACCTTCGAAATACATATCCGAATTGGCGAGCGTAACGACCCCGTCCGCTGGCGCGCGCACCGGCGTTCCCTTTGCGGCGGCGATGTCGACGCCGGAATGCGGCCGTTTCGGCTCGCCATTGAGGATCCGCTGCGAACCGAAG
This sequence comes from uncultured Parvularculaceae bacterium, assembly GCA_913055785.1. Lineage (GTDB taxonomy): Bacteria > Pseudomonadota > Alphaproteobacteria > Caulobacterales > Parvularculaceae > Hyphococcus. The sequence continues at coordinate 15,310 of CAJXLJ010000014.1, read as the reverse complement.
ACGCCGCTGATCGGCCCTACCGCCGGCCATTCAAAACCCACCGCCCAGTCCGGGATCTTCTGGGTCGATTGCCGGGCGGTTTTTTTGAGCGCCGAATCGGCGGCGATCTTGGCGAGCTGTTCTTCCGTGAAGCCGGAAACCTTGGACTGGTCGAGACCGTCAATGCGCTGCACCGGGAACTCGCGGTCTTCGATCTCCAGCGCGGTCCGCTCGACCTGACCGTCGGCATAGGTCACGACAATCAACGCCGAAAGCGGATTGTCGCGTTCGAAACCGAAAACGAACAGGCCGTTATCGCTGACCATGACGTCTTCCCCATCGACCCGCACGCCGGCGCCCGGCTCGGTCTTGCCGAAAACGAGGCCGCCCTGCGCAAAACTACCCTCAAGGGAAAATCGCTGCGGTTCGTCCTTGAAGACTTTCTGGAGTTCCTGAACCTCCTGCATGGCTTCGGCGAAATTCGCCCGCCGCAGAATTTCTTCCTCTTTCGAGACTGTTTCCGAAGTCGTGAAGTTTTCAGGCTCAGGCTTTCGTTCAGCCAGACTGTCGAAGACCCCTTCAAGCGGATGGACGGTCTTCTCTTTCGATGTGTCGTCCGACTGCAGCGGCGCAGCGACGCTCGCGCCAGCGAAAAGAGCAAGGACGGCCGTCAACACGATACGCATGTCAGTCTTTCCCATATCCGAAACCCTTCATCGCCGCCGCTGCGTCAGCATACGGCTCCTGCTTGTCGACATTCCAGTATTTAAGCGCCTTTAAAGGTATGCGCGCGCCGGTGACGGCGCAGACGACATAAGCGCCCGGCTTGATGATGTGAAACTCAGCGTCGTCATACTCAATCACCGCCTGTTCGCCGGCGCCGCTTTTATCCAGCATATTCGTCAACCATTCTATCCTGACCGCAATCCTTAGCGCGGCCTTTAAGCCCTAGTCAAAAAGCTTCGGCTGGCGTGGCTTCGGCTTTGTTTTGGCGGCGCTTTTTCTGGGCTTCGGCGGCCCGTCCCCCGAGAAGGTCACGAGGACCGCCCCGTCTGCGAACTGGATGGCGCCGGACGCGCCCGCCGGAGCATCGTCAGCCCGGCGAATGAGCGCGCCCGAAGCATCGCGGACCAGCGCAAAACCCCGTTGCAGGGTATTCTGGAAGGAATAGCTTTCAAGAAGCCTCGAAAGAGAGGCGAGCCTGTCCTCGCGATCCTTCACACCGCGTCGAACCGCCGGCGCAAGCCGTTCGGCGGGGCGCTCCCACTCGCGCCCCTTTACGGCAACCATATTTTTCAGAATGCGCAAGGACAGCCGTCCCGATTTTTCCGCAAGCGCCTGCGCAGCGGCGCCGGCTCGCGAACGCAAGGCGGCGCGAAGCTGGTCCGATCTGCGATCGAGCGATTGCTGGGCGGCGCCGATCACATCTTCCGGTCGGCCGAGCCCGCGCGCAGCCGAGATCAGCGCCGCGCGGCGATTGTCGAAGAGCCGCATCGCAGCGCCGGCGAACCGCCGTTCCTTGTTGAGAATTTCCGCATGAAGTTCGCTACGCACCGGGACCGCGATCTCCGCCGCAGCGGTCGGCGTCGGCGCGCGCATGTCAGCCACAAAATCGATGAGCGTCGTATCAGTTTCATGGCCGACTGCGGAGATCAGCGGGATTTCGCTCGCCGCCGCCGCACGGGCGACAACCTCTTCATTAAAGCACCACAGATCCTCGAGCGAGCCGCCGCCGCGGGCGACGATCAGAACGTCCGGACGGGGAACATCGCCGCCCGCTTCGAGCCTGTTGAAGCCGTCGATGGCGGCGGCGATCTTGTCCTCGGCGCCCCGTCCCTGCACCAGAGTCGGCCAGACAATGACATGACGCGGAAAACGTTCGCGCAGCCGATGCAGAATATCGCGGATGACGGCGCCGGACGGCGACGTGACGACGCCGATCACTTCCGGCAGATAGGGCAGCTTCTTTTTCCGCTCCGGCGAAAACAGTCCTTCTGCGGCCAGCTTTTTCTTGCGCTGTTCGTAGAGCGCCATCAGCGCCCCGACGCCGGCGGGCTCCAGCGAATCAATAATCAGCTGATACCGCGACTGGCCCGGAAAGGTGCTCATCCGGCCCGACGCGATCACCTCCATCCCCTGTTCCGGATTGATCGCGAGCCGCGACGCCGTGCCTTTCCACATGACCCCGGAGATGACGGCTTTATCATCTTTAAGGTCGAGATAGACATGGCCGGAGCCGGCGCGCGTCACGCGGCCGAGTTCGCCGCGCACCCGCACATAGCCAAAATTTTCCTCAATCGATTTTTTGACAGCGCCGGAGAGCTCCGACACCGTATATTCGTGAATATTTCCAAGGGTCTCGCCGGACATGTCGCCGGTTTAAGCACATTTTGCGCTGATGGATAAGTGCAGAAAAACCGGCTTTCAGGCTGGAATAAACGCCATACAGATGTGATCATCATCACAGTCGCGCGCTGAGCCATCGATCATAGACGGCCCCTCGGCGCTGCAAATGCTGTTGCGTTGCACGTTCCATCCACGAGCGGGAGAATAACCATGAAGTTGAAATTCCTGATGGGCGCCGCAGCGGGCGCCTTGCTGCTGAGCGGCGCGACCATCACTTTCGGGACAGTTGACGGCGACGAGACCGGCGCGCCCTTTCTGAGCCCCCTCGCCATGATGCAGTCGATCTGCGGCGACCGCCCGGACGGTCTCGCCAAACGGCGCGCTTTTTTCGTCAGCGCTGCGAAAGCCTACGCCGCGCAAAGCGGCGAGGAAGCGACGGACGGCAAGACCCTGTTCCCGACCCTCGGCGCTATCAGCTACGAAATCACGACAGCCAAACCGGAAGCGCAGGCCTGGTTCAATCAGGGTCTCGCCTTCACCTATAACTTCAACCACGAAGAGGCGGTCAATTCATTCCGCCGCGCGCAGGAAATCGATCCGTCATGCGCCATGTGTTACTGGGGCGAAGCGTTCGCGCTCGGCCCCAACATCAACGCGCCCATGGTCGATGAAGCGGTCGCGCCGGCATGGGTGGCGATCAACAAGGCGCTCAAGAATCGCGGGAACGCCAGCGACAAGGAAAAAGCGCTGATCAACGCGCTTGCCTATCGTTATCAGGAAAAGCCGACCGCGGATCGATCAAAACTCGACAATGCATTCGCCGATGCGATGGACGATGTTGTGAAAGCCTATCCCGATGACGACTTCGTCGCCGCCCTCGCTGCCGAGGCGAACATGGACACGCAAGCCTGGGATTACTGGCAGGACGGCGGGCGCACGCCAAAAGGCCGCACGGCGCGTACGTTGTCATTGCTTGAAGGCGTTATCGCGCGCAATCCGAACCATGCAGCGGCGATCCATCTTTACATCCACACGACGGAAGCCTCGAGTAACCCTTATCGCGCAGCCGACCACGCCGACAGGCTGGCAGGCCTTGCGCCGGGGCTCGGCCATCTCGTGCATATGCCGTCACACACCTATTACAGGATTGGACGGTTCAAGCAGTCGCTGGAACACAACATTGTCGCGGTGGATGTCGACCAAGCTTATCTCGACTCCGTCGATCAGGCGAGCATCCTTTATGAGTACGGCTATTACACCCACAATATTCATTTCGCGATGACGTCTGCGCAAATGGCGGGAGACGGCGCGGCCGCTCTCAAAATGGCGGAGCGTCTTGATGAGAAACTCCCCGTAGACATGGCCGCGGCGGCGCCATGGGTGCAACCGATCAAGGCGGCGCCCTATTACGCCATGGTGCAGTTCGGCGATCCGGCGGATATTCTCAACGCGGAAGACCCGGGCGACGCGCTGCCGTTTCTAAGAGGCGCCTGGCATTATGCGCGCGGCGAGGCTTACGCGAAAATGGGCGAGCCGGGAAAGGCGATGGACGAAGTCGAAGCCATCAGCGCGCTCGTTGAAAGCGGCGATCTTCAAAACCTTGTGAACGGCGGCGTGCCGGCGATCGACATTCTCAATATTGCGCGCCTGACCGTCATCGCCCGCGCGGCGGCGGCGGAAGAGAACTTCGAAACCGCCGTGGAAGCGATGGAAGAAGCGACCGCGCTGCAAGCGGCCCTGCCCTACACGGAACCGCCCTTCTGGTATTATCCGGCGAAGCAGACGCTTGCGGCCATGCTGCTACAGGCGGGCGACAGCGAACGCGCCGAACAGCTCTTCCTCGAATCGCTCACCGAGTCGCCCAATAACGCGTGGGTGCTCTACGGGCTTTCGGAAAGCTACGCCGCGCAAGGCGACAAGAACGGCGCCAAATACGCAAAGGCGCTGTTTAAAGACGCCTGGCTTGGCGGCAAGAAGGCGACCCTGACCCTGTCTCAACTCTAGCGCCTTCAGCGTATCCAATCCGAAACAATTGCGCGCGGCCGCTCCGGCCGCGCGCTTCATTTTGCGCCATTCACAGCGCTCCCGGAAACGGTCTAGATTGCGGACCGTACGCTGGGAGGGCGGACGATGAAAAGCAAAAAACCGGGCGAGGTATCCCGCCGCGCCTTTGTCGCCGCAACAGGCGGCTCCGCGTTCGCCGCCGCTTTGGGCGCGCCAATTCCGTTTGCACGTTTCCTGCCCGCAGGCCTTGTCCCGGTCGCGCTCGCACAAGGCGGCGACGGCGCGCTCTCGGGCAAGCCCGGACTTGTCATGCTGGGCGACAAACCGCTCAACGCTGAAACCCCGCCGCACCTCCTCGACGATGACGTGACGCCCGGCGCGCGCATGTTCGTGCGCAATAACGGACAGGTTCCCGTTTTCACGCCGAGCGACATTGCAAACTGGCGTCTCGCGATCGACGGCGAGGTGGAAACGCCGCTCGATCTCGCCATCGATGATCTGCGCAACGACTTCGAAACCGTAACCCTTCGTTTGCAGATTGAATGCGGCGGCAATGGGAGGCGTTTCATGACGCCGCCGGCGCGCGGCAACCAATGGTCGTTCGGCGCGATCAGTTGCGCTGAATGGACGGGTGTAAGGCTGCGGGATCTATTGATGCGTGCAGGCCTTAAAGAGAGCGCTGTTTACACCGCCCATTACGGCGCCGATCCGCATTTGTCAGGAGATCCCTCAAAAGAGGCGATCTCCCGCGGCGTACCGATTGAAAAAGCTCTTGAACCGCACACCATCGTCGCCTTCGCCATGAATGGAGAGGAAATACCGCTCCTGAACGGTCATCCTTTGCGGGTGATCGCGCCCGGCTGGCCCGGTTCCTGCTCGCAGAAATGGCTCACCCGCATCTGGGTGCGCGACCGCGAACATGACGGCGCAAAAATGACGGGACAGTCTTATCGCGTGCCGAAATATCCGGTCGCGCCGGGTACGGAAGTTCCGGATGAGGATATGAAAATCATCGAATCGATGCCGGTCAAATCGCTCATCACCGCGCCGCAGACGGGCCACCGGGTCAGAGCCGGCGACAGTTTTGAAGCACGCGGCCATGCATGGGCTGGGGATCATGAGGTGGCCGCAATGGACGTCTCCATCGATTTCGGCGCCACATGGACCCGCGCGCGCCTGGATGCGCCGGCGAACCGCTATGCATGGCAGCGATGGCGCGCCGCCATCACGCTGCCGGAAGCGGGATACTATGAAATCTGGGCGCGGGCGACGGATGAGGCCGGCGTCATGCAGCCGCCGACACAACCCGGCTGGAACCCGCGCGGCTATCTCAACAACCTGCAGCATCGCATCGCGGTCTTCGCCCTGTGACGCGGATGCAGGATATGCTTTTGCGCCTCGCCGTTGCGGCGGCGCTGGCGCTGCTGATCATCGGGCTGACAAAACTCTTCACGCCGAATGGCGGCGCGTTGGCGACCGCCGTCCAGTCAGCATCTATCCGCAACCCCGCCAGCGCCATGGCCGGCGCATGGAACGGCGAGATCAACTACGCGCCCGCCTATGCGGCGCTCGATCCGTTGACGGCGCTCGCTTCCGCAGAGGCAACGTCCCTGTTCGATCCACAGGATGACTATTGGGGCTTGCCACGTGCAAACGGTTACGAGGAAGTCGCGGCCTACTGCACGGCGTGCCATTCCCTGCGCATCGTCATGCAGCAGCGCCAGCCCCGCGAAGGGTGGGATTATCTTTTAAACTGGATGGTCGAGAAGCAAGGCATGGCGCCGCCGCCCGCCGATGATCGCGCGCTGCTGCTCGATTACCTTTCGCAGGAATTCGGCGACGACTAACTGCGTTATTTTTTCTCTTCTGCTTCTTCGAGTTCTTTTTTCAGCTTCTCGATATCTTCAAGGCTGAGATCTTCATCCTCGCGAAGCGTCCATGTGGGCTGGTAAACCGGCGGCCCGATGTCCGGCCGCGTGGCTTCAAGACCGCGATCCGCGTTCGAGCCCTGGGAGATGGAACCCGCATCGCCGACATTGCGGCGGAAATCCCTGAGCCCTTGAATGGTCTCTGTGTCTTTAAGCTCAATCGCCGCCGCCGGACCGAGAAGCTTGTCGAGATCGGGACCCGTCTGGCCGCGCGACCGCGCGCCGCGCAGCAGTTCTTCCGCGCGCGCCCAGTTCTCGCCGCTGGCGCCGGGACGCCAGCCGGAGCGAATCTCGCGGCGCCCGGCGCATTCGGCGGCCTTGTCTTCATTTTCGAACTGTTCGGGACAGAAAATCGCAACAACGCCCGACGAGCCGGATAATGCGGAAGGATCGCCCTGGGGCAGTTCAACGCGCGGCATCGTAAGAAAACGCCCCGACCCTGGGTTCTGATCGAACATGTCGTCATTTGCAGCCGGTTCCTCTGCGGCAAACACTTCTTGCTCCTCCGGCTCTTCTTCCTCGGGAAGTTCTTCTTCCGGCGTCGGCGCTTCATCTGCAGCGGACTCTTCGCCGTCAGTTTCCTCATCGCCGATCATTTCATCAAGCCCCGCCTCCTCGCTGCGTTCGGGCTCGACCGACAGCAATGGCTCAAGCGCTTCTTCTTCCGGCGCCTGTTCCGGCGCTTCTTCTTCGGGCTCCTGCAGGATCAGTTCTTCCTGCGGCGCCTCGACGGGATCAGGAATGAGCGGCTCAGGCTCATCGGCGGGCGGCGCAAGCAGCGGTTCGAGATCGAGGTTGAGATCGATCAGCGGCTCCATCTCAACCTCTTCGATCACCGGCTGCGGATCAGGTTCGGGCTCCGGTTTAATCTCGCGTTCCTCAACGATCTCCGGTTCGATGTCGGGCTCGGGCTCGGGCTCGGTTTCTTCAACTGTTTCCGGCAGCGGCGCCGGTTGAACCGGCTCAGGCTCCGGTTGAAGCTCCTCGACGACTTCCGGTTCTTCTGGTTCAGGTTCCGGTTCAGGCTCTTCGAGCTCCGGCTCGGGCTCTGCGATTTCAGGATCGCGCAGCTCGGGCGTCTCAAACGGCGCCATTTCAACCAGCGTCACCTGCAGCATGTCGCTCGGCGCGTTCGGTATCCAGATCCGCACCCGGGCGAACACGGACACCAGCGTCAGCACGATCACATTGATTGACAGGGCGACAGCGATTGCCGCAATGCGGCGGCGGCGGTCTACGGCGGCGATCGAATCAAGGAATCGCGCGCTCGAGCGGTCGAACGGCCCATAAAATTTGAGCCACGCCGCGATAAGGGGCCGCAGCCAGCGGCGCACGGCGCGCGAATAGCGGCGCAGCAAAACCCGCGCCTTGCGCGCACGCTTTTCACTCGCCGGCTCGGGCGTGTTATCGTCCTTCCCGGTCATGCGGCGCAGCGTTGATCCCGGAGCGTGAGGGCCTTAAACGCGAAAACGAAAGAATGGAGACGGCTCAATTGAAAGTCCTGTTGGTCGGCGGCGGCGGCCGTGAACATGCCCTCGGCTGGAGAATTGCGCAAAGCCCGGCTTTGGCCAAGCTCTATGTGGCGCCTGGCAACCCAGGTCTCAATCATATTGGCGAGCATTTGGCCATAGGCGACAGCGATGTACCAGCGCTGACGGCGTTTGCAGCAGACAATAATGTCGATCTCGTGGTCGTGGGCCCGGAAGCGCCGCTGGCGGCCGGGCTCGGCGACGCCCTTCGCGAGCGCGGCATCGCTTGTTTCGGCCCCGATAAGGATGCGGCGGCGCTCGAAACCTCGAAAAGCTTCATGAAGGAAGTCTGTGCGGCCGCAGGCGCGCCGACCGCTGCTTATGGGCGCTTCACGTCAGGCGACGAAGCGAAAGAATTTCTGCGCGCTCAGACGGCGCCCTATGTGGTCAAGGCCGACGGCCTCGCTGCGGGCAAGGGCGTCATGATCGCCGAATCGCTCGCCGACGCCGACAGCGCCGTCGACGAGATGCTCGGCGGAAAATTCGGTGACGCCGGCGAAGCGATCGTCATCGAAGAATTCATGGAAGGCGAGGAGGCGAGTTTTTTCGCCATCACCGACGGCGAAACGGTGTTGCCGATGATCGCCGCGCAGGATCACAAACGCGCCCATGACGGCGATAAAGGGCCGAACACCGGCGGCATGGGCGCCTACTCGCCGGCGCCGGTTTTCACTGGCGCCGTCTACGAGCGGACGATGAAGGAGATCGTCGAGCCGGTCGTTCAGGAAATGCGCGCGCGGGGAACGCCGTATATCGGCGTGATTTACGCCGGACTGATGATCAAGGACGAACGCCCGCGGCTTGTGGAAATCAACGCCCGCTTCGGCGATCCCGAATGCCAGATCCTGATGCGCCGCCTCAACAGCGATCTGCTGCCCGCGCTCTACGCGGCGGCTGCCGGCGAGCTCCGCGGGCTGACGCTTGACTGGTCCGACGACGCCGCGGCGCTCGTCGTGCTCGCCGCCAACGGCTATCCCGGCGCCTATCAAAAAGGCTCGGCTATTCATGGCGTCGAAGCGGCGAACGCCCTGCCCGGCGTCGTCGTCTTTCACGCCGGCACGAAAGAGGACAGCGGCCGCCTTCTCTCCAATGGCGGGCGGGTTCTCAACGTGACGGCGACCGGCGCCGACATCCGCCAGGCCATCGAGCGCGCTTATCAGGGCGTCGACGCCATCGACTGGCCAGACGGCTTCTGCCGCCGCGACATCGGCTGGCGCGCATTGGAGCGGGCTTCATGAAACCACTCGCCGCATGGCGCGAAGACGCACAGTATTTCGAAGCCCACGGCCATCGCCTCGCCTATTGGGCATTCGAAGAAGACGCCGCAAAGCCCTGGCTGCTCCTGATCCACGGCTATCCAACCTCGTCCTGGGACTGGTCCGCCATGTGGCCGACGCTTTCAAAGAAGTTCAACCTCGCCGCCCTCGACATGCTGGGCTTCGGCCTTTCCGACAAACCGGGGAACATCGCCTACAGCCTCGTCGACCAGGCCGACCTACAGGAAGCCCTGCTTGAAAGGCTGGGCGTCGGCGATGCGCATCTACTCGTGCATGATTACGGCAATTCCGTCGCGCAGGAATTGCTGGCGCGCCATAATGAAGGCTCGCTCAGTTTCTCGATCAATTCGCTTTGCTTTTTGAACGGCGGCCTGTTTCCCGAGCAGCACCGTCCCCGGCCCATTCAGAAGTTCGGTCTTTCTCCGTTCGGTTTCCTGCTCGGGTTTTTGATGACCCGTGCAAGCTTCAAAAAAAGTTTTTCGGAAATCTTCGGCGCGCAAACGCAACCGGACGACGAAGAGCTGGACGCCCACTGGTCGCTGATCCGCGAACAGAGCGGCCAAAAAATCCAGCACAAACTCCTGCAATACATTCCTGAACGGTCAACCAAACGCGAACGCTGGGTCGGCGCCCTGCTTGAGGCGCGCATACCTTTACGCCTGATCGACGGCGGGGCGGATCCGGTTTCCGGCAAGCATCTCTACGACTACTATCGCGAAACGGTCCCGAACGCCGACGCGGTGCTGTTCGAAGACATCGGCCACTATCCCCAGACCGAAGCGCCGGAACGCATCATCGAAGCTTTTTTCAATTTCCACCTAAAGATCGGCACGGCATTTCCATGAGCGCATTTCTGACCGTATTCATCACTGTGTTTCTTGCGGAGCTCGGCGACAAGACCCAACTCGCGACCATGCTCTTTGCATCAGACGGGTCGCAATCAAAGGCTCTTGTGTTTGCAGCCGCCGCGACAGCACTCGTCGCCTCGTCTGCATTAGCGGTCCTCCTCGGCGCCGCCGCCGACAAGTATCTCGCCATGCTTCCCTTGAAACTGCTCGCCGGGCTCGGCTTTATCGTGATCGGCGTGCTATTGGTCGCGGAACATATAAGAGCCTGAGGGAGAGAGCCATGTCATCCGATCCCGCCGCCGACTTCACCGGCGTCGACGAAACGCCTAATCATCTGAAATTCGATGAGGCCGGCCTTGAACGGTACATGCGCGATCATGTCGACGGTTTTGAAGGCCCGATCGGCGTCAAGAAATTCAAGGGCGGCCAGTCGAACCCGACCTATCTGATAACGACCCCGTCGAAAAAATATGTGCTTCGCCGCAAGCCTCCCGGAAAGCTCCTTCCCTCCGCGCACGCGGTCGACCGCGAATACAAGGTTATGTCGGCGCTCGGGCGGCAGGGTTTTCCAGTTCCAAAAACTTATGCGCTTTGTGAAGACCCGGACATTATCGGCACCGCGTTTTTCATCATGGATTTTGTCGAAGGACGGATCTTCTGGAATTCGAGCCTGCCGGAAGTCGGCAAGGAAGAACGCGCGCCGCTCTTTCATGCGCTCACCGACACCATCGCCGAACTTCACATGATCGATTACGAGGCGGTCGGTCTCGGCGATTACGGCAAGCCGGGCAATTATTTCGAACGCCAGATCGGGCGCTGGTCAAAGCAGTATCAGGCGGCGGAAACCGAGACCATCGACGAGATGAACAATCTCATCGGCTGGCTCCCCACCGCCATTCCCGATGACGATGCGACCAGCATCGTTCACGGCGACTTCCGCTTCGACAATGTCATCATGCACCCGGCTGAACCGAAGGCGATCGCCGTGCTCGACTGGGAGCTCTCGACCCTCGGCCATCCGCTGGCGGACTTCACTTACTACCTGATGGTCTGGCATTTCCCGCCGATGGTGCGCGGCGGCCTCGCCGGGCTCGACCTTGAGGACCTCGGCATACCGCCCCTCGAGGAAACGGTCGAGCGCTACGGCGCGCGCACCGGACGAGGGTCCATTCCTGATCTTAATTTCTGTCTCGCCTACAACATGTTTCGCTTGGGCTCGATCGCTCAGGGCGTTTACGCCCGCGCCCTTCAGGGCAACGCCTCCTCTCCGCAAGGGCTCGCCCTTGGCGAGCAGATCAGGCCCCTTGCTATTCTCGCCTGGGAATACGCCAAAAAGGCCGGCGCCGCGTAGGCCGCCATGCTTTCGCCGCAATGACGCCTTCGACGCGGCGCCTTTTGACAACCATTCCGGGTGTATCCCCCGTACCGCGACGGAATCCCGCTTGCGCCGCGTTCTATGGCTGTTGGCGGGCGGCGGCTCTATGATTGAGCTTCGTATTAGAGGGTAAAAAATGTCGGTCCTTAATCGTGTCTTGAAACGTCGCGGCGTCGTTATCGCCGCCGCGGCCATCGCCGGCGCCGTGCTGATCGGCGCCCTCACCCTGGGCCGTGAAAAAGCGCCGGAAGTCCGGACCGCCGAAGCAGTGCGCGGCGACATTGAGGTATCGATATCGGCGGCCGGGAAGGTCCAGCCGAAAAACTATGTGGACGTCGGCGCCCAGGTCTCGGGCCAGCTTGAACGCTTTCTGGTGGAAGTCGGCGACCGGGTCGAAAAGGGCGACCTTCTCGCCGAGATCGACGAAACCCTCGCCGCCGCCAAAGTCGAGGCCGACCGCGCGCAGTTGAAAGAGCTTGAGGCCTCCCGCGCCCAGCAGGAAGCGTCCCTGGAACTCACGCGAGCCGACGCCGCCCGCGCGAAGATGCTCTATGACGCAGACGCCATCTCTCAGGCGGAATTCCAGGCGTCAGCCGCCGACCTTAAAATCGCCGTCGCACGCCTTTCACAACTTGAGGCGCAGATTGAACGGCAGAATTCGACTCTCCAGGGCGATCTCGCAACACTGCAGTTTACGAAAATCTATGCGCCGATGTCCGGCACCATCGTGTCACAGTCAGCTGTTGAAGGTCAGACCCTGAACGCCAACCAGACAACCCCGACGATCTTACGGATCGCCGACCTCTCTGTCATGACCGTCGAAGCAGAAGTTTCTGAAGCCGACGTCTTACGTGTTAATTCAGGTCAGGAAGCCTACTTCACCACCCTCGGCGCCGCCAACAAGAAATGGAACACGCAAGTCCGGCAAGTGCTGCCGCAACCGGAAGTCTTGAACGACGTCGTCCTCTACAAGGTCCTGCTCGATGTCGAAAACAAGGACGACCAGTTAAAGCCGGAAATGACTGCGCAGGTTTTCTTCGTCACCGGCAGGGCGCGAGACGCAGTGCTAGTTCCGGTCGCCGCATTGATGGATATGCCGCAGCGCGACCGGCCGCGCGGCCAGGGACGTGGCGACGGCGAACGGCGGCGCAATCCCGGCTCCTCGGTCATGGCGGCGCAAGCGGCGACCCCCAATGATAACGCCAGCAAATTCCAGGATCGTCGTGATGACATGCGCGCCGCGCGAGAAGCCAACCCCGATGCGGAAATGAAACTGGTGCGCGTTATGGCGGACGGCGAACCGCAGCCGCGTCCGGTTCTTGTCGGTCTCAAAACCCGCGCGCAGGCCGAGATCCTTTACGGCCTCGAGGCTGGTGACGCCGTAGTCACTGGCAATACAGTAGCAGCATTGCCGGCGGCGGGCGACAGTCGCCGCGGAGACATGTCGCGACAATTTCGCAGGATGAGAGGGCGGTAGGAATGACGCCGCTGATCGAACTCTCAAATGTGCGCCGTTATTACGGCGCGGGCGACACAGAAGTGCGCGCGCTCGATGACGTCTCCCTGACGATCGAGGACGGCGAGTTCGTCGCCATTATCGGTCAATCCGGCTCCGGCAAGTCGACGCTGATGAATATCCTCGGCTGTCTCGACCGCGCGACGGGCGGAACCTATCGCGTGCGCGGGGTGGATGTTGCAGAACTTAGTCCAGACGATCTCGCCGCTTTGCGCCGCGATACATTCGGCTTCGTCTTTCAGCGCTACAATCTACTCGCCAACGCTTCCGCAGTGGAAAATGTCGAAACACCAGCGATGTATGCAGGTCTGGCTTTTTCCGAGCGAGAAAGCCGCGCTCTGGCGCTGTTGCAAAAGCTGGGCATAGGCGATCGCGCCAGCCACCGTCCGGGCCAGATGTCCGGCGGTCAGCAACAGCGTGTCTCTATCGCACGCGCGCTGATGAATGACGCTGAAGTCATCCTCGCCGATGAGCCCACGGGTGCGCTTGATTCCGGTTCAAGCGCTGAGCTTCTCACTCTCCTTGAAGGTCTTCATGATGAAGGCCGCACAATCATTCTGATTACGCATGACCATAGCGTCGCCGCTCACGCCGACCGCATTATCGAAATCACTGACGGCAAGATCGTATCCGACACTGGCGCGAAGACCACCTCGGGCGAGCGTGAAGTATATCGCAAAGATGCGCGCGCGCCGAGCCTTGTGACCCAGGTTAACGAAGCTGTGAAAATGGCGTTCCGTTCCTTACGCGCCAACCTTTTCCGCACGTCGCTCACCTTGCTCGGTGTGATAATCGGCGTTTCCGCTGTGGTCGCGATGCTGGCGGTCGGTCAGGGCAGCGCCAAGGATGTTGTCGCCAGTATTGAAACCATGGGCTCGAACCTTCTGTTCGTGCGCCCTGGCGCGCCAGGCACGCGCATGCGCGGCAGCGCCATCGCCACCCTCACCATGGCCGACGCCGCCGCTCTTGGCGAGCTCGAGAATGTCATCGCCGCCGTGCCGACGCGCAGCGGACGGGAAACATTACGCGTCGGATCTATCGACTATCAAACCTCGATCGACGGCGTCTCCGCCGACTGGCCGCAGGCGCAGAAATGGGAGCTAACAGAAGGTGCGTTTTTCACCGACTCCGATCAGTCCAGCCGCCGCTCTGTGGCCGTTATTGGCGCAACTGTCGCCAACAACCTCTTTCCGGAGGGAGGGGCGGTAGGCAATTATGTTTTCATTGGCGGCGCGCCGTTTGAAATCGCCGGCGTTCTCGAGCCCAAAGGCGCCACCGCCTGGGGACAAGACAGAGACGACGTGGCGCTCGTTCCAATCACCACCGGGATGATGCGCCTATTTGGTCAAAACTATCTTTCCTCGATCACCGTCGCGGTCAAAGACACAAAGAAAATTCAGGAGACTGAGGCAAGCGCGCAGGCGATTATTCTGTCGCGTCACGGTACGGAAGACTTCCAGATCCGTAATACGGCTTCATTGCTTGAATCCGTTCAGGAAACCCAAAATACGTTTACCGTCCTGCTTGGTTCAATCGCCGCTATTTCACTTCTCGTCGGCGGTATCGGCGTAATGAACATCATGCTGGTCAGCGTCAGTGAAAGGACGCGTGAGATCGGCGTCAGGATGGCGACTGGCGCGCGACGCTCGGACATCATGGTGCAGTTCAATACTGAGGCCCTGGTGGTCGGCGGCCTTGGCGGGCTGATCGGCGTGTTGCTCGGCCTTGGCATTTCGCTCGCGCTCGCGCGTTTCGGCATGTCGATTTCGATCACGCCGGAGCCCGCAGCCCTCGCCTTTGGTTCAGCGCTCATGACAGGGCTCGTATTCGGCTATCTACCTGCGCGTAAGGCTGCACGCCTCGATCCAGTCGCCGCCCTCGCCTCGGAGTAAGCGTATGAAAAAAATTCTGCTTCTATCTTCTGCGCTCATGCTCGCCGCCTGCGCGTCGACGCCGCCGCAAGTCGCCGACCTAACTGAAATGCCGGGCTCATACGATCACGCTGCTTCGGTTCCGGGCGCGGAAGTTGAACAGGAATGGTGGCGGGCGTTCGGCGATCCCGATCTCGATACGCTGATTGCCGAAGCGCTCGCCGCCAATCAGGATCTTGCAGCGGGCGTTGCGCGCGTGCGTCAGGCGCGCGCGTCACTAAGTTCCGCAACCGCTTCGCTCCTGCCGTCGATCAGCGGCGGCGCCTCGGCTTCTTCCAATTCCGAAAACGGGTTCGACGACTTCTCGACATCGGGCCGCCTGTCGGCCTCCTATCAACTCGATATTTTCGGTGAGACCCGGGCGAACCGGCGCGCCTCAAAAGCCAGCTACGATGCGCAGCAATTCGACCAGCGCGGTCTTGAATTAACCGTACAATCCGATGTCGCCTTCACCTATTTCTCGATCATCGCCCAGCGTGAAAGACTGGACGTGGCGAAGTCTAATCTCGAAATATCCGAACGCATCTACAATATCATCGAGAAACGGTATGAGGCGGGCGACGTCTCGGGCTTTGAC
>CAJXLJ010000013.1 GCA_913055785.1 uncultured Parvularculaceae bacterium | reverse complement strand
CCTGAAAATGCGGTTCGATATTGAAATCAAGCATGTATCAGTCCTTGCAAGGTGTTTGTGGCGGGCGTCCGGTTTAAGAATTGGGTTTCTTTTTTCTGTGCGCCGCGAATGCATCCTTTGATGCTTGTGTTCCGAGTAATCGAATATGGGCGTCTGCCTCGAGCATGACATACTCTTCAAGGCTTTGGCGTTCAGCCGCTATATAATTGGCTTTAAGCGCGGCAAGCGCTTCCGGCGAATGGCTGGAAAGCTGTTGGGTAAAGCCTTCAAGGCTGTTCTCGAATTCAGCTTCGGGCCAAAGCCTGTTGATGAGACCGATATCGTATGCAAGCTGAGCATCAAATTTACCCGGGAAGAATGAAAGCTCGCGCGCACGGCTCGCGCCAATAATCCTGGGCAGGGTCCAGGGAACAGCCATGTCGCCGGCGACGCCGACATTTAAAAACGCTGTGTTGAATACGCTGCTATCCGCCGCAACGCGAAAGTCGCAGGCGCATGCCCAGCCAAACCCGGCGCCTGCGCAGCCGCCCCGGATAGCGGCGACAGTGACCGCGCGCATTTCGTGGAGCAGGACAGATATGCGGTGGATATCTGTTTCTGGCCTGGGCGCATCGCTCTCGTCGGGCCGTTGTGATTCGGCTTTGAGATCGGCGCCGCAGCAAAAATCCTTTCCTTCGCCGCGCAAGACAACCACGCTGAGTTTAGGGTTCTCATCGGCCTGGCGCACTGCCTGATAAAGCGCCAGGCAGGTTTTCTTGTTTACGCTGTTGCGTGCGTATGGCCGGTTGATTGTTATCGTCGCAACGGCGCCGCCTGCCTGATAGAGCACTTCCGGATGTCGCCCGTTATCGCTCATTTACGGCCGCTCCAGGGCGCAAAGCGGGGAGGGCGCTTTTCCCTGAAAGCGTTGGCCCCTTCCGCGACGTCGCCATAGGTTAAAGATGTTTTGGTGCGGCGTTCTGAGTCGATGACGGCTGTCATGAAATCCGCTGAAAGGTGCTGGTAAACTTGCGCTTTCATTTCCGCCAGCGCACGCGGGGAAACACTCTCGCGCATGGCCTGCACATATTCTGCAACGGCGGAAAGTTCGCTTCCCGCGGGTACGACGCGATCCGCCAATCCGAGCTGTAATGCTTCTTCGGCGTAGATGCGCCTGGAACTCCACAGAATATCGAGCGCGCGGCTGATCCCGAGTTGACGCGGTAGCAGCCAGCTCAGTCCATGTTCGGCGACAAGCCCGCGATTGGAAAAGCCGACAGTAAAACTTGCATTATCGGATACGAACCTCATGTCGCACATCATGGCGAGAACGAAACCGCCTGCAGCGGCGACGCCGTTTATGGCGGCGAAGACAGGCTTCGATATGTCGAGCAGGAAACTGAAAAGCGCGGGCGAGCTCTTGGTCCCCAGATCGGGCGTCTCGGCATTGTCTTTCACGCCTGATGCGGCTGCGATCAGCGCTTTGATATCATGGCCGGAACAAAAGGCGCGTCCTGCGCCGGTGATGGCGATCGCGAAGACATCAGGATCTTTTTCACATTCATATGCAAAGCGGCGGATGTCTTGCACCATCTCCCGGCTTAACGCATTCAAAACGTCAGGCCGGTTCAGGGTGATGACGGCGAGCCCGGCCTTTACGTGATAATTGATGTGATCGTTCATCGCTCCAGCTTGCTGTTAAGGCGCTATGGCGCTGCGCAGTCAGCGCGTTTCCGTCAATTTCAAGTGCGCATCCTTATATTTTTCCCGCAATTGCGGCTTTGATATTTTCCCGGAAAGCACGCGCGGTAAATGTTCGTCCTCGAAAACGACATATCGGGGCGCCTTGAAACGGGCCAGATGCTCCAGACATGCATTGGTGACGATCTCTGCAGTCACTTTTTGAGTGTCGCCATAAATGATTGCGAGCGGCGTTTCGCCAAAATTGTCATGCTTTGCAGCAATCACAGCGACTTCTTCAACTCCGTCCAATTCAGCGATGACATCCTCAATCTCCTTCGCGGAAATATTTAGTCCGCCGGAAATGATGATGTCTTTCAACCTGTCGACGAATGTGATGTTGCCGGTCTCGTCAATGAAGCCAAGATCGCCGGTGCGCAGCCATCCATCCATAATGGCTTCGGCGGTCGCCTCCGGGTTATTCCAGTATCCCGGCGTAACGCTGGCGCTTTGAACAAGAATTTCGCCGGTGACGCCCGGCGGTGCGAACTTTCCATCATCGCCCAGAATGGCGTAACGTGAGAAAATGCCGCCACGCCCCGCTTTTTCTGGCGATGACAATGCAACATCGTTGCGCGCCGCCCAGGCGCCCCCCGCCTCAGTACATCCATAGGCCTGGCGGAGAATGGCGCCTTTTGCGCGCCATGCCGCGAGAAGGGAAGTGGAAACGCGCGCGCCGCCAGCCTGGCTGAAATAGAGACTTGAAAGGTCTGCTGTTTGAAATTCTTCCAGCGCCGCAATGCGTTCGAAGAAGATTGTGGCTGCCAGGAAGATGGTGATCTTGTGTTTTGTGAGCAATTCGAGCGCGCGGGCTGGTCTGAATTGACTCTCAAGATAGACTGTCGCTCCTGAGGTTAAAAACTGGAACATGACCAGCGTTCCGGAGGATGAGCTGAAAGGCCCTACGACAAGAATGCTTGCGCCGCTGCCGCACTGCGGCTCCATTAATACGAACTCGGCTGAATAAGCGACAACTGTGCGATGGTTTTCAACGACGCCTTTGGGTGCGCCGGTAGAGCCGCTGGTGCCAATGATGAACAAGGGATCTTCAGGGTCAGGCTCGTGAGCGATATGCGGCGTATCTTCGTTGCCTGGTTCCAATTTCGCTATTTCCGCTAGCGGAAAAACCTTGATGGCTGAGCCTTCGCTGGCGGCGCTTTGGGCGACGGCCAAACGTTCTGCGTCAGCGAAAATATGCGTCGGCGTAAGGGTCGAGATGGATTTGCTCAGTTCCTGAGCAGAAGAACGGAAATTGACGGGGCAATTGACGGCGCCGATGCGCATGAGGGCGACCTGGAGAACGGCGTACTCCATTGAGTTCGCGCCAAGGATTATGACTCGTTCGCCATGCTGAACATTGTTATCGATCAAGAATTGACCGAGCCGGGCGGACCATGACCACAATTCGCTATAGGTAAGCGGCTTGTCTTCAACGCTGATGGCGATCCTGTCAGGACATTCCTGCGCCCACCAGCGCAGCGCGCTCGCAACGGTAAAGCTCACAGCCCATTTCCTCACTAACGGCCGTTATTGCGTGGCCGCTTAAACAATCTTTCGCTACGGTTTTAGATATTACAAGGTCTCTTCTGCGCCTAACAGTCCAGTGCTGCTCATCGTATCTCCGGGGCCGCCTGTCATAAGTGAGAGTTTGGCGCCTGGAACCTGATTCGTAGAATCGCCGCGGATCTGCCGTGTGGCCTCCGCCAACAGCCCCATGCCGTGGATGAAACCTTCGGCGAGATCGCCGCCGGATGTGTTGATCGGCAATTTGCCGGAGGGTGCGGTGAGGTTTTCAAGCGTCAAGAATTCACCGGCGTTTTCAAACGTACAAAAGCCATGATCGATCATGGCGCCGATGCCCATGGAGTTGTTGTTCATGTAGATTTGCGCGACGTCCACATCCTTAGGGCCGTAGCCTGATGACGCCCACATGCGGTTCGCCAATTCTACCTGGCCCGCCGTCGCATAATAAGGTCGCCAGTTCTCCTCAAGCGCGCCGCCGCCGCCCGGTGTGCCCATTGGAGCGGCGAGAATATAAGCCGGCTTTTGTCTTAAATGCTTTGCGCGTTCCGCCGACACGACGAGCACGGCGCAAGCACCGTCATTTTCTCTCGAGCAATCGAAAAGGCGATAAGGATCCGCGATCATCCGCGAATTATCGTAAGTCTCGTCGTCTAGCTCAATCTGGCGCCCCACAGCGCGTGCGTTGTTACGGGCGTGATAGTATGACGCTTGCGATACGGCTCTTAGCGCAGAACGGGGAACGCCATGATGTTGCATCAGCCGTTGCGCGCGTAAGGCGAGAATCTGTGTCGGGGATTCAATACCGTTTACTAGATATTGCGCCGCCGTATCGTTTTGCGCGACATCAACCCGCAAACGCTGCCCAAAACTTTCGGCCATCGATCTGTAGACCGCGACGACTTCCGCCTGACCGGTCATAATCGCCGCGGCGGCGATGCTCAACGCCCCCGGTATGCCTCCGCCGTGAATCCATGTGAGCGAAGCGAAACGAACTTCGCGAGTGCCAAGGCCAGCCATCAGTTTTTGGGCGTCGCTGTTCTCCGACGCGTAAGAAACGAAGCCGTCAATATCCTTAGGATCAAGCCCAGCATCTTCGCTGGCTTCAACAATTGCTTCGAGACATAGCTTGAGTGCAGGATGCTCTGACGTACCGCGTTTGAAATATGGCGTTTGGCCGACGCCAACAATCGCCGTTTTGCCGCGTATATCAGTCATCTTGTTCCCTCAATTGTTTTCGTTCTCGAACGTCTTGTTTCTCGTCGGCGTCGAATTCGTGTCACCGAATAATTTCCCACGTAATGGAGGGATAAAACTTGGTTTTTTCGCTTGGCGGTTCGATCGAACCGCGAACAGGAAGTCCAATTTGAATGCCTGTGTCGTCGCCCTTTAATACGCCGAGAATACGAGCATTATCTGCTTCGGGGATCTCGGTGAGGACGGTGATGTATGGAATGTCTTCGGTGCGTTCGCGTACGCGATCGAAAGCGTACCAGCTGCGCGTCCAGGAAAAAATATTTCCTTCAGGTTCCAGCTTCACCCAATTGAAGTCCCAAGAGCCGCAGTCGCCGCAACGAAAATGTGCGGGCCATGTCCATTTTCCGCACTTTGCGCATTGGGGCAGTCGGAATTCATTGTTTTCAAGGGAGCGCCAATATTCGTCATCGGCGCCGATGCCGCCGATAATCTTATGGGCCTCGAAGCTGTATTCCATATTTCCTCTCCTGGCGGGTAGCCGACTGTTGCGGGCTGTCGGATATTACGCATCGGTTCGATTGTGTCGAAAGTGCGTTAATCGCACATATGTAGCATTATAGGATGTTGGTAGGGTGAACGCAATAATGTCACGTGATCAGGAATGCGACTCAATCCTGCTGCATCCAAAGCCGGTGAAATCCAATTCTACCGGTTTTCAGATACAGAGCGATCGACATGCTTAAAATTGCTGCGCAATAGGTGAAGCGCAAAAAGGGATCGCCGTCCGGTTCAAAACAAACCCTGATAGGCGCCGCCATCACTGACAATATTCTGTCCTGTAAGAAATCCCATCTGCGCCGAGGCGAGCATGGCGACGAGATCGCCGATTTCAAATGGCTCAGCCAATCTTCCCGCGGGGCATGTTTTCAGTATGCCCGCAGCTACTTGTTCGTACGCAACGCCCTGTTCCTTGGCGCGGCCGCTTAGCGACGCCTTAAGCGCTTCGGTGTTGATGAGACCTGGGAGAACACTGTTGATCGTTACATTATATGGTGCGGCTTCTCTGACTAGCGCGGCGATCGATCCGGCGAGAGCAAGCCGCGCAGCGTGAGAATGACCGGCGCTGACTTGCGGAAATTTAATGAAGCTCACCGAGATATTGATGACGCGTCCGAATTTATGCGAAATCATACCGGGTAAATACGCCTGGATGAGTTCGATCATGGAATAAAAGTGAGCTTCCATCCACCATTCGCGATCTTTCCGAGAAAGCGTGAGAGCGTCTGCGAATCGCTGAGGCGCGCCAGGGTTGGCGACAAGGATGTCCGCATTAGGGTATTTTTCAAGCAGCTTTTCCCGGTCGTTTCGAGAAACCAGATCTGCCGCAAAATACTCAACGGAAACGCTATGTTTATCAGCGATTGTTTGAGCCGCCGCCTCCAGATTTTTCGGACTTCTTGCGGCGAGAACCAGATTGGCGCCTTCTTTAGCCAAACTCTCAGCGGCGGCGTATCCAATTCCCTTGCTCGCGGCGCAAACAAGCGCTGTGCGATTGCGTATCCCAAGGTCCATGACTTTCCTCTTCGCGATTATATTGAGTTCGGCATAGTATTGCGGCTAGAGCTTTTCGAGATAAATTCTCGTCAATTTAATTTTTCTGATCGCCCATATGCCTGAATGCTTTTCGTATTCTTCGTGGTAATGCCCTGCGCCGCGCAGCACAAATTTTCCGTTCACGTCTCTTAGAGAGTCATTCATGGGCCAAATGGCTTTCGCTGATGTGTCGCTAATAACCTCGATTTCCGCCATATGCCCATGATGGACCGTCATGAGTCCGTCGACAGCCTTTTTTATCATCTGCATGATCGCGCCGCGCCCCTTGACGATGAGGGGGTGCGGCGGGAGAGGCGGCTCCCATTCGCCGGTGACCAGGTTTTTGACGCTGGCTGATTCGGTTCTGTCGAACTCGATATCCGCTGTAAAAACCCGCTCGAGCGAGCTCCAGTCTTTCAAATCCACGAAACGAAAATAGCGGGCTTTAAGACGTCTGATGGCTTCAACAGCTTCGAGTCTGGACAGGGGCTCCATAAACGCACCCTTTGATAGTGGTTGGCCCGTTGCGGCGACGACGGGCGATAATCGACCCTCGCGGAGGGATTCGTCTGATGGCTCGCCTAACGCCGATCAAGGGGCGTGGTTTCTTGACAGGCTAGCTATTAGTGAAAATAATAACGTACAAATGTACGATAATCAACGATGCTGAAGGCGCATCCGCAGGATCTTGCTTTTGTGAAAACAAAACACCTGCGGGGCGGAACGATATGGGAGAAGACGGACGTAATTTATCCAAAACTCACCATACAGTACGAATATGCCTCATCACGCATGCTGCTTCTTGCGGCCGTTGCGTCCCCAATAATTGCTTTACGGGCGGCGTGTTCCTGGTTCGTAACGTTCATGCAGATATCTGGCTGGTAAATTGATAGGGATCAGGGATGGGTAAATATGATTATGTGATTGTCGGCGCCGGCGCCGCCGGGTGCGTGCTCGCAAACCGGCTCTCCGATAATCCCGGCGTGAAGGTCTTGCTGCTAGAGGCTGGCGGTCCCGACAAGCATCCGTTTATTCATATGCCCAGAGCATTGGCGAAGATCATGAGCAATCCAAAGTTCATTTGGCCGTTCATGACCGAAGCTGAGCATGAATCCAATGATGCGGGGGAATTCTGGGCTCGCGGGCGTACGCTTGGCGGGTCAAGCGCCATCAATGGAATGATTTATGTTCGGGGACATGCTTTCGATTTCGATGACATTGCGCGGCTGTCGAGCGAGAATTGGAACTGGAGCAGGGTCCGCGAATCATATATTAAATTGGAAAATCATGAGCTTGGCAGAGGTCCGGCGCATGGGGCCGGCGGCCCGTTGAATGTTACTCTGGCGGACGTCTCAACGCCGTTGAGTCAGTCTCTTGTAAACGCCTGCGCTTCAATGGGAATGAGAAAGACGGATGATGTCAATGGTCCTGCAGATGACGAACGTGCGGGACCAGCGCAGTGGACTGTCTATAAAGGCAAGCGGCAGAGCGCCGCGGTTGCGTTTCTTAATCCCGTTCGAGATCGCGAAAATCTGACTGTCGTCACGGGCGTTTCAATCGACAAAATACTCTTCGACGGTTCGCGTGCGATTGGCGTACAGGGCGAAAAGGATGGGGCAAGCGTTTCATACCAAGCCGCAAAAGAAGTTATTGTCTCGGCCGGCGCACTCGCTTCGCCGGCTATTTTGCAGCGCTCCGGCATCGGTCCGAAAAGCCTGCTTGAACAACATCGTATTACTGTGCTCGCCGACAGCCCAGAGGTTGGAAAAAACCTGCAGGAACATCGCGGACTCGTCATGCAATGGAAAACACGCGATGAAGCCTCGGAAAATAAAGAGTATCGCTCGACCCGATTGCTTGCAAACGTCGCAAGATATTATCTCCAGCAAAAAGGCGCGATGGCTAAGGCGGCTTTCGATATTGGCGGCTGGTTCAAATCGCGGCCGGAACTTGCGCGGCCGGATGCGCAGATTTTGCTCAGTCCGTTTTCTTTCGATTACAATAGCCCATCTCCAAAAGTGGAGGATCACGGGGGCGTCATCGCTTGCATTTATATGCTGCGGCCAAAATCAAGCGGCAGTATCGAGATTAAGTCTGTCAATGCGCACGATCATCCGGAAATAAAACCGCTATACGCGTCCGATGACGACGATAAAAAAGCGATGGTCGATATAGTGCGCTATACAAGACGGCTTATGGAGCAACCTGCTCTATCCAAATACGGGCTGGAGGAAACGCGTCCCGGCCCGCAATATCAGACCGATGAGGAAATCAGGGAAGCCCATCGGTTATGTGGGTACACAAATTATCACGCGGTGGGCACATGCAGGATGGGTAACGATGGCGGTTCGGTTCTCGATCCGCATCTTCGCGTGCGTGGCGTTGAAGGGTTGCGTGTCGTCGATGCTTCGATTTTTCCGTTTATTCCTGCGGGCAATACGAACGCTCCCGTGATGGCTGCTGCGTGGCGCGCCGCCGATCTGATTACCGGCGGCGAATAGCGGGAGGGTGAAGAGAACCGGGGCGGGCTCCGGAAAGGTGGAATCCTTGACAAGATCGCCCCTCAATTTTAGCTTGATTAATGAACAAATGTGCGAATAGCGCCCTTTACTGAGGCGCCGGATCCTCGAACGAAAGTCCGTTGTGCAATGACCGGCCGAACGAAGCAGGCGATGATGGGCGGCGCCTTCAGCCTGGAAGGCAAGACCGCAATTGTCTTTGGCGTCGGGCCGGCGATTGGCAATCAAATCGCCAAAGCCTTCGCTTCAGCCGGCGCCAATGTCATTGCAAACGCCAGAACGTCGCAAGGCGTAGAAACGCTCGTGCATGACATAAATGCGGTGCATCGCGATCGCGCCGCGGGTATCGCCGAGGATATCGCTACGCAGCAAGGGCTGGAGAAAGTTTTAGCTTTTGCAGAAGATACTTTTGGCGACATCGATATTGGGTTCTTCAACGCCTATGCCCTTGATGCGGGTCATAAACAAACATTCACCCATTCGTCCTGCCTGGATACGACTGAAGAAGATTGGCAGGCGTGTTTTAACGTCAATGTGCTTGCGCCTTTCAGAATAGCAAAATCGCTTGCGCCGAAGATGCAAAAACGCGGTGGCGTGATTATTAATAACCTCGCCGCTGCGGCTTTCACGCCTATTCTGCCAGCGCTGGCTTATGGCTGCACGAAATCCGCTCTGGCGACAATGACAAAATATCTGGCGAAAGAATGCGCGCCTACCGTTCGCTTTAACGCCATTTCGCCGTCGAATATCGAGGCGCCGGACAGACCGAAAATGCTTGAAGACGCTGTAACAGCCTTTCCTATGAGAAGAATGGGAGCGGTAGAGGAAGTCGCCGGCGCGGCCGTGTTTCTCGCTTCGCCAGCGTCAAGTTACATAACAGGCCAAATAATTTATGTGGACGGCGGGCGCGTCGCCACATTGTGACGGAGGAAAAGATGAGCAATGCATCGCAGCGGGCCGAAGTGCCTGATCATGTTCGGGCAGATCAGGTTTTTGAATATGATTATTTCGAAGACCCCCGATGCGGCGCGCATGGAGAGGATGTGCAGCGAGGCATTCACAGCCTGCATGAAGATGCTCCTGATATTTTTTATTCACCGCTAAACGGCGGTTATTGGGTTGTGACGCGGCTCGACCATCAATCGAAGATACTTCCCGACACAGAGCACTTTTCGAACAAGGAACTGGATATTCCGCCATCCAATAGCGGCAATGTCATGATACCGCTAAATCTCGATCCGCCGGAGCATTTGCCATTCCGTATGGTGCTCATGAGGAATTTCGACCAGAAAACCATCCGCGCGATGGAACCGCAGCTGCGGAAATGGGCGAACAAACTGATTGATAAAGTTATCGACGAAGGTTCTTGCGAGTTTGCTGAACAGGTCGGCGCTGCTTATCCGGTGTCTATCTTTATGGAACTGATGGGTTTTCCGCTTGAGCGTTTTGAAGAGTTCCGTAGCATTGTGCATGAGTTTTTCAGTGGCGTTGATATTCCGCGACGAATTGAAATTCAGAATACGATCATCGGAATCGTTTCCGAATATTTCGATATGCGCAGAAGAGAACCACGCGACGATCTAATGTCAAAGTTGGTTCAAGAAGAAGTTCACGGTAGAAAGCTTACCGATGATGAATTGAATTCGATCGGATTTTTGTTGTTTCTCGCCGGTCTCGATACGGTCGCTAATACCCTTACATTTACATACAACCATCTTGCGCAACATCCGCAGATTCAAAAGCGCCTGGCGGAAGATCCGGCTTCCATTGCGGATTTTGTCGAGGAAGCGCTTCGTCGTTTTTCTATTGTGCAACAGCCGCGCATTTGCATCAAAGATTATGAATTTGAAGGCGTGCAGTTTCGGGCCGGCGATATGGTCGCTTGTCCGCTCGCCCTCGCCGGTATGGATGAGCGGAAGAATGAAAATCCGGAGAAGTTTGATATTGACCGTGAAAATCGCTCACATCTGGCGTTTTCAGTCGGCGCGCATACATGCGTAGGCAATTATCTCGCCCGCATGGAAATGCGGATATTTACTGAGGAATGGATTAAACGCATTCCGAGCTTCCAGCGCGTTCAGAGTAAGCCGCCGAAATGGAGAACCGGCGGGGTGATGGCGCTTTCCGATGTTCACATCGAATGGCCCGCCCGCAGTTGAAATTGCTTCTGAGTTAGCACTTGGTTTCCCTGGTCCGAACGCGCGTTTTTTGCTGATCGCAGAATTCAATAATCTGGACGATGCGTTCTTCCAAATCGAGAAGCGCGCAGCTATAGCAAAGCCGGCCGTCAATAAGCTTGCTTTCGCCCGCTGAGCCCGGATTAACGACAATTGCATTACTGCTTCGATGCGCCAACGCCACATGCGTATGGCCATATAATACGAAATCGGCGTTTACCGATTTAAGTTCGCGAAAGGCTGGCATGTGAGGGAGAAGATATCTCCAGTCCGATATGACTGGCGTTGCGTGGGTCAGAAAAATTCGCCTGCCGCTGGCGATGAACTCGGTTTGGAAAGGGCGGGCGGCGAGCCACTCCATTAAGCTAGGGGCGTTGTCATTCGATGGGGTGGTGTTTTGAGCGTAAGAGTTGAAGAACGCTTCTTCATGATTGCCGCGAAGGGTGATGGCCCCGAGGTCTTTTAATGTTTTTACGACCGGATTTGAAAAAGCATATTGGCTGATGCTGTCGCCGAGACAGACGAGCCTGTCTATCGGGCCAAGATGTGAAAGCGCCGCCTCCAATGCGGCGATATTCCCGTGAATATCAGATACGATACCGATCCTCATTGTCCGCGCCTGTTTAGCTTCGCCAGAGCTCGGTCTGAATTGCGTCTAGGGCGCTAATATGTCCGCGGCCCCCAAACGGTGTCAGGCGTGCTGGCGTGATCCAAAATAATATAATCAAATCAGCGGCCTATGCCTTTTTTGAGCGCCCGCCCGCGGGCCCGGCGAGGCTTGACAATAGCACCGCCTCAAAGCAAAGTGGACATATATGTTACATACGATCAATTATCGTACAATGTAGAGATGTGGGAGGGTCGAGTTTTAAGCAATAGCACCGTCTTGTTTGCGGCGGCATGACCGCACTCGCGCCGGATATGATTCCCCGTGCATAACGCGTGAGGATATTATCGCAGGCGCCTGTCATTTGAGTAGGCGCTATCGTGCTGAGAGGTTCGCGTCCAGGGAGATACGTTTGGAAGAGTTGGAGCAGCATAGTGACTTCAGGGTTCGCGTCAGAAAATGGCTCGGCGACAATCTTCCTGCGGACTGGAAATCACAGATGCTTGGCGCCAGCGACGACGATTTCGTCAAGTTTCAAAAATGCTGGTTTCATAAGCTCCGGGAAGGGGGGCTGGCTACACCGCATTGGCCACGGGAGTGGGGCGGCGGCGGCATGTCTTTCGCTGAGCAAATCGTACTTTATCAGGAGATCGCTCGTGCTGGCGCGCCGCGATTAATTTTATATTTCATTGCTTTGCATCATGTGCCCGCGACCTTGCTAAAATGGGGTACGGCTAAACAGCGTCAAAAACATCTGCCGGCGATTCTTGGGGGCGATGAGATTTGGTGTCAGGGTTTTTCCGAGCCGAATGCGGGGTCAGATCTGGCGAGTTTGAAAACACGCGCCGTCAGGGATGGCGACCATTATGTCGTAAACGGTCAGAAAACATGGTCTTCAAACGCTCACCACGCCAAATATTGTCTGTTGCTTGCGCGTACCGATGCTGAAGCGCCAAAACATAAAGGCATATCCTATTTTATACTCGATATGAAATCGCCCGGCGTAACGCTTAAGCCGATAAAACAAATGACAGGCGAATCTCACTTTAACGAAATATTTCTCGATAATGTACGCATTCCCCGTGAGAATTTGATCGGCGCGGAAAACAACGGTTGGGCGGTGGCGATGTCCACATTGGCGTCAGAGCGCGGGCTTTCCGTGTTGGAGCTCGCAGAGCGCATGCGTTACAACTTTCAGCAGCTGCTCGATCTCGCCAAAAACAGAACCTATCGCGGCAAAACGCTTCTCGAAGATGATGAAATCAGGCGCGACCTTGTGACCATATCGGTTCGGATTCGGGCGCTGGGCGCGCTCGTCAACAATATGCTGACACGGATGATGCGGGATGACAGCACGAGCGTGGAGCCGTCTATCATCAAACTCTTTTACAGCGATCTCCTGCGCGACTTCACGGCGCTGGGCGTCAAAATGAGCGAGCTTGACGGGCAGCAGACGCAACCGATCCTGATGGGTGGCGGCAATGAAACCGGCAACTGGATGCATGATTATCTTTACTCCTGGGCCTGGAGCATTTCCGGGGGAAGCAGCGAGATTCAACGAAACATCATCGCCGAACGGGGGCTCGGACTGCCGAAAGAGCCAAGGACTGCATGAATATGGCTAAGGCAGTGCGAAAAAATAAAAAGCGGGGATTGTAGACGCGCCTATGGAATTCGGTTGGCCCAAAGAGCATGTCGATTACCGTCGACGCGTCCGGGAAGCTATCAATGAATTGCTGCCCCCGGATTGGGAAGAAACATATGTGCGCGAAAGTTACGCGTCCGATTTGCAAATTGATTTTTCCCGTGAATTTTGCGCTGCGCTGGCTGAGCGCGGGCTGCTGACGCCTCATTGGCCTGCCGAATATGGCGGTTCCGAAAGTGAAGACTGGCAACATTTCATTTTGGGTGAAGAGATGAAAGCGGCGGGTGAGCCGCGCGGCCCCCAATATATGAATGTAAACTGGATCGGCCCGGCCCTGATGAAATACGGTAATGACGAACAGCGCGAACAGCATCTGCGCGGCATCGCCAGCGGGAAAGTTATCTGGTGCCAGGGATTTTCCGAACCTGGTGCTGGAACGGACCTTGCGGCGTTACGCACGAAGGCTGTCCGAGCAGGTGACAAATACATTATCAATGGTTCGAAAATCTGGACCTCATATGCGCGCAAGGCCGATTGGTGTTTTCTGCTTGCCCGTACGGGTGAGGGGCGAAAGGAAATTTCCGTTTTTCTTCTGCCGATGAACACGCCCGGCATATCTGTTTCGTCCTATCCCGGCCTTCCGAAATACGGGCACCTGAATGAAGTTTACTTTACCGATGTTGAGACGCCGGTGAGCGGCCTTCTCGGAGAAGAGGGGGCGGGTTGGGATATCGTCATCCACGCGCTTTCTTATGAACGGGTCGGCGTGCCCCGCTATCATACGGGGTTGCATGCGCTCGATATGGCGGTTGCGGCGCTGAAAAAAGAAGGCCGGTTCGACGATCCGATTATTCGTTCGCGCGCTGGAATGATTGCTGCGCAATTCGAGGGCGCCAAGTTGATGACCTATTCCGTCGTAGACCAGCGCGTGAAGAAACTCCCGCCGAATACGGATGCTAACCTGTCGCGTGTCGCTGCGCTGGAAGCGGTCAATGAGCTTATGAATTTTATCGTTGAGTTTCTACCGGATTGTCTGGCGGGAGGGCATTTGCTGCTTGACGATTATTATCGGGTCAATGTGCCGGCTGGCGTGACCGGCGGCGCTAACGAAGTGCAGCTTGATCTTGTCGCGCAACGAGGCCTAGGCCTTCCAAGGATGTCATAAGTGGACTTTCAACTAAACGACGATCAGTCCGCTCTTGTCTCGGCCATGCGAGCGATCTTGCTGGATCATCAGGATATCCCGCAATCGCAGAAACTCGATTATTGTTATTTCCACAGCGCGCTGCAGGACGTGCTCCAAGAAAGCGGATTTCTTAATGCGGCGCGAGAAGTTGATCCGCTGGCGGCGGCTTTACTTGTCGCTGAGGCCGCGAAGATCCCCCCTGTTGTGGAAGTGGGCGCGTCGGCGCTGATTGCGCCGGCGTTAATGCCGGATGAGGTCCCTGAAGGACCTATCGCCTATGTGGACGGCGCACGGCTTGATAAGCCGCACCGCAATCTGGCGGTAGCTAAAACGGCGTTTGTCAATCTCGGAGAAGACGTGGCGGTAGTCTCGATTGACGAGGGGGACGTTGAGCGCGTTGAAACCATATACGCCTACCCGTTCGGCAAGTTCGTTCGCAAACCTGATCTTACGCGGTCGGTTATTGCATCCGCTGGCGCCACGGCGACCCAGTGGGCGCGCGTGGCGCTTGCGGCAGAGTTCGCCGGCGCGGCGCAAGCAGCGATCGACTTTACAGTCGATTATGTAAAGCAACGTACGGTGTTTGGGCGCCCGGTGGGCTCCTTTCAGGCTGTGCAGCATCGACTCGTTCAATGTTCCCGCCTTGCTAAGGGCGCCTATTATCTGGCGATGAAGGCGGCCTGGAGCAAAGCGCCCGAGGACGCCATGGTCGCCGCATGTTATGTGCAATCTGAAGTGCAGAAACTGATGTATGACTTGCACCAGTTTAACGGCGCTATGGGTGTTACAACAGAGCACTTGCTCCACTTTTGGACATATCGCTTGCGGGCGCTTCAATCCGAAACTGGCGGCGCCCATGGCGCCGCGCTCGATATCGCGGACAGCAGATGGGGCGCGGCTGGCGACAATGGACGGCGGGAGTGTTGATATGACCGCCGCCATGATTGAACAGGAAGAACTACGCGATTCCATTAGACAACTGCTCGCCGACGAGGAGTGGCTGCTTGCGGCGCGCGAAGATGAATCCGTCAATCAGCCCCGTATATTGCGCCTATGGAAGGAAATGGCCGGCCTTGGCTGGCTCGGCTTGAGTGTCGGCGAGGATTTTGGCGGGCTTGGACTTGGATTGAATGAATTGGCGGTCCTTTATAGGGAATGCGGCCGCTATTTGGCGCCATCTCCAATTTTACCGCATATGCTTGCCGCGCAAGCGATAGCGAACGCTGGAACTGCTGAGCAAAAGGATAGCTGGCTTCCCCGGTTGGCGGAAGGAAAAGTGCGCGCCAGTATGAAGTTGCCGGAGTCAGGCGCTCCAGTTGCTGCTTTAAGCGCCGGGCGCATGCTAACCGGGACTACCAGCCATGTCCTCGGTAGCCCTGACAGCACGCATATATTTTTGCCCGTGCGCAAGCCTTCCAAATCGCTGGCTTTGACAATGCTTCCTGTTGAGACGGAAGGCGTCACGCTGAAGGAGCGGCCCAGCGCCGATCCCTCAAGACATTTGTTCGATGTGATCGTCGATAAAGCGGAGGTAGTCGAAGACCAGATTCTCGACTTGGGCGATGCGCAGTGGCGCGGACTGATCGATCATGCGTTGATTGCAACAGCCTGCGATTCTGTTGGCGGGGCGGAGCATATACTCGAGATAACGGTGGATTACATGGGCGTGCGCGAGCAGTTCGGGCGGCCCATCGGTTCCTTCCAGGCGCTCAAACATCGCGTTGCGAGCTGGAAAGTGTTGCTTGAAGCGGCAAGCGCGCTGGTTTCGGAAGCGGTCGGTCACGTCGCTGGCGGTTTGCCTGAAGGGTCAGCCGGCGCTTCCGGCAGCAAGTTTTATGCTTGCGATGCATATGAACAGATTGCCGGCGACGCCGTTCAACTCCATGGCGGTATGGGCTTTACCTGGGAGCATTCATGCCATCGCTTTTTGAAGCGCGCAAAACTCAACCAGTTTCTGTTTGGAAGTGCGAAATATCATCAGGATCGCGCGGCAGGCTTCCTGTTTGGAGCGAGTGAATGAGAAAGTCGTCATTGTCAGTAATAGAGCTTAGTCAACGGAGAATGGTATGAACGAAGCTCAACCAATGAAAAGACCGCTGACGGAAGGCCAAAAGCGTCTTCTTCATAGAATGCCGGAGCTAAAAGATTCCGTTTTTCCACACGTTTATGACACGCTTCCGGCGGATAATTATATCAACCCCGAACGGTTCAGGCTCGAAAAGGAAGCTGTTTTCCATTCCGAACCGGTCGTCGCCGCGCCTTCCGCCTTGCTTGAAACGCCGAAAAGCTACGCCAAGGTGGATATTGCGGGCGTGCCTGTGTTGTTAACGCGCACCGCCGATGGGCAATGCAGAGCTTTCGTCAACGCCTGCACCCATAGAGGAACAAAACTTTGTACGAAAGACGATGCGGTCAATGGTGTCAGGATAAGTTGCCCTTATCACGCATGGACATTTGCCTTGGACGGGCGGCTGATCGGCGTGCCGAGGCAGGAAATATTTCCAGGCCTTGAAAAAGACCGGCTGGGTCTCAAGGAGCTGCAGTGTTTTGAAGGCGGCGGCATAATCTGGGTTGGCCTTTCATACGACAATGACATCGATTTCGGCTCGGTTAAAGGCGAGCTGAGCGAAGATCTAGCCGCGCTCGGTCTCGGCGACATGATTGTTTACAAGAAGGCTACTTTTGATGTGAAAGCGAACTGGAAGCTGCTCATGGATTCCATGCTGGACAGCTACCACGTTACGAGATTGCATAAAGATTCGGTGGGCAAGTTTTTTGTCGATAATGAAAATGTAATTGATCGTATTGGGCCGCACATCCGGAACGCTTCAGCGCGTGGCAACTTTGAAAAAAGTCGCGTGACAGATGACTTTGAAGAAGTTCGACGGATTATGGTTTTCTCCTACACGCCGTTTCCTAACGGGATTTTGGTTGTAAGCCCGGATTTCGTGAGTTTCGGCGTCGTGCGCCCCGTCGCGTCCGATCACACCTTTGTCGACTATTACATGCTGGCCAATAAAGGCGAGCCATCCACTGAAAAAATGGAAGATAAACTCCGAAGGTCGTTTGAGCTTATGGAACTGACCTTCGGTCAGGAAGATTATTGGGCGGCGGAGCAATGTGATGCGGGGCTGCGCTCTGGCGCACTGGATAAAATTCACCTTGGGGGCATGGAAATTCAAATCACGATGTATCAGGACGAGATCGATCGCCGCGTGAAAGACTACGTATCGAAATCTTGATGCGATTTAGCGACATGCATTGTGAACAAGAGTAGCTGGAAAGATTAGCTTATGCGCGAGGCGTGGATTATTGATGCGGCGAGAACGCCCAGAGGAATCGGCAAACCGGAAAAAGGAGCGTTGTCGAGCATTCATCCTCAACGCCTTTTGTCCACGGTGCTTAAAACGCTCGCCCAAAGGAACGGCATTGATTCAAAGGATATCGATGATGTCGTGACGGGTGTGAATACACAGGCCGGCAAGCAAGGCCTGTGTCTTGGGCGCATGGCGGCGTTGGACGCCGGTTTTGCGCAGACCGTGCCGGGCGTGTCGCTCGACCGGTTTTGCGGGTCTGGCCTGACCGCACTGAATTTCGCCGCTATGGGCGTCGTTTCCGGCTTTCAGGATCTGGTTTTCGCCGGCGGCGTTGAAATGATGTCGCATACGCAAACGCTAAAGCGCGAATTCATGCTGGATTCTCAAAATCTGGATCTCCGCAAGCGAATCCCTCAGCCTCATCAAGGCATTTGCGCTGATATGATTGCAACGCTGGAGGGGATAACCCGCGAAGCGCTTGATCGTTTAGGCGCTGAAAGTCAGCGCCGGGCGCATGAGGCGATAGAGAACGGCTATTTTGAGCGAAGCCTTGTGCCTGTTCGCGATGATAAAAACGAGCTCCTTCTTGAAAGAGAAGAGTATCCCAGGCCGCAGACGACGTATGATATACTCGCCGGGCTAAAACCGGCGTTTGAACCGTTTTTCGACCGGCAGATTGACGAAGAAGGAACTACTTTCGGCGCGCTGATTAGAAGCGTCTATCCCGACCTTGAAATCAACTACCAACATACTGCGGGCACGAGCTCAGGCGTAGTCGACGGCGCCGGCGCTGTTGTTATCGCGTCTTCAGATTACGCCAACGCGCATGGAATGAAACCACGTGCGCGCATCAGGGCGTCGGTCACCGTCGCAGACGATCCTGTGCTGATGCTCAATGCCCCCGGACCAGCGGCGAAAAAAGCCGTGGAACAGGCGGGCATGTCCCTAAAAGATATTGATCTTTTCGAAATCAATGAGGCGTTCGCCGTCGTGCCTTTGAAGTTTATGCAGGACCTCGACCTAGATCCGGAGACTGTCAACGTCAACGGCGGCGCTATCGCGCTTGGTCATCCAATCGGCGCGACTGGCGCCATACTGGCGGGAACGCTTCTCGACGAACTCGAGCGCCGGGACGCAAATGTCGGGCTTGTGACCATGTGCGCGGCGGGCGGCATGGCGCCGGCGATGATTATCGAGCGGATTTAACATTCACCTGACTGGAAAGCGTTTCATTCAATGGAAAACGAAAAAGTCGCGATCATTACGGGCGGAGCGAGCGGTATTGGAAAAGCTGCGGTTAAGATGCTCGCCAAGCGCGGGTGGGCGGTTTCTATCGCCGACCGGAATGAAGATGACGGCGTTGCGCTTGCAAAGCACATTAGCGATGAAGGCGGGCGCGCTATTTTCAATTTAACTGATGTGGCGAACGAAGACAGTATCGTAGCGCTTGTTGAAAAGACGCTTTCCAAATTCAGCCGGTTGAGCGGCGCCGTGAATTGCGCGGGAGTCATGCAATCCGGAAAAAGCATAACCGATATGGATCAAGAAAGCTGGGACATTGTTAATAACATAAATTTACGCGGCATGTTTCTTTGCATCAAACATGAAGCACGCGCCATGTGGGATCAGCGTGAAGGTTCAATAGTCGCCATATCATCGGCCGCGGCTGTCAAAGGGCTTGTCAACAGTTCCGACTATTGCGCCAGCAAAGCCGGTATAAACGGGCTTGTGCGCGGCGCCGCGATTGATTGTGTAGAACAGAACATAAGAGTGAATGCGATCTTGCCAGGCGCAACGATGACGCCAATGGCGACAGCGTCCACAGCATCGACGCCCAAGCTGGCGGGCACTCTGAAAAGACCCCTCGGCCGAATGGCTGAACCGGAAGAGGTCGCCGCGGCGGCCGTATGGCTGATTTCCGATGAAGCAACTTATGTCACCGGTGCGTCGATCGCTATTGATGGCGGCATGACCATCGCATGACCAAGGCAAAGTTTAAATCTTAACAAGCGTCGATTTCAGACAGGAGGATATTATGTCCAACGCTGCGAACTATTCATCAGCTCCGCTCAAGCATACAGACAAGTTTTTTATCAACGGGGAGTGGGTTGCGCCGTCATCCAGTTCGACGATTGATGTCATTTCTCCTGCAACGGAAGAGCTTTACATGCGGGTCGCGGCTGCACAGGAAGATGATGTCAACAACGCCGTCGCTGCTGCGCGCGAGGCCTTTGATCGTGGTCCGTGGCCGCGCATGTCTCATGCGGAACGCGCAGAATATTTAACGCGTATCGGTGAGAAGTTAAACGAACGCGCGCAAGATGTAGCCGATATATGGCCTAACGAGATGGGGATCGTGCACTCCTTGGCTCAGGCTTACGCCGCAGGCGTCGGCGGTATGTATAAATATCACGCTGGCCTAGCGGAAACATTTCCGTTTGTAGAAGAGCGCAAGACAATTTCAGGCGCAAAGAACGGATTTCTTGTTCGCGAGCCGGTCGGCGTTGTCGGCGCCATCATTCCCTGGAATGGTCCGATTTCGCTTGTCGGATTCAAGCTGGCGCCGGCGTTGCTCGCCGGCTGTACGGCGGTCATCAAGGCGTCGCCTGAGGCGCCAGGTCATATTCTCTTGATGGCTGAAATCGCTGAAGAGATCGGTTTACCGCCAGGCGTCATGAATTGCCTGACGGCGGATCGGGAAGCGTCGGAGACGCTGGTTCGTCATCCGGATGTGGACAAGATTTCATTTACGGGATCGAGCGCTACGGGTAAGCGCATTGCGTCTATTCTTGGGGAGCGGATCGGACGATACACGCTTGAGCTTGGTGGAAAGTCAGCAGCTATTATTCTCGACGACTACGATGTCGAAACAGCCGCAAACGCAATGGCGGATTCCATTCGTAATATGACAGGTCAGGTTTGCGCTGCGCTTACCCGCGTCATCGTCACCAAAGACCATCATGATGCGTTCGTCGATGCATTCAGTTCGGCCATGTCGAAAATCAAGGTTGGTGATCCCTTTGACCCGTCATCGCAAATGGGGCCGCTTGCGACGAGCAAACAAAGAGACCGTGTTGAGCGCTATATCGCCACCGGCAAAGAGGCCGGATTTAAGGTCGCCACAGGCGGCGGCAGGCCAAAGCATCTTAATCGTGGGTTTTATGTGGAGCCGACGGTGTTCAGCAATGTCGATAATAGCTCAGTCATTGCGCAGGAAGAAATATTCGGCCCTGTCGTTTGCGTCATTCCCGCCGATAGTGAGGCTGATGCTGTGTCGAAAGCGAATGACAGCCAGTTTGGTCTTAACGGTTCCGTCTTTACCAATGATATTGACCGCGCCTATGCGGTTGCGCGTCAGGTGCGCTCGGGAAGCTTCGGGCATAATGACAACCGAGTTGATTTCAGCATCGCGTTTGGCGGGTTCAAACAATCGGGGATAGGTCGCGAAGGCGGAATAGAAGGGTTATTGCCGTATCTCGAAACGAAAACGGTCTTGCTGGACGGCGTACCCTCAGCGGTAGCTAATAACACTTAAAGTCTAATCACGTCGCCGCATCAGCGTGGGATTGCGAATGCATTAACGTGCCTTGACGCTGGTCAAGGCGCGCGCGCTCATGGTGTTTTGCAACGAGTGTGAAAAGCAGAAAAATTATTGGCAAGACGACGGCTGCGATGATCGCCAGCGCTGAAGATAGAGGATGGTCGAGAAACTGGAGGGCATCGCTTAAAACACCGGCGAGTATCGGGCCGCTGCCTGTACCCAGGAGCGCGCAAACAAGTGCGAGAATTGCGATCGATTGCGCGCGTAAATGCATCGGCGCAATATACTGAAAGGGCAGGGAAGAGACTGACGCAATCGAGCTGATGATCAAAATGCTAAAGCCCATCAGAAACAGTTCCAACCAGAGAGAGGGAACGAGCGGTCCGATCACGCCTACCGGCAAGAGGATCGCTGTGCAGATGCGCATGAAGCGTAATATCGCCTTGACCGGATCGTTCCCGCCCATCCTTTCGACAATAATACCGGCGCCCATTGTGCCAGCGGCGCCCGCGAGCAGGTATATCGGACCGAACAATAGCCCGATTGTTTGTTCGTCAATGCCTTTGGAGCGCATGATGGCCGCAGGAAGCCAGGTCACATATGAGCTCATGAGCGTCATGGCCAGCCCCATGGCGAGCATATAAAAGGCCGTAAAGCGCCACTCCTTTTTTATGAAAACCACGCCTTCGCTGATCGATTGATGTTCAACGGTGTGTGGTTTTCCGCTCGCCCGGATAAACCAGAAAACCGGCAACGCCAGTAAAATACCAGGCGCACCGACCAAAATGAACACCAGTTGCCATCGCTCCAGGACGCCTAGTCCAGGTATGGCGGGCATGGACCAGCTTTCGGTGGCTGCGTAGAGAGCGCCGCCTCCCAGCAAGGAAAGCCCTCCACCCACAAACGGCGCGAGCATGAAAATAGCTGTCGGAATGGCTAGCTTTTTAGGTTCGAACAGGTCTCCGATTGTCGCCAGGGCCGCGGGTGTTAACCCCGCCTCTCCAACGGCGACACCGATACGCGCCAGAAACAGTTGCGTATAATTCTGTGCGACGCCGCAGAGCACTGTCATAAAACTCCAGGCGGCGACGCAAATACTGATTACGGACGCGCGATGGCCTTTGTCCGCCAGCCAGGCCAGAGGTAGCGAGGCTGCTACGTAAAACAAAGAAAAGCTGAGGCCCTGCATGAGTCCGACTTGCGTATCGGAGAGCGCGAAAGTTTGCTTGATCGGATCAATCAGCAGGCTGATAATCTGGCGGTCGATATATGAGAGCGTATAACAAACACCCATCAGGGCGGCGATCAGCCATTTGAGCGACCCTGTCGAGGGCGCGCGCGGCGATGTTTCAGAAGGCTTCGCGGCGGCGGGAGCGGTGTCCTGTGGCTTCTTCAACGCGGGGGCCGTTATGCTTAAGGGTGGAGGAAATACAATGGGTTACCGGTATTCATCGTGTTTCACCCCTTGTTAATTATGGTAGCGAACTGTCTTTTTACGAACAGTTGTGCGATAATTAACAAATCATTTCCGAGGATCATTGTCAAGCGAAAGCGGGCCGAAGAGGCGCGTGCAAGGCCGCTTCCGGCGCGTCATCTGTCAACAGTCGTGCAAGGCCAAAATGTCGATCTACGCAGAAAGGCTAAGGCAGAATTTCTGCTAGCTGCGCCTGAAAGTTATATAGGTGGGGCAGGTAATTATCACGCAGCTGCTTCATAGTTGCCGTTGAAGAATGAACGCCTACGGTGCAAGCGGCGACGGCTTCTCCATTGATATTGTAGATTGGTACAGCAATAGAACGTGAACCAATTTCGATCTCGCGATCGATAATGGCGTAACCATTTTTTTGAATCTTTTCGAGTTCAGCCATTAGCTTATCGATATCTGTAATCGTGTATTTCGTGAGTGCGGTGCGATTGCTTTCTTTTAGTATTCTAAGCGCTCTTTCAGCGGGATAGGAAGCTAGTAATACACGACCCAATCCAGTGCAAAAAGCCGGTAAACGGCTCCCAGGATGAAGGCCGGCGCCCATGACGCCGTGATGGACGGCGCGTAAAATATAAACAACGTCTGTGCGATCCAGAATGGCGGCGCTGCACGATTCCCGGACTTCATCCGCCAGTTGATCCAGGTAAGGCCGAATGAGACGCGGAAGCGACATGGACATGAACGAGTTTCCGAGTCGGAGAATTCGCGGCGTCAATTCAAAATAAGATCCGTCCTGCTTTGCATAACCGCATTCGACTAGCGTTAAGAGGCACCTTCTTGCGGAGGCTCTGTCCAGCCCGCTGTAACGCGCGATTTCCGCGATGGTCGAAGCGCCCCGGCCCTGGCGAAAAGCTTCGATCACGGAAAGGCCTTTTGCGAAGCCGCCCATGCGATCAACGTTCCGTAGAGGTTTGGAGTCTCCCGACTCCGGTGTTGCATCAGCGGCTTGTTTCTGTGGTGTTTTTGCCATCTTCGGTTCCCGATCAGCCGGTTTTTCAGCCCGCAAATAATACATATGTGCGATAATAGCACATTTAATTTCTCTGTCTATCGTGAATTTTGTACCGCTGGCCGACTTGCGAATTCACCCCGTAATCACGCAACGTGGTCATTGAAGACGGTACCTATTTCAAAACATCAGGGTTCGCATGGTCAGTCAACAACAGTGTGTTTTCATTACCGGCGGCAACGCTGGAATTGGTCTGGCGACCGCATTGCGATTTGCCGATGAAGGTATCGACGTTGCAATTTTTTCACGACGTTCAGAACTGAACACGAGTGCGCGCAAGCTTATTGAAAATAAGGGAGTCCGCTGCCTTGCACTGGATGGCGATGTCACAGAGGAAAGATCCGTCAGGGAGGCAATTGAAAAGACCTGCAATGAATTTGGAGGTCTGACCTATGGTTTCAATAACGCCGGCGCTCAACAGTCGGTCAAGCCGCTAATCGACCTTTCACTGGAAGAATATCACCAGCAGATGAACGTCAATGTACTTGGGACGTTCCTGGGGTTAAAGTATATGATACCAGCAATAAAAGCTTCAGGCGGCGGCGCGATATGCAATAACGCCTCAGCGGCCGGCTTGATACCAAGCGCCATGCAGGCCGTCTATGGGGCGGCGAAATTTGCTGTCGTTGGCATGACGAAAGGTGCAGCGCTTGAATGCGCGAAGGATGGCGTTCGGGTCAATGTTGTTTGCCCCGGAGCGACGACAGGAACCATGTGGCTCAAGTTTGAGGAAGATCATCCGGATCGTGCGGCGATGGCGCTGGAAAAGCATCCGCTTGGGCGTGTAGGCGACAAGGAAGAAGTTGCATCGGCTGCCCTTTATTTATGCCGCGATGCTACGTTCACGACTGGTCATGCGTTTACGGTTGATGGCGGCAGGACGCTGCGCTGATCCCGGGACTGGCCTGTTCCCTCACGGGCCTCGTTATCAGAAATGACTCGCGCATTTCTGCGGTCGCGTCGGCGTGCCGTGAAAGGCAAGCGGCGTTTTATTGAGCGCGGCGGCGAAATTGGCGGCGGCCGGTCTTTATCATCGCGGAAAAGTGTGCGAATATTGATCAAACGTAACAATGTCGCGCGAAGGCCGTCTGGTCCCGCCGATAACAGAGGCCGCTTTCGGCTGAGTAAAGAGGAGGCGACAGACATATGAAACTCTCGGGTGCGGCGGCGGTGGTGACCGGAGGCGCCAGCGGTCTGGGCGAGGCGGCTT
The DNA here is from genome assembly GCA_913055785.1 of uncultured Parvularculaceae bacterium. Taxonomy (GTDB): domain Bacteria; phylum Pseudomonadota; class Alphaproteobacteria; order Caulobacterales; family Parvularculaceae; genus Hyphococcus. The sequence goes on along the minus strand of CAJXLJ010000013.1, from coordinate 39,386 downwards.
CCAGGGCGCTTTCTCAAGAAGGGGTGAAGGTCGCGATATTCGATCTCAATGCGGAAAAGGGCGAGCAGGTCGCCAACGAGGTCGGCGGCGTTTTTGCAAAGGTTGATGTAACAGACGATGCGTCTGTCGATGCAGGCTTCGCCGCCGCGCGTGCTGCCCACGGGCAGGAACGCATTCTTATCAATTGCGCCGGCAGAGGAAATTCATTCAAGACCGCCGGGCGAAATCGGGAAACAGGCGAGGCCTATCACTTTCCTGTCGATGATTTCGAACGCATCGTGCTGCTTAACCTTGTCGGAACCTTTCGGTGTATTGCAAAATCTGCAAAGGGGATGCTGGATCTCGATCCGTTAGCTGACGGTGAACGCGGTTCTATTGTGAACACCGCGTCGGTCGCCGCAATAGACGGTCAAATGGGCCAGGCGGCCTACGCCTCATCGAAAAACGGCATTGTCGGTCTTACATTGCCGGTCGCTAGAGACCTTATGCGTGATGGCATTCGTGTGAATACGATCATGCCCGGCATTTTTAACACACCTCTCTTCGCCACGATGAAGCCGGAAATGCGTGATAAATTGGCGGCGACAGTACCGTTTCCGAAACGCCTCGGCGACCCGGAAGAATTCGCCGGCCTTGCATTGGAGCTTTGCCGGAACAGCTACATGAATGGCGAAAGCATTCGCCTAGACGGCGCGATTCGAATGGCGCCGCGTTAATTCCAGGAAGTCTGAATGAGGGAGGACAGGCGTGGGATATGAATATATACGCGTCGCCAAAGACGACCATCTGACGATTGTCACGCTCAATCGTCCGGAAGTGTTGAATGCCCTGCATGGTCCGGCGCATTGGGAGTTGCACAAAGTTTTTGATGAGTTTGAGAAAGACGATCAGCAGTGGGTGGCTATAGTTACCGGCGCCGGAGACCGTGCGTTTTGCGCTGGCAATGATTTAAAATATCACGCGGCGAAAGGTCAGCCGGATCAGCCTCCGCCTTCGGGTTTTGCCGGGCTTTCGAGTCGTTTCGGCATGACAAAACCGGTCATCGCGGCTGTCAACGGGCTCGCCATGGGCGGCGGATTTGAGACAGCGCTGGCTTGCGATCTGATCATTGCATCCGAGAATGCCGGATTTGCTTTGCCAGAACCTCGTGTCGGTCTTATCGCCCTTGCGGGCGGGCTATTGCGCTTGCCGCGCGCCATCGGGATGAAAAGGGCGATGGGACTTGCGCTGACGGCGCGTAAAGTCTCCGCCAAAGAAGGGCTGGAGTATGGCTTCGTCAACGAGGTCGTTCCTGAAGGGCAAGTGTTGGAGGCGGCGAAAAAATGGGCTGAAGATATATGCAAGCTCAGCCCTTTGGCCGTGCGTGCGGCAAAGCAGGTCATGCAACAGGGGACGGACATGCCGCTTGATCGCGCCATGTCGCTTCAATGGGGGTGTCCGGCTGTAAGGACTGCGCGTGCATCCAGCGACGCCATTGAAGGGCCGAGAGCTTTCGCGGAAAAGCGCCAGCCGGTTTGGCAGGGCAAATAAACTTGCAGAACCGTGTAACTCAGTCAGCGAAGCTGCTTACGATCCGGTGAATTTTGGCTTGCGTTTTTCCAGAAACGCTCTGGCGCCTTCTTTGTGATCGTCGGTGAAGAGCGTGAGCTGGTCGTAGGCAAGCGAAGTTTCGAACGCTCCGGCCATTAATTGCTTCAGCATCGCGTTAACTGAAAGCTTGGTGTAGGAAATGGCCAGCGGCGCGCCGGCGGCGAGCTTTACGGCGAGATCATCGACGAATTTGTCGATCTCCGCTTCAGGCATGCAGTAGTTGATAAGGCCCATTTCAGCAGCAAGTTTGGCGTCGATAGGATCGCCCGTCATCAGGAATTCTTTTGCCCGGTGAAACCCGATCAGCAGCGGCCAGAGCGCGGCCCCGCCGTCTCCAGCGGCGATACCCATTTTAACATGTGAATCGCACAAACGGGCGCCGTCAGCTGCAACGACAATATCTGATGCGACCGCGATGTTGACGCCAAGTCCGTATGCATAGCCGCGCACCTTTGCGATAATCGGTTTCTCACAATCGAGCATATTCCAGAACATGCGCCGTGCGCTTCTTGTCGGCGGCCGTCCCGGTCGACCGGCCTTGTTCTGGTCGTCCTGAACGCTGAGGTCGGTTCCGGCGCAAAAAGAGTCGCCGTCTCCCGTCAAAATGACGACACGGATATCGTCGTCATCGTCTATTTCATCCCATATTCTTTCGAACTGACGATGCATGGGCCGCGACATCGCATTTTTACGGCGTGGATTCGATATGGTGAGCGTTGCAACGCCATCTTCGCGTTTTTCAAGTTTGATGACGCCTGGCTTGGGAGGTTCGTTTGTCATATATCGCCGCCGCTTTCCGTTTTACGTTCTCTTAAATTTATAAACTGCAATTGCGCAAAGCCTTTCAACTTGCCCGGGGCTTTCGCAAAAGGGTCGTGAGATGTTATTCCTCAACATTTGAGCGCCTGAATAATTCCAATGCCGTGGCTTCAGCCGCAAGGGCAGGAAATTGCGCAGCATTTTCATAAGCGTTTAGCACATCAAGCTGCAAGCGCAGGGATGGGCCATCCGCGCAGGCGATGTCGCGGGCGACCGCCATGCACCGTTGAAGCAAGGTTTCCGCTGGCGCAAGTTCGTTGACAAGCCCCCAATCATAAGCGGTGGCGGCTGAAATAAACATACCTGTCATACTCATTTGCCGCGCACGTCTGACGCCTACGGACCGGGGCAACAACGCGCTTAATCCCCAGGCAGGGAAGAGCCCGACTTTAGCGTGGGTATCGGCGAAGCTCGCTTGTTCAGAAGCGATGATGAAACTGCAACTCAAGGCGATTTCGAGCGCGCCGGTAACGCATGGCCCATTCACGGCGGCGATAACCGGTTTTTTCATGTCTCTGATAACTTCCGCCGGATTCGGCCTTACCATTGGGTGGCCGGGGTCGGATCGTATTTCTTTTATATCAACGCCGGCGCAGAAAGCGCCGCCGGCGCCTGTAAGAATGACGGCCTTGATATTCTCCGTATTCTCGGTCTGGTTGATAACTGAAGAAAACCCTTTTCGCATCTCGCGTGAGAGTGCATTGCGGGCGGAAGGGCGATTAAAGACAATGATACGGATGTCGTCGATGTCATGAAGAACAATGGTTTCTTCCTTACCGGCAACGATGTCATTTGCGTTTATTGCAATATTCGCCATTTGGGTCATGCGATCTCTCCTGCTGGTTCGTTCCGCCAAGCAGGGAGTTTGCAAGCCGTTTCATACTCGGCACGCAGGCGCGCGGTCAGTTCGGCGGCGTCAGGAATATCGTCGATCAGATCCATGCCCTGACCCGCGCTCCAAATATCTTTCCAGGGACGAGCGCTCTCCGGAATGCTTTTCGACTTTCCAGGTGCTGGATCCGCCATCAGGCTTTCGACATCGACGCTGTTTTCAAGCAGGGATTGAGTGAGCCAGTTTGCAGAAACGCCGGACACCTTGTCTGTGAAGGTCAGGTCGGAAGACGACCCGGCAATAATCATTCTTTTGTAACCTAGCGGCGCCCGCGATTCTTTGACGGCGATGAACCGCGTGCCCAAATAGCATAAATCCGCTCCGAGAATTTCTGCAGCGCGTATTGCCGCGCCGTTCGACGCGCACCCCGCGAGGACAACGGTCCCGTTAAAAAAGGACCGGATTTTCGGAATAAGCACCAGATGACTGAGCCGGCCGGAATGCCCCCCGCCGCCATAACCAATACAGATTAGCCCGTCTACGCCGGCGGCCACCGCCTTTTCGGCATGAGCGATCGTCGTAATGTCATGGAAAATTCTGGCGCCGGCGCCATGGGCTTTTTTTGCGAGCTCGCCAGGATTTCCCATTGCGCTTATAATGATCTTGACATGATGCTTCTCGCAAAGCGCGATGTATGCATCGAGTTCGTCGAGAGTCCGTCTTGCCGTGATGTTAACCGCAAGTGGGCCGATAATTGCGTCCGGATTTTGCTCTGCATAGCTTTGCGTTTGCGACGAAATATCGGCGAGCCACTGATCGAACTCCTCGATATTTCTTGCGTTATGTGCGGGCAGCGCCGCCATAAGGCCTGACTTCATGACGGACGCAACAAGTTCCGGGCCCGACACCATCATCATGGGCGCGCAAATCGCCGGCAAAACCAAGCTTCTGGAAAGTTCCGGGGTTAACGCCATATGATTTACCGACCGGGCTGCCCCTTGAGCGGAGTGAACATGTATCGCAGTATTGCGTATGTGCGATAATCGACTTATAGTACAGTATTGAAACATAATCTGCAATATGTCAGACCCTACAGCCGGGCTATCCGGCCTTAAATGGATGTTGAAATCCAGTTTGCGTCGGGAGAAGACCGCCGATGATGTGGAGGAAAAAATATGACTGAAACCGTCATCATCATCGGCGCCGGGCAGGCCGGGGCGCAAGCTGTGGTCTCGTTGCGTCAGTCGGGTTTTCAGGGCGCAATCGTGATGATCGGCGAGGAACCGGCTTTACCGTATCAACGCCCGCCATTGTCAAAAGCCTACCTCAAGGGCGAGCTCGCCGAGGCGCGGTTATATCTGCGGCCGGAAGAATTTTACAAAACCCAGAATGTCGAATTGCGCCTTGGCGAGAAGGTGGTGCGGATCGACCGTGGCGGCAAAACCGTGCTGACCGAGAAGGGGGGCAGACTTTCTTATGACAAGCTCCTGCTGGCGACGGGCGCGCCGCCGCGCAGGATCGATGCGCCGGGCGCTGATCTTGACGGCATTCATTATTTGAGGACGCTCGCCGATTCCGATGCCTTGAGACCGTTGCTCGCCGCCGAGGGGCGCGTGGTTATTATCGGCGCCGGTTATGTCGGCCTTGAGGTCGCAGCTGTCGCGCGTCAGGCGGGACGGGATGTCACTGTGCTTGAAATGGCTGACCGGGTGCTTGCGCGGGTCGCCAGTAAGCCAGTCTCCGTTTTTTATGAAGCGCTGCATCGGGATGCAGGCGTCGAGCTGCGACTTGGCGCGACGGTAGAAGGTTTTGTCGGCGGCGATGCGCTGGAAGGCGTGAAGCTGACGGGCGGCGAAGTGATCGACTGCGCGGCGGCGCTGGTCGGGATCGGCGCGGTTCCGGAGGTAACGCTGGCGGCTGAGGCCGGGCTCGAAATCGCTAATGGCGTTGTTGTCGATGAGCATGCGCGCACGAGCGATCCGGATATCTGGGCGGCGGGAGACTGCACGAACTTTCCCTCACCGCGTTACAGCAGGCGCATGCGCCTTGAATCAGTGCCGAACGCCATAGAACAGGCGAAAGCCGCCGGCGCCAACATGGCGGGTGGCGCAGTGGTTTACGATGCGCTGCCATGGTTCTGGTCGGACCAGTATGACGTCAAGCTACAGACCGCCGGGCTTATGGAAGGTTTTGATAATATGGTTGTTCGCGGCGATCCGCAGATAAAGCGCTTCGCAGTGTGGTATCTTAAAGACGGCAAAGCGCTCGCTGTCGATGCAATAAACGATCCCGCGTCCTTCGTCATTGGTAAACGTCTGATCGAAAGCGGCGCGGCAATCGACCCTGATAAACTTGCAGATGTCTCCGTCGATTTGAAAACGCTGGCGACTTAATGTTTAGGGCGCGCCTGTTTCTTTATATCAGGGAGAATAACTGACGCTCATTCGAGCCAAACAGCTTCCACCGCGCCAAAATGTGTCCGGGCTGAATTGTCTTATCGGCGTAGGCTTTTAGAAGTTGGCGCAGACGACTCTCGTCGCAGCTGGTCACATGGCGGCTATGACCGGGAAAGAATTTGGGGGATGTAACTACTTAAATATGACCTTCCAGCGATTTGCGCTTCCTGCGTCATTTCCGGCGTTATTGTGCCGTGCTCAAGAACAGATAAGGAGAAAATCAAATCCACGATTTCGACATAAAAAAAGAAAATTCTATTTGCGTTAGGTAACTCCGGCAGATCAAAGTAACGGGTGATATCCCGCTTAATTGCTTCTGCGAGTCGATGATCATTTTCACGATCCCAATGTTTTATTTCCGGCGGTGTTTTGCCGCCGATAATAATCTTCATAGCCGCGGGATCGTTTTTAAATAGGCTTGCGCCTCGTTCAATCTGGCGATCAATGACTTCCTGCCAGGAGGTTGGTTTTTCCTCAGTTGGCTCTGTCACGGCGTCTACGTATCGCTGCAGAAAATCCATTGCGATAGCAGCGTAGATAGAATTGACGTTTGGGAAGAAATGATAAGCAGATCCGGCGGGCACCTTTGCTCGCTCGGCGATCTCATTGTATGTAATGTCTTCCAGGTTTTTTCCGAGCAACAGTTCCTTCGCGGCGGCGGTTATTTGTTCTCGCCGGAGCACGCCGCGCGCCTGCATTGTACCGCTGCGCCGCTTCCGCTTCGTTGCTAGCCCGTTTTTAGCGGTGACCGCCATATCGCTTCCGAACCCTATAGAATCAGTCGGAACCTAGGATAATAGGGTTTAGCTCGTCAATTCGCCAATCGGTTTATGACGCCAATACTTCTTCCTTGGCGATCTGATCAAGGCAATATCTTGTCCGGTCAAGCAAAGTGTCGATTTCCTGAGTTGTGATGATCAGGGGAGGGCTGAATTCCAGGACGTCCCGCACGCCGCGAATGACGATACCGTTCTGGAACCCTTTTTCAACGCAACGCGCAGCAACGCCCTGGCTTTCTGGAAATTTTATACCCTCAGCAGGGTTTCTCACGAGCTCAATTGCGCCAAGCAGACCGACTCCTCTTGTCTCTCCTACGATAGGATGATCGGCGAATTCTTGAAGCCTGCGTTGAAAGTAAGGCGCTGCGACATCACGAACATATTCGATGATTTTTTCTTCTTTAAGGATGCGTATGTTTTCAAGTGCAATAGCGCAGGCGACAGGGTGCCCGGAATAAGTAAAGCCGTGTGCAATCTCGCCACCTTCAGCGATAACGCTGAATAGGCTGTTGCTGACAACGGTGGCGGATATGGGCACGTAACCAGACGAAATGCCTTTCGCCATAGTCATGACGTCAGGCTGAATATTCATCGTATCACAGCCGAACCAGGAACCTGTACGGCCAAAGCCGGTTATAACTTCATCGGCGACAAGCAATATGTCGTGCTTGCGGCAGATTTCCTGAACGGCGGGCCAATAAGTCGGCGGGGCCGGAATAACGCCGCCTGCGCCCATTACCGGTTCGGCGATAAACGCAGCTATTTTGTCTGGGCCGGCTTCCAGGATTGCGTCTTCAAGAGCTTTAGCGGCTCGTTTCCCGAAGTCGTTCCTGTCCTCATTCTTGCCGAACTCAAACCAGTATGGCGGCATGATATGTATGTGATCAGGCTGCAGGGTCGAGCCCATTTCATGCATGCGCCGCCAGCCTCCCAGGGAGGCGCCGGTAATTGTGCTGCCATGATAAGCGTGTATCAGGCTGATAATGGCTTTTTTGCCGGGCTTTCCTTTGATGTCCCAGTAGTGGCGTACTAATCGTGTCGCCGTATCATTGGCGTCAGATCCTGATGTGCCAAAGAAGACGTGATCCAATCCATTCGGCGTAAGTTCAGCGATCGTTTTAGCAAGCTCAATTTGAGTGGGCGTCGTCGACATGAAAAAAGAGTTATAATAGCAGAGCCGCTCAATTTGCTCTTTTGCACGCTCGCCGATTTCTTTGCGGCCGTATCCAACATTTACGCACCAGAGGCCGGCCATCCCGTCTAAATATTTGTTTCCATCCGTATCCCAGATTTCGACACCTTTTCCGTGCTCAATGATCCGCGATCCGACGCGCTCTAATTTTTTGGGATCTGTGAACGGGTGAAAATGATGGTCGATGTCCGAACGCCGGAGCGCCGCCGTTGTTTCAGGCGTTTTTTTCATAAACTCCACCAGTCTCCGCCCTGCGCCCCTTGCGCTGGGTGAGTTTCGAAAAACGTCATTCCGGCGCTGTCGAGCGGATCGGTTCTTGAGGAACTTTTGCGCTCAATATAGCCGTTGAAAACCGAGTTTTATATAACAGAGCCAGAGCTGTCAAGATTTGTAAAAGTCAGGAGTGATTGATGAGGGGTTTAGTTATGCAATTTAATTGTTTGATAAAAATAGAAAATTTGTAATGGGCGGCTCATGATGCGTTTTGCCATCTGCCTTTTGGGGGACGGGTCCGGCATGACCAAAGCTGGAATAGTCGATAAAAACCGAATACTGATGCGGCTATGAGTGATTTTTCTGGGTCAGATACGGCGGCTTCCCTTTTGGATTCTGCGCGTGGCGAAACGGATACGTTCTACGTAAACGCAGAGGGCGATCTGGAAATCGACGGCGTTAGGGCTGATTCCTTGGCCGATCGGTATGGGGCGCCCTTATATGTAATGAGCGAGACCGCCATTCGCGCGAATTTTCGGCGCTTTAAAGCGGCATTCTCGCGTTTCTGGCCGGTTCCAGTGGATATTTTGTATGCAGTCAAAGCAAACCCCAATCCTGCAATTTGTAAAATACTTGCAGCTGAGGGGGCGGGGTTTGACTGTACGGGGTTTGGTGAACTTATCCTGGCTCATGGTTTTGGCGGGAATGCCGAAAAGACCACTCTTAATGGCAGCAATAAAACCGATGATGAAATAAATCAGGCGATACGCGCCAACTCAGTCATCGTGCTTGATGCAGCCAGTGATGTTGAGCTGACAGCTGAGCTGGCGGAACAGTGTGAGCGAGACGTAAGAGTTTTGATACGACTGAAAGCTTTTGATGCGGACCTTTTGGCGGACTTTGAAGGTGATGCGTATACCTCAAATGATAAGGCGGCGGCGGTGCTTGCCGGGAAAAAATGGGGAGTGGGGTTCGAAAGCGCTAAGGGCGTCATTGAGAAAGTGCAGGCTAGCAGCAGGCTTTCTCTTCTTGGATATCACGTTCACATCGGCAGATTGACCAGAGACGCAAATATTGTTTCCGGAAATGTTGCTGCATTTGCAAGGGATATCGTTAGGTTATGCGGCGCGACAGGCTATTGGCCGTCGCTCATTGATATTGGCGGCGGCTGGCCTGCGGATAGAGACCCGGAGGCCAGGACAGACAAATTGAACCCTGTATCTATCGAAGGATACGCCAATCAGGTTTGTCGTGCGCTTCGTTCTGGTTTTGAAGCAATGCCGCATCCATTGCCGGCCCTTTGGCTGGAGCCTGGGCGGTATATCGTCAATAACGCCGGCGTGTTGCTTACACGGGTAGGGACGATCAAGCACGACCAGGGGCGATGCTGGGTCAATGTCGATGCAAGTGGTGAATGGCTCGTGCTGACAACCATTTACGGCGCGTCGAATATGATTCTTCCTGCCGGTGAAGTGCACCGTAAGCTCACAGAGAGGGTCGATATCGTCGGCCCAAACTGCATCCCTGCCGTATTTGGAAAAGACCGAAAACTACCTTTGCTGGAAAGGGGAGAGCTGCTCGCGATCTTTGACGCTGGCGCTTATTCAGAGAGTCAGGCGAGCGTCTTCAATTCAATGCCGAGACCGGCCACGGCTTTGGCGTGCGAAGGTTGTGCGGATCTGATTACGCGCCGGGAAACGTACGATGACCTTCAGGCTCGATTTGTAATGCCGGCTCGCTACTCGGCCTAATCCCTGACGGCGGGGATGTGTGCGGATGGATTGCATTGGCCGCCTTTTTATATAAAACTCGGTGAACACCGATTTAATCCCCTGCTGGCGAGGAAAAAATGGCTCAAGTTGATGGCGGCGTACTGGTAATAAAAACGTTGTTGGCGGGCGGAATAGACCGCGGCTTTGCTCTTCACGGCGGACATCTTGAGCCGGTGTTTCAGGCGGCGATCGATAACTCCTTTGCATTGATCGATACGCGTCATGAAGCGGCGGCAGGGCATGCCGCGGCAGGCTATGCTCGTGCGACCGGTCGCCCTGCAGCGGTGTTCGTCACTGCCGGGCCTGGCATGACTAATGTCGTGACGGCGTTGGCGGATGCTTATCTTGATTGCGTGCCAATGATTGTAATTGCCGGGGCAGAGCCGCTTGTTGAGGCTGAGGCAAATGCTTTGCAAGGCGGCTTTGATCAAGTTGCTGTCGCGGCGCCGGTAAGCAAATGGGCGTTTAGAATAACGCGCACAGAAACGATACCGCGCATTATCGCCCGGGCGATAAATGTGGCGCGTTCAGGGCGGCCGGGGCCGGTGTTTCTGGAAATTCCGGCGGATGTAATTTACCAACCGCTGCCCTATCAGCAGTTTGAGCCGCCAAAAATCGAGCGAGCGACGCCTTCCGCCCCTGACGCCGCGGCGGTCAGAAAATGCCTCGATTATCTCATGTCCGCGCGCCGTCCTGCAATTTTAGCCGGTGCTGGCGTGAGTTTGTCGGGCTCAAAAAATGCGTTGCAGGCGTTTTGTGAACTGACGGGAATGCCTGTGTTCACAAATTGTAAGGCGCATGGCGTATTGCCGACCAGTCATGCCCTTTGGGGCGGTGATTTTGCAAATCTCAAAGTATTGAATGAAAATGGAAACGCGCCCGATTGCGTGTTGCTTCTTGGCGCGCGGCTGGGAAGATATACGGGTGGCGCAACTGACGCTTTGCTGCCTTTTGATACGAATATTCTGGCGGTTGATATAGACGGTTCAGAAATCGGTCGCCTCAGGCCGGCTAGCGTGGGCGTTGAGGCTGATTGTCGAATGTTTCTTGCGGCCGCTCAGGGCGTAGCGGAAGGGCTTTCCTGGCCTGAGAATAAATCGTGGAGCGAAGATGTAGCATTTTCCGCGGGCTGGCATGAGCGCCGTTTTTCTGAATCCCTTTCGTCAACGAGTGCGCCTATACACCCATATAAGGCCGCTCATGACCTTATGAAGGCGATACCGGCAGGTTCCTGGATCGTTGTCGATGGCGGCGAGGCCTATAATTGGGCGGAGATGAATCTTGCAGCGGCCCCAATCGAGGGGTTTATGGTGACCGGGTATTTAGGCTGCCTTGGTACAGGGCAGCCTTTCGCCATCGGCGCGCAAGTCGCACACCCTGATCGTCCGGTCATTTGCATCACCGGCGATGGGGCGGTTGGCTTCAACGTACAGGAATTTCATACAATGGCTCGGCATAAGCTTCCTGTGCTGACAGTCATATTTAACAACGAATGTTGGGGGCTGTCCAAACATGGGCAATCAATGATGTTTGGAGAGAATCGCCAATGTATCGTGGATTTGGAAGATTGCGCGTATGAGCGCGTGGCGGAGGGGTTTGGGTGTTATGCGGAACGTGTGACGGATCCAGATGAGGTGGGCCCGGCTGTTAAGCGGGCTTTGGCTTCAGGCAGGCCGTCCTGTTTGAATATAATGATCGACCCAAAAGTGGTGGCGCCGTTTACTGAAGCGCTCGTCGGTAATCGAAAATCTGACAAGGAAGTTGTGATTCCCTATTATGAGAACCTCGCCGGGCAATGATTTCAATCTCAGTTAATTCGGGTCTCACCCGTTATTAAAAAGACACACCATTACATAACCAGCCGTAATATATGGATAAAATGGCATTAAATAGCGACGCGCTCATGGCTTTTGAGCTAAAATACTAAGTGAATCCCGGTTTTTATCTTGACGGTTTTGTTAAACTCGTGGAATGCTGAGTTATTGCAAGGGTTAGCATAGGCCAACTCCGGGTTATGCGAAGGGAGGCGTTATGACCGCTAGATTGTGGACCGCCGTTAGCTTATCTGCGCTTCTGGCGTGTGGCGGACAAGCTATGGCTGAAACCGACGAGCTTGTTGTTACTGCGAAAAAACGGAGTGAGAGCGTACAAGACGTCAACATCTCTGTTACCGCTATTTCCGGCGATGATGTGAAGGCGTTCGGATTCGAAACCGCCGACGATATCGCTCAACAAACGGCAAATCTGACAACAGTCAATCTCTTTGGCAACAATGTGCCGAACTTCGCTATTCGAGGTGTTGGCCTGAATGATATTGCGCCTAATAACAGTTCGCCCACCGCTGTGCATGTAGACGAAGTGTTTTACCCGTTTGCGGTGATGCTGAATTTCGGTTTGTTCGATATTGACCGTGTTGAAGTGCTGAAAGGCCCTCAGGGGACGCTTTATGGCCGCAACACGACAGCCGGCACGGTTAGTTTCTTCTCGAGAAAGCCTGATGCGGAAGCGTTTAGCGCGGAGCTTACGGCGGGTTACGGAAACTATAAAAACTTTGAAACTGAAGGTTTCATCAATATACCGCTGAGCGAAATAGCGGCGTTCCGCGTTTCCGGTACATATCGCAATCAGAGCGATGGGCCGTTCTACAACAGGCACCTTGGTCAAAATCACGGTGAGATTGAAAGATACGCTTGGCGCGCCCAGCTCAATATCCAGCCGAATGACGATTTTGAATTCAACCTCAATGTGCACGGCGGCAAAGAAAACAGCGATCTCGCCCAATACGACATGTTACCCAGCGGGAATTCCATGTTGTCAGGGTTTTGCAGCGCCTTCACCGATGGAACGCTTCAGGGCGGTGAGTCCGATTGCTTTGACCTTTCCATGAACCAGGAGCCGGACACGGATCCGTTCACCTCAGCTCCTGGTTTCCGTCCCCGTCTTGATCTTGAGGGCATCGGCGGCGTCGCTACGATCGAGTGGGACGCCGGCGCTTTCACGGTAACTTCCGTTACCGGTCTTGAGCATTTTGAACGTGACGTGCGCGAAGACGCCGACGGCTTTCCGCAGATTATCGTTGACGACTATTACGTCAACGATATCGATGTCTTTTCGGAAGAGCTACGCTTTACATCGGATACCAGCGGGCCTTTTGAGTGGATTGTCGGTCTCTATTATCAAACTGACGATCTCGATGCTCCAATCTCGGAAGTGAAAGCTTATACGAGAGGCGTCGCTATCAATACCGAAGTCTTTCAGGATACCCAAACCTTCGCTGCATTTGGAAACTTTGACTATGCGCTTTCGTCAATGTGGTCAGTAAACGGCGGCATTCGCTATACTTACGAGAAACGTGACTTCGAAGGCAGAACGTTTTTCGACGTGGTAAATCCCGCGCCTACCGAAGTGTCATTTGATCCGCCGCCTGCAGGCGTGGCCCAGCCATTTGGCGTGCCGGCCTCTGAGCGTGTCGATTCGCGTGAGTTCAACAATGTTTCAGGCAAGATCGGAATTGACTTCACGCCCAACGATAACACGCTGATTTATTTTAGCGCCTCGCGCGGGTTCAAGAGCGGAGGCTTCAACGGCAACCTTGCGTTAAACGATGACACAATCACCGCCTTTGACGAAGAAAAAGTCTACGCGTTTGAGCTTGGAAAGAAGCTTACACTTGCAGACGGCGCGGTGACCTGGAACTCAGCCGCCTTTTGGTATGAGTATCAAGACGCGCAACTGATCGGTAATTTCTTGACTGATGTTGGTGGCGGCGTGATGGGCAATATCTTTGCTCTTACGAACCTTGCTGATGCAAAAGTCGTAGGCTTTGAAAGCGACATACGTTGGCGTCCAAACCCTGAGTGGGATATTCGCGGCGGCATCGGCGTTCTCGATACGGAAATCAAGAACAGCATTGAGCCGGCTAACAATATCACCATAGGCGAAGAGCTGGCTTTTGCTCCTCCTGTTAACGCCAACGGGTCAATCCGTTACTCGAAAGAGCTCGGGAACGGAATGATGGGCTCAGTGCAGGTCGATGTTACGCACACGGCGAAGTTCTTCACGAACATCTCCAATATCCCTGTTACCGAATCAGGGGGCTTTACGTTAGTCAACGGAAGGGCGTCTCTTTATTCATCTGATACCGGCCTGCAAGTCTCGTTCTGGGCGAAGAACATTTTCGATGAACGGTATTCGACATGGGTGAACAACCTCGCCAGTACGTACAGGGTGTTGCGCGCAACGGGCATGCCTCGCACGTTTGGCGTGGAAGTAAGTTACGCGTTTAACTGAGTAGATCCTCTCCCTGTTGCAGAGGGGAGCGCCGATAGATATGCGGCGTTCCTCTCTGCTTTTCTGTGATCGTCCATGCAGCGCTTTACATCACATACAGTTGTTGTTTCCGGGGGGGCTTCCGGTATTGGGCGAGCCGCATGCGCTGCTTTCATCAATGAAGGCGCCTTTGTTGTTGTTGCGGATGTTAATGAAGAATTGGGCCGTCAGGCGGTGCGTGATCTCGGTCCCAGATCCGCATATAAGCGTCTTGATGTTACGAAAGAGGCGAACTGGATAGAAGCGACAGATGAAGCAGTTGCTCTCACGGGACGGCTAGACGTCGTCGTGAATTCGGCGGGGGTAGGCGCGCGGGCCAGGTTAGATGAATGCAGTCTTGAATCCTGGAATAAAGTCATTGCTGTTAATCTTACAGGTTCGTTTCTCGGTTGTAAGCATGCATTTCGCACCATGCGGATGCTGGGAAAGCCTGGGTCGATAGTAAATGTTTCCTCGGTTGCAGCGCATTGGTCGACAGAAGATGGAGCAGCTTATAGCGCCAGCAAAGGCGGTCTAAAGTTGCTGACCAGAAGTGTCGCGCTGGCGGCGGCGAACGAAAAGCTAGACATTCGCTGCAATGCAGTCGAGCCGACATCAACAGATACGGAACTGTTAGAGCCTATGGCGGTTGAACTGGGCGGCCGTGACAGGTTGCGTGAAGTTATGGGCTCCAAAATTCCTATGGGCAGGATGGTGCGGCCCGAAGAGGTCGCCGCTGCAATTTTGTTCTTAGCCTCGAATGAGGCCTCCATGATAAACGGCACCGGGTTGCCTGTTGATGGCGGCGTGCTGTCCGGCATGATTGGCCGTTACCGATAATCGTACGACCGCTTAGCGAAAGAGGGTTTAAATGGCGGTGCTTGAGAAGTTCCAGAATTTCATTGATGGGAATTTTGTCGACCCACATTCAGGCGAATGGTTTGCATCGGAAAACCCATACACACAGGAAGACTGGGCGCAGATCCCGCGTGGGAGTGAAAGCGATATCTTTGCGGCTGTAGATGCGGCCGCAAAAGCATTCGAAGCGCCTGAATGGGGCGGCGTTACTGCAGCCATGCGCGGTGCGATGCTCAATAAACTGGCGGATTGCATTGCCGAGAAAGGTGAGTATCTGGCTGCAATAGAGACGCGCGATAATGGCAAGCTTTATTCGGAAATGAAGGCGCAGCTTTCCTACATTCCGCATATATTCCGTTACTATGCAGGGCTTGCTGACAAAGTAACTGGCGATGTTGTGCCGCTCGATCGCCCTGACGGATTTGCATACACGCGTAAGGAACCGTTAGGTGTTGTCGCGGCGATTACGCCGTGGAATTCGCCTCTGTTATTAGCGACATTCAAGCTTGCGCCGGCGCTGGCCGCCGGCAACACAGTTGTGTTGAAACCTTCAGAGCATGCATCTGCATCAACGCTGGAGTTTGCGAAAGTTTTTTCTGAAGCGGGCTTCCCGAATGGCGTCCTTAATGTTGTGACCGGTTTTGGTCATGAAGTCGGTCCAGCTCTTGTCGGGCACGACAAAGTCGAGAAAGTTGCTTTCACGGGGGGAGAGTCTGGCGGTTGCGCCGTCGCTCAGGCGGCTGGCGCGAGGGCAAAGGGCGTGCTTTTGGAGCTTGGCGGCAAATCGCCGAATATTGTTTTTGAAGACGCCAATCTTGAGAATGCGCTTAATGGCGTCATTGCCGGTATTTTCGCCGCCAGCGGGCAGACATGCATAGCCGGGTCGCGGCTGTTGGTTCAACAATCGATATATGAAAAGTTTCTCGAGAAACTCATTGCGAAGGCGTCCACCGCTCGTATGGGCGATCCCATGAAGCCGGATACGCAGGTCGGGCCTGTCACGACGGCAGCCCAGTTCACGAAAATACTCGAGTGTATTGAAACTGCCAAATCCGAGGGCGCTTTGTGCAGCCTTGGAGGCGCGCCGGGTGTCGGTCGCTTTGTGCAGCCGACAATTTTCACAGACGTCACCCCAAATATGCGCATTGCGCAAGAGGAAGTGTTCGGGCCAGTGCTTGCTGTGATTCCTTTTAGGGATGAAGAAGAAGCCTTGGCGATAGCCAATAATACGGATTACGGGCTCGCCGCCGGCGTGTGGACGGAAAATCTGTCGCGCGCGCACCGCGTTGAAAAGCGCCTTAAGGCAGGTACGGTATGGGTAAATACTTATCGTGCATTCAGCGTGCAGCTTCCTTTTGGAGGTTACAAGCGGAGCGGGCTTGGTCGTGAGAACGGGCGCGCGGCTATCGAAGAGTTTATGGAAACGAAAAGCGTATGGATTAATCTGGCGCCGAAGTTTCCAAATCCTTTTATTATGCAGTAGCTACATCGAGTCGATCCACTCTTGGGCGTCGTCAGTGCTTTTTCGAAAGTGCTTGAGCCCGAATATCAGCATCACGGCCGATACTGGAAGCGTTAATGCAGAAACGACAGCAAGAGAGTATTTCAACGCCATCGGGTCCCTGAATACATAGTCGGTAATTAACGCCACAAGCGTCGGACCGAATATCATGCCAATGACATTATTGAAGAGAGAAAACAGCGCGCCAAGTTGCCCACGCATTTGATTTGGCGTGATCGATTGCAGCAGACCCGGCACGAACGCGAACAATCCGAACGAGAGACCGATAACGGGTACGCATAATGCAAGCGATATCCATGGATTCGGAAAAAGGGTCAGGAGAATTGCAAGCGGCGTCATAACAAGGGTGATGTAAAGCGGCGCCCGCAGGAGCGCGTCTTTGTGTCCGCGCTGGCTCATCCATTGGGCGATTGATGTCCCGCCGATCATGCCTATTGAAGCGAAGACAAGAATTATGGCGCCAAGGCGGAGGCCGACTTCACCCGTGGTCCAGCCAAATGTGCGCTGGAAAAAAGGCGGCAGCCACATGGTCAAGGTCAGCGAATGCAGCCCTAGTAAACCGAAAGAAAGAAAAATGAGCATGAATGTGTTGCGGTTTTCAACGAATACGAAACGCGCAACTTCTTTCAGGGGAATTTCGAGCCCCTTCTTGCCTTGACTGGCGCTGGCGGCTGCGGCGGGCCGTATGCCGCGTCGTTTCGGTTCGCCTACGAGCAGAACTAACGGAACGAGTAAAAGGCCCGGTAAGCCGACAATCATGAATGCGGCTTGCCATGGTTCAATCGTTCCGATCAGGGGGATTGATAAGTCAGGGATTCCTGACAAAAACTGGATAGCCTGGCCGCCAACGATAAAAGCCAGACCCGACCCAATCGCCAGCGCTACCATGTATGTGCCGAGCGGCCGAGCCCGTTTATTCGGCGGAAAATAGTCGGATATGATCGAAATGGCCGCCGGCGAAAGCGTCGCTTCCCCAATTCCAACCCCGACGCGCATGATGAACAAGTGCCAGAAATGCGTTGCAAGGCCGCACATTGCGGTCATCAGGCTCCAGAGAAAAACGCCTACAGCGATAAGCTTCTTGCGGTTTACACGGTCAGCAAGGCGCCCGAGCGGAAGGCCCATAATAACGTAAAATAAGGCAAATGCCGCTCCTCCAAGAAGGCTGATTTGCGTGTCATTGACGTTGAGCGTGTTCCGAATGGGCTCTACGAGAAGGCCTAGGATTTGCCGGTCAATGTAGGCGGCGGTGTAGGCAGTCGTAAGAACAAAAACCGCCCACCAGCCCGCAACAGGACTGGGCCAGGGGGCGCTGCTTCCGCTAAGCGCCGCGCTTTTATTTTGCTTTTCTGAGTCAATCATAAAACGCGCCTTTCACGGTTGCGCCTTGCATTGCCCCGAAACCTGCCATATTGTCACTCGGGAATCCCCCGGTTTTAACATCTAAAATGGCCAGGGTCTACTAACTTTGTCCGACGCAGCTGTAACCGGCCGGGGCGGGCGTCTTAAGGGTCGAACATGCCGCCAAAAGCCACATCAAGACCAGTCGATAAGTCGGCCCCCCTGGCCGGCGTGACGATTGTCGAATTGGGGCACAGCGTGGCGGCGCCGTTTGCGGGCCTTATTTTCGCTGAGTTAGGAGCCAATGTCGTAAAGGTAGAAATGCCGGGGCGGGGCGATCATACGAGAGATTGGGGGCCGCCCTATCGCCAAGGTTCCGCGGTTCTTTATCAGGTATACAATCGTGACAAGCAAAGCATAGTCGTCGATCTGGCGGATCCGGCGCAATGTGATGCTCTTAAACGATACATTGTCCAATCCGCTGATGCGGTCATTCAGAATCTCCGCCCGGGCGTAACTGAAAAGTACGGTGTAGACGCCGCCACCCTGCGTGGTGAAAAGCCGTCACTGATTTATTGTAATTTAACAGCGTTTGGCCCCTCGGGTCCTCTTAAGCAGCGTCCTGGCTACGACCCTCTGATGCAAGCTTTCGGCGGCGTCATGAGTGTAACGGGGGAAGAGGGGCGTGCGCCGGTACGTGTTGGTACTTCCATCATCGACATGGGCGCAGGCATGTGGTCCGTTATCGGCATTCTCGCCGCATTATTTGCTCGCCAGTCATCCGGCCAGGGCGGCAGTATCGATACATCGCTGTATGAGACGGCGATAAGCTGGATGAGCCCAGTTTTCGGTCCATATCTCGCCACCGGGGAGACGCCCAAAAGATGGGGGTCGGGCGCAGCGCAAATCGTGCCTTATGAAGCGTTTCAATCCGCTGACGGTTACTTGATGATCGCGGCCGGAAGCGATGGCTTATTTCGACGTCTGGCCGCCGTATTAGGCGCTGCCGAATGGGCGGATGATGAGAGGTTCGCAACCAACGGCGCTCGCGTTGTCAATCGGGCGATTTTGATTCCGTTGGTTGCAAAAATCATCCGGGAAAAAACATCCGCATTCTGGGCGGAAAAGCTGAATGCGGCGCAAGTGCCTAACGCGCCTATTCAAACGGCTGATCAGGTGATGTCCCATCCACAAACCGAAGCGTTGGGCATCGTGCAGAGCGGGCCAGATGATGACTGCCCGCTGATAGGCTTACCGGTCACGTTTGATGGCGGGCGGCCGCAGTTCAGGCGAAAAGCGCCGCAGCTTGGAGAGCATACGGAAAGTATCCTTTCGTCATTCGTCAAAGAAAGAACAGAGCGATGACGATGACATTTGAGACGCTGACGATTGAGAGGCCGCATGCGGACGTGTTGCTGATTACGCTGAACCGTCCGGACGCCGCCAATGCTATCAATACCCAAATGGCGAAAGACTTACTTGTCTTATTCACCAGCCTCGCTTCGGATGAGATTGGGGTGCGGGCTGTCGTGCTTACAGGAGCCGGCTCAAAAATATTTTGCGCGGGCGGAGACCTGAAAGAACGCAACGGAATGAGCGACGAAGCCTGGGTTCATCAGCATCGAATTATGGAGCAGGCGCTTTTTTGCATGCACGATACGGCCGTTCCGATAATCGCGGCGGTCAACGGGGCGGCGATCGGAGGAGGGTGCGAACTCGCGCTCGCCGCTGACTTTGCATATGCCTCGAATAACGCGCGTTTCGCGCTTTCGGAAACTTCGCTCGGGATCATGCCGGGCGCAGGCGGGACGCAGAATTTACCCCGTGCGGTCGGTTTGCGCCGCGCCAACGAAATCATTTTTTCAGCGGACCGATTTACCGCCGAAGAGGCGCTGTTATGGGGCGTCGTAAATCGCCTCTTCTCACAGGAAGAACTGGTGGAGAGCGCAGTTACCATGGCGGCCCGTATCGCTGAAAACGCGCCGCTTGCGGTTCGTCAGGCGAAAAAAGCGATGCGGGAAGGGCTCACTATACCCAAACGTGATGCGTTGCAGTTTGAAATCGATCTCTATCACGCGCTTGTACAAACGCGGGACCGGCAAGAAGGCGTACTGGCGTTCAATGAGAAGCGGAAACCCGAGTTTGAGGGGCGGTGAGAGATGAGGGATAGATTAACAGTACGGGAGGTCGGGCTGCGCGATGGGCTGCAAATCATCAAGCAGTTCATGCCGACCGAGCAAAAAATCGAATGGTGTCGCCGGGAATATGAGGCGGGCGTGAAAGAGATGGAAATCTGCTCGTTCGTACCGGTGAAATACATCCCGCAATTTTCAGATGCTGAGGATGTCGTTAACTTCGCGACATCCCTGCCGGGGTTTTCGGCTTCGGCTTTGGCGCCAAACCTTTATGGCGCCACGAAAGCAATGGATGCTGGCGTTCACAAAGTGACCTGCATTGTGTCGGCGTCAGACAGCTTTAATCATGCGAATGTAAAGCGATCAACCCAGGACAGTCTCGCAGAATTTAAGCGGATTGTAGATGAGAACAATAAACGGAATGGCCGCGATAAAGGCGTGAAATTGATAGGCGGCGTGTCTTGCGCCTTCGGTTGCACAATAGAAGGCAAAGTACCGCTTTCTTCGATCATGCCTATCGTGCAGCAGTTTATGGAATCCGGCGTCGATGAAATCGCTTTGGCGGATACGGTCGGGTATGGCGACCCGCTGCTGGTGCGACAGGTTTTTTCAGCCATAGGCAACGAGGTTGGCGACACGCCAATGAGCGCGCATTTCCACAATACGCGAGGAACCGGCCTCGCCAATGTTGTCGCCGCTCTAGAATGCGGGGTAAGAATTTTCGATAGCTCGATCGCTGGATTAGGCGGGTGTCCGAATTCGCCGGGAGCGACCGGAAACATCGCAACTGAAGATCTGGTGTTTATGTTGGAGGCGATGGGCCTCGACACTGGTGTTGATCCGCAAGGACTGATTGAAGTTCGTGAGTATGTGAAAACCGCGCTGCCGGATGTGCGCATGTTCGGTCACATTGGTGAGGTTGGGCTTCCTAAATCCTTTAGGCAGTCAGCTTAAGCAATCGAGAAACGGGCCGGATTATGACTTTTTCCCTGGATCAGTTTTCGGAAAGCATCGCGGTTTCCATTGGACCCGACTATCAGGAACTGCGTGATGCTGTCGGCCGTATCTGCTCGCGATACCCGGGCGAGTACTGGCGCAATCTGGAAGACGCCGCTGCATATCCAACCGAGTTCATAAAAGAACTGACAGAAGCAGGCTTCCTTGCTGCGCTAATCCCGGATGAATATGGCGGCGCCGGTCTGCCGTTGCGCGCTGCGGCGGTCATTCTCGAGACGATAAACGCTCACGGATGCACGGCATCCCAAGGGCACGCTCAAATGTACATTATGGGCACCTTGCTGCGACATGGCGCACCGGAACAGAAAGCAAAGTATCTTCCCGGAATCGCCGCTGGTGAAATACGGCTGCAGGCGTTCGGCGTTACCGAGCCTACAACAGGATCAGATACGACCAAACTGAAAACGCGCGCTGTACGGGATGGCGACAAGTACATCATCAACGGCCAAAAAGTATGGACCTCGAGGGCGTTGCATTCCGATATGATGTTGCTTCTGGCGCGGACGACTCCGGTCGAGGAATGCTCCAGAAAAACCGATGGGCTTTCTGTATTCCTTGTAAACATCACGGATAACATTGGAAAAGGGCTCGATATTCGCCCCCTTGAGGCGATGTTCAATCACAACACGACAGAAGTATTTTTTGATAATCTTGAAATCCCCGCCTCCGACTTGATTGGCGAGGAGGGCAAAGGATTCCGTTACATACTCGATGGCATTAACGCCGAGCGAGTCATGGTTGCAGCCGAGGCTGTCGGCGACGGCCGGTTTTTTCTGAAAAAAGCAGTCGACTATGCAAATGAGCGAGAGGTTTTCGAACGCACGATCGGCAAAAATCAGGGAATCCAGTTTCCATTGGCGCGCGGATTGGCCGAGCTCACAAGCGCGGACCTGCTCGGCAGGACTGCGGCGGCGTTATTTGATGCAGGGCAGCCATGCGGAACGCAAGCGAATATCGCAAAGCTGCTTGCCTCAGAGGCGTGCTGGCGCACAGCTGAGGCTGCCGTTCAGACTTTTGGAGGATTCGCTTTTGCTCGCGAATACGATCTTGAACGCAAATGGCGGGAGTGTCGCGTGTATCAGGTCGCGCCAGTATCGACGAATATGATTCTCTCTTATCTATCGCAGCATGTCCTTGGCCTCGAGCGGTCATTTTAAAAACGGGAGCGTTCGATGAGCAACACACACAAGTCGCTAGCCGATAAGTCTCTATTAAACCTCGCGGCGGAATTGGCTGACACGGATGCGGTCGGCTTGTCCGGGATGATACGGAAAAAGGAAATCGCTCCGCGTGAGGCGGTGGCGGCTGCGGCGGCGGCAATTGAAGTGCTGGACAGTGAGCTGAATTTTCGGTGTCAGGATTACGCTGAAGAAGCTCTGCAACAGGCAGAGGACTATGATGTGGGCGCGCAACCTTTTCCTGGGGTGCCTTTCATGGTGAAAGACCTTGGCGCGCAAATGGAAGGCAAGGTCTGTGATGCGGGAAGCCGGCTCGCGGCGGGCATTGTCGCGAAGCATGATACGGAACTCATGGCGCGTTTCCGCCGCGCCGGGCTTATCACGCTCGGAAAAACCAATACTCCCGAGTTCGGTGCAAACATTATTACCGAAAATGCGTTGCAGGGAGTAACCAGCAACCCATGGAATAGAGAATACTCTCCGGGCGGTTCCAGCGGCGGCGCTGCTGCAGCCGTTGCGGCAGGTGCATTGCCGATTGCGCACGCAAACGATGGACTCGGTTCAATCCGAATTCCGGCGTCAATGTGCGGTCTTTTCGGGCTTAAGCCGACACGGCAACGAATACCTTCCGGTCCTGATATCGCCGAAGCGTCCGGAGGGCGCGCAGCGGAACTGGTAGTGACGCGGTCTGTCCGCGATACAGCTGTGCTGCTCGATGCTGTTCACGGGGCCGATCCCGGAGCGCCGCATGTCGCGCCGCCGCCCGTGCGTCCTTACGTTGATGAGCTGACTAACCCGCCCAAGAAACTGCGTATCGCGCTTATGACCACATCATTCAGCGGCGCGCAACCAGAACCAATCTGCGCTCAAGCAGCTGCTGAAACCGCCGCCATGTGTGAAGCCTTGGGGCATTCTGTCGAAGTAGCGGCCCCTGAAATTCCATGGGAGGATTACCTCTGGTCCCTGAAAATGACGGCTCAGGCAGGGTTTGCCGCAGGCGTTCATTTTACGGCGGAGGCGACAGGCAGAACGCCGTCGCCTGATAATTTGGAACCTATTACATGGGCGAGTTATCAGGCGGGCATGAAGGTTTCTCTCCTTGATTTTCATAAAGGCCTCGGCGTGTACGGCAAGGTGCAACGCGCTATTGGACGGTTTTTCGAGACTTATGACCTTCTCATTACGCCGATGTTGATGGGGCCGCCGCCGCCACTCGGGTACTTCGCTGGAAAAGACATCGATATTGATGAATTTTGGGACTGGTTTGGAGGCGACGCTTATTCGCCATTCGCTGGAGTTTTCAATGTGACAGGACAGCCGGCGGCTTCAATCCCGTTGCATATGAACGACGAGGGGCTTCCTATCGGTACGCATATTGTCGGCCGTTTTGGCGATGAAGGAACCATTCTTGGGCTATCTGCT
This sequence comes from uncultured Parvularculaceae bacterium, assembly GCA_913055785.1. Classification (GTDB taxonomy): domain Bacteria; phylum Pseudomonadota; class Alphaproteobacteria; order Caulobacterales; family Parvularculaceae; genus Hyphococcus. Next base: position 15,952 of record CAJXLJ010000013.1, on the reverse strand, counting down.
GACCTGGAGCGGGCGTCGCCCTGGGCGTCCCGGCGGCCGACCGTACATATTTCCAATTACGTTTAAACGAGTGGAGGATAGGGTGACCGAAGCATTCAACTTGCCAGGCAAAGGATTGGGAAAAGATCGAGTTCTTTCAAAACTTGATGAAGCGCTCGCTATGGAGCCGGATAAGCTGCGCGGCAATATGAGCTGCTACGCGATGAAAGGGACTGAGGAAATAGTCGATGTTGTTTCTGCGGCCTACCAGAAATACTTCTTTCTTAACGGTGTAGCGCGCAGATTTTTTCCCGGCTTACAAAAACTCGAACTCGAACTAACCGGCATCGCCTCAGACATCTTGAGCGGCGGTGCAGAGGGGATAAACGCCAATGTTACGAGCGGCGGCACAGAAAGTATTTTCTGCGCGCTGCATGCGGCGAGAGAATGGGCGAAAAAAACAAAACCGCACATCAAAGAACCGGAAATAGTCGCGCCGTATTCTATACATGCAACATTTTCGAAAGGCTGCCACTATCTTGGTCTGAAGCTGGTGCGAACGCCTGTCGGCGCCGATTGGCGGGCTGATGCAGAAGCTATCGAAAAGGCGATCACGCCTAATACAATTATGGTGGCCGGTTCTGCGCCGTCTTGGCCGTATGGTGTTATCGACCATATCGATCAACTGGCGGCGGTTTCAAAAAAGCATGGCCTTTGGCTTCACGTAGACGCGTGCGTCGGTGGTTTCCTGTCTCCGTTTGTCAGCAAGCTTGGATATGACTTGCCAAAGTGGGATTTCTCCGTTGATGGCGTGACATCTATTTCGGCAGACCTTCACAAATACGGTTATGCGGCCAAGGGAATTTCGATTGTTGCGTGGCGCTCTGAGGAGTATCAGCAATATCATTATGTATCCCCGACAGACTGGCCATGCTCGCCCTATATAACGCAGGCGTTTACAGGCTCGCGCCCGGCTTCAGCCGTCGCAGCAGCCTGGGCGGCGGTTAATTATCTTGGAGAAGACGGTTACATGGCTTATGCGGATCGCGCGATGAAAGCCAAAGCCCGTTTAGTGGAAGGGCTGAAGTCTATCGAAGGGCTTTCGCCTCTTAATACGGATCTCTTGATCGTTGTATACGGCGCCGAAGATATTCGTGTTGAGCAGATTGTCGGCGGTCTTTCAGAAAAAGGATGGACTAGCGGAGGGGTGATGGACCCGCCACTGGCGCATCTCGTTCTGGATCCGTTGTCGGATGACGTTGTCGATCTTTATCTTGAGGACCTGCAAGCTGTTGTTGAACAAATCCGAACTGGCGGCTCAACTGCTGAAGGTACGCTTTCCTACGCTGACTGAATTTTATGACTTCAGAGCTTGGAATAAACGGAAAACGGCTTTGGGATTCGTTGATGGCGATGGCGCAAATTGGCGCTACGCCTAACGGTGGCGTGCGCCGCCTGGCGGCCAGTGAAGCAGATAAGGCGGGACGGGATCTATTCAGTAGTTGGTGCGAAGAAGCTGGTTGTGCCGTAACCGCTGACCAGATTGGCAACCTGTTTGCCAGGAGGGAAGGAAGGAACAAGGACGCACCGCCTATCGTAATGGGAAGTCATCTCGACAGTCAGCCGACAGGAGGAAAATTTGATGGCGTTTACGGCGTGCTGGCCGGGCTAGAAGTCATAAGAACGCTTAATGATTTTCACATTGAGACGGCGGCGCCGATAGAAGTTGCGGTCTGGATGAATGAAGAAGGCGCGCGGTTTTCGCCGGCGATGCTTGGGTCAGGCGTATTTTCTGGCGTATTCAGTCTGGAATATGGGCTGTCTCGCGCCGATGAGAGTGGCGTGACCTTAGGGGATGCGCTGGTGCGGAATAATCTCGCCGGTCAATTGCACGCCCGAAAAACATTGGGCGCTCATTTTGAGGCCCATATTGAGCAGGGGCCAGTTCTTGAAAATGAGAACAAAATTATTGGCGTTGTTACGGGTGTTCAGGGAATAAAATGGTTTGATGCGACAATTAAGGGGGCAGAGTGCCATGCGGGGCCGACGCCAATGCATTTGCGCATAGACCCTGTACAAGCCGTGGCTCCCTTGTTGATTAAAATCTTTCAACTCGCAGAAGGTAATGCGCCCGATGCCCGGGTGACTATAGGTGAAATCCGTTCTCACCCGAATTCCCGCAATACGGTGCCCGGAAAAATTACATTCAGCATAGACCTTCGCCATCCGGACAGCTCTGTGCTTGCTGCGATGAGCAGGGAGCTGGAAATGCTCATTCAAACGGAATCCGTCGCCGGCTGCCAGTTTGAACTGAACGAGATATGGCATTCGCCGCCAGTATCGTTTGACGCCGAATGCATCGCTGCGATTCGCGACGCCGCAGAAAAGACCAGGCAGCCCTATATGGAAATCGTTAGCGGCGCCGGACATGATTCTGTTTATCTCTCCCGCGTGACGCCTACCGGAATGATTTTTGTCCCGTGCAAGGGGGGCGTCAGCCATAATGAGGCTGAGAGCGCTGACCCGGACCATCTTGCAGCGGGATGTAATGTTCTTCTGCAAGCTGTTCTGTCGCGTGCCGGAGAATATTCCGCGAATATAGATGGGCGCTGAGTAAAACTGAACGGCGGCGATGGGGCGAGTGATGCAACATAGTAAGGACTTTTATATTGACGGGGCTTGGGTGACGCCTGCCGCCGGCCGCAATTTGGGCGTACGCAATCCGGCTACGGAAGAAGTGGTTTCAGAAATTAGCTTGGGAAAGCAGAGCGATGTAGACGCTGCTGTCGCTGCAGCCCGCATTGCCTTTGAAGGTTTTTCCAAGGTATCCCGGAAAGAACGGTTAAATTTATTAGATCGTGTTATCCGGGGTTATGAAAAGCGTTACGATGAAATTGCCGCCGCCATTACACTTGAAATGGGTGCGCCATGCTCTCTGTCGAAAAGCGCTCAGGCCGCCGCCGGTCTCAATCATTTAAAGGCTGCGCGTTCAGTTTTGGAGTCTTACAGGTTTGAGGAACAAAGAGGATCTACGCGCATCATCAAGGAGCCTGTTGGCGTTTGTGCGTTTATAACGCCTTGGAACTGGCCTATGAATCAAGTCGCCTGCAAGGTCGCCCCGGCGCTTGCATCCGGATGCGCGATGGTTCTGAAACCGTCTGAAATCGCACCACTCAGCTCAATAGTCTTTGCTGACATTCTCCATGAAGCCGGTGCGCCAAAAGGCGTGTTTAATCTTGTAAACGGAGAGGGGCAGACTGTTGGGCAGGTTCTCGCCAGCCATGCCGACGTTGACATGGTTTCCTTCACTGGTTCTACGAGAGGCGGCGTTGCAGTTGCAAGAGCTGCTGCATATACTGTGAAACGCGTCACCCAAGAGCTGGGGGGGAAATCCCCAAATATCATTCTCGATGACGCAGATCTTAAAAAAGCTGTCTGCGAGGGCGTGATGGCTTGCATGTTAAATAGCGGACAGTCGTGCAATGCGCCGACGCGAATGCTTGTTCCTGCTCATTTGCATGAACAGGCTGTCGAAATTGCTGCGGCTGCCGCAACAAAGATTCGCGTAGGTGATCCGGATGACTCGGAAACGACAATCGGCCCTGTCGTTAGTGAAGCGCAATGGAATAAAATACAGCGCTTGATTGAGGCAGGCGTTGAAGAAGGCGCCATTCTCGCCGCTGGCGGGCCGGGCCGACCAGTCGGGTTGGCCAAAGGGTATTATGTCAAACCTACTGTATTCGCGAATGTGAATAACGACATGACAATCGCGCGAGAAGAAATATTCGGTCCTGTCTTGTGTATCTTGCCTTATGAAACCGAAACCGATGCGGTCGCAGTGGCTAATGACACTATTTATGGCTTGGCAAGTTACATAAATTCCGGTTCTGCCGAACGAGCGGCGAAAATCGCAGGGCTTCTTAGAACTGGAATGGTGCACGTTAATGGCGCTGGCCTTAGTTATGATGCGCCTTTCGGTGGTTATAAAAGGTCAGGCAACGGACGTGAATGGGGTTTGGAAGGATTTGAAGAGTTTTTGGAAACGAAAGCGGTGATGGGTTTGTAATTATTGTTCGGCCAGTGCGGCCAGTGTCCTCGCTCTCGGATCGCCATTTAAGGCGGAGCCCATGCGATTGACGACATAGGCGACGCCGCGCGAGGTTCGCGGATCGGCGAACCCGAAACTGCCGCCCCAGCCGCTGTGCCCGAACGCTTCCGGCGAGTCGCCGTAAAGACCGCCGGAATTGAGCGCAACGCCGGCCGCCCACTGGCGCGGCCCGAGCATTTCGTCCATCGGTTCGCCGCGCGGCGTGATCATGGCGGAGATCCCGTTGCGCGAGATCAGTTCTCTATCTTCGAAGACGCCGCCATTCGCCAGCGCGCCATAGACCCGCGCAAGCCCGTCGGCTGTTGCGTGAATATTCACCGCGGGGATTTGCGCGAACCGCCACTTGCTCTCGTTTGCGGCGGCGGCATTCGGCGTCGGGTTTTCAACTGTAAAGCGGGCGATTTCGTTGAGTTGAACAGGGCTGTGGTCCGGAAGCGGCGGCACGATGTCGGCGACATCGTCAATCCGTTCCGGCGGAACGCCGAGATGGAGGTCGGCGCCGAGCGGTTCGGCGACGTGCTGGCGAATATAGTCTCTTGGCGTTTGTCCGGTGGAGCGGCGGATGATTTCACCCGTCAGCCAGCCGAAAGTCATGCCGTGGTAAGAGGCGGTTGAGCCCGGCGGCCACAACGGCGCCTGCCGCGCAAGGCGGTCGGTTATCAGGTCCCAGTCATAAAGGTCTTCCGGCGCCGTCGGCTCGGCGAAGCCGTTCAATCCGGCGCGATGACTCATCACCTGGGCGAGGGTGATCGCGCGCTTTCCGTTTTGCGCAAAGTCCGGCCACCAGGTTGAGACCGGCGCGTCGTAGGACAAAATGTTTTTGTCGACGAGTTGCGCGATCGCCAGCGCCATGACGCCCTTGCTCGCGGACCATATGTTGACCAGCGTCGTTGCGCGCCAGGGTTTTTCGCGCGCCGTGTCCATATAGCCGCCAAAAAGATCGACGAGCTTTGCGCCGTTCCGATAGACGGCAAGGCCGGCACCAAGTTCCTGAAATTCATCCGTGCGTTCAAAATGCGCGGCGAATTGGTCGCGAAGCCGTTCGGCGCCGTCCGCTACCGTAATTTCGGTAATCACTTTTCGGACCTGCCGGTTTTCACTGCCGCCAACGCGCCGTCTTCAAACACTTCCGTATGGTGTTCTAGCTCCACGCGGGTTCTGCGAATATGTTCATGCAGCATTTGGGCGGCGCTGTCGGCGTCTCTGCGCCGCAACGCGTCAATCATCAGATTGTGCTCGGCATGGATGATCCAGGCGCCGTCCTTGCCGATCAGCTTTGTAAAAGCGCGCCGGTAATGCTGCGTCGTATTCCAGAAACGCTCGACCATGCTGCTGAGCTGTTCCATTTGAGAGGCGCGGTAGCTTGCGAGATGAAACTCGCGGTCAAGCTTCAGAAAAGTTTCGGTGTCTTTTGTCGCCGCCATTTTCGTGACCAGCTCGGCCAGCTGGTCGACATCCTCATCGGACATTTTTGCGACCGCTTCGCTCAGCGCCAGCGGTTCGATGCGTTCGCGGATCTTATAAATCTCGATACACTCGCTGAGATCAAGCTTTGCGACCCATGCGCCGCTGTTCGGCTTGAGAAGCACAAGGCCGTCGCTTTCAAGCCGGTTAAGCGCGTCCCGGACCGGAATGCGGCTCGTGCCGAACCGTTCTGCGAGCGATTCCTGCGAAATACGGCTGCCGGGCGGCAGGTCGCCTGAGAGGATGAGGTTACGGATCGATTCCGTAACGCGTTTGCTGACCAGCGAAGGATCGGCGGCGGGCGAGGGCGCCCTCGCGCCTGGATTGCTCCGTCGCTCTGCTTTCCTCAGTGTGGTCTTGTCAGTCGCCATACCCATACCTGTCAGACATTCCGCCGGTCACTCGGACGGAAAAGCTGGATGCCACAAACGACGCTCCGTGCGCCGCTCATACCCTTTGCCGTCAGGAAAGCTAACAAGTTCGAGCTGCATTCCCCACGGAGACAGGAAATATATCCATGTTTGACCCTTGCTTGGTCCTTCTGTTCGAACGGTCCGTTCGCCAAGCAGGGTTACGCCCTGATCCAGAAGATAGCGCTCAGCCTCATCAAAGTCATCAACATAGAAAGCGAGATGATGGCCGCCGACATCACAGTTTCTCGGCGGCGTCGTCTTCTGCCCGGCGACCTCATATTCGAAAATCTCGAAATTGGGACCGAACCGGCAGCGGAAAAAGCGGATGTTCCGGATGATCGCGCGGGGGGGCACATTGAGATGGCGCTCCATCCAGTTCCCGTGCTCATCCATAATCTGCCCGAGGTCATAAATGGCCTCGCAGCCGATCACATCGACAAAGAATCGCGTCGCCTCTTCGAGGTCGGGCACGGTGAAGCCGATATGCTCCACTCCGCGCAGTCCCGGCAGCCCGGCCGGGCGATCGCTGGTTGTGTCGTTCATTGCGCCCTCGTCATAATCGTATCCAATGATATGAGAATCCAGCAAAAAAATCCAAACAAAAGCGACTTTGCGGCAGAAAACGGCTTCTGATTGTATCCAATCAATTGACATCACCGCCGTTGCATGAGACCTTGAACCTCAATCCGCACGTCTGAATGCGGGGCAGAACAGCAAACGCACAGTATTTTTGCGCCTTGAGGGAGGAGCACATGACCACCAAATACGCCCGCAGGGGCCCCGCGCAAAGGTTGCGCCTTTGCAGCTCTATGATGGCGATCGCCGCGGCGTCGGTTTTCGGTTCGACAGCCGCGCAGGCTGCGGATGGAGAAGACCGTCTCGTCGTAACGGGTTCCTACATTGCAGGGACGCCCGAAGACGCCGCGCTGCCGGTCGATGTCATCACATCGGAGGAGCTGTTGAATCGCGGCTCTCCGACGGTGCTCGATCTGATCAAGTCCTTGACTGTAACGGGGCCGGTCCTCGGCGACACCAATCAGTTCACGACTGCGGCGCAGGGAAGGATCGGCGGCGGCACGATTAACCTGCGCGGGCTCGGGCCCCAGCGCACGCTTGTGCTGATGAATGGCCGGCGTTTCCAGTATGGTCAGGTGGATACAAATCTTATTCCGGTTTCGGCGATCGGCCGGGTTGAAATCCTGAAAGACGGCGCCGCCGCGACATACGGGTCCGACGCCATTGGCGGCGTCGCCAACTTCATCACCAGAACTGATCTCGAAGGTTTCGAAGTCGGCGGCGATTATCGTTTTGTGGATGGTTCGAGCGGGGACTGGACCGCCAACGGCGCTTTCGGCTGGAAGGGCGACAACGCCAACATTCTGATCGCCGGGGGGTATCAACATCGTTCGGAGCTTTCCGTGCTGGACCGCGACTGGTCTTATCAGCCGCTGGACGTCAATCCGACCAGTTTTTCCGGATTGGGAAATCCCGGCACGCTTTATACGGTCGATTCGTTTTTTGCACCGACCGGAACCGGATATGCAGTCGATTCGAACTGTGACGAACTTGGTGGCCAGCCCGGGTATTTTACCTACGTTCCGACTTGTTACTTCCCTTATGCGCCGGTCCTGAATCTGGTCGAAAAAGAAAACCGCTATCAGGTCTATGGCGAGGCGAATGTCGATTTCTCCAGCAATACGCGTCTTCATTTTGAAGCGATGTATGCTGTCAACGATACGCCGGCGCTCCGGTCCTCGCCCAGCTTTCCTCCACTACAAGGGCCGACCGGTCCTGGAAGTATCGGTGTTTTTTATTCGCCGATCTACAACCCGGGCGCGGTTACGGCGCTTGAGCAGGCCGGTTACTCGCCAACTGACATTGCAAACACCAACCTCATCTATCTGACGTTCTGGCGCCCCTTTGCGTTAAGCGGCAACCCGAATGACGGCGGTTTCGGCGGCGCCAAGTCGCAGAGAAAATACACGATGTTCAGGACATCGGTTTCGCTTGAAGGCTCGGTGAGCGAAGCCTTCAACTGGCAGGTGGCGGGCACGTATGTTCATGACACGGCCTATGTGCAAACGCCTGACGTTCTGATTAATCGTCTGCAGCAGGCGATAAACGGTTTTGGCGGCCCGAACTGTTCGGGCGTGACGCCGGGCGCCAATGGATGCGAATTTTTCAATCCGTTCTCGAACGCAATCGAGTCCAATCCTGCATTCGGGCTCGACAATCCGGGCTATGTCAGCGCCAATGCGAACAGCGACGAACTCGAAGCCTGGCTGTTTGACGATATTCTGCAGGAAGCCGTGTCGGATTATTACGTCGTTGACGTGTTATTCAACGGCAGCACCGGCATATCGCTGCCGGGCGGCGATGTCGGATATGCCATTGGAGGCCAGTATCGCGGTCTCGACTACAAGTTCGATCCGCTGAACGCCAACTCGAACGCTCTTGAAACGCCGTGCCCGACGCCTGGGGACATGAGCTGTGCGTTTCCGACGGGACCGTTCATCTTCCAGGGGCAGACAGTCCCGGCGCGGCTGACAGAGGATGTATACGCGGCGTTTGCGGAACTCAGCCTGCCTTTTACGGACACCATCAACGCGCAGGCGGCGGTGCGTTTTGAAGATTACGGCGGTCTTACCGGATCGACAGTGAATCCGAAATTCGCTCTCAAATGGCAGGCGACCGAGGCGTTCGCTATACGCGGATCAGTCGGCACTACGTTCCGCGGCCCAGCGCCCGCCAATCGCGCGCCGGGCGGCAACACTGGCCTGACCGGCATTGCGGCGGCTGGCAACGCGTTCAAATCCGTCGACTTCTTCGGCAACCCCGCGGTCGGTCCGGAAAAAGCGTTCACTTATAATGTCGGCGCTATCCTTGAGGCGGGCGGTCTGCGGGCGATTATCGACTACTGGAGCTACAAGGTTGAGGATCAGATCGTCACGGTTCCGGCGAACATCATCGCCACCGCCGTCGCTGGTATTGGCAGCGGCACCCAGGCCGTGGATTGTTCGCATCCGCTTCGGCCGCTGATCACATTCTCTAACAACAATACGTGTACGCAAGGAACGACAGTCGGCAATGATATCCAGCGGGTGCGGTCAGACACTACCAATGGTCCGACCGTCCGTACGTCCGGCATCGATGCAACGATCGACTATCTGTTCGAGAATGTCGGCGGCGGCGACCTGTCGTTCAACGCCACAATCAGCTACATTCTGAAATACGATCAGGAAGAGTTCGAATTCAGCGGCGCTCTTGTTTCGGAAGCCTATGACGCGAAGGGTTATGCAAACTATGATCGTTTGCCAGGTACGATTTCGGACTGGCGAGGGACGTTTTACGCGCAGTATGATAACGGTCCGCATACTGCGCGTTTGACCTTCAATTATATTGATGGCGTCATGGATAACCGGGGGCCGACTGTCGCGCAGACGGGTTACAATGCTGCAGGCTGCACCTTGGCGACGGCATCAGATCCAGGGTGTACGTTGATTAATTTCGGTCAACCGGTTAAGTCGTTCAAAACCGTTGACTTCAATTACACGCTGCAGGCCCCCTGGGAGACGACGCTCAGCTTCGGCGTGTTCAATATCTTTGACGCGAATCCGCCTCAGGCTCGACTTGAGCTGAGCTACGACCCGTTCATCGGCTCGCCTTACGGACGGACGTTCAAGATCGGCGTTCACAAGCGTTTTTAATCTGTAGCGGAGACGCGGGCTATCCGCGTCTCCGCAAGATGCAAAGGCCAGCGTGAGCATGATGCATGACAATATGGCGAGGGGAGAAGGCGCTGGCCGTCAGGCCGGCGTTTCCCGTTCTGCGGTTCTTGGATTGTTATTGCTTATCTACACGAGCAATTTCATCGACCGCACAATACTCGCTACTCTCGGCCAGGCCATCAAGGTCGATCTTGATATAAGCGATGCGCAGCTTGGCCTGTTGCAAGGCCTCGCATTTGCAATTTTCTATACGGCGCTCGGCGTTCCGCTGGCGCGGCTCTCCGAAAAAGTAAACCGCGTATCGTTGATTTCCGTCTGCCTGGCGGTCTGGTCCGTGATGACGGCGTTATGCGGCGTCGCGCAGAACTTTCTGCAACTGTTTTTGTTCCGCATCGGCGTCGGCATTGGTGAGGCGGGGTGTACGCCGCCAGCGCACTCGCTCATTTCAGATCTTTACGGGCCGAAAAAACGCGCCACCGCGCTCGGAATCTACTCCATTGGCATACCGCTCGGGATGATGGTCGGCGCTGTCAGCGGCGGCTGGCTGACTGATGCTTTCAGCTGGCGCATCGCGATGGTGGTCGTTGGGTTGCCGGGGCTTTTGCTGGCGCTTGTGTTCCGGATGCTGGTGCGAGAGCCGGTTCGGGGCGGCGCTGAAGAAACGCCGTTCCAGCCGTCGTCCAGCGCGCCATCAATTGTTGAAACCGCCAAACATCTGTTCGGCAATCCGGCGTTCTTCCACATCACGATCGGCGCCACGCTTGTCGGTTTTGTCGGGTACGGCACGGGCACATTTGCGCAAGCCTATTTTATCCGGATGTTCGACCTCACCTATACGCAGGTCGGGCTTGCTTTCGGATTGATCGGCGGTCTTTCGGCGGGGTTAGGCACGCTTCTTGGCGGCGTCTTCAGCGATTGGGCGGGCCGCCGGCAAAAGGCGTGGTATGCGTTGCTGCCGGGGATCGGACTACTTATTGCAACGCCGGCCTATATCCTCGCCTTTACGCGCAATGACTGGACGACGGCGATCTGGCTAATGCTGTTGCCGGGGCTTTTTCATTACGCCTATATCGGTCCGACGCTTGGCGTCATGCACAATCTTGCGACGCCGCGCATGCGCGCTACGGCGACGGCGCTTTTCTTTGTCGTGGTCAACCTGATCGGTCTCGGATTAGGGCCATATGTTACCGGCGTTATTATTGACCTGACGGTTGAGCATCAGTTTGTCGCCGCCGGGTTTGAAAACTTCATTGCAACCTGTCCGGGCGGCGTCGCCCCGGTGCAGGCGCCCGCAAACCTGTCGGCCGCCTGTTCCGGCGCGAGCGGGTTGGGCACGCGATACGGCATCGTTTTCATGTTGCTCATCTTTATCTGGGCGGCGTTACATTATTTCTGGGCGGCGAAGCATATGGGCTGGTTGAAGCAGCGCACATCGCCCGCCGCGCATCTCGAACCGGCGGATTAAAAGAATGCCTATCAAGGACGCGATAAACACGACAGCGCCATGGGTCGGCCTGCAAACGGAAAGCCAGGACTGGACGGGCGCCCAGCCTGCGCTTTTAGGCTCGATGCTGACCTTCATGGTCCTGATCCGCGCATTCGAAGAAAAGGTGCTGGCTCTGGCGGGCGAAGGACTGGTTCACGGTCCCGCGCATTCGGCGATCGGTCAGGAGGGCGGCGCTGTCGGGTCGGTGTTGGCGATGCGAGCAGGCGACCAGATCAACGGATCGCACCGGGCCCATCATCAGTTTCTCGCCAAGGCGCTCCATCATATCAGGCCGGAAGGGCTTTCGCCGACATCGAGTTTCAACGGCGACATCACAGCAACCGTCAAGCGCTCGCTCGCGGAAATTCTCGGGCTTGCAGAAGGCTTCTGTAAGGGGCGCGGCGGTTCGATGCATCTGCGCTGGGCTGAGGCCGGCAATCTTGGGACGAACGCCATCGTTGGCGGCGGCGTGCCTTTCGCTGTCGGATCGGCTTGGGCCCACCGGCGCGACAAGACCGGCAACGCCGTCTTCACCTATTTCGGCGACGGCGCGGTGAATATCGGGTCTGTTCTGGAAAGCCTTAATCTCGCCGCCGCATGGAAGCTGCCGGTTTGTTTTTTCATCGAGAACAATCGCTATGCAGTTTCAACGACGGTGGAAGAGGTGACGGCGGAGCCGCGGCTTTCATCCCGCGGTCTTTCGTTCGGCATTCCCGCCTGGAAGGTCGACGGCATGGACCCGCTCGCCGTTTATCTCGCCACGCAGGAAGCGCTTGACGTGATGCGATCCGGCAAGGGCCCGGCGATCATCGAGGCGGACGTCTACAGATACTTCCATCAGAACGGTCCGCTGCCGGGGAGCGCCTTCGGCTATCGGACGAAGGAAGAAGAAGCCGCATGGCGCGAACGCGATCCCATCGAGCGTGTGGCCGAAGAAATGGCGTCGCGGCAAATGATCGGCGCTGATGCATTGAGCGAACTCAAGCTGCGCGCCGGCGAGCTGATGGAGCAGATATCGCGCGAACTCGTGGAGGAGCACGATGGTAAGCGGCGCATTATACCCTCGCTTTGGCCGTCGTCCGATTTTCGCGATTACGGCGTGCGCGGCGACTTGTCCGAATTCAACGGCGTTCGCTACGAAGAACAGGATAGTTTCTCCGGAGAGATCGCCGAAGCGCGCTTTGTTGATGTAGTCGCCGATGTGATGGGCCGGCGCATGGAAGATGATCCGCGCATCGTCGTCATGGGAGAAGATGTTCATCGTCTCAAGGGCGGCACCAATGGCGCAACGCGCGGACTGACGGAAAAGTTTCCCGACCGGATATTGGGGACGCCGATTTCCGAGAACGCGTTTGTAGGGCTCGCTGGCGGACTGGCGGCCGACGGCCGTTACGTACCGGTCGTGGAATTCATGTATCCCGACTTCATGTGGGTGGCCGCCGATCAGGTATTCAACCAGATCGCCAAGGCGCGTCATATGTTCGGCGGCGATACGGACATGCCGCTTGTTCTGCGCACGAAAGTGGCGATGGGCACCGGATACGGCTCGCAACACAGCATGGATCCGGCGGGCGTCTTTGCAACATCCGTCGGCTGGCGGATCGTCGCGCCGTCTACGCCATTCGACTATGTGGGCCTTATGAACAGCGCCCTGCGCTGCAAGGACCCGGTTCTCGTGCTGGAGCATGTCGATTTATACAATCGTAAAGGACCGGCGCCGGTTGGCGATCTCGACTATTACATACCGCTCGGTAAGGCGAAGACAGTTCGGTCTGGCGAGGCCGTCACGATCATTACTTATCTGGCGATGGTGCGCCCCGTTCTTGAAGTAGTCGAGCGCATGGGCGTCGACGCTGAGGTCATCGATCTGCGCAGTCTTGATCGCGCTGGCATTGACTGGGAGATAATCGAGCAATCAATCGACAAGACCGGCAATGTGCTGATTGTCGAGCAAGGCTCTATCGGCACGTCCTATGGGGGACTGCTCGCAGCGGAAATTCAGGACCGTTGTTTTGACATGCTCGATGCGCCGGTGCAGCGCGTCCATGGCGGCGAAGCCAGTCCGAGCGTGTCGAAAGTGCTTGAAAGCGCGGCTTGCGCGGACGCCGGCGATATCGAGCAGGGCATACGCCGGGTCATGGCCGAGCAGGGCCGGCCGTATCACTGAAGAACGAGATTAACTGTGCAACCGCCGAAGCTTCAACTCAACGACGCCTCGCTCCTGAAAAGCCGCTGTTTTATCGGCGGCGTATGGCGGGGCGAAGGCGAAGTGGACGTAACTGACCCCGCAGACGGAGAAATTCTCGCCGCCGTGCCGAATGCGGGCGCGGCGGAAACCAGAGAGGCGATCGAGGCGGCGCGGGAAGCCTTTGTCTCGTGGCGGCGACTGCTGGCGCGCGAGCGGTCGGAAGTGCTTCATCGCTGGCATAAGCTGATCATCGGGGCGAAAGACGATCTCGCCCGTATCCTGACTTGTGAGCAGGGAAAGCCGCTCATCGAAGCCTTGGGCGAGATTGCTTACGCTGCGAGTTTCATCGAGTGGTTTGCGGAAGAGGCTAAAAGAATTGAGGGCGAAATCATTCCGAGCCACCGCCGGGATGCAAGGCTGCTGGTGATAAGACAGCCGGTCGGCGTGGTTGCGGCGATCACGCCATGGAACTTTCCCGCCGCCATGATTACGCGCAAGGCGGGGGCGGCGCTTGCTGCAGGATGCGCAATGGTGATCAAGCCCGCGATGCAAACTCCATTGACGGCGCTTGCGCTGGCGGGGCTGGCGGAACGGGCGGGCGTTCCGCCCGGCGTGCTCAACGTTGTCACGGGCGACGCCAAACCGATCGGCGAAGAGCTCTGCGCCAATCCGGTTGTGCGGAAATTGAGCTTCACCGGCTCGACCGCCACCGGCAAGTTGTTGTTGCGGCAATGCGCCGACACCGTGAAAAAAGTGTCGATGGAGCTTGGCGGCAACGCGCCCTTCATCGTGTTTTCAGACGCCGATATTGACGCCGCCGTCGAGGGCGCCATGGCGTCGAAATACCGGAACAGCGGTCAGACCTGCGTCTGCGTCAATCGGTTTTATGTAGAAGAGAGCGTTGCCGGCGTGTTCGCCGAGAAACTCGCCCAGGCGACAGCGAAGCTGGAATTGGGGCACGGCCTTTCCGGCGGCGTTTCGCAGGGACCGCTCATTGACGAGGCGGCCGTCACCAAGGTTGAGGCGCATGTATCCGATGCGCTCGGCAAGGGCGCGCGGCTTGCCGCCGGCGGACGGCGCAGCGAGCGCGGCGAAAATTTTTACGAACCGACGATCCTGCTGAACTGCACAAAAGACATGTTGGTCTCTCGTGAAGAGACCTTCGGTCCTGTCGCATCGGTTTTTTCGTTCGCCTCCGAGAAAGAGGCCGTTGAGGCGGCGAATGACAGCGACGTTGGGCTCGCCGGCTATTTTTACAGCCGCGACATCGGACGCATATGGCGTGTGGCCGAAGCGTTGGAATGCGGCATGGTAGGCGTCAACACCGGGCTGATTTCAACAGAGGTCGCGCCGTTCGGCGGCGTTAAAGAGTCGGGGATCGGACGTGAAGGGTCGCGTCACGGCGTCAACGATTATCTGGAGCTCAAATATATCTGCATGGCGGGCATGTGACCGGCTGGGCGTCACTGATTCAGTTTGTCGGTATGCGTATGAAAACTACATATAGGGAGACTTGGCGATGTTGAGAAAAGCACTAAGCGCCGTTTTGACTATTGTAGCGTTGTCGGCTGGCGCTCAGGCCTCTGCAAACTGGCCGTTGACTGAAGCAACAAGTTTCGGCTCAAACCCGGGCAATCTGAAACTCTTTCATTATGTGCCGGCGAACCTTCCTGAAGGGGCACCGCTGGTCGTCGTCGCCCACGGCTGTACGCAAACAGCGCAGGACTTCGCCGACACGTCAGGCTGGCCTAGCCTCGCCAATGAATATCAATTTGCTGTGGTCTTCCCGCAAACGTCTACGGAGAACGAACCGGCCGGCGGCTGCTTTCGCACCTGGGAAGCCGCACATCAGCAACGGGGCGCCGGCGAACCGCTCTCCGTCAAGCAGATGATTGATTACATGCACGCTCAATTCAGCATCTCGCTTGATGAAGTGTTCATGACAGGCATGTCGTCCGGCGGGCATTTGACCAATGTCATGCTGGCGACTTATCCCGATGTCTTCAAGGCGGGCGCGCCGGAATCGAGTTTTCCTTACAAATGCGCCATGGCGATGTCCGAGCTGGCGACGTGCAGCTTTGGCGGAAAAATCCTGACGGCGCAGCAATGGGGCGACCTGGCGCGCAGCGGGTATCCCGGTTATTCCGGTCCGCGTCCGAAAGTGCAGATATGGCACGGCAGCAACGATCCGTATATTTACCTCGTCAACCAGTACCAACTGGTCAAACAGTGGACGAACGTACACGGCATTGACGCCTATGCGGACTATGGAACGTATTTGCTCGGGCAGCCACGATATTTTTACAAAACCCTTTACGGCGACACGCGCGTTGAAACCGTAACAATCCAGGGCATGGGACATGCTATCGCCGTCGATCCCGGATACGGCCCATGGCAATGCGGCTCGACGGGGCCCTACGCGGTCGATTTCAATATTTGCGCATCCTATTGGATAGCCACTTTCTTTGACCTGACTTGAGCGGAACACCTTATGCCGACACCGATATTGATGCCCGCGCTGTCGCCGACGATGGAGGAGGGGACGCTTTCGAAGTGGAACGTCAAGGAGGGCGACAAGGTTTCGTC
>CAJXLJ010000012.1 GCA_913055785.1 uncultured Parvularculaceae bacterium | reverse complement strand
AAAAAGCCGGTATCGCCGCGCCGGTTAGCGCCGCCCAGTTGCGCCGCGCCCGCTGGGACAAGACCCCTAGAAACGCACCGGTCCTCAATGGCGAAACACCTTTCGAAACGGGCGTTCGCAGCCTCGCCGCGGCTCTTGACGGCGATGGGCGCGGCGCCTAGCTAGGACGGGTAAAAGGAGCATTCTCATGAGCGACAATCCCGCCTTCGCCGACATCAAGTCCAAAATCGAAGGCAACGACGTGATGCTGTTCATGAAGGGAACGCCGCAATTCCCGCAATGCGGGTTTTCCTCCGTGGTCGTGCAGATTCTCGATTACCTTGGCGTGACCTATGATTCAGCCAATGTGCTCGAGTCCGACGAGCTGCGTCAGGGGATCAAGGAGTTCTCAGACTGGCCGACGATCCCGCAGCTTTACGTCAAAGGCGAGTTTGTCGGCGGCTGCGATATTCTCCGGGAGATGTTCGAGTCCGGCGAGCTCAAAAGCTTCCTTGCCGGCAAGGGCGTACCCGTCGCGGCATAGCGCAAACTTTACCGATCACGGCATTTCGCCGCCGGTTTCGCCTCGGCGAGATCATCAAGCGCTGCGCCGGATAACCGCTTGGGGACGCCGCTCAGTTGTTCAGCGATTTGCTCGCTTCGGTCGAAGCGCAAACGGCGAAACAGGGCGTCCGCCCTGGCGCTTCGTAATTGCGAAGTCGATCCCAGCCGCAGGAAAAGTTCCTGCGTTGTGACGTCGAGTTTGCTCATCGCCCACCCCGGCATTTTCGTTTATAAAAAAGTGATTCGAACTGGTTAACAGAAGGTTAATCGGACGCGTGGAGAACCCTCCACAGCGCATAAATGCGGTGCTGTTGCAACTATTCGACACAAGGCGCGTTGTGGCGTATGTTGGGAAGGAAACTCAGGAGTTTACCTATGCCGGCGGCCCAGAACCATTTCGACGTCATCATCGTCGGCGCGGGACTTTCTGGCGTCGGCGCGGCCTATCACCTGCAAACCCGTTGCCCTGAAAAATCCTTCGTCATTCTGGAAGGGCGCGAGCGCATTGGCGGCACCTGGGATCTTTTCCGCTATCCGGGCATTCGCTCGGACAGCGATATGTACACGCTCGGCTACCGGTTCCGGCCGTGGCGCAAGCCAAAGGCGATCGCCGACGGTCCATCGATCCGTGAATACGTGAACGACACCGCAGCGCATTACGGCATCGGCGACCATATCCGTTTCACACATAGCGTCACGAGCGCCTCCTGGTCATCGAAGGACGCGTGCTGGACGGTGACCGCCACCCATGACGGCGCGCCGGTTCAGTTCACCTGCGGCTTCCTCTGGATGTGTTCTGGCTATTATCGGTACGATCAGGGCTATACGCCGGACTTTCCCGGTGCGGATCAGTTTTCCGGTCGGATTGTTCACCCTCAGCACTGGCCTGAAGACCTCGACTATCAGGACAAGAAGATCGTCGTGATCGGATCGGGCGCCACGGCGGTGACCCTGATCCCCTCAATGGCTGATAAGGCGGCGCACATCACCATGCTTCAGCGCTCGCCCACCTATATGTTCTCGATGCCGGCCGACAGCCCGCTTGCCTCTTTTTTAAAGCGCATTCTGCCGGAGAGCGTTGTCTACCGGCTGATCCGCTGGCAGCGCATCCTGCTGCAGCAGTTCGCCTTCAAAATGGCCCGGCGTTTTCCGCAAGGCACAAGGCGCAATCTCATCAAGATGACCAAGGAAAGGCTGCCGGAAGGCTATGAGGTGGGCAAGCATTTCGCGCCGACTTACAATCCTTGGGACCAGCGCATTTGCGTCGTGCCGGACGATGACCTTTTCGAAGCGATCGGCGACGGGCGCGCATCGGTTGTGACCGACAAGGTCAAAACGTTCACGCCGAAGGGGATCATGCTGGAATCCGGCAACGAGCTTGAGGCGGACATCATCATCACGGCGACCGGCCTGAACGTCCAGATTGTCGGCGGCGCGGAGCTTGCCGTCGATGGAAAGCCGGTAAATCTTGGCGACACATTCACCTACAAGGGCCTGATGCTGAGCGACGTCCCGAATTTCGCATCGGTGTTCGGCTATACCAACGCCTCATGGACCCTGCGCGCCGATCTGGTGAGCGATTATGTCTGCCGACTGATGAATTATATGGACGAGAACGGCTTTGTTGAGGCGGCGCCGCACAATGCCGATCCGGCCATGAAGCGTGAGCCGTTTCTGGATTTCTCTTCGGGTTATGTCATGCGGGCGGTCGACTCCCTGCCGAAACAGGGCGACCGCGCGCCGTGGCGGCAACCGCAGGATTACGCGACGGATTTCTTCCGGCTGAAATATTCAAAACTCGATGACGGCGTCATGCGGTTCAGGAAGGCTTCCTCGGAAGCTGTACAGTCGCTTGAAACAAAGCCGGTTCCCGCCGCAGCGGAGTAATCCTCGGATTTTTGTCTTGGCGCTTACGCCTTCACTTTCACATAGCTGCCCGGCGCGTCCTCAATAATGTCCAGATCGCCGTCGCCGGGTATGCGCGCTTCGACTTCGCCGGGGCTCACCGAATTCAGCCATTCGATCCAGTAGGGCCACCATGAGCCGGGATGAAGTTCGGCGCTTTCTTTCCATTCGCCGATGGTTGCGGGCAGCGCCCGGTTGGTGGAATGGTGATACTTGTTTTTCGCAGGGTGATTGACGACGCCGGCGATATGACCGGACCCGGCGAGCATGTACTGCACCTTGTCGTTGCCGTTTGACGCAAAAAGCTTCGCCGTCTTGTAGATCGAGTTCGGCGGCGCGATATGGTCGGTCTCGCCTGCCTGCATGAAGATCGGGATATCGACCGCGCTGATATCGAGGGTCTCGCCGTCGATGACCATCTCGCCTTTCGCGAGGCGGTTATACTGATAGAATTCGCGCAAATAGAAGAGATGCACGTTTTTCGGCATCCGCGTTGCATCGGAATTCCAGAACAGAAGATCGAACTTCGCCGGGTTCTTGCCCTTCATGTAGTTGTCGATGACGAAAGACCAGATCAGGTCATTCGAACGCAGCATGTTGAAGGTCGTCGCCATGGCGCGGCCTTCAAGCACGCCGCCGGCGGCGTCCATCTGCTTTTCGATGGCGTCGAGCTGTTCGTCATCGACAAAGAGCAGAAGATCGCCGGCTTCGGAGAAATCCGCTTGCGCCGTGAAGAAGGTCGCGGAGTTGATGCGTTTGTCGCCTTTCTTGGCCATCAGGGCGAGGGCGGTGGATAGCATGGTCCCGCCGATACAGTATCCGATCGTGTCGGCTTTCTTCTGGCCGGTTGCGGCCCTGACTGCATCCAGCGCCTCGAACAGGCCTTGGCGGATATAGTCAGCGAAAGTCTTGTCCTTGAGTTCCGTGCCGGGATTGACCCATGAAATGACGAACACGGTGCGGCCCTGATCGACCATCCATTTGATGAACGAATTCTGCGGCTGCAGGTCGAGAATGTAGAATTTGTTGATCCACGGCGGCACGACCAGCAGCGGCGTCTTCGCGACTTTTTCGGTCGTCGGTTCATACTGGATCAGCTGGATGATCTCGTTCTGAACGACCACCTTGCCGGGCGTTGTTGCGATATTCTCGCCGAGCTTGAAGTAGTCGAGATCGGCCTGACGGATCGCCAGCTCGCCATGGCCGCGATCGATATCCTCGAGCAGGTTCTGGAGACCTTTCAGCAAGTTCTCGCCCTTGCTCTCGATCGTCGCTTCAACCACTTCCGGATTGAGCATGGCGAAGTTGGAGGGCGCGAAGGCGTCGACAAACTGTTTGGTGAAGAATTCGGCTTTGGCCTTGTCGTGCGGGTCGTCGAATTCAACTTCGTGAATAGTGTTTTCAAGCCACCGCCCAAAGATCAGATAGGACTGCTTGACGAAATCCAGCATGGGATTTTCGTTCCAGGCCGGGTGCGCGAAGCGTTTGTCGGTTCTGGCGGGCGCAATCGCCGGCTTTACATGCTCGCCGGCCATACGGCGAGACATCGTGGCCATCAGCTTCGCGTAGTCGCCCCAGAGATTGAACTGACGCTGCATTACGGTGCCGGGATCGGCCGCGAGGCCTTTCATCATTTCCTGAAACGCTTCGCCGACATTCAAGGGGTCAGAGGGCAGCTCGCTGGTGACTTTCTTAAATCCCGCCTGATGGGCGAAGAATTCCCGAACCACCTCTTGGCTTTTGCCGGAAATATCGGTGAGATATTCGGTCAAGGCGTCGAAATCGTGATAGATCGATTTTTCGGCCTCTTCGCCGGGCGCCGCCCCGCTATTGGCGGGCTTGGCGGATTTTTCTCCCGCAGCGGATTTTGTCTTCGCCGCCGGCTTCTTGGCGGCGGTTTTTTTTCGCTTGGTTTTTTTGACTTTTTCAGCAGCTTGCGTCATGGGCCCGGATAGGAGTTTAAAGGTTCGAGCCTGTTTATAAGACGGTCCTCAGCCGGGTGTAAAACGGACGATGCTGAAGCGTTCTATTTTTCTTGCGGCCGCCCTCTCTCTTGGGGGGTGCGGGTCGTTTGACTGGGCCCGGCTCGCACCGCCGGGGATTGTAAAATATGAAGATATTGCGGGTGAAAAGCCCATGAATCCTGCGGTGGAAAAGGAAATCGCCGCCCGGACTGAAAATCAGGAGACCGATTTCCCGGTCCTTTCGGATACCCCCGCTGCGAGGCAAAAAGCGAAAAAAACGCCAAAAGACGAAATCGCCGCCGAACGCGACGCCCTTGAGACGGCCGCCAGCGGGCTGGAAGCCGCTGTGGAAGCCGACAGGGCGGCTGTGGCGGCGGACGGGAATGCTGATTTGCTGCTTGAGGAGCGCGACGCGCTCACCGATGACATCGGCAAGGACGCAGCGGCGGCGCGCCGCGACCGCAAGGAAGTTGAAGCGATAACCGAGTAACGACGCGGGGCGAGAAGCCCGGCCGATAGAGGATGACAACAATCATGGCCGTTGAAGAAGGATATCTGGACCGCGTTCTGACCATGGAGGTTGGGCGATGCACTGAGGCGGCGGCGATCGCCGCTTCGAAGATGATCGGCCGCGGTGACAAGGAGGGCGCTGACCAGGCGGCGGTAACGGCCCTGCGTGAAGCCTTCAACAAGCTCGAGATGGAAGGCACGGTCGTCATTGGCGAGGGGGAGCGCGACGAGGCCCCGATGCTATATATCGGGGAGAAGGTCGGCTCCGGCAAAGGGCCTAAAATCGATATTGCGCTCGACCCGCTCGAAGGCACGACGCTCACAGCCAAGGCGATGTCCAACGCGCTGGCGGTTGTCGCTATGGCGCAGGGCGGCACGCTACTACACTCACCTGACGTCTATATGGACAAGATCGCCTGCGGTCCGGGTTACCGGGAAGGCGTGATCGATCTCGATGCGCCGATTGAAGAGAACATCGCGGCGCTTGCAAAAGAAAAAGGCGAGCCCGCTTCCGAGATCACCTTGTGCATTCTCGATCGTGACCGGCACCAGCATTTGATCGATGGCGCCCGTAAAATGGGCGCGCGGGTGTTTCTCATCCCCGACGGTGATGTGGCTGGCGTTTTTCATACGACCGAGGCGTCGACGGGTATAGACCTCTATGTCGGACGCGGCGGCGCGCCAGAAGGCGTGCTTGCGGCGGCGGCGCTGCGCTGCGTCGGAGGCCAGATGCAAGGGCGGCTGCATTTCCGCAATGACGAGGAACGCGGTCGCGCCGAACGGGCGGGGATCGCGGATCTCGACCGCAAGTACAATCTGCGCGACCTCGCCTCGGGCGATGTGATTTTCGCGGCTACCGGCGTCACCAACGGCACGATGCTTGACGGCGTCAAATGGGAGCCCGGTTACGTCAACACGCATACGGTTGTGATGCGATCGAAAACAGGGACTGTCCGCTATATCCGCGCGAAAACGCGCCGCTAGTCTAGTTGTTTCGCTGCACCTGACTTGCGCGGCGCGCTTCTTCTTCCGCCTGTCGCTCCTGGCAAGTTGGCACCGTCGGCAGCTTGCGCAGGATTTCCATTATCGGATCGATCTGAATATCGGCCGATGCGCCGCCTTTGATGCGCGCCTTGCCGCCGGGCGTTTCGATGCGCTTGATCTTGCCGTCGATCCGCACCGGGACCGGCATCGGGAAGGGAAGGTCGTTGACTGTTTTCCAGGTAAGAACAAGATCTTTCCCGTCTTTTTCCGCGACGAGCTCTGGAAGCGGCGCGCTACGGATATAGACTTCAAAAAACCAGCTAAAATCCTTGCCGGTTTCGTCGTTGACGATAGCGAGAAGATCGTCGGTCGACCGCAAGCGCGCTTCGATGGGCGGCTGCAGGCGTTCCGGATGCGGCGTATCATAGAGCATGCGCTTTAATGCGCGCGACATGGCGTCGCCGCCGATCGCATACTCCAGACTGTAAAGGATCAACGCGCCTTTCGGATACATGTCGCCCTGCGGTCCGGTTTCGCCATTATGATAAGTCTGGTCGCCGGAAAGTTCCGCGCGCGGCGCGACCGGCTGACAACTCCGGATGCCGAGATAGCTTTGATATTTTTGCGCATGGAACGCCGCTTCACCCATTACTTCACGGGTGTAGCCGAGGTCGGCGTAGGTGGCGCCGCCTTCATGCAGCCACATGTCCGCGGTGTTGCGAACTGACATCAAATTGCCGAACCACTCATGGGCGAATTCGTGCTCAAGCAGATTGTCATAACCGAAACGGCCACGCCGGAACTCATTGCCATATGCGTTGATGGTCTGATGCTCCATGCCGAGATGCGGCGTCTCCGCAACGCCAAATTTTTCCTGTCCCCAAGGGTAGGGGCCGAAACGGGCCTCCATTGAATGAAGAAGCGGCGCAAACTCTGTCTCAAAAAGCTTGCGCGCCTTTTCTTCGTGGTCCTCGATAGCCCAGAATTCGGTCGCGATCTCTGTGCCGTTGATCGATTTTAATGTCTGCTGCAGCCGCACGTAGGGCGCAACATTGAGTGCGACGCCGTAAACATTGGTTGGTAGCTCAGTCTTCCAGTGAAACGTGCGTTTGCCGTCGTCATGCTCTTCGACGTCGACAAGAACGCCATTGCCGGCCGCGCTGAGGCCTGCAGGAACCGTATAGAAGAATTCCAAGCCTTGCTTGGCCTCTCCCGTTGGATGGTCCTTGCATGGAAACCAGATATCGCAGCCTTCGAACTGGATCGCCGTGGCGATCCACGGCTTGCCGGAGGGGGTTTCGTCCCAGACGAAGCCGCCATCCCACGGCGCGCGCTTGGCGACCATCGGCGCGCCGCTGTAATGGACCGTCACTTCACCGGTCTCGCCCGACGCCAGGGGGGATGAAAGCGTGACGAATAGTTTTGATGGTGTTTCTTCAAATTCGAGCGCGCCATCGGCGCCCTCTACCGCAGAAATGTCGAATTCGCCGTCGAAATCGAGTTCAAGCGTCTCCATGGGCTTGACGGCGGTAAAAGCGACCGTGGCAGAACCGGCGATCATCTTCTTGTCGGGCATGATCTCGTGACGCAGTGTATAATGCTCGACATCATACTGTTTGAGGCCCTCGGAGAGGGGCAGGCCGGTGTCCATGGTGACCGGATCGCGTTCAGTGTTTTTCGAATTATCTTCAGCCGCCGCAGGAAAGGCGATAGCGCATGCGCAGATTAGCGCGAGGGCGGTGCGCGATTTTAAATCCGTCTGTCTCATGTTGTCCTCTTTAATTCTGACGTCGTCTATTGTTGCACTTTAGTGAGCTTGAGCGGCCTGACGTTCTTCACAGGTCGGCGAGGTATGGAGTTGGCGCAGAACGCTCATCATCGGGTCGATCTGCACCTTGGCGGAACCGCCGTTCTTGATGACGGCCTTGCCGTCCTTCATATCGATGCGCTTGAGGGAGCCGTTGACGCTCACAGGGATCGGCATCGGAAAGGGCAGGTCATCTGGCGTTACCCATGAGAGCGCTATATCGCTTCCATTTTTTCGGATGCTGATTTCCGGCAGGTGCGGCTGGCGCAGATAAACCTCGAAGAACCAGCCATAATCCTTTCCGGTGACGTCGTTGACGATCGCCAGAAAATCATCAGTCGTACGGAAGCGCGCCTCGATCGGCGCTTTCAGTTTCGATGGTTCGTCCGTATCGTAGAGAAGTCGGCGAATTGATGTCCAGAACGCATCGTCACCGATAGCGTAACGCAGAGAATGGAGAACCCAGGCGCCCTTGCCGTATATATCGCCGCCCGGCCCGCCTTTTTCAGCCTGATAGACCTCTTCTTCGGACATTTCCCCGCGCGGCGCGACGGCGGCGCAATTCGCGATGCCGAAATAGGTCTGGTATCTTTGCGCATCCGCGGCGGCGTCGCCCAGCACTTCCTTCACAAACACCGGCCCCATATAGGCGGCGGTTCCTTCATGCAGCCACATATCTGCATTGTTACTGACCGACATCAGGTTGCCGAACCATTCATGGGCGAATTCATGGTGCAGCAGCCAGTCGAAACCGAACCGGTCGCGGCGGAATTCATTGCCATAGGCGTTGATGGTCTGATGCTCCATGCCGAGATGCGGCGTCTCGGCGACCCCCATCTTCTCCTGTCCCCACGGATAAGGACCGAGATGGCGCTCGAAAAATTCCATGATCGCCGGAAATTCCTTGTCGAACAGCACGCGCGCCTTTTCTTCGTGATCTTCGATGGCCCAGAACATCAGCGGCGTCATCGTGCCGTTGGAGGATTTGTATTCGCTCTCGAATAGAACGTACGGCGCGACATTGAGCGCGACGCCGTAGATGTTGGTCGAGACCTGCGTTCGCCAATGAAACGTGCGGCGTCCGTCTTCAAGCTCGTCCACGTCGTACAGGACGCCGTTGGAAGCGGCGGTCAGCCCGGCTGGAACGGTGAAATACAGATCGAACCCATTCTTCGGTTCGCCTAGCGGGTGATCTTTGCAGGGATACCATACATCGCAGCCCTCGCCCTGAATGGCGGTGGCGATCCAGGGCTTGCCTGAAGGCGTTTTCGCCCAGACGAACCCGCCGTCCCAAGGCGCGCGCTTAGCTTCCATCGGCTGGCCGTGATAATGCACGGTGACCGCGCCCTCGTCCCCTGGCGTCATCGTCTCAGGCAGGGTGATATAGAGTTTTTCCGGCGTCTTGGAGTAAGCGAGCGGCGCGCCGCTTGCTTCGATGGCGTCTATGGCGAACAACCCGTCAAAATCGAGTTCCAGCGTCTCCATCGGCCTCTTGGCGATAAAATGTATGGTTGAAGAACCGGCAATAGCCTTTTCTTCAGGTAGAATCTCATGGCGCAGGACATAATGGTCGACGTCATAGGCGGCGACGCCTTCAGTCATGACACCACCAGTATCCCGCAACAAAGCGCTGCGCTCGGGCGTGGTCGCCGTCTCAGTCGCACAGCCGGCGAGCCCGATGGCCGCCAGTACGGGGATGAACGCCCGTCTCATGTGAAAACAATGCTCTAGCCCCATCATCGCCCTCCCGAATAGCGCGGACACGCTATGAGACATTGTTCGAAGAAAAAGCGCAAATGCGACCGGCGGATTGTCTGACGCGACCAGCCGAGGGGCCGTGAAACATTGTAGAGTGGAAAAGCGGGAAGGGCGTGAAGTCGCGAATCGCCTTTGGTGTGAGACATGACCTTTGTTCCGATCGGAAAAAAACTGAATACGCCCCCGTTAGAAGATATCCCCTTGCCGGCGATGGGCGCAGCGGCGTCAGGGCGACGCTGGCGTTTGTGCGACGCTGACCTGCGCGAAGCGCTGACCATGGCGCAGACGCTAGATCTCGACCCCGTGCTGGCGCGGGTGCTGGCGGCGCGCGGCGTCACTCATGAAACCGCCGCCTCCTATCTCGCGCCGTCGCTGCGCGAGGCGCTGCCGGACCCTTTCGTCCTCAAGGATATGGAAGCCGCAGCCGGACGCATTGCTGCGGCGATTGTCAACGGTCAGCGTGTCGGCGTGTTCGGAGATTACGACGTGGACGGAACGTCGGCTGCGGCGATACTGAAACGTTATTTTAATGCGCTTGGCGCGCCGCTTGAGATTTATTTGCCTGACAGGATCAGCGAAGGCTATGGCCCTTCGGTTGAAGCCTTCCTCGACCTCAAGGCGCGCGGTGTTGACGTGATCGTCACGGTCGATTGCGGCGCCGCGGCCCACGAGCCTGTCGAGAAAGCGGCGGCGGAGGGCGTCGACATCGTCGTCCTCGATCATCACCTGATGTCAGGGCCGCCGCCGGTTGGCGCAACGGCGGTCGTCAATCCGAACCGGCGTGACGACATATCCGGGCTAACCAACCTGTCTGCAGCGGGTGTTGCATTCATGAGCTTGGTTGCGGTCAACCGGGCGCTTCGCGAAGCCGGGTATTTCGCCAACCGTCCGCAACCTGATCTTCTGCCATTCCTCGACCTGACGGCGCTGGGCCTTGTCTGCGACGTTATGCCGATGACCGGCCTGACACGCGTTCTCGTCGCGCAGGGGCTGAGAGTACTGGGGCAGGGCGCCAATCCTGGTCTCGCCGCGCTTGGTGCGTGCGCTGGCGTTAAAGGGCCGCCTTCGACCTATCATCTCGGGTTTTTGCTGGGGCCGAGGATTAACGCCGCGGGGCGGATCGGCCATGCGCGGCTCGCGTTCGACCTGCTGACCACAGAAGATGAAGCGCGGCGATTACATCTGGCCGAAAAGCTCCACATTATGAACGCCGAGCGTCAGGAAATCGAAGCTGCGGTGCAGGAAGAGGCGGCGCGCGCCATCGAAACGCATGGTCTTGACGGCGATGATGTGATCGTCGTCGCAGGAGAGGGCTGGCATCCCGGCGTGATCGGCATCGTCGCCGGGCGGCTTAAGGAAACTTTTGACCGGCCGGTGATTGTGATCGGCCTCGATGGCGAAACCGGTAAGGGCTCTGGCCGCTCAATCACTGGCGTTGATCTTGGATCGGCTGTTTCCGGGGCGAGAGAAGAGGGGCTGTTGATCGCCGGCGGCGGCCACCCGATGGCGGCGGGCCTGACCATAGCGGCGTGCGAGATTGAGACCTTTCGCAACCGATTGAACGAAGCGCTCGGCGGCGCGGTGAAATCGGCCCGGGAGAACAGAACCCTCGAGATTGATGCCGTAATCGCGCCGGAGGCCGTCACGAAATCCTTCGCTGAGCTGGTCGCCCGTGCAGGTCCATACGGCCCCGGGAACCCGGAACCGCAGTTCGCGCTGGCCGGATTGAGGCCGCGTTATGTGAAGACGGTAGGGCGGAACCATCTTTCGCTTACCCTTGAGAGCGACAGCGGCGTTCAGGCGCGGGCGATCGCCTTTAGGGCCGAAGGCGAGCCCCTGGGCGCATTGTTGCGTGGTGGCGGCCGCATTCTCGTAGCGGGCAAGGTCAGGGCGGATGACTGGCGCGGAGGCGACGCCGGCCAGTTCCAGATTTCGGATGCTGCGCCCGCTGTTTAGGCCCCCTGCCGGATTTTCCCGGAAATGCCCGGAGAGGGCTTGCATGCGCCTATATCCCTCGCATATACAGCGCCCTCGCCGCTGCGCGGCGGACCGATCGCGGGCCCTTCGTCTATCGGTTAGGACGCCAGGTTTTCAACCTGGAAAGAGGGGTTCGATTCCCCTAGGGCCTGCCAATTCCCAAAAAACCCCAATACCTTGTGCTTTGCGCCACAAAACACGTGGCTCGCGTGAATTGATTTTGCGCCGTTTTTACAGTTAATTAGATCTGGGGAAGCTGCACCTGTCGACGAGGGGTAAATATTATGCGCGTATTCGCCATTCTGGCCGCTGTTTTCATACTGGCGATAGCGCCTCTGTCCGGCGCCGCTGCGGCGGACCTTACGAAAGAAGACATTGCGCGGATCCTCATGGAAGAGGGGCACAATGTCCGGGATTTCGATTCCAATAAAGTCGCAGTCAATGTCGAGGATCACATTGTTATTGTCGGCGTCGTCAACGGCGACATTACTTATCTCGCCTATCTATCAGGCGTAAGTTCCGATCAGGTCGGGTACAAACTGCTCAACGAATTCAACAATAAAATTAAGTTTGCACGCGCTTATGTCGACAGCGACGGCGATGTCGCGATTCAAATGGACCGCAACTCGGAAGGCGGCGTGACGGCTGAAAACATCAGATCTGACTTTGAGGTTTTTCTCAGACTGATATGGACGTTTCTCAACGATCTTGAGATGCAACGCATTTCGTAAGCTGACAAAAATAGTTGCGCACACGTAATGAAAAATGCGCGTAATGTTATCTAATCACCGCAACTTGCTGGAGAATTTTTGATCCAGATACAAAAAAACGGTGCATTCTTTGCGCCAGAGGGAATGACGTTTCTGCGCTTCTCGAGTATAATTAAGTATAACAATCCAGAACTCAGGGCGCGACTGGGGGGTGTAAAACGAGGATGGTCGATCGAGTAGGCACGCCGCCGGACCAGGAAGATTCCCCTGACGCCGAAGAAGAAAGCTTTACGCTCAAGGGCGTTTTGAAGTGGTTCGATCCCACTAAAGGGTATGGTTTTATCGTCCCGGACAATAGCGACGGCAGCGGCGATATTCTGATTCATTCGTCCTGCTTGAAAGCCGCAGGGCGCGAAACTGCACGCGAAGGCGCGACAGTTGAGTGTGAAGTTGTGCGCCGCTCGAAAGGCCTTCAGGCGCTAAAGCTGATCGATATTGACGAATCGACCGCGACGCCAGTCATTCCGCAAACGCCAGTTGTCAGTCAAACGCCTGCCGGCGAGTTCACGCGGGCTTATGTCAAATGGTTTAATCGCGCGAAAGGCTATGGCTTCTTAACGCGCGGCGAGGGTACGCCTGATATTTTCATCCACATGGAAGTCGTGCGAAACTGCGGCATGGGCGAACTCGTTCAGGGGCAGCGTCTGCAGGTTTCTTTCGGCGAAGGGCGTAAGGGCCTGCTTGCTATTGAGGTTAGGCCCGATCCGGAAAACTAGATAATCAGTGTGGGTTCCAATGTTTCGCGTATTCCCGGCAATCTTTTTCAAGTTATTTCTTCTGCTGACGATTTTCTCGGGCGTGGCCTGTGCGCAGTCCGACGGCGCGCATGCCGGCAGGTCGCTCGACACGGTTGTTGTTGAGGCGAAGACCGGCGAGCACAAGTTCAAAGTCGAAATAGCCGATGATGATCAGGAACGCCGGCTTGGCCTGATGTATAGGGAATCGCTGGCGCCCGACGCTGGCATGCTGTTTGATTTCGAAGAATCCCGCGTTGTGACTATGTGGATGAAGAACACGCTCATCACCCTCGATATCGCCTTTATCGACGAGAGCGGCGTTATCAAGCGGATCGCCCATGAGACGACGCCGCGCTCTCTGGAGCCGATACCCTCCGGCGCGCCGGTGATCGCCGTCCTGGAGGTCAAGGGGGGCATATTCGAAACGCTGGGCGTGGAAGAGGGCGACAGGGTCCGTCATCCGATGTTTGACAGGGACTAGGAAGCGAACGCTTCCCATCAAGGCGTTAATTCGCGCAGGCAGCCTTTACATTGAGGACGAGATGGCCGATGTGACGGCGCTGGACGAGCGGGGCGTAGCGCAGTCTGGTAGCGCATCTGGTTTGGGACCAGAGGGTCGCAAGTTCGAATCTTGCCGCCCCGACCAGTCCGCAAGAGCCGCACTCAAGCGGTGCAGTTAAGATAAGCGAAAGAGAGCGTTTTTAGATGTTTGCGCGCATTTATCGACCCTCGAAAACCGCCATGCAGTCAGGCAAGGCGAAGACCAGGAAATGGCTTTTGGAGTTCGACGCCGAGACGGCGAGACGCATAGATCCGCTCATGGGCTGGACGAGCGCAGAGGATATGGCCGCCGGTCAGGTGCGCCTCGGATTTGAAACGTCGGACGAGGCGGCGGCTTACGCCGAAAAACACGGACTGCCTTACCGCATCGAGCCGGACCATGACGCCACTGCCAAGCCAAAAGCCTATGCGGACAATTTCGCTTTTCACCGCCGGAAACCGTGGACTCACTAAAGTTCCGTCCGCCGGTCCGGCCCCGTAGCTCAACCGGATAGAGCGCCGGCCTTCTAAGCCGATGGTTGCAGGTTCGAGTCCTGCCGGGGTCGCCATTTTGTGAAATTCTGCAGGACTGTAATGCTCCCGGCGGCGCAAGCCCGAATGTAGCGGTGATTGCCTTAAACCGGTGCTCCTTCAAGTCGCTGGCTGCCACCGCCACTTCGGCGAAAGACGGCCAAATTTTCCTATATCCATAGATGCCGGTCGCTTAGGTTTTGCGCACGGGGGAGATCTCCGACGCCATTGCGGCGTATTAGGGGGAGATCGCCAAGATGAGCGCCCCGGCGGGCTTTTAAAGCCGCCGGGGCTTTCTCTTGTCTGTTATGGCGGCACGATTATTATTTGCGACAATATAAATTGTGCGACAAATATAACGGGACCGGTTAAACAGCTAGCAGGCTCAAAACCGGGCTATTGCCCCGACAATCTCGCCCAAAGAATCGCGCCGACAAACAAGATGATGACAAGCAGAAAAAAGCCGGCGCTCAGGAACAGCGGCCATCGCCCGGCCAATTTTGCAATACCGGTCGCAGAGCTCATATGGCCGATCACGAATCCGATCGTCGCTGCGCCGAGCGCATAAAGCTGCCAGCTGAAGAAAGCTTCAAGGCGATTGTAACCGCGCGTAAAACCGCTGCCGGTCGGCGTTGTCTCCTGAAATGCGATAAATCCGTAAAGCACACACGCAGCCCAGACCGCCGCGAATATCCAGACCAGAATTGAAGTTAAGGATTTCATGGCGTTCGGCCCTTATCGCCCGGCCGGTAATCGGCTTTGGCTTCCGCCAGCAACGCCTCCAGCGTCATGGGCGGCGTCTTCCATTTCTCCGCGGCGAACAACGGCGCCTGGTCCGCATAATGCGGCGAGGATGAATCAAGCGTTGCTGAGCCAAACTGGTGAATAGTGCGCAGTTCAGGATATCCAAGCGAGCCGTCCGTCGGCCAGTCCGCATAAAGAATATAGGTGTCGCCGGCGATGGAGGTCAGCGGGCCCTTTGACGGATCGCCCGCCGGATAAACGGCGCGCAGAATATCCGGCCCGCCATTGAGCGGCAGATTTGCTTCGCCGTGAACGAGGCGCACCGCCCCGCCCCATGCCGGGTCGATGCGCCCGAACCCGGCCTCCAGATCCATTATGACACTGCGCAGCGCTTCAATATAATCCGGTATTTCCACGTTTTCATCATTCAGGAGATAGCCGCGGGCTCTTTGCGCGGTGAGCACCGTGAGCGCCGCCGCCCTGCTGTCCTGATCGGTTGAGCCGTCCCAGCTTTTAAGCAACGCGACCGCCTCGGCGAGTTCAGGATCGCCCTCGCCCCGTGCGATAATATCGCGGACCATTTCCATGATGCGCGACCCATCCGCATAGAAATGATCCATCTTGTAGGCGATAAACTCATCTTCGGTGATTGAATCGTCGCCCCCATAAAGCGCCTGAATTCGCAAGCCTCTGTTAGTAGTCTTCCGGTCAATGCCGTAATGCGGCGGGAACGCGTCCGGGTCCGGATTGTCGCCTTCGCCTGACGATTGAAACGGCGTGTGATTAGCGTTGACGACATAACCTGAAACGGGATTGACGACCTGCGGCACGGCGCTAAATGGCATCCGTCCGCGCCAGACCGTCGCCGAGGTGTCGCCTGGCTGCGTTTCCGACCAGTCATAAGCATCATCACGGATCGGGATCGCCGCATTATAGAAATACCCGATATTGCCGTTCCTATCTGCATAGACGGCGTTGAAGCTCGGCACCGCGATCATCGTCATGGCGTCCCGCCACGCGTCGAAGTCCTGGGCTTTGTTCATGCGAAACCACTGTTCGACGGTGCGGATGTCGCCCGCCCCGCCATAAGCCACGGCGTAAACTCCGCTCTCCGTTACAAAAACAGGACCGTGTACGGAATGATAGGCGCGGCGCTTGACCGGCAGGCTGAAAGGCCCGAACAGTTTAACGCGAAACTTGACCTCATCGATCTCTAGATCACGCCAGGCGCCGTCGAATTCATATTTTGTCGGGTTTTCCGGATCGTCGACCTTAAGCCTGTAAATATCGACCACATCTGGCTTGTTGACGGTATGCGCCCAGCCGAGATTAGGGCCGGCGCCATGCAGGATCACCGGCGACCCGGGAAAGGTTCCGCCGATAATGTCCCAGCCTTCTTCTGACTTCAGCCGGGCCTCATACCACGCGACGGGCCCGGTATAGGGTTGATGAGAGTTGACGAAGAGACGCGTATGTCCGTCCGCGGAGCGGACGGGCGCAACGGCTACGGCGTTCGAGCCGATTTCGATTTCATCGCTAACTTTAAGAAACGCCGTGCGCGCCCTCTCCGCCGCCGCAACAGTTTCCGGCGCACCTTCAAACAGCACTTTTAAATATGCATCGAGTCCGTAGAAAAACGGCGTGCGCGAGGCGAAACCGGCGACGACATCCTGACCCGTCACTGGCCCGAGGCCGGCCGCGCAGCGGCCGTGCATTTCGGCGCACCAGAAGTTGAGCCCGGCGGCGTAAGCCTCGACCAGCGCGCGCGTTTCCGGCGCGAGGTCCGGCTCGTATTTTTCTTCGACATCGCGCCCAATCCTCAAGGCGAGAATGAGAAAATCCGTGATCGCCGCGTCCTTGCCGTTACGCTCCGCCAGCGTTCCCCGGGAAAAGAACACGACATCCTGAATGGTCGCCCAGTCATCCTCTGCGTGCGCGTAGGCGAGCCCGAAAGCGACATCAGCGTCGCGCTGGCCGTAGATATGGGGGACGCCGAAACTGTCGCGAATGATTCTCGCGTCATAGGTTTTCGCAGCTGCGAGAGCGGCGTCACGATCGAACGGCGCTGACCCCGGCGTTTTGAGATAGAACGCCACGGCCAATAGCGCCACGACAGCCAGCCCCGTGATGATTGTCAGGATTTTCCCCATGTGGCCCCTCAAACCGGTTGAATCGACGCCAGTTTGTCACGGTTTGCTGTTAGGAAACCAGCCTGTAGAACAGCCATGAACATCACTTCCAGCGACCAACACCGGAGACCATCCACCGTGAAAACGCCCTTCCTGTCGATCGCCGTCCTGGCCGCCCTCTCCTGCTCAGCCGCCTCAGCGCAAGAAGCGCCTTCTGCAACCTCGAATGCCTGGAGCCAGCAAGCCGAGAACGCCCTCGCTGTTCGCAAGGCGCAAAAGCTGAACAAGAAGCGCGCTAAAAACGTGATCCTGTTTGTCGGCGATGGCCTGGACCCGACTACGGTTGCAGCGGCGCGAATTTTCGACGGCCAGTCCCGCGGCGAAGACGGCGAAGAAAATTACCTCTATTTCGAAACCTTTCCTTATGTCGCCTATTCAAAAACCTATACGACTGATTTTCAGGTGGCGGATTCCGCCGGCACGGCTTCGGCCATGATGACTGGTGTTAAAACCCGCTCAGGCGTTTTATCGATCACCGGCGATGCGCCGCATGGCGACTGCGAAGCAGCGCTTGCTCATCAGGCGACGACGCTTGCGGAGCTTGCGAAAAGCGCTGGCCTGTCCGTAGGCGTTGTGTCGACAGCCGAGATCACTCATGCAACGCCCGGCGCTGTTTATGCGCATGCCGGCAATCGCGACTGGGCGGCGGATAGCGACATGCCCGACGAGGTCAAGGCCGCAGGCTGCAAGGACATCGCCAGCCAGCTTCTCGAGTTTCCCTATGGCGGCGGCGTCGATCTTGCCTTCGGCGGCGGCCGGCGAAAGTTCTTGCCGTCAACCATGGCGGATCCGGAATATCCCGAAGCGGTCGGCCGCCGTGGCGACGGCCGTGATCTCACCGCCGAATGGGCCGCGAAATCGGAGAACCATCGTTACGTCTGGAACAAAACCGATTTCGATGCAGCGCCTGCGACATCGAAATTGCTGGCTCTTTTTGAATATTCACACATGCAGTTTGAAGCCGATCGCGCCGGCGACGGCGCCGGCGAGCCTTCGCTTGCGGAAATGACGGCAAAAGCGATCAGCATGCTGTCGAGCGATAAGGACGGCTATTTTCTGATGGTGGAAGCCGGGAAGATCGATCACGCTCATCACGCCGGCAACGCCTATCGCGCGCTCACCGACACTCAAGCCTATGCGGAGGCGGTGAGGACCGCGCGCGCCATGACCAGTGAGAGAGATACGCTCATCATCGTTACGGCCGATCACGGTCACACGCTTGTATTTCAAGGCTATCCGAAGAAGGGCAATCCAATACTCGGCGTTGTGAAAGTCGAGAATGAAGCGGGCGAAACGGTTGTTTATCCGGCAGGTGATGAAAAACCTTACACCACGCTCGGCTACGCCAACGGACCGGGAACGATTTTTGACGGCAAAGCCGATCTCGGCAAGGGGCGTCCGGCGCTGACCGAGGAAGAAGCGCTCGCCAAGGATTATCGCCAGCAGGCGCTGATACCGACCGGCGGCGAAACCCATGGCGGTCAGGACGTGCCTGTCTACGCCTCCGGCCCGCGCGCCTATCTGCTGAGCGGCGTTATCGAGCAGAATTACATCTTCCACGTCATGAAAGACGCGCTGGGGCTTTAACGCCTAAGCGACAGGATCGAGCCAGCCCCATTCGTCTTCGGTCTCGCCGGTGAAGAGGCCGAAGAAGGCGTTCTGGATTTGCCGCGTAATCGGGAAATCCGGCCGGTTGATCGGCAATTTGTCGACCGAGCGAACGGGCGTCACTTCTGCAGCTGTCCCGGTCATGAAGATTTCGTCGGCGGCGTAAAGCATCTCACGCGGGATCGCCTGCTCCACGACCTCAATGCCTAGTTTTTTCGCCAGCGTGATTGCGGTATCGCGCGTAATGCCGGCGAGGATCGACGAGGCGGTCGGCGGAGTGATAATGCGCCCCTTGTGAATGACAAACAGGTTTTCGCCGGCGCCTTCGCTGACCGTGCCGTCATGAGAAAGGCCGATGCCTTCGGCGAAGCCCTTTTCCTTGGCTTCCATGCTGACAAGACGGCTTGAGAGATAATTCCCCGCGGCCTTGACGCCCGCCGGGATCGTGCCGGGCGCCATCCGCCGCCAGCTCGACACCGCGACGTCTACGCCATTTTTCATCCCGTCTTCGCCGAGATAGGCGCCCCAGGGGAACGCGGCGATGGCGACCTCGGTCTTCGCCGCGCGCGAGGCCGGACCCATTTCGCCATAACCGAGAAAGGCGACCGGCCGAATATAGGCGGCGCTCAATTCATTTTTGCGCACAATATCGAGGCATGCCTGCATCAGGTCTTCCAACGAATAGTTCATATCCATGCGATAGACGCGCGCCGAATAAAGGAAGCGTTCGATGTGCTCGCGATTACGGAAAACGCAGACGCCCTTGTGCGCGGTTTCATAGGCGCGCATGCCTTCGAACACCGCCGTACCGTAATGGAGTCCGTGGGTGAGAATGTGGGTCGTCGCGTCGGCCCAGGGAATCATCTCGCCATTGCGCCAGATGAGCTTGGTTTCCTGAATCGGCATGGGAAAGGCGCTCCTTGTTTTCCCCGGCGTTTCGCGTTTCGTTGCGCAGCCGGGCGTTTCGTGGTTCTCAACGCATGTCGGTTTCGACATAGCAATACACGAGGACGCCGACAAAGCGAAAGGCCTCCCTGCGCGGGGCGGCGTCCTAACGGGATCGGCCCTGAATGTGAAGATTCATGGCAGGAATCCTCACTACCGGCGCAGGATTTGGAGAGATATGACCCAATCCCCGAACAGGAATATCGACACGCTGCTCGACGTGATGGCGCGCCTCCGCAGTCCAGACGGCGGCTGCCCCTGGGATCTCGAGCAGGATTTTCGCACGATCGCCCCTTATACAGTCGAAGAGGCGTACGAAGTAGCTGACGCCATCGAGCGGGACGACATGGCCGCCTTGAAGGATGAGCTTGGCGACCTGCTCTTTCAGGCTGTGTTCCATGCGCAGATGGCGCGCGAGGCGGGCCTCTTCGATTTCGGCGACGTGGTCGCGGCGATCACTGACAAGATGATCCGTCGTCATCCCCATGTATTTGGCGGCGCTGATTTGCGAGACGCTGAAGAGCAGACCGCCGCCTGGGAAGAGCAGAAGGCGGCGGAGCGGGCGGACAAGGGCCACAACAGCCTGCTCGATGACGTGCCTGTCGGTCTGCCCGGCCTCACCCGTGCAGTGAAGCTGCAAAAACGCGCCGCCCGCGTCGGCTTCGATTGGCCGGAGGCGCGTTCAGTGCTCGACAAGATCGCCGAAGAGACGAGCGAACTCGCCGAGGCGATGGAGACCGGCGAGGCGGACAGGATAGAAGACGAATTCGGCGATCTGTTATTTGTACTCGCCAACCTCTCGCGCCATTTGAAGGTCGATCCGGAAGCGGCGCTGCGGCGGGCGAATGAAAAATTTACGCGGCGCTTTCGCTATATCGAACAAGCGTTCGGCGATCGCGATCTCGCCGATGCGAGCCTTGATGACATGGAAGAAAAATGGCGCGAGGCCAAGGAAACCGAGCGCGGCTAGCGCCCGCCCCTTGCGCCGTGTCCGGCTGTCAGGACGGCGTATTGCCGGTCCTTATCCGCCGGCGCCGGAACGTAAACGAGTTCTTCGCCGTCCACCGTGAAATGCGAACCGACGCAAATCTCGCCATCATACCAGACATTGACCGCCAGCGTGCCGGTAATGAGAAACTGCTCGGCAAGCAGCCCCGCCGGCGCCCGGGTCTCGCCGAGACGCGTCACGCTGACATCGATGATTTCGCCTGTCTGGGTGTCGATCACGGCGTCGGTCTCCATGAACGATTTATCCCAGTAGCTTGACGGAACGGCGCCTGCTGGTGCGGCGCCGTGATAGCCGCTGCCGTCGATCATCAGGACGCCGTCAATGCGTTCGGCCTCAACGAAATACCGGTCGCCGTCATGATTGGTCCGGCTGTCTAGCGAAACGAGCTCGCCGTTTTTCCAGACTTCACGGGATTCATGATCGTATTTGAATAACGGTATCGGCCCCAGTTTGACGCGCATTCTGGTTTCTGCATCAACGATATAGCCGTCGGCCGTCTCGGTGACGCCGACAATGTGATAACCGATCACTTTGCCTGCACGCTTGATTAGAAATTTTGCATCGAGATCGCCGGCGGCTGCTGGCATGCTGACGGCCCCGAAAATCAAGACGATGAACGCCCAAAGTCTCATGCAAACGTTACCCGGTTTGATTTCTTATACCGACAGGCGGGCTGCTAACAGCCGGACTGCCGCGATCATGCAGACAAGCCGTTTCGAAAATACGGAGCCGCGCGATGACATTTAGTGAAAATGCGCTCGATCTCATTGGCGATACGCCGTTGATCAAACTCCGCCGCGCCTCCGAAGAGACGGGCTGCACCATTCTCGGCAAGGCGGAGTTTCTCAATCCGGGACAGTCCGTCAAAGACCGGGCGGCGCTCGGCATCATTCGGGAGGCGGAAGTCTCCGGTGCGCTCGAGCCCGGCGGAACTATCATCGATGGCACCGCGGGCAACACCGGCATCGGCCTCGCCCTTGTCGGCGGCGCGCTCGGCTACAAGGTGAAGATCGTGATGCCGCGCACCCAGAGTCAGGAAAAAAAAGATGCGGTGCGCCTGTTCGGCGCCGAGCTCATCGAAGTCGATGCAGTCCCTTACGCCGATCCCAACAATTATATTCATTTTTCGGCGCGCCTTGCGAAGGAGCTGGCGGAGACGGAACCGAGGGGCGCGTTCTGGGCGAACCAGTTCGACAACACCGCCAATCGCGACTTTCATACTCGCACGACTGGGCCCGAAATCTGGAAGCAGACCGAAGGCAAGATCGACGGCTTTATCTGCGCGGTCGGCACCGGTGGCACCATCGCCGGCGTGACGGCGGCGCTCAAGGCGCGCAACGCCAATGTGCGATGCGCCGTCGCCGATCCAGGCGGGTCGAAAATATTCAGCTGGGTGAAGTCAGGCGAGCTTGAAACCGAAGGCGGCTCGATCACCGAAGGCATCGGCCAGGGACGCGTGACGAAAAACCTCGAAGGCGCCGATCTCGAGGATGCGTTCAGGATCGGTGACCCGGAGGCGCTCGACGTGCTCTATAAGCTCGCCGCCGAAGAAGGGCTGTGTCTTGGGGGCTCTTCGGGAATTAACGTCGCCGGCGCAGTCCGTCTCGCCCGAGCGCTTGGTCCCGGCCATACGATCGTGACGATGCTTTGCGATTACGGTAATAGATACGCCTCGAAGCTCTATAATCCTGAGTTTTTGCGTTCGAAGGATCTGCCTTTGCCGCCCTGGGCGAAATGACCATGCCTGACTTCGGCCCGCTGGCGATGACGGATTGGCTAGGTGATCACCTCGACGATCCGGACATCAAAGTGGTTGACGGCTCATGGCGCATGCCGGGCGCGGTTCCGGCGTGCGAAGACTATCAGCGCCGCCATATTCCGGGCGCAGTGTTTTTCGATATCGACGCCGTCGCCGACCGGACCAGCGACCTGCCGCATATGCTGCCTCCGCCTGACGATTTTGCGGAAGCGGTTGGCGCGCTCGGGATATCGGAGCGGGACAAGGTTATTGTCTATGACGATCAGGGCGTTTTTTCCGCGGCCCGGGTCTGGTGGACGTTTCGCGCGATGGGCCATGCGAATGTGGCGGTGCTCGACGGCGGTTTGCCGAAATGGCGCAAAGAAGACCGGCCGATAACGGACGAACCGCCCGCGCCCGCGCCAGTCGATTATAAACCGGCTTTCGTTTCGGAGTTTGTATGCAACGCCGATCACGTGCGGGCGGCGCTAAGCGGTAAAGAGATCGTCATCGCTGACGCACGCCCTGCCGACCGGTTTTACGGAGAGGCGCCGGAGCCGCGTCCGGGGCTGCGGTCAGGACGCATGCCGACCGCCGTCAGCGTTTCATTTAACGCGCTTGTCTGCGCGGATGGGACGATGCAGCCGCCGGCGAAAATCGCCTCTATCTTTAAGGCGGCGGGAATCACTCGAGATACACGGGTTATAACAACCTGCGGTTCCGGCGTGACCGCCGCCGTGCTTTCTCTCGGCCTTGAAATCATCGGCTGCGGCGGCCACAGTCTTTACGATGGATCCTGGGCCGAATGGGGAGATGAGCGGAATGGAGACAACGAGTTTCCGGTCGTCGCCGGAAGGCCGTGACGGCGAGCGCGTGGACGTCACGATCACCTATCTCGAACAGAACGAACG
Source organism: uncultured Parvularculaceae bacterium (assembly GCA_913055785.1). Classification (GTDB taxonomy): domain Bacteria; phylum Pseudomonadota; class Alphaproteobacteria; order Caulobacterales; family Parvularculaceae; genus Hyphococcus. The sequence goes on along the minus strand of CAJXLJ010000012.1, from coordinate 44,877 downwards.
TCCGGCCCTCCCCCTGCCGCCGCGTCCGCCGGGAAAGATCGCGCTGATGCGGGCGGAACAGCCCCCGGTGCATTTTTATCGGTATATGTATCGGTTGGTCGGCGATCCCTGGCACTGGGTTAGCCGGCGGCGTTTGAGCGACGATGCGCTCGCCGAAATTATTCATGATCCGGACGTCTATATTTACCTTTTGCATGTGAGCGGCGCGCCGGCCGGATTTGCCGAAATCGACGCCCGCGCGGACATGGCTTGCTATCTCCGGTTTTTTGGGCTGGCCCCTGATTTCACCGGACGCGGCCTTGGCCGGTATTTTCTCGCCAATGTTATCGATCTCGCCTGGGCGCTCGAGCCCCAGCGACTGCGGCTTGAAACATGCTCGCTCGACCATCCAGCGGCGCTTCCACTTTACCAGAAGCTGGGCTTTGAGGTTTTCGATCGCGCTAAAGGGGTCGTCGAACTCATGGCGCAGCCACCCGCGCCGCACTGACGGGCCTTTAAAAAAACCGGCGAAACACGTTACGACAATACAAAAAACAGGGCTTTTAAGCCTCAGGACGGAATGCGCCCATGAAAGACGACACAAAACTCATCGCCGCAGGAAGGCCCCACCCGCGCCACGCCCATCCGGTCAATACGCCGGTCGAGCGCGCCTCGACTATCCTGTTCCCGACCTATGACGATTATCTCGAAGGCGTCAAAACCATCAATTACGGCCGGCTTGGAACGTCGACGCATCGCGCCCTTGAAGAGGCGATTACGGCGCTTGAAGGCGGCTTCGAAACAAGGCTTGCGCCCTCTGGCCTGCAGGCCTGCACGGCGGCGATCTTGTCCTTCGTCGGCGCCGGCGACCATGTTCTGATGACTGACGCCGCATACGACCCGACGCGCAAATTCTGTGAGAATTTTTTAAAGCGCTTCAATGTCGATACGACCTTTTACGAACCGACGGCGACCGGGGAAGAGATATCGGCGCTGATGCGGCCCAACACCAAGGTCGTATTCGTCGAGTCGCCGGGCTCCCTGACTTTCGAAGTGCAGGATATAAAAGCCATTAGCGCTGCCGCACATGAAGGCGGCGCTGTGGTTATCGCGGACAACACCTGGTCGGGGGGCTATTTTTGCAAACCGATTGCGCTCGGCGCCGATGTGAGCATTCAGGCGGGCACCAAATACCTTGCAGGGCACGCCGATTGCCTGATCGGCTCGATCACATCAGCGAATGAACAGGCGGCGAAGAAAATTTATTACGGCCTTCTGCAACTCGGTTCGAATGTGTCGGCGGACGACGCATACCTGACCTTGCGCGGGATGCGAACGTTGGGGCCCCGTTTGCGCAGGCACGAAGAATCGGCCCTCGACCTCGTCAAATGGCTCTCAAAACGCAGCGAGGTTGCTAGCGTCATTCATCCGGCGCTCAAGACTTGCCCCGGCCATACCGTCTGGAAGCAGGACTTTACCGGCGCATCGGGATTGTTCGCCGCTGTGTTGAAGCCGGTCCCCCTCGCCGGTCTCAAGGCGTTTTTTAACGCCTTGAAACTATTCGGTATCGGCTTTTCCTGGGGCGGTTTTGAGAGCCTGTGCGTTGAAGTGAGACCTGAAAAATACCGCACCGTAACGCCCTGGAAAGCGGAAGGGCCGGTCATTCGGTTCCATGCGGGGCTTGAAGATACCGACGATTTGAAGAACGATCTCGTCAATGCCTTCACAGCCATGGGACAGGCGGTAAAATAGGCGGCGGGAGTTTAATTATGCGGGTTGTTTTTGCATTGACGTTATCCTTGGCCCTGGGCGGCTGTTTCGGTTCGTCCGGCGGCATGCGCACCATTGAAAGCACGCCCTCAGGCGCGCTCGTTACCATCGAGGGTTATGGGGAGTGCGAAACGCCCTGCACGGTGAAGCTTGACGGCTATCGCAATGTGACGGTCGCCAAGGCCGGCTACAAGGCGCAGCGGTTCGGCGTGAAGCCGGGCGGCGCGCCAGTGCAGGTCATTCTCGATCTCGCCGCGCCATCCGGCGAAGTCGACACGACGGCTCTTCCTGAAATCGATTAGAGACTGGCGAGCGGCAGCTGGAACGCTTCGGCGCCGCGTTTCGTGCGCACGACATTCAAAAGCGCGGCCTGATTGTCGAGGAATTGCGACGGCGTCACGCCGATAAACCGTCTGAACTCCTTGATAAAATGCGACTGATCGTAAAAGCCCGGACCGGCGGCGCATATCCAGGGAGCCTCGCCCTGGCGGATGCGGTCGGCCGCTCTCAGCGCACGGTATTTGCGCTGTAAAAGCTTCGGCGACGCCCCGAAATATTTTTTCGCCAGGCGGTCCGTCTGGCGGCGCGAGACATCGATCGTCTCCATGAGCCGATCGATATCGAGATCCTGATCATTAAGGAGCCAGTTCTCAATCGCCTGCGGATAGATGTCCCGTCTCTGCGCGCGCCTTTCTAGAAGCGCGGTGAAGTAACGGTCGCAGGCCGCGGCCATTTCCTCAGGGTGGTTTGAATTCCGGATGGCGTCGAGTTCCATGCCGGCGACGCGTTGCGCAACATCGGTCAGGTCGAACACCTGATCAGCCGCTTCATAGGCGTTAATGGAAAACAGCTTCACCCAGCCGCGCGGGCGTATGCCGATGCCGAAGACGCGCGTACCGGCGTTGGCGCGCATCGTGTAGGCGCTCATTGTCGGGCCGATCAGGAATGTGGAGGTGATACGCAAGGGCGCGCCGCCGGCCATCTGCAGCTCGCCGTCGCCATCGAGCAGGATGCGGATATTACCGAGTTCCGCGCAAAGCGGCTGCACCGACGCAGCTGGCGTCGCGAAGTAATAATATGCGCGGACATATTCTCTCAAATCCGCGCGCGGCAGATAATAGTGCAGCTCCATTTCAGACCGCGATAATTTCCTCTGTTGAACCGGCGGCCTTCGTTTGTCCTACTGAAGCCGCGGCATCTTCTGCATTTCTTCCTGGATAATCTCAATATATTCGGGATTTTCCATGGCGATTTTTTGCATGGCAATGGCGAGACGCTGTTGCTGTTCCATGAAATCTTTTGAATTGCCCATGAAAATCGCCGCGCGTTGCATCGGGGTCAGGTCTTCGAGGCTCTTTGTCATTTTCTCGAGCTTCTTCGAAGAGGTCGCAATGACCTTGGCCGCTTTCTTGGCGGTTTTTTCGCTCTTCACCGCTTCAACGGCGTCTGCAATGTCCGTCAGTTCTTCAAGATAGACTTTCGCAGCCTTTTCCTGTTTCGCCTCGGTGCTGTTTCCGCAACCGGCGACGGCGATCATCGCCGCGGCCATAAGAATACCCGCCAGATGTTTGATGTTCATTGTAAAGAGCCTTTCCGATCCGGTTCGACTTACCAATTGCCTGAGAGCTGTACTGAACTGAATGCGCCCGTGTCCGCGCCGGGCTAGGCCGCGCAGACCACTTCCAGCCCATCATAGGCTGGCTCGACATTTTCCGGCAACTGACGCTTAAGTATTTGATAATCCATATGAATATGGAGGTTGGTAAGGATTGCGCGGCGCGGCTTTACACGCGCGATCCATTCAAGCGCGAGGTCGAGATGGGCATGAGTTGCGTGGGGCTTGTACTGGAGCGCGTCGACAATCCAGACGCCGACCCCGTCGAGTATGTCGAAACTCTCCTCCGGCAGCCCGACAACGTCGCTCGAATAGGCGATGTCGCCAAAGCGAAAGCCGAGGGAATTAACGCCGCCATGATGTTGCAGAAACGCCGTTGTCTCAATCTCTCCGGAAGGCCCGCCGACCGAGAAGCGTTCTCCACAGATCGGCGTCTCGATCTTGTCGAGGATCGGAGGATAGTGGCTCCCGGGCTTTTGCTCGAAGCAATAGCTGAATCGCTCGAGCAGAACGCCGGATGTAGCGCTGTCGATATAGACCGGTATTCGCCGACGCATTTGCAAGGCGAGAACGCGCAAGTCATCGATGCCGTGAGACTGATCCGCGTGATCGTGGGTGAATAGCACCGCATCGAGCCGCGAACATTTCGCAGCGAGGAGTTGTGAACGCATATCCGGAGACGTGTCGACGAGCACGCTCGTCATTGTGTCATGCCGGAAACCGAATTCAGGATGTGCGCGCTGCACCAGAATGGAGCATCGCGACCGGCGATTTTTCGGTTCCGCCGGATCGCAGGCGCCCCAGTCGCCCGCGCCGTCCGCCCCTCCGAAACGGGGAACGCCGCCGGAAGAGCCGCAGCCAAGGATTGTGACTTTAAGATTGTCCGCGGGTTTGCTCATGCGTCGGCCCCTGTTGGGGCGGCGCGGGAAAACAGGCGGAAGAAATTGTCGGTCGTCGCCGCGGCGATGTCCGCCATGCTGACACCCCTGATATCGGCGAGCTTCTCTGCCACATGAACCACATGGGCGGGCTCGCAGCGCCTGCCGCGCATAGGGACCGGGGCGAGATAGGGACAGTCGGTTTCGATGATGATGCGGTCCACCGGCGCGTCCCTGGCGATAGCGCGTATATCGTCCGCGTTCTTGAAGGTGATGATCCCGGAAAAGGAAATATAACCGCCAAGATCGAGCGCCGTCCGGGCGAGTTCTGGCCCGCCAGTGTAGCAGTGAAGAAGAGGTGTAAACGCGCCTTTCCCGTGTTCCTCAATAAGCAGTTCGCGCGTCGCATCATCGGCGTTGCGCGTGTGAATGATAAGCGGCAGGCCCGTCTCACTCGCAGCGTCGATATGCGCCTTGAAAACCGGTGTCTGGATGTCGCGTTCGGAATATTCGTAGTGAAAATCGAGGCCGCATTCTCCGATGCCGACGACTTTCGGATCTTCGGCCATCTCGATGAGCTGCGCAGCGGTGAGGTCCGGGTAATCCTTGGCGTAATGGGGGTGGACCCCGACGCTGCGCCAGATGAAATCGTGCGCATCGGCGATTTCCTTGATTGCGCCGGTCGATTCCAGTTTGTCGGAAATTGTCAGCATCCAGCCGACGCCGGCTGTGCGGGCGTTTTCAATCACCTCGGCAAGGTCTTCGGCGTATTTGTCAGAATGAAGATTGACGTGACTGTCGACAAACATGGGGGTTCCGCAATTCCTTATGCGGCCAGCGCGCGCCGCAGATCGTAGGCCATGGCTGTAATTAGCTGGATGCGGTCGAGATTGAGCCCTTCTCCCCTTACGGCCAGGCTGGAAAGTTGTTCATAAGCATTGAGGATAGCGGCAGGCGTTAAGCCCTGGAGCGGCCCCTCGACCTCGCGGCCGCCCGCCGCCGCACGCGCCGCATCTGACAGGTCCCGGATGACGATCGTACGAAAAATCTCCCATTTCTCGTCGCCCGCCTTGCCGGCAAGGGCTTGAGCGATCCGCGAAATATCGCCTGCGCCGCGCGCTTCCGAGAGAAAACGAGCGGCGAGCGAGATCGCCTCGGCCCCGTCTCCGGCCGCAAGGCTGAGGGCGTAGCCGGGCCGGCCCGACGCGTGGGCGGCGATCTGCGCTGCGTTCGAACCCTCGGCTAATTCTTCCTGCTCAAGGAGAGCAAAAATCTCGGCGTCAGGAACAGGCCGCAAGTCGAGGCGGCGGCAGCGGGAACGGATCGTTGCGAGCAGCCTGCCCGGCGCTTCGGAGAGCAGCAATAGCAGCGTATTCGCGGGCGGCTCTTCAAGCGCCTTCAACAGCGCGTTCGCCGCATTGCGGTTGAGGTCGTCAGCCGTATCGATGATCGCCACACGGGCGCCGCCCATGGCGGCCGTGCGGTTAAGAAACAGGGTTAATGCGCGGATTGTTTCAACAGTGATTTCAGTCTGATACTTCGATGTTTTCTCATTCCATGCACGCTCGGCGACGAATAAATCGGGATGAGCGCCTTGAGCGATCAGCCGGAACGCGCGCGCCGTCTCGGGCATGTCAAAAGACTTTTCCCCAGTCAGCGCCGAAGGATCGAGAAGCCCACGGGCGATGCGGTAGGCGAGCGTCGCTTTGCCCGCGCCTTTCGGCCCGGCGACAATCCAGCCGTGAGAAAGCGCGCCCTCGCCCATGGCGGCGCGCAACGAGGCTTCAGCCTCGGCGCGCCCGACCTGATTGGCGCGTTCCTGTGGAAGGGTGAGATCAGCGCTCATCAGTAAGGACTTAAGCGGTTTGACCGGCCAAAGAAAGGCGGTTCAGCCACCCAGAAGATCGGGAAATTTTCCCCTCACCGCGGCTTCGACGCGAGCTGCGACCTCCTCGATCGTACCGGTTGCGTCAATTACAACGCAACGATCCGGAGCGCTCTCGGCGATTTTCAGAAAACCGTCGCGAACGGCTCTTTGAAAGTCGAGACCTTTTTCCTCAAAGCGTGTTTCCCCTGCGCCGGCATCAGCCCGGGCGAGCCCCTGTTCGGCGGACGCATTCAGGATGATTGTCAGGTCAGGATCGTTGGCGCCAACCGCAATTCTGTGCAGCGCGGAAACGGTTTCAACGCCAACCGCCCCCGCATAGCCCTGATAGGCCATGGTTGAATCCGCAAACCGGTCAGTGATGACCACAGCCCCCTTTTCGAGAGCCGGGAGGATGGTCTTTTCAAGATGGTCCCGCCGCGCGGCGTACATGAGCAACGCTTCGCTGATCGGCGACCAGCGATCCTTGTCGCCTTTGACGAGCAGTTCGCGGATTGCCTCGGCGCCCTCCGAGCCCCCAGGTTCGCGGGTCACGACGACATCGCGGCCGATAGATCGCAAACGTTCGGCCAGCAGCTTGATGTGGGTAGACTTACCAGCCCCGTCGCCGCCCTCGAAGCTGATGAAGAGCCGCCGTCGTTCGCCTGCGTCGCTGCTCATCTACTCCGAAACTTCCGCTACAGCGTTGTCTTTCGGCGGTTTGGCGAGCAGCGATTTGGCGGCGAGACCGATTTTGCCGAGAACGCCGATTTCCCTAACGTCTTTACCGGCGTAAAGCGGATACTCCTTGGCTTTACCGCCTTCGACCTCGACCCGCAGATAGCCGATCTGCTGCTCGGAGCGTACTGGCGCCGCGACAGGGCCTTCGTAAACCACTGTAGCTTTAGCCTTGTCGAGCATCGAACGGTGCAGGATCATCTTCACCGGTTCGGTGACGATAAGCGGCGCTGTCTTTTCCTTGCCTTTGAAGACCCGCGCTTCGCCCACAAGCGCGCCGGGCTCATAGAACGTCTTGGTAGTGAAATCGGAAAACGCGATCCGCATCAGGCGGGCCGATTCCGTCAGGCGTTCGCGTTCCGATGTAAGGCCGTTCACGACCACGATCCGGCGCTCGCCGTCGCGCACCGCCGAGCCCACAAGACCATAGCCTGACTCCTCCGTATGGCCGGTCTTTAGTCCGTCAGCGCCGGTGAAGTTATCCAGCAGCGGGTTGCGGTTCGGCTGGCGGATCTTTTCCCAGGTGAACTCTGTTTCCTTGAAGATGGCGTAATACTCGCCGTAGTCGTGAATGATCTTGCGCGTCAGTAGCGCCAGATCGCGCATACTCATCTTTTGGCTCTCGTCAGGCCAGCCTGTAGCGTTTGCAAAGGTGGAGTCGTTAAGCCCCCATTGGCGCGCTTTCTGATTCATGAGTTGCGCGAAGGCTTCTTCCGAACCGGAAATATTTTCCGCCAGCACGATGCAGGCGTCGTTGCCCGACTGAATAATCACGCCGCGAAGGAGGTTTAAAAGCTCGATCTGGGTGTCGACGCGGACCCACATTTTCGAGCCGCCCATGCGCCAGGCTTTTTCACTGACATCGAATTTGTCGGAAAGACTGAGCTCACCATTCTTCAGTTTATCAAAGACGATGGCGACGGTCATCAGCTTCGACATGGAAGCGGGCGCCGTCGGGGTGCGGGCGTTTTTCTCGTAGAGAATTTCACCGGTCCTGTAGTCCATGATCAGCGCGTATTCCGCCGGCGTGGTGAACGGAACGGCGGCTGAAGCAGGCGCGATCAGAATGGCTAAAGCGGCGGCGATAAATCCAGGAAAACGCACGAAATACTCCCTTCGAACCTAATGGCGCAGCGACCGGCTGATCAATGCAGACGGGCGAATTAACCGCTGAATGCGTCAGCCTGATGACTTGATGGAGGCCCTGTCAGGACGAGATGACAATCAGCGAGGCGTCACCATAACCCGCTTTGCGGACGGCTTCCAAGCGCTCGAGGGCCTCATTTTCATCCGCGTAAGGGCCCATATTGATGCGATAGACGACAGCGCCGTCAGGCTTGTCGACGCGCGCCATTCTGAGCGGGCCGATGGGCGCCATTTCCGCTCTCAGCCGGTCGATATTCGAGAGATTCGAAAGCGCGGCGATGCGGATGAGATAAAGCGTCGTTGGCGCTGGCGGGGATGCAGCCGCGTTCTGCAGGCCCGTCCTGAGCCCGGCGGCGTTGTCGCTGGCGGGCGAACCCGTTGCGACGGAGACCGGCGCAGCTTGCACAGGCTTCCGCGCCGGTTGCTGCATGACGACTGGTCTTGAGAGCTGTTGACCGGGCAGCGCGGCGGGACCGACATATCTTACCCGGACATTCGCAAGCCCCTGTTGTTCAAAACCGAGTTCCCGCGCCGCAGCGCGCGACAGGTCGATAATCCGGTCGCTGGCGAAGGGACCGCGGTCATTGATCCGGACGACGATCCGTCGCCCGTTTTCGAGGTTTTCCACCTCGACCAGCGACGGCATCGGTAACGTCGTATGCGCCGCGGTCAGGCGGTTCATGTCGAAGACTTCGCCATTGGCGGTCTTGCGTCCGTGAAAGTCTCGCCCGTACCAGGAGGCGACGCCGATCTTGTCATAGGCGTCGTCTTCAGCCGGCTGGTACCAGCGCCCGTTTACCTGATAGGGCGATCCAACCTTGTAATGAGGTGATGGCTCGGCGATACGGCCGCCCGAGCCGGACGCACAGCCGACGACGGCGAGCAGCAAGGCGGTAAGAATGACGTTCTGTAAGGACCGGAATGACATATACGCTGCTATCGTAGCCAATCTGAAGTGAAGGGGAAGAACGGATCCTCGCCTCCCAGAAAGCCTTAAAATGTCTTAAACTTGCGTTAATGCTGTTTGTGGCGTTACGGCCGGCGGGGGAAAGCCGCCCTGGATGTTGCAGTGGGCCATCTGACGCTATAGAAGCGCGGCTCCCCTGCGGAGGGGTGGCAGAGTGGTCGAATGCGGCGGTCTTGAAAACCGTTGGGCTTCACGGTCCCGGGGGTTCGAATCCCTCCCCCTCCGCCAGCATTTTTCTGTAGGAAAAGAACGAGCGGCTTAGCGAGAAAGCTTGGCCGAACCCCCGCGTAAAGTTTGCGCGCCAATGGCGCGCGGGGTTCGAATCCCTCCCCCTCCGCCACTCCGGCTTTCTTGTGTCCTATCCCCGCCTCTGCCACTAATTGAGCATGCTGGACGACGTCACCTCCATTGAAAAGAAGTGCAACGCAGCCGCCTTTGATCCATCAGGCCGGGACGTTCTCGCCTTTGCGCTTGCCGAACGCCGGGCCGCCCGCAAGGCGGCGATCATCACGCTGGTTGACATTGACGGGTCCTCGCCGCGTGAAATCGGCGCGCAAATGGCGGTTGCTGAAGACGGCCGATCCGTTGGGTCGATTTCGTCAGGCTGCCTTGAACGCGCGATCATCGAAGAAGCACGCGCCGCCCTGGAACGCGGAGCCGGCGGCGTCATTCGCTATGGCAAGGGATCGAAGTATCTTGATGTCGTACTGCCTTGCGGCTCCGGCGTCGATGTTCTTTATACGGTCGACCTTGATCCTGCCGTTCTTGATGATTGCGTTACGGCGCTCGACCGGCGCGCACCGCAAGCGCTCGACTTTAGCGACCATGGCGCGACACTATCCGGTCATGCACGATCAGAATGGCTCGACAGTGTTTTTACCCGCGCCTATCAACCCCGCCTGCGCATCGTCGCGGCCGGCGCCGGCGCCGAATTGATCGCTCTCTCCCGCGTGGCTTCCGCTTCCGGCTACGCCTTTTGCGCCATATCGCCGGAAACCGAAACCCTTGAAAAATGCGCAACCGGCGAAAAACATTTGCTGCAATCGGCGGGGCAAGCGCCCGATGTCAACATCGATCCGTGGACGGCGTTCATCTTCCTTTTTCACGATCGTGAATGGGAGCTGGCGCTGGCGCCGCGCGCGCTTGATTCTTCCGCCTTTTATGTCGGCGCAGTCGGCAGCCGGAAGACGCATAGCTCGCGTCTCGAAGTGTTGCGCGGGCAAGGCGTGGACGAGGAGATGCTCACCCGGCTCGACGGGCCGATCGGCCTTCTGCCCCGAACGCGCGATCCCTCCGCCCTCGCCGTCTCTGTGCTTGCCGGCGTTTTGTCTCACTGGCCGCATCCATGAGCGACACGGGCGTCGTCGCGATCTTGCTGGCCGCCGGGTCCTCTACGCGTTTTGGCGGCGACAAACTCGGTGCGGAACTCGGGGCGGGAACCGTATTAAGCGCTGCGGCGAAGGCCCTCGCCGCTTCTGAGCCAGAGAGGCGCGCCGCCGTGCTTGGCGAAGCCTCGCGCCAACATGCGCCGCTGCTTGAAGCCCTTGGTTATGATATTCTCATCAATGCAAATGCGTCTGAGGGCATGGGGACGACGCTCTCCTGCGGTGCAGACTGGGCGAAGTCTCGCAACGCGGACTATCTGCTTGTTGCGCTTGCAGACATGCCGTTCGTGACGCCGGATCATTTCTCGGATCTGATGCAAAAGGCGCGCGCAGAACCGGAGGGGCTCGCCTATTCCCTTTGCAGCGCCCGCCGAACCGCGCCCGCCTGCTTTTCCGCACGCTGGTTTGGCTCGCTATGCGCGCTGCAAGGAGACGCAGGCGCAAGGGCGATAATTCACAACGCTCCGCAATCCGGCGCCGTTGCGGCGCCGTCCCGCATGCTCGCGGATATCGACTTTCCGGCGGATTTGTGCTAAAATCTTAAGTGAGTGCAGCCTTTCAACTTGCAGCTTTTTCATCCGCGGTAAACGCAAGGCCGCTGGACAGTGCTGTCGCACGCAGCTCATAGTTTCAGCGTATCGGTTTTTTGACTCATCAACCCTGGAGGGCGGAAGATGAAGTTCGTCATCAATGTCAACAAAGAACAACGAACGGTCGATGTCGACCCGGATACGCCGTTATTGTGGGTGTTGCGCGATGAAATGCGTCTCACCGGCACGAAGTTCGGCTGCGGCGTCGCGCAATGCGGCGCCTGTACTGTTCATGTCGATGGGGCGCCGCGTCGCGCGTGCGTCACGCCGGTCTCGGCGGTTGAAGGCGGCGAAGTCGTGACGATCGAAGGGCTGGCGGGCGCCGAAGCGGACGCCGTGCGTGAGGCATGGGCGGAATACGACACGCCGCAATGTGGTTATTGCCAGTCAGGTCAGATCATGACGGCGGTTGCCCTTCTCTCCGCCAAGCCGAATGTCACGGACGCGGATATCGACAATGCGCTGGCAGGCAACATCTGCCGTTGCGCGACCTATGTGCGCATCCGCAAGGCGGTGAAAGCCGCTAGCGCCAAGTTGGGAGGTTGATTATGGCCCCTTACGATACGCCGACGGCTTCGCGCCGCGCCTTCCTCGCCGGTTCCGGCGGTCTTGTTGTCGCCGCCGTCCTGCCGCTCAAAGGACGGGCGCAATCGGGAGCAGCCCGCGCCTTCACCCCGCTGGCCGGAGAAGAAGGTTACGCCCCGAACGCTTTTCTTCGTATCGGTTCTGACAATATTGTCACGATACTGATTAAACACATAGAATTCGGCCAGGGACCCTGGACCGGGCTGGCGACGCTTGTTGCCGATGAGCTTGACGCCGACTGGTCGCAAATCCGCGCCGAACACGCTCCGGCGAATGCTGCGCTTTACGGCAATGCGGTTCTTGGCGGCATTCAGGGCACAGGCGGGTCGACGGCTATAGCCGCCTCGTTCATGATTATGCGACAGGCTGGCGCCGCCGCCAAAGCGATGCTGGTCGCCGCTGCTGCAGAAGCGTGGAGCGTTTCAGCCGCAGAAATCAGTGTTTCGAAAGGGATGATATCTCATCCGGCGACGGGACGGACCGGCGCGTTCGGTGAGTTCGCTGAAGCAGCGGCGGCGCAGACGGCTCCGGAAAATCCCGTGCTGAAAACCCCGGACCAGTTCGTTTATATCGGCAAGGATATGCCGAAGCTTGACACCGGCGCGAAATCCACCGGCGCCGCGATGTTCACGCTCGATGTCTATCGCGAGAATATGCAAACGGTCGTGGTCGAACGGCCGAAGAAATTCGGCGCGAAGCCCGCCTCCTTCGACGATGCTGGCGCGCGCGCCGTCCCGGGCGTGGTCGACGTGAAGCAGTTGAGCGCCGGCGTCGCCGTTTACGCCCAAAATACCTATGCGGCGCTGAAAGCCCGCAAGGCGCTTGACGTCGCCTGGGACGATAGCGAGGCTGAAACCCGGTCAACCGAGGCGCTTGCGCAGGAGCGGCTTGAGCGCGCCCGTCAGCGCGGCGCTGTCGCTAACGAGCTAGGCGATGTCGATCAGGCGCTTTCCGGCGCCGAGACCGTACTCGAGGCTGAGTATGTCTTCCCCTATCTTGTTCATGCGCCGATGGAGCCGCTCGACGCGGTGATTGCACGTGGAGCCGACGGCGGAGTCGACGTCTGGATGGGCAGTCAGATTCAGACCCTCGATCAGGGAACCGTCGCGGCGGTTTGCAGCGTTGACCCGTCGATGGTGCGGATCAACACCATGCTTGCGGGCGGCAGTTTCGGCAGGCGCGCGCAACCGACTTCGCATGTCGCGGCGGAAGCGGCGGAAGCCTTCATGGCGGCGGGCGGCGAAACGCCGATCAAGGTGATGTGGACCCGCGAGGACGATATCCGGGGCGGGTATTATCGTCCGCTGATCGCTCATCGCCTGCGAGGCGGCCTCGATGGCGGCGGCAACATCATCGCCTGGGAACAGGTCGTCGCCGGCCAGTCGTTCGCGGCCGGCACGCCGTTTGAACCGATGATGATCCAGAACGGCATTGATTCAACGATGCTTGAAGGCGCATCGGTGCTTCCCTACCACATGCCGAACTTCAACGTTTCCCTGCACATCATCAACAATCCCGTCCCGACCCTGTGGTGGCGTTCTGTCGGGCATACGCATACCGGCTATGCGGTCGAAACCTTTATCGACGAATTGCTTGAAAAGGCCGGCAAGGATCCGGTCGAAGGGCGTCTCGCTCTGATGAGCGATCCAAAAGACGCTCGCCTCGCCGGCGTGTTGCGCAAGGCATCCGAAATGGCGGGCGGCATGTCGGCGCCGCAAGGTCGCGCACGAGGCGTTGCGGCGGTGGAGTCGTTCAGTTCCTATGTGGCGCAGATCGCAGAAGTCTCGCTGGAAAACGGCGCGCCCCGCGTTCACAAAGTCTGGTGCGCGGTTGATTGCGGCGTTCCAGTCAACCCGAATGTCATCCGCGCGCAGATGGAAGGCGGCATTGGTTACGGATTGAATGCGGTGTTGTTCAATGAACTGGCGCTGGCCGATGGCGGCGCCGTCGTTCAATCAAATTTCCATGACTATCGCGCCTTGCGTATTAGCGAGATGCCCGATGTCGAAGTTGAGATCATACCGTCTGTGGAGCCGCCGACCGGCGTCGGCGAACCGGGCTTGCCGCCGATCGGTCCGGCCGTCGCCAACGCTGTTCGCAAGTTGACCGGCAAGACGCCCCGGCGCCTGCCGATGATCAAGTCCATGGGGGCCTAGGATGACCACGATACGCTTACGCTTGACCGCCGCCGCTATCACGCTGCTGCTTGCCGCCGGATGTGGCGGATCGAAAGAAGACAAGGCTCTCAAGGGACCTCTGGAAGTAAACGGCCTGTCAACGCCGGCGGCGTTCGCAGACATCGAAGACGACCGCGCTCGCGCCGCCGCGCTGTTTGAGGAAATGTCGAAGGTCATGCTGCATCCGCGCTGCGCCAATTGCCATCCGAAAACCGGCGGGCCGACACAGGGCGATGACATGCACCCGCATAATCCGCCGGTCATACGCGCCGACGGCATGGGCGCGCCGGGCATGACCTGCAACGCATGTCACGGAACGCACAATGTCGCCTTCGCCAGCATGGAAGGCTCCATACCGGGCGCCTCGCCGTGGATTCTCGCGCCGGCGCTCATGGGCTGGGCTGGCGCTACCCCTGCAGAGCTTTGCGCGCAGCTCAAAGATCCGCAACGAACCGGCGGGCGCTCGCTAGAAGATCTGGTTGAGCATAACGGCGTTGATCATCTGGTCGGTTGGGCGTGGGAGCCCGGCGAAGGCCGAACATCCGCGCCCGGCGATCAGGCGACGCTCGGCGCGCTCACCGAAGCTTGGGTCGCCGCCGGGGGCCATTGCCCGGCGGGCTGACGCAGAGTTTCAATTATTGAAACTGAAAGACGAGGAAAAGACACTGCCCGTCGGGATGTCAGCTGTCGCTTCGCGCCGGCCGCGAAACGCCGAAATCCACATCGAAGAGATGTTCCAGGCTTGTCCGCGAAAGGCCTTGTTTAACAAAATCATACGGTGTCACATTAAGAGCCTTGATAAGCGCGCGCTCGATCTGCAGTTCATCGCGACCTGACGCCGGCGTAACATCGAAGTCGAGGAGATTGACGCAGCCAAGGTCCTGTTCAAAGGCGGAAATCGTCGCCAAACCGCCGCCGCAGGCCCACCCGAGCGCAATCCGGTTGACGCCCTCATGGGCTACGATTAGTGCAGTTTTCCAACTCGCTTCTAGAATCAGGGATTGAAGAGAGGCGACGACCCGTTTCTGCGCACCGTCGAAAGTCTCGCCATCTTCAAGAAAAGTCGCGCCATTCTCGCCTGCGGCGTCAAAAGAATAGGCGAGTCTCGCAGCGAGTTCCTCGCGACTTTTCGCCTTGATCCATCCGCTTTTAAGCTCTTCCAGCCCCTCACAGGACTGGAGAGCGGGCGGGCGGTCCTGCGCGGCGAGCACGATTTCCGCCGTCTCACGGGTGCGCGGCAGGCCGGAATAGACAGCGATATCAAAACTGATGTGCTTCAGCGCTTCGGCCGCCGCGGCGGCCTGTTCACGGCCTTCTTCGGTCAGCGGAACCTGCCTGGGATCGCTCATGGCTGCGTTGAAGTAATCCACATGACCGTGACGCATCAGGTAGATTCGCCGCCGCCCTGCCCCGTCCATTTTCGCCTCCGGTGTCCAATCAGGAGCCGGCCATAGCCAAAATCGCCCAATCTGGCCAGAACCGCAGAAAATTAGGGCTTTTCAAGGCTCGCCTCTGGCGCGCGGCGATGTTAGGGTCGCATCTTGAAGATGGGGTTGGCTTCGAGAGGGGAAGACTGGTCGCGATGGCGTTGCGTTCGCCCACGCTTTTTTCAGGGGCCTTTTTGCTTCTGGCGATAGCGTACACCGCATATTTCGACATCAAGGTCCGCACCGATCCGGATGCTGCGGAGGACAGGTTTGACGCCCTGGCGGCGGCGGGCGCGCCGCGCCGGGCCGCGCCATTCGGCGAGCGCGCCATTACCCTGCATATCGAAAACGGCGCGACCGCTGAAGAAGTGGCGCCGCTGAAAGCGCGGGTCGCGGAGGCCGAGGTCGCCCGCGCGCGTTATCAGCGCGGCGCCGATTTGCTGCGCGAGGCGCTGTCTTCCGGCTGGGTCAATGAGATAAACGATATCGATCGCGTCGGTTACGAAAACAGGCTTGGCAGAGCCTACATACTCGCTGGCAAGATCGAGGAAGCGGTTTCGATTTTCGCATCGTTCCTTGAATTAGCGGGCGACGCCGCTGCCGATCCGGCGCTCGCAGAGGATGACGAGCTTTCTCTATATTACGCGGATCGCGTCATCGATGCGGCCAGCGTTTTCGCCGGCGCCATCAATCACACGGATCCTTACAAAATAAGCAGCGGCAGCATCGAACAAATGCTGGCGACGACAAACCACATGGCGACGCTTGGCGGCTTTTACAGCATGCGCAAGGGTAACGAATATGCCGCGGCGGGCTTGTTGTCCTCCGCCTATGAGACCCGCAAACGCGTTCTCGGCGCCGAACATCAGAATACGGTGCAACTGACGCTGATCCTCGGACCGCTTTACGCGAAAATGGGCCGGCTCGAAGATGCGGAAAAGATCTATCTCGACGCTTTCCATGCTCAGGAGCGCGTCAAAGGACCGAACAGCCCGGATCTGAGTCTTTACCTCAAGCTGCTCGCGGGCATTTACGAACAACAAAACCGCTTCACCGAAGCGCAGGCGCTATACGAACATATCCGCGGGCTGTTTCAGGACGCCTTCGGCGCCCAGCGCTACGCGATCAATCGCGAGCTGGACCGTCGCAGTCACATCAATCGTCCCGTTTCACAATTCTTTCCGCTTGAGCCGGACTACGCGCCGTCTGATCTTGTTTCCGCAGCGGAGTTTTCGATTCCGACGAGCAAGGCCCCGACCATCGATGAAATGAAGATCCGGCTTGCCGCTGACCAGGACGCCGATCCGCGCGAAGCGAACCTGCCGGTCCGGTTGGCGCAGCTCATCTCGCTTTGCCGGTCAGAGTCCGGCGAGCGCATCGCTTTGCGATCGGGTTACCGGTCCTACCGGACCCAGCGCGTGCTGCATGAGCTGAATGAAGACAGAGGCACAGTGACGCCGGCAGGGGTGTCCGAGCATCAGACCGGCCTTGCGACCGATATTAACGTCAATGATCGCTTCATGCGCCAGACCGATCGCGCCTTCCAGTGCTTCGAAGAAAATGCATTCCGTTACGGCTTCATTCTCTCCTATCCCCCGGGCAATGATTACCTTCCCGGCAAGGATACCTACGAGCCATGGCACTGGCGTTATGTGGGCATCCAGACCGCGCAGCTTTACCGCGAGGCTGGCCCTCACAATCAGCCCCAGGAGTTTCTCGCCGCCCTGCCCTGTTATCAGGAACGCGCTGCGAACGGCCTGTTCCCGAACGCCGGGGAAACGGACATCTGTCAGGCGGACGTCAGGCTCGCTGACGGCGCCGAAGAGGAGGATGCGGCGGAGGAAACACCCATTGTCGCCGCCTTCCCGCCGCCTGACCCCGCAAAAGCGGCGCGTATCTTGAATGAAGATGCGAAACCTGTGCGGGGCCGTCATTAACGACGCGCATCGCCGCGCGCCGTTACGGATTGAAGTTAATGGACTGCGAAACGCCTGCCGCGCCGCGTGCGAATATCGTCTGCGTGTGTCCGCATGAACCACTCGCGGCATCGTTAACTAACACTCTTCGACAGTGCGGTTATGCTGTCTTCAATCCGGACAACGCCCGCCACGCGGATATCTGTCTCATCGACTTGCGCCGCAGCGCGGTTTCAACCCGCAAGGCGAAAGCAATGGCTGCGGTTCTGCGCCGGAAGTCGCCGGAATCCTCAATGCTGTTTATGGTCGATCCAGGCCTCGATCCCGATGTACGGGCTGCATTGCGCCGTTATGGCGAAGTCGCGCCTGCTGAAGAGGATCTCGGTCATGTCGCCGCGCGCTGCCGTCAGATCATCCGTTTGCGCAATATCGCGGAGGAAACCGGCGAGCGCTTGAAGAGCCTTGCGGCGCTCAACCGTCTTGTAGACTTCCCGATCATTTCCGCCGCCAATTCGCGCGCCCGTGTTCTGATCGCCGGCGCGCCAGGACCGGCGGCGCTGTCTGCGATCAACGCCGTCAGCGTGATTGCCGAAAGCTGTGTATGCGTATTGTCGGCAGGTCAGGCGATGCGCGCGCTCGATCACGAAACGTTTGATTGCGCAATCATTCTTCCCATGAAAGCGAACGATCCTCTTGCGGCGTTGACGAAGGCGCTGCGCCGCCATTCGAGACATGCCGCCATGGCCGTTATCCAGGTTGCTGACAACATGGATGCTTTGGGCGTTTACGCGAAACAGGGCGCAAGGGACTTTATACTCAAGCAGGATATCATTGCAGAGCTTGGGCCGCGGGCGCAACTTGCGGCGCGCCGCGTCCGCCTCGCCCGCTCGATGGCGGCGTTTTTGCGTAGTTGCGCTGGCGAAGGCGTACGCGATCCGGCGTCGGGAGTTTTTACAACGACTTTTCTCGCTGAACACGGCGCGCGGCTTTGCGCCCGCGCAGACCAGACCGGTCGGCCGCTATCGATGACGCTGGTCGAACTGGGAGGCGCGAAGGAATTCAGCCGCCATGCGCTTCATCAGGCCGCGCGACTTATCGCTCGCGTGAGCCGCGCCGAAGATATCGCCGCGCGCATCGCTCCGAATAAGTTCATCGTCGCCTATCCTGCAACCACGCTCGATGATGCGGTTATTGCGGGCAAAAGAATTGAAGGCGTGCTGACGAACACCGCTTTCCGGGACAAAGAGAGCGCCAGGCCGTTCGCGCTTACTGCGAAAACCCTGTCGGCGGAGCGCGTCGCCGGGGCTTCGATTGAAGAAACGATCGCCACGCTGTTAAAGACCGCGCGTGAAGGCGCGGCGGTTACGCCGCCTCTTCAGCAATCTCCGCAATGACGCCAGCTATTTTTCGCGCGCCCTTGAGACGCAACGTTTCTCCCGGCCAAGTCTGCCGATAGACGAATTTCTGGTCGGGCCGCATTTTGACGTCCATCGGCGCCGTTGAGATGAATTCGACCAGCCCCGCCGGGTTCACAAACTGATCGTTACGGAAGGTAATGACCGCGCCTTTCGGTCCGGCATCGATCTTGGCGATGCCGGCGCGGCGGCAGACCATCTTGATTGCGACGATTTCAAGCAGGTGGTCCACCTCTTTTGGCAAGGGCCCGAAACGGTCGACCAGCTCCGCGGCGAAGCCGTCGATCTCGTCTTCCTTCTCCAGCGCACCGAGCCGCCGGTACAGCGCCATGCGAACATCGAGGTCGGCGACGTAATCGTCGGGTATCAGCACTGACGTGCCGATATTGATCTGCGGCGACCAGGTTTCTTCAACCGAGCCGGCGCCGTCGCGAAGTTCGGCGACCGCCTCCTCCAGCATGTGCTGGTAGAGCTCGACGCCGACTTCCCTGACATGGCCGGACTGTTCTTCGCCGAGCAGGTTTCCGGCGCCGCGAATATCGAGATCGTGCGAAGCGAGCGTGAAGCCGGCGCCGAGCGTATCGAGAGATTGCATGACCTTGAGCCGGCGTTCGGCGCCGTCGGTCAGTTTCTTGCGGGGGCTCGTTGTCAAATAGGCGTAGGCGCGCTGTTTCGAGCGCCCGACCCGGCCGCGCATCTGGTAGAGCTGCGACAGGCCGAACATGTCCGCATGATGAATGATCATGGTGTTGGCGGTCGGGATATCGAGACCGGATTCGATGATTGTCGTCGAAACAAGAACGTCGAATTTGCCTTCGTAAAAGGCGGTCATGATGTCTTCGAGTTCGCCTGAACTCATCTGCCCGTGTGCAATCTTGAATTTGAGCTCGGGAATTTCTTCCGTCAGAAATTCGGCAATGCCATGAAGATCCTTGATGCGAGGCGCCACATAGAAACTCTGGCCGCCGCGGTAATGCTCGCGGAGCAGAGTTTCGCGTGCGACCACCGGGTCGAATGGACCGACCGTCGTTCTGACGGCGAGCCGGTCGACCGGCGGTGTTGCAATCAGCGACAGATCGCGAATGCCGCTCATGGCGAGCTGCAGCGTGCGCGGGATCGGCGTCGCCGTCAGGGTCAGGACATGCGTGTCGCCGCGGTATTCCTTGAGGCGCTCTTTGTGCTTGACCCCGAAATGCTGCTCCTCGTCGATAATCAGAAGGCCGAGATCACGAAACTTGATGGTCTTGGCGAGCAGCGCATGGGTGCCGATGACGATATCGACCTGGCCGCTGGCGACGCCATCGCGCACCGCCTTTGCTTCGCCGGCGGTGACCATCCGAGAGAGCTGGCCGAGACGGACCGGAAAGCCCTTGAAGCGCTCGGAGAAATTCCTGAAATGCTGGCGCACGAGCAAGGTTGTCGGCGCGATCACAGCAACCTGCCTGCCGGTCATCGCGGCGATGAATGCGGCGCGCAAGGCGACTTCGGTTTTGCCAAAACCGACATCACCGCAGATGAGCCGGTCCATCGGGCGGCCTTTCGCCATGTCCTCGACAACATCGGCGATCGCGTTTTCCTGATCTTCGGTTTCAGCGAAGGGAAAGCGCGCGCAGAATTCATCGTAGGAACCGGTTGCGGGGGTCATTTCCTCAGCGCTCTGCATGGCGCGCTTGGCGGCGATCTTGATCAGCTGTTCGGCGAGCATCTTGATGCGCGCGCGCATCTTCGCCTTGCGGCCCTGCCAGGCTGCGCCGCCGAGCTTGTCGAGCGACTGCCCGTCGTCTTCCGACCCGAAGCGTGAAAGGAGATCGATGTTCTCGACCGGAAGAAACAGCTTGTCGCTGCCGTGATAGACAAGTTGCAGGCAGTCATGGGGGGCGCCCTGTACTTCGAGCGTTTTCAAGCCCTCGTAGCGGGCGATGCCATGTTCTACATGAACCACCAGATCGCCAACAGAAAGGCTCGAAGCCTCGGTCAGGAAATTTTCAGCGCGCTTTCGCCTTGTGCGCCTGACAAGCCGGTCGCCGAGAATGTCCTGTTCGGAAATGAACGCCGCGCCGGCCGTTTCAAAGCCTGTCTCGAGACCGAAAACAGCGGTGACAATATCCGCTTTGGCGTTCTTGACTGCGGTCCAATCCGCTGCATGAGCGATATCTCCGCCGCCGTGATCGGCAATCACCGTGCGCATGCGGTCGGCGGAGCCTTCTGACCAGCAGGCGATGACCGGCGTTTTGCCGCTCTCGCGAAGCGTTTTTGCGTGTGCGATCACCGCGTCAAATACGTTCGATTTTTCCGCCGCGCGCTCAGCGGCGAAGTTTCGGCCGATCTTTGCTGCGAGATTGACGCAGCGCGTATTTTCCGGCGGCGCGAAAGGAGAGAGTGGCCGCAGGTTCAGGGTCTCAAGCCGAGCCTTCCATTCATCGGCGGAAAGGTAAAGCGCATCCGGCTTCAGCGGACGATAGGCCGGCGCCGAGAAGTCCGAATTGCGGCTGCGCCGTGCTTCAGCGTCTTCAGCGCGGGCGTCGTAGTGATCCTTGATCAGCGCCAGGCGCGCGTCGGCCGCCTCATCTGCGAGATGATCGACAAAAACGAGACCGTCTCCGGCAAAGTCGAACAGCGTTTCGGTGGCGTCATAAAAAAGCGGAAGCCAGTGTTCGGCCCCCGCATGCATCCGCCTTGCGCTGATCGCTTCATAAAGCGGATCATCACCGGCGGCGCCGAAGTTTTTCGCGTAACCCTGCCGGAAGCGCGAAACCGTGTCCTCGTTGAGGAGGATTTCCGACGCGGCGGAAAGGTCGAAACGGCTGAGCTGGCGCGTGGTGCGCTGGCTGGCGGCGTCGAAGGCGCGCACCGATTCGAGGCTGTCGCCGAAGAAATCGAGACGCACCGGCTCATCCGCGCCCGGCGGGAAGATATCGACCAGACCGCCGCGAACCGCGAACTCGCCCGCCTCGCGAACCGTCGATGACCGCGCATAGCCGTTGGCGCTGAGATAGGCGGTGAGCGCATCCATACTCATGGTCGCGCCGGGAGCAAGGGTCAGCGCGGCCTCATTGATAATGTCCCGGGGCGGTGTTCGCTGGACGGCGGCGTTGACCGAGGTTGAAAGGATGAACGCGCCGCCCCCCTTTAGACGCATCATCGCGGCGAGCGCCGCCATGCGTCGCGATGCGACAGCGCCCGAAGGCGAAACCCGGTCGTATGGAAGACAGTCCCAGGCGGGATAGTCGATTACTGGAATGTCAGGGGCGAAAAACTGCAAGGCCTGCATCATCGCCGCGGCGCGGGCGCCGTCCCGCGCAATGTGAACGACAAGACCATTTCGCGCTCGCGCAGCTTCCGACAGCGCCATGGCGTCCGCGCCTTCCGGCGCGCCGTATACGGGCAACACGCCTTCGCGCTTCCACGCGGCGTCGCCGCCGATCTCTGCAACGCCTGAAACCATTTTTTCGGCAGTCTTAGCCATATCGCCTCAACGCAAAATGCGCGGGTCGCCATTTTGACGGCCCGCGTTCATCGCATCAGGTAGAGAATAATTGCGGCCAATTCAATCGCGCGAACCGCTCTTAATCGTGCTCGCGACATCGAAGGCCTGGAGCTTTTCCAGCGCCGGCCCCTGATATTCAGCCGGAGGCGCGGCGTCGCCGGTGGCCCAGGCGTATAACTCGCGGTCGTTGCAGTTGAGGAGCGCTTCGAACTCGTCGAGCTCGGCTTCGGACATGGACGAAAGATGCGCTTTCGCGAAGCCGCCAATCAGGAGATCCGCCTCCTTGAATCCGCGATAACTTGCCTGATAGAGCAATTTCTTCCGGCGGGTCTCGATGGCCATCGTGCTTATCCTAACGGCTGAACTCTTGGGGATAAATGGTTGGCGCGTTGGGCGCAAATCCCGATAATTTACCGCCTATGCGGCCGCAAATCCTCAATCCCCTTTTCGCCGACATCACGGTCCTGCCGGGCGTTGGGCCGAAACTCGCCGCGCTGATCGGCCGGGCCGCCGGGCCGCTTGTGGTCGACCTCGTTCTGACCCCGCCGGTCGGCGTGGTCGACCGGTCGTTGCGGCCAATGATCGCCGAGGCGGAATTTGGCCGACTCGCGACGTTTCTTGTCACGGTCGACCGTCATGATCCGCCGCCGAAAGGACGCCGCCTTCCCTATAAGGTGATCGTTTCGGATGAAACCGGATTCATGACGCTGGTTTTCTTCCATGCACGGTCTGAGTATCTCGAGAAAGCTTTACCGGAAGGAGAACAGCGGCTCGTCAGCGGCAAGGTCGAGGACTTCAAGGGCGGCAGGCAGATGGTCCATCCGGATTACATCGCCGATCCGGAAAAACCCGATGACCTGCCCCTGCATGAACCGGTCTACCCGCTGACGGCCGGTCTTACCGCCGCCGTCATGCGCAAGGCGGCGGCGAACGCACTGAAACGCACGCCGCAACTGCCCGAGTGGCAGGATGAAAGCTGGCTGGCGGCGCGAAAATGGTCCGGATGGAACGCCGCCATGAAATCCGTGCACGAACCGGTCCATGACAGCGACTTGTCGCTTGCTGCGCCGGCCCGCCAGCGCCTCGCTTATGATGAACTGCTCGCCAACCAGCTCGCCCTGTTGATGATCCGCAAGGCGCGCGTCAAATCGAAAGGCAGGGCGATCAGGACGGATGGACGGTTGCGCGCCCTGGCGGGGAAAGCGCTTCCGTTCGAGCTTACGGCTGCGCAAAAGCAGGTGCTCAAGGAAATCGATGCCGATATGGCGGCGCCGGAACGAATGGTGCGGCTGGTGCAGGGCGATGTCGGATCGGGAAAGACGATCGTCGCTCTTTTTGCCATGTTGAGCGCCGTTGAAGCCGGCGCGCAAGCCGCCCTGATGGCGCCGACGGAAATTCTCGCGCGCCAACACCTTGAATCCCTCAGCCCGCTTGCCGCGGCCGCCGGCGTCTCACTGGAAATTCTCACCGGGCGCGACAAAGGCGCTGCGCGCGCGCGCAAGCTTGAACGTCTCGCCAGAGGCGAAATCAATATTCTGATTGGCACGCATGCGATCTTTCAGGAAAGCGTCGCGTTTATGAACCTTGCCCTCGCAGTTATCGACGAGCAGCATCGTTTCGGCGTCCACCAGCGCGTTCTCCTCGCAGAAAAAGGCCCTCGGCCCGATTTGCTGGTCATGACGGCGACCCCGATCCCGCGCACCCTCGCCCTCACTGCCTATGGCGACATGGATGTCAGTCAGATCACGGAAAAACCTCCAGGCAGAAAGCCTGTCGATACGCGGACGGTCCCGCTTTCCCGCCTCGACGAAGTCATCGCCGGCGTCGTGCGCGTCGCCGCGAGGGGAGAGCAGGCCTACTGGGTTTGCCCGTTGGTTGAAGAATCCGAACTGATCGATCTTACCGCCGCGGAAGACCGTTTTGAATCCCTCAAAGCGGTTCTCGGCGATAAGGTCGGCCTTGTTCACGGGCGCATGACCGGACCTGAGAAGGATGCGGTGATGGAGCGGTTCTATGACGGCGCGTTATCGGTTCTGATCGCCACCACCGTCATCGAGGTTGGCGTCAACGCGCCGAATGCTACGATCATGATTATCGAACACGCCGAGCGTTTCGGTCTCGCCCAGCTTCACCAGTTGCGCGGACGCGTCGGCCGGAGCGACAAGCCATCAACCTGCATCCTTCTCTACAAGCCGCCATTGGGCGAGACCGCAAAGGCGCGGCTTGAAATCCTGCGGCGGACGGAAGACGGTTTTCTGATTGCTGAAGAAGATTTGCGCCTTCGCGGCGCCGGGGATTTTCTTGGGGCCGCCCAGTCCGGCTTCCCGCGGTTCCGGCTTGCCGACATCGCGGTTCATGGCGAGCTTCTCGCCGCCGCCCGCGATGATGCACGGCTGATCATCGAAAAAGACTCTCGGCTCGAAAGCGAGCGGGGAAAAGCGTTGCGCGTATTGCTTTATCTTTTCAGCCGCGACGATGCGGTGAAGTTGATCAGCGCCGGCTAGATTTGACCGCCTTGAAAAGCCGGTCCCTCAAGGGCGGCTTGGGGCTCGTCCGGGCCATTTCCTCAAGCTTGCGCACGGCGTCTTTCGGGTCGTGAAACGCCGGCACCACAAGACCGAGCGAGAAGACGACCTTGGCCGCGTCCTCGACGCTCATCTCAAGAATGCGGATTTCGCTGCGCGGCAGGAACAGCAGGAACCCTGACGTCGGATTCGGGACGGTCGGAATGAAAAGCGCCGTCAGCGCCTCGCCCTGGTCGTTCAGGCGTTCCTTGATTTCGCCCTTGGCGCCGCCAATGACAAACGCCATCGCCCAGACGCCTGCCCGCGGATATTCAACCAGCGCAACTTCCTTGAAGGAGCGATCCGATTGCTGCAGCGCGGTTTCGAAGACGTTCTTGAAAAACCGATATAGATTGCGAACGACAGGAACGGAATCGACAATCCGCTCGCCGGAATGAATGAAGGCCCGGCCGATGAAATTCTTGGCGAGCGCGCCGAGAATGACCAGCGCGATAAAGGCGATCAACACGCCGAAACCGGGAAGCACCTGCAGGAAGGTTTCGAAATTGCTGCCGCTGTCGGGCAGAGTGCGTTTGACGAAGGCGTCGAGCTTCGCCATCGGTCCTGTCAGGAACCACAGGATGATCGCAACCGTAATGCCGATCGGCGCCGCCACGACGACGCCTGCGAGAAAGCTCGACCAAAGCCCGCCCCAAAGCCCCTGCTTCTTGGGCTTGATCAGACCTCCGTCGCCGGCCTTCTGGTCTTTCGACATGTTCTGGTCTTTCGTTACATCGTCGCTCATATCGTCCAACGCACTACGCTACAAACCGGGATGCCACCGCCCCGTACACCCGATTCACGAATTTTGCGTGAACCGGTTAAACCTTTTATCAATGCCTCTTAAGAGGTTCGAGGGTTTTGAGCCTATATGGTCGCGGGATGCGACGAATAAAAGGCCCCGAAGCGCCGAAATGCAGGAGAATCCATGGTGTCCATGAGGCTGGCGGTCACGCTCATTGCTGTTTTGCTGACGGCCGCCGCCGCTGCGCTGGTGCTGGTTTTTCAGGATAATATCACGCAATTCAATCTGCGGCCCCGGACCCCGTTCCAGATCGCCGCGCCGCCGCCGCCACCCGCCTATGGCGCCCGCGGCGCCTGGGCGCTCTGGCCGGATGCTCCCGACGAGGGGAGCGCCGATATATTCTACGTTCACTCGACCACCTATTCTGACCGCAGGGGCTGGAACGGCCCGATCACCGGGGACCACGCGGAACGGGTCCTGCGCGAGGTGGCGGCGGCCAACGAGGCCGGCCCGTTCCTGCGCGTCGGCGCCGTTTACGGGCCGCGCTACAGGCAGGCGACGCTCTATGCGAGCTTTACCCACAAATATGACGGGCTCGCCTCGCGCGAACTCGCCTATCGGGACGTGGCGGCGGCGTTTGAACATTTCCTGTCGCAACGCGGCGAAAGCGAACGGCCGATCATCATGGTCGGCTACGGCCAGGGCGGTTTGCATGTGCTCGGTCTGTTGCAAAGCTATTTTGCAGCCGACAAGGACCTCCGCGCCTATCTCGCGGCGGCCTATGTGGTCGATCAGGGAACGCCGCTTTCGCTGTTCGAGGGACCGTTGCTGGACATACCGCCGTGTGAAAGTCCTGAAAGCGTACGCTGCGTCATTTCCTATATCGATATCCAGCCAGGCTTCGAGGATGAAGAGCGACGTTTCATCAGCCGCGCGCTGAAATGGAACGCTTCGAGCGAACTGGTTCCCCTGCCCGCCTCGCCGCTGCTTTGCGTCAACCCCTTGAGCTGGACGGCGACCAACGAACGCATCAGCGCCGAGCACCATCTCGGCGCGGCGTCCGCAACCGGTTTGCGTCTTTCCGAAACGCCGCCGCCGATCGCCAAGGCGACGAGCGCCCAGTGCGTCGGAAGCATTCTTTCGGTCGATGCGCCGCAGCAGAAGTTTTTGCGCCGCAAACACTGGTTCGGCGCGCAATGGCGGCCGCAGAATTTCAACCTGTTCTATCACGATCTGACCGTCGACGCCGCCCGCAGGATAGAGCATCTCAATCTGGTGCTCGAAGAAGAGGCGATCCATCTCGACCCGATCGAGGAGGCGGTTGATCTTGTGGTCAGTCCCGTCAATAAGGTTCCCGATTAACGCGCCGGGGGCGCCGTCGAGATGAAGGTCCACATGAAACCCATACGAAAAGTCGTCATCCCCGTCGCCGGTTACGGCACGCGCGTTCTTCCTGCCACGAAGTCGATTCCGAAAGAGCTGCTTCCGCTCGTCGACCGCCCGCTCATCGACTATGTGGTGCGCGAAGCGCTGGATGCCGGCATCGATCATATCGTGCTCGTCACCGGCCGCGGCAAAGGCGCGATCGAGGATTATTTCGATCATGCGTTCGAGCTGGAAACCGGGCTCGAGGCCAAAGGCAAGATCGACATTCTTGCGAGCGTCAGGAAGCCGATCCTCGCCGCCGGCTCGGTCTCTTATACCCGCCAGCAAGCGCCATTGGGCCTTGGTCATGCGGTCTGGTGCGCGCGCGATATCGTCGGCGATGAACCTTTCGCCGTATCGCTGCCCGACGTGGTCATCGACGCCGAGCCTTCAGCGCTCGCCCAGATGGTCGGCGAATATGAAAAGACAGGCGGCAATATCATTGCGGTCGAGGAAGTCGCGCAGGAAGAAACCAATAAATACGGCGTCGTCGCGCCGAAGGGCGAGCGCACTGGACGGCTGTTTGAAATGTCGGGCATGGTCGAGAAGCCGGAGCCCGCCAAGGCGCCGTCCAATCTTGCGATCACCGGACGCTATATCCTTCAGCCGGAAATCTTCGAGCTTCTTGAAGACACGCCGCGCGGCGCCGGCGGCGAAATCCAGCTCACCGACGCCATGGATGCGCTGATGAAACAGCAGCCGTTCTACGCTCACGAATATGAAGGTGTAAGCCACGATTGCGGCTCCAAACTCGGTTGGCTGCAGGCCAATGTCGCGCTGGGCCTGAAACATCCCGAACTGGGCGACAGCTTAGCGGAATTTCTCAGAAAAAACCGCTAGGGTTCGGCTTATTCGATAAATCCGTGCAGGGACGGCCGCGCCTTCGCGAGGCGGTCGATCTCGACAAGGTCTTTCAGGAACGCCTCGAACTTGCCGAGCGGAATCATATTCGGCCCGTCGGAAGGCGCGTTGTCCGGGTCTGGATGCGTTTCGGCAAACACCGCCGCGACGCCGACCGCCGCCGCCGCGCGGGCGAGCGTCGGCGCGAATTCCCGCTGGCCGCCGGACGTCGTCCCGGCGCCGCCCGGAGTCTGCACGGAATGGGTGATGTCGAACACAACGGGGCAGCCGGTCTCCCGCGCCATGATCGGGATCGACCGGAAGTCGCTGATCAGCGTGTTGTAACCGAAACTGGCGCCTCGTTCGGTAACCAGCACGCGGTCATTGCCGCTCTCGCGCACTTTCGCGACCACGTTCTTCATGTCCCATGGAGCAAGGAACTGCCCCTTCTTGATCTTGATGACGCGCCCGGTTTTCGCCGCTGCGATCAGCAGGTCCGTCTGGCGGCAGAGGAAAGCCGGGATCTGCAGGACGTCGGCGGCTTCCGCCACGCGGGCGCATTGCGACGGCTCATGCACGTCGGTGACGACCGGCAGGCCGACGCTCTCGCGTATTTCCGCAAAGACCGGAAGCGCCTCGGCGAGTCCGACGCCCCGGGCCGAGCCGGCGCTGGTGCGGTTGGCCTTGTCGAAGGAGGACTTGAAGACGAGGCTGACGGCGAGCCGCCCTGCAATCTCCTTGAGGGCGGCGGCGCATTCGAGGCCGTGCTCGCGGCTTTCAAGAGCGCAGGGTCCTGCGAACACGGCGAGCGGCCGATCATTCCCGATATCAACAGTTCCGGACCCGAACTCGATTTTAACGCTGGCGTTGCCGGCCGCCATATTTTGCTCCCGTAGCGTTTTGAGCGAACATCCCTTAAATGAACCGCGCCCGCCTCAAGGGCAATAGCCGCCTTAATTGCGCGGCGCTGGCCGGAGCCCGCCCATGACCAAATATCTCGAGATCGCGTCCGAGGTCATCGAGCTTGAAATTTCAGGGCTCGAAGCCCTTAAAAGCGCGCTCGACGAGCGCTTTGCGGGGGTCGTCGATCTCCTGAAAGCCGCCGCCGGCAGGATCGTTGTCACCGGCATGGGCAAATCCGGCCATGTCGCCCGCAAGCTCGCCGCCACCCTCTCCTCGACGGGCTCGCCGGCGATGTTCGTGCACCCGGCCGAAGCGAGCCACGGCGATCTCGGTATGATTTCGCCGAAAGACGTCATCCTCGCCTTGTCCAAATCAGGGGAAACCGCCGAACTCGGCGATCTTCTCGCCTATGCAAGGCGTTTTTCAATTCCCGTTGCGGCGATGACGTTTCAGTCCGATTCTACCCTCGCCAAGACCGCCGCCGCCGCTTTCATCCTGCCGCCGATGCGCGAGGCCTGCGGCGAAACGCGGGCGCCGACCACATCGACGACGATGATGATGGCCGCGGGCGATGCGCTGGCGGTGGCGCTGCTGCGCGATCGCGGCTTCACCGCTGACGACTTTCAGGGCTTCCATCCCGGCGGCAATCTCGGCGCGGCGCTGAAGCGCGTCACCGATCTCATGCATGACGCAGACAAGCTTCCCCTCGCCTCGCCCGACACCGGCATGCTCGACGTGGTGAAGATCATCACGGACGGCGGGTTCGGCTGCGCCGGCGTCGTCGACAAGGACGGCGCGCTGATCGGCATCATTACGGACGGCGATTTGCGCCGTCATTACCGCGCCGACCTCGCCGTCATGACCGCCAGGGAAGTGATGACCGAAGGGCCCCGCACCTCGCCGCCCGAAGCGCTTGCCGGCGATGTTCTGGCGTTGATGAGCCGGGAAAAGATCACTGCGCTGTTTGTGGTCAAAGACAGGCGCCCGATCGGCATCGTTCATGTCCATGATTGCCTCTCGATCGGCGTCCTTTGACGGCGTCAGCATGAGGCGCGAAATCACATTCGTATCATGAGCCAAGCGCCCGCCTTGGTCTGGTTTCGCAACGATCTGCGTCTGGAGGATAATCCGGCGCTTCATGCGGCGCGTGCGTGCGGAGCGCCGGTCGTCGCGCTCTACGTGCTTGATGAAAATCTCTCTTATGCGCCGGGCGCCGCGTCCCGCTGGTGGCTTCACCATTCTTTGAAATCTTTGAGTGAAGCTCTTGAAAAAGCAGGTGCTTCTCTGGTCCTGCGACGCGGTGAGAGTGCTGAATCCGTTAAATCCGTTATCGCCGAAACAGGAGCGTCGCACGTATTCTGGAACCGGCGCTATGAAGGCCCGCTGGTCGACACCGACAAGGCGCTGAAGGCTGAACTCCATGAGCAAGGTGTTGACGTTGCGACCTTCAATGGCGCGCTCTTGCGCGAGCCCTGGGAAGTCAAAACCAAAACCGGCGGCGCCTATTCGGTTTTCACGCCGTTTTGGAAAGCACTAAGAAATCTAGGTCCCGCCCGAGATCCCCTGCCGAAGATCAGAAAAATAAAAGGCGCGGACGCGATCAGCAGCGATCACCTCGATGACTGGGGCCTTCTCCCATATGCGCCGAACTGGGCGAAAGAATTTGATGGCGTCTGGAAGCCGGGTGAGAAAGGCGCGCAAGAACAGCTGAAACGATTTCTCACGCACATCATCGAAGACTACGCCGATCAAAGAGATCGCCCGGATTTCGAGTCCACGTCTCGGCTCTCTCCACATCTCGCATTCGGTGAAATCAGCCCGGTGCAAATCTGGCGCGCAATACATACGGGAATGGCGGCCGGCGCAATCGGTCCGAATAACGGTGAGAAGTTCCTCTCGGAAATCGCCTGGCGAGAATTCTCCTACAACATTCTCTTCAACAATCTGACACTTGTCAGCCAACCGCTCCGTCAAAATTTTAAAGACTTTCCTTGGCGCGAAGATGAACCCGCATTCAAGGCCTGGACGCGCGGGATGACCGGCTTTCCGATTGTTGACGCCGGCATGCGCCAGCTCTGGCGTACGGGCTGGATGCACAATCGCGTGCGCATGATCGTCGCGAGTTTTCTCCTCAAGGATTTGTTGATTGACTGGCGCAAAGGCGAAGCCTGGTTTCGCGATACGCTGGTCGACGCGGATATCGCCAACAATGCTGCAAGCTGGCAATGGGTCGCCGGCAGCGGCGCCGACGCCGCCCCTTATTTTCGCATTTTCAACCCCGTTACGCAGGGCGAAAAATTCGATCCGGATGGGGACTATGTGCGCTGCTATGTCCCGGAACTCGCGGATTTACCTAAGAAATTCATCCATGCGCCATGGACCGCGCCCGTTTCTGCGCTGGAAAAAGCAGGCATAACCCTTGGAAAAACTTATCCAATTCCTATTATAGATCATAGTGTAGCGCGTAAGCGGGCCCTTCGATGCTATGATGCGATCAAGGGCGGTTAGGTTCTCAAAAGCCGCCGAAAGGCGGGCGTTGACGTCAATCTGACTTCGAGGTGCGCTTGATATGAACATGGCGGTCATATCGCCGACGGACAGGAACGCGCTTGCGCGCCTGCCCTTCTTCTTCCGACAAATTTGCCGGATCTGCGCGCGTATTCATTACGGCGCGCTCACCTTCATCCTGCCCGATAACAGGAAGATCAGGTTTGAAGGCTTCGAGGAACGCGAGGCCGAGGCGGTTATTATCGTCAAGGATTACAATTTTGCGCGCCGTACGCTGTTCGGCGGCGATATTGGGTTTTTTGAAAGTTACGCCGACGGCGAATGGGAGACCCCGGATCTTTCAGCATGTCTTTATATTTTCGCTCGTAACGCCGACCATGTGCAGGAGGTGTTCAAGGCTTCGGCGGTTGTGAGTTTCTTTCAGAATCTCCATCACCGTTTCAACAGGAACACGCGCAAAGGGTCGCAGCGGAATATCATCGCACATTACGATCTCGGCAACAGCTTTTATGAAAAATGGCTCGATCCTACGATGACCTATTCGTCAGCCCGTTTCGTGCGTTCGGGCGAGGACCTGTCGGAAGCCCAGATCGACAAATACAAGTCTCTCGCTCAATCCATAGACCTCAAGCCCGGCGAACGGGTTCTGGAGATTGGCTCCGGCTGGGGCGGTTTTGCTGAATATGCGGCAAAGGAAGTCGGCGCCCATGTGACAGGTCTTACTCTGTCGCCATCGCAGTATGAATATGCTCGCGAACGGATTTTCCGTGCAGGTCTCAATGACAAGGTTGAGTTTCGACTCCAGGATTACCGTGACGTCAAGGAGAGTTTCGACAAGGTCGCTTCCATCGAAATGTTCGAAGCTGTAGGCCAGCAGTACTGGCAGACCTATTTTGACAAGGTGCGCAGCATATTAAAGCCCGGCGGCGTGGCGGGGCTGCAAATCATCACTATCGCTGATCGCTTTTTCGAACGCTATATCAAGTCGACAGATTTCATCCAGCGTTATGTCTTTCCGGGCGGCGAATTGCCGAGCCCGAAAGTGCTCGACGAATTGATCGCCAAGGCTGGCCTAAAAATGCGCAGCGTTTCGGAATTCGGCGAGGATTACGCGCGCACCTTACGCGATTGGCATGACCGTTTTCTCGCCCGCTGGGATGAGATCAGGCCGCTCGGATTCGACGATCGCTTCAAGAAGCTCTGGGAGTTTTATCTTTCCTACTGCGAAGCGGGCTTCAAAGCGGGAACCACCAATGTCCGCCAGGTCGCCGCGTCGCGCAGTTAGGCTGGCGCCTTCTCGATCTCGACAAGCCGTTGGTTCCTGATCGCTACAACCCGGTCCATGCGGGAGGCGAGCCGCTGGTCGTGCGTGGCGACTAGCGCAGCGAGCCCTTCTTCACGTACAATTTTTAAAAGCGCGTCAAACACAAGGTCGGAAGTTTTCGGATCGAGGTTGCCGGTTGGTTCATCCGCTAGCAGCAGTTCCGGCTTGTTGGCGAGCGCCCGCGCGATTGCCGTTCGTTGTTGCTCCCCGCCGGACAATTGACCCGGCTGATGGGTAAGCCTTTCGCCAAGACCGAGCGCGGTTAAAAGCCTTGCCGCTTCCGCCTCGGCCGCGGATTTCTTCTCGCCGCTGATCAGGCGCGGCAGCGCAACATTGTCGAGGGCTGAAAACTCCGGCAGCAGGTGATGGAACTGATAGACGAACCCGAGCGCATCACGTCGGAGACGGGTTTTCGCCGCGTCATTGAGCATCGATGTTGCAACGCCCGCAATCCGCACTTCCCCTTCCGAAGGCGCCTCGAGAAGACCAGCGATGTGCAGGAGCGACGACTTGCCCGAACCGGAAGGACCAAGCAGGGCGACCGTCTCGCCGCGACGGAGACGAAAGTCGACTTTTTCGAGGATCACCAGCTCCCCATAGCGCCGTGCAATACCGTCGAGATGGAGCGCTTCTGCGCCGCTGCTATTCATCGGAATGCCACCACTCCCTAAACGAGAGCGCATTACCGCCCTCCTCAAACTGCACCACGAAAATGCCGTCCAGATGTACGCGCTTGCCCGTACCTTCGCGCGTGAACGCGCAGCTCCAGTGAGCGGCGCCGAGCTGGGCTTGCACATATAAGAGCCGTGCGCCGAAATCGATATCGCGCTGGTTCAGGACGGCTGTGGCGAATGCAGAAGCGATCTCTTCATGGCCTTTTTTCGGCGCATCGAACGGCGTCCAGTAATAGAGCGCTTCTTGCTCGAAAAGCGCGGTGAAGGCGTCTGCATCCCGCGCCTGCCACGCCGCGCCATAGTCGCGCAGCCATTGTTCGAATTTTTGTTCGCTCAACGTCATGACGGACCTCATTCGTATCGCAGCGCTTCGACGGGATCGAGTCGAGCCGCGCGCCATGCAGGGTAAATCGTCGCGACAAACGACATAAAGAGCGACCAGCCGACAATGATGACGATTTCATGCGCCTGCATCTGGGCCGGAATTTCACTGAAATAATATATTTCAGGATTGAACAATTCCATATTGAAGACCCAGGACAGGAAATCTTCAATCACGTCAATATTGATAACGAATAACGAGCCCAGAATGACGCCGGCGAAGGTTCCCAAGACGCCAATCAAGGCGCCGGACAGAAAGAAAATACGCATGACGGAGCTTTGCGTCGCGCCCATGGTGCGCAGGATTGCGATATCGCCGGTCTTGTCCTTCACCAGCATGACGAGGCCCGTGATGATATTAAGCGCGGCCATAGCGATGATCAGCATCAGAATGATGCGCATGACGTTGCGCTCGATTTTGAGCGCGTCGAAATAGGGGCCGATTATCCGCGTCCAGTCTGTCATATGCCGCTCGCCCACAATCTCCCGGATTGGCGGGACGAGCGCAGCGAATCCGTCAGGGTCGCTAACCCGCACCTCGATCTGTTCTCCAGCGCCTGACGCCTGAAAGAATAGCTTCGCCTGTTCGTAAGGCATGAAGATAATGGTCGTGTCATATTGCGAATTGTCGACCTGAAAGACCGCACCGACCACATAGGTCTTTGACCGGACTGGAATGCGCCCGAATGCGGTTTCAGAACCGCCATTGGTCGTCAGGGTCACGCCGTCGCCGGCGCGTATGCCAAGCTTCGCGGCGAGACCTGACCCGAGGACAATGCGGTTACCGCCGTAATTGCCTTCCCCGAAACCGTTGAGAGAACCGTCGCGAACCGACTCCACGATGTCCGTGATTTCAAGGAGGTCGGTTTTGCGCATCCCGCGCACCAGCGCCACTTCGCCATTAGCGGAAGACGTCGCGTAGGCGGGCGCCTGTATCAGCGGTGCGGCGTTGACGACGCCGGGAACGGTTTCAATCTCGCGAACGAGATCGTCGATCGCCTCCGGCTGCTCGTTCATCTGCACGAAAATATGACCGTTAAGACCAAGCATCTGTTCGAGCAGCTTGGCCCGAAACCCCTGCATTACCGACATGACGATAATCAGCGTAGCAACCGCCAGCATGATGCCGGCAAATGCTATGATGGAGATCAGGGAGACGCCCTTGCCCGAACGGGTGGCGCCGAGATAGCGCCGCGCCACCATCCACTCGAAGAAAGAAAAAGGCCTGGTTGCGGATGATGGCATGGGTTTTGGCGTTCTCGCTGACGACAGGGCTGCGGCGGGGCTCCGGTCTAAGCCATGTCCGCGACTTCTGTCCATATTGAGGCGCCGGTTGAAGTGGGCGGCGTTCTGGCGTTCAATATAGCGTTATTCGGGGAATGAGGGGTGTCTCGTGGGCGCTTTTGAGAAGGTTTTCGCGTATTTGCTGCTTGCGGGCGTGATGTTCGCCGGCGGCCTGTGGGCGGTGCAGCAATATGGCGACGGGGTCGAACTGCCCGCCAGCATCACCAACGCCAGCTATTTCCTCGGCGGCGCAGGCGCGGTCTACTGGGCCTGGTCGGTCTTCACCGACGCCCTCTCCGCCTGGAGAGAAGCCGGCGGCATCGGCTTTACGATCCGCTTCGTCCGTAATCTCTTCGTTACATTCGTGCGCAGCATCATCGCGCCGGTGCTGGCGGCGATCGCCGCCGTAAGCAGTTCCTGGACGGTGCTTGAAAAGGTCGGCGAAAATTACGGACCGTTACTGCAGGCGCTGGCGACCGGCGGCATCATGCTCGGCGCGGCTAGCCTTGCGATCATCACGAAGCTGCCCGAAGCGAAGCATAAATCCTGAAGTTGAATTCAGTCGTAACGGAGCGCGTCTTTTACTGCAGCGGCGATGTGATCGGCTACCTTGTCGAGCGCAATTTCTTCACGCGCGCCGTCGCTGCGGCGCTTGACCTCGGCGGCGCCGTTTTCAAGGCCGCGCGGACCAATGACCACCTGATAAGGAAGCCCGATCAAATCCATGCGCGCGAACTTTTCGCCCGGCCGTGAGGCTGTGTCGTCATAAAGCACTTCAACGCCGGCGGCTGTTAAGGAGCGATAGAGCTCCTCGCACAGCTTGTCGGTTTTCTCGTCCCCGGCTTTGAGGTTGACGAGCCCTACATGATAGGGAGCGACAGCCATCGGCCATTTGCACCCGTCATCGTCATGGAACGCCTCAATGATTCCGCCGGCGAGCCGGGAAACGCCGACGCCGTAAGACCCCATCTGCACTGGGATATCCTTGCCATCCGGGCCCGCCACGTAAGCCTTCATGGGCTCGGAATATTTCGTGCCAAAGAAGAAGATATGTCCGACCTCGATGCCGCGCGCGGCGATGCGGTTTTCTTCCGCGACGTCCTTCGCAAAGGCGGTATCGTCGTGCATCTCGTCGGTCGCCGCATAATGAGACGTGAACTGATCGACGACCGGTTGCAGGTCGCCGTCGAAATCGATGTCCTTTTTCGGCGTCGGCATTTCAACAAGCCGCTTGTCGCAGAACACCGCGCTCTCGCCCGTATCCGCGAGAATAATAAACTCGTGACTCAAGTCGCCGCCGATCGGTCCCGTATCGGCGCGCATCGGAATGGCCTTGAGCCCCATGCGCGCAAATGTACGCAAATAGGCGACGAACATGCGATTGTAGTTCGCACGCGCGCTTTCTTCGTCGATATCGAAGGAATAGGTGTCCTTCATCAGAAATTCGCGACCGCGCATGACGCCGAAACGCGGACGCACCTCATCGCGGAATTTCCACTGGATATGATAAAGCAGCTTCGGGAGGTCCTTGTAGGACCGCACGCCGGCCCGGAATATCTCAGTGATCATTTCCTCATTGGTCGGACCGAACAGCATTTCGCGGTCATGCCGGTCGACGATGCGGAGCATTTCCTTGCCATAGGCGTCATAGCGACCGCTTTCGCGCCAGAGCTCGGCCTGCTGGATCGTCGGCATCAACATCTCGACAGCGCCGGCGCGGTCCTGCTCCTCGCGGACGATCTGCTCGATCTTCTTCAGCACCCGGAAGCCAAGCGGCAGCCATGCGTAAATCCCCGCTCCTTCCTGACGGATCATGCCGGCGCGCAGCATCATCCGGTGCGAGGCGATCTGGGCGTCAGCAGGCGTCTCTCTCAGGACAGGCAGGTAATAGCGGCTCAGGCGCATGGGGACTTCTTCTCAGCTTCGCCGAGGGTTCTAGGAAGGGCCGGGCCGAAAGTCTATCGGGCGGCGTTAATCCTTACAGGCGCGCGGCCTGGGCGCAAAGACCTCGCCGGAGGCCGGATCCGCATCGAGCCACACATAGGCGCGATCCGCATTCTTGTTCTTCGCCACGCCGGTCTCAACGATCGGAACGGCGTCGGCGGCGGCCTCGCGCCAGGGATTGAGGTCGCCTGCATCGACATCGCCGGCGGGATTGAACGCCGGCGCATCCGCTGGAACGGGACAGCGTTCAGGTCCGATCAGCATTGTCTGGGCGTAGCCGATCCCGGCCACGTAAAGGAGCGCCATTATCACCAGAGCCATCCGCATGGGTCACCTCTTCTCCTGGCAGAACGCGCCGGTGTTTCGAATCCGGGCGCCCTTGTCGTCGAGCTTCAGATCGAACCGCATTAAAATACGCTGACTCGCCCAGCCGGTCGTCAGTTGAGGGCGAAAGACGATAACCTGGTCGCCGGTGTCCGTAGCCGATTCGGGCGCGATGCGAATCAACGCGCCGCTATTGGCCGCCAGCAAATAACTGGCCTCAGGGGTGACGCAGGGCATATCCGGCCCTTGCGCCGCCGCCGCAGGCGGGCAGATCAGCCAGAACGTCGCCAGAATGAGCCGTCTCGTCTTCATGCGAGACGGCGTTGCAACGTTTACGCCTTGTTAAGGATTAATGAGGTTGCCGGGAATCAATAATTCCGCCTGCAACGGACCTGCAAAAAATGGTGCGGTCGAGAAGACTCGAACTTCCACGGGTTGCCCCACAGCGACCTCAACGCTGCGCGTCTACCAATTCCGCCACGACCGCACGCCGTGTTTCGCGAGCGGCGGGGATAGCAAAAGCGCGGGGCCCTGTGAAGCCTCGATTATGCGGTATTTTTGAGCGCCCTCAGGCGGCTTGTCTGGCGGCGCCGCTGACCCGCACGGCGACGCTTTCGCCCTTCAGAAAGACCCTGCCTTCAGCGATTTTCCGGCCGTTTGCGAGGATTTCGAGGGGTTTGCGCTCATCTCCGCCCAGCGGGATGAAGGCCCCCCGCCCCATCCTCAGCAGGCGTTTCAAGGGCAGCTCCGCCTCGCCGATCAGCACCGTGAGCTCGATTGAAATCTTGTCTGTGGACGCCATCTAGGGTCAAAGCTCTCATGAACGAATAAGCCCCCAAGAGTGCCGATCTTTGGTGAACGCGCCGTTAAGCCCCCTGCCTGACCTTGCCCGCCTCTATAGCGCGGAACCGGCGGAATGGGCGGTGTCGCCGGGCCTGACGTCCTATGAGGACGCTGTGACCGCGATGGAGGCCCGGGCCGCCGCGATCCGGCAAGGCGATGCGCCGGAACTCGTCTGGCTCCTCGAGCATCCGCCGCTCTACACCGGCGGGACCGGCGCCAAACCTCATGACCTCCATGCGCCAGAACGTTTCCCCGTCTTCAAGACCTCGCGCGGCGGGCAGTACACCTATCACGGTCCCGGGCAGCGGGTCGCCTATCTGATGCTCGATCTCGACCGACGCGGGCGCGACATCCGTTGCTTCGTCGCCGGGCTCGAGGAATGGGTCATCGAAACGCTCGCGGCGTTTTCCGTGAAAGGCGAGCGGCGGCCGGGACGCGTCGGCGTCTGGGTCGACCGTACCGAGCCGGGCGGTGCGCTCAAGGAAGACAAGATTGCAGCGATCGGCGTCAGGATCCGCCGCTGGGTCAGCTTTCACGGCATCGCCCTGAATGTGGAACCTGATCTTAGTCACTTCGCCGGGATCACGCCGTGCGGCATTGACGAGCCGGGGCTCGGCGTCACCAGCCTCGTCGATCTCGGCCTGCCAGTGACGATGGATGACGCTGACGCCGCGCTCAAAACCACTTTCGAACGAATATTCGGCCCGCTGGTTCCCGCGCCTGCCGAATAATACAGCAAATTCCTGCGGTTCTTTAACGATCGAAGCGCCGGTTTTCGCAAAGAAATCTCAACATTTCGCCACTTTTATGTGGTATTCAAAGATGCGGCGAAAAGGAGTGTTGGCGATGACGATGAAACTTTTCGGAATGATGATTGGCGCGAGCGCGCTGGCTTTCAGCGGCTATGCAAACGCTCAGGAAACTGAACAAACTTCCCTGCCTCCGGTCGAAGACGCCGCACAGACCGATGACGCCACTTCTGGCGAAGGGGAAGAGGCGGTCAGCGAAGACGACATGGCCGATTTTCTCAACGCGCAACAGGAGTTGCAGCAAACCTTCAGGCTTGAACGGCGCATCAACGGCGTCGTTATCGAAACTGAAGAACGGACGGTGACGCTACCCCGGGACGAACCCTATTGGGAAACCGAAGCCGGACAGACGACGCTTGAAAAGGTGAAGGCGGCTTTCGACGGCGAACTGCTTACGCGAAGCGAAGCGTTCGATGAGGCCCAGCTCGATTTTACGATTGCCGACGTCAACCATGACGGCGGCATGACGCAGGACGAATTCGCGGCGCTTGTCGAAAGCTGGCAGGACAAGGCAAAGCGCGAGCCGGGCGATTCCCGGAAAGCGACAGCGCGCCAGCGCCAGTACGACGCCTTCCTGGCGCAGATCACTGGCGATGCGTCCGAGCCCGCCTATGAGGCTTATGCGCGCGAGAAGTTCGCCTTCATGGCCGGCGCTTCGCCCACCCTGTCGCGGCAGGAATATGTCACTGAATATCTCATCGATTTTTACGCCATGGATGAGGACAAGGACATGATCCTCAAAGGCGAAGAACTGATGCGGTTTCGCGCGCTTAATCGCGGCGAAAAACTCGACTGATCAATCGCCAGGTCCGGCGCGCCTCAACAGGGCCGCCGCTTTCATGAATTCATCGCGCATCATATTCTCGCGGGCCTTTGCTTCCGCATCCTCGCCCCATTGCTCCTCCTGAAACCGTTCATCAACGCGCGAGGCCTCAAAGATTTGTTCTGCCGGGAACGCGCCGCGCCAAAGCGCCAGCGAGAGGACGGCCGAACCAGCGATGGACGTGGCCGTTTTCAGCGCCTGCACAATTTCGAGGGGTTGATCTTTCAGTGCCGCCTTTACTGACGCAGCGGCCGCCTCAGGTTGCGCGACAGCGATGATTCCTGCCGCAACATTCAGCACAGCGCCGAATTCGTTTTCGAACCATGAAAGATAAGGGGCCCAGACCATCTGCTGACGCTCTCGCAACGCTGCAGGCGTGTCGGCGCGGTGGCACACGAGATCCGTTTCAAGATAGCGCGCAATCTCGCCGATCAGGAGATCGCGGTTAGCGTCGTGTTCGCTCATTCCAGAAGCTCCGGCCAGTCGCAAAAGGCATTCGCATCGAAGGAAAAGAACGCCCAGGTGTCTTTCATATGTCCGGCGAGCGGCGCTGAAAGCGTTGTCATCTTCCCGGTTTTGGGATGCGGAAATGTCATCGACCGGCAGAACAGATGGAGTTTCGGCGAAACCCCTTCGACGTGCGCGGCGGCGGCGCCATATTTGCCGTCGCCGACAATCGGACAGCCAATCGCCGCTGCATGTACGCGAAGCTGATGGGTGCGGCCGGTGATTGGGCGCATCGCGACGAACGCAACCGGCCCTGCTTCTTCCAGCATCTGATAATCCGTGACCGCTCTTTTCGCGTCCTCGCCGTCATGGGGGATGACCCGCTCCTCGGCGCCATCCTTGATGCGCGTCATGCGCTTGGCGACGGGCAGCGAAATCGTACCTTGCCTGGGACGTGGAACGCCGGCGGTAAGCGCCCAGTAGGTCTTTTGCACATCATGCGCTTTGAAAGCGTCGCCGAGCCGTTGCGCCGCCTGGCGGGTTTTCGCCACCAGAAGGAGGCCGCCCGTGTCCTTGTCGAGACGATGAACAAGCCGCGGACGTTCGCCCTCTTTTTCTAGCGCGCCTAACATGCCGTCGATATGGCGCTTCATGTTTGATCCGCCCTGCACAGCAAGGCCGAATGGTTTGTTGAGCGCGATAATCGCCTCGTCCTCAAACAGGATCAGTTTTCTGATCTCTGCCGCGTCGGCTCCGGAATAACGCTTGGATTTCGATGCGGCCTGCGGCTCGTCCGATAAGGGCGGGATACGAATTTCCTCACCTGCTTCGAGCCTCCGGTTGGATTTCACACGGCCGCCTGAAACCCGCACCTGACCTTTGCGAAGATATTTCTCGAGTTCGCCATGGCGCACAGCCGGGAAATGCGCCTTGAACCAGCGGTCAAGACGCATGCCCGCCTCATCTGGCTCCACGACTCTTGTCTGAACGCCGCTCATAGCGTCTGCCGCCCGAGGGTCATGCCGCCAAGCAATCCGATGACGGACAATATGACGGACGCAGCGAGGTAGGCGCCCGCGATCGTCAGCGTGCGGTCCCTGTAAAGAGTAACCACGTCAAGGGAAAACGTCGAAAAGGTCGTAAAGGCGCCGAGCAGGCCGACGGTCAAAAACGCGCGCATGGCGGCGCTGTGCGGTTCCGTGCGCGCGAGCCAGACAATCAGGAAACCCATGGCGAAAGAGCCGGTGACATTCGCAGCGATTGTTCCCCACGGAAAATTCGGCCCGAGAAGATGGACTGCGGCGCGCGAGACGCCGTATCGCGCCATAGCGCCCAGCGCGCCGCCAGAAGCCACCGCCAGCCAGATCACGCCGCCGTTCATCGCTTTCTCCTGATCTTTCGGCTGAGGATTAACCTTAAAGTCATATGATATTCAATGACGTTATGTAAAAGCATGCAAATCTGGATTAATGAAGGCTGCTTGCTGTTAACTATTTCTGATCCTGTTTTTCGCGACGCAACCGCGTCCAGTATTCAAGGCGCTTGGCGATCTCCTTGTCGAAACCGAAGCGCGAGGGTTTGTAGAATTCCCGCCGGCCCATACCCGGAGGGAAATAGTCGAGCCCGGCGAAGCCTTCGTCCGTATCGTGATCGTAGACATAGCCGTCGGAATAGCCGAGCTTCTTCATAAGTTTTGTCGGCGCGTTCATGGCGTGAGGCGGCGGGGCCAGCGATCCCGTTTCATGGGCCGCGGCTTTCGCTTGTTTGAACGCGACATGGGAACGGTTCGATTTCGGCGCGCTGGCGAGATACGCCACAAGCTGGCCAATGGCTATTTCGCCCTCTGGTTGACCGAGAAATTCGTAGGCTTCCTTCGCCGCGATGGCGAGCGGCAGCGCTTGCGGATCGGCGTTGCCGACGTCTTCTGAGGCGACGACTATCAACCGCCGCAAGACAAAGCGCGGGTCTTCTCCGCCGACCAACATGCGCGCCGCCCAGTATAGCGCCGCATCGACATCGGAACCGCGGATCGATTTCTGCAAGGCGCTGGCAAGATTGTAATGAGACTCTGCGCCCTTGTCGTAGAGCGGCGCACGGCGCTGTACGACGGCGGCGAGCCCTTGCGCTTCTATCGGGGCTGCATCCTCGGGTTCCGTGAACAGGTCTTCGGCGAGATTAAGCACGAAACGGCCGTCGCCGTCCGCCATCAGACGCAGCGCAGCGCGGGCGTCTTCGGTCAGGGGAAGCGCCCTTGCTTCAGCGGCTTCTGCGCGCTGCAGTAGGGTCTCAAGAGCCTCGTCATCGAGACGGTTGAGCGTGAACACTTGCGCGCGCGACAACAGGGCGGCGTTCAATTCAAAAGACGGGTTTTCCGTGGTGGCGCCGATCAGTGTGATGAGCCCCGACTCCACATGCGGCAGGAAGCCGTCCTGCTGCGCCTTGTTGAAGCGGTGAATCTCGTCAACGAAAAGCAACGTGCCCTTCCCCGCCATACGCCGCGATTTGGCGCGGTCGAAAACTTTTCGGAGATCGGCGACGCCGGTAAAAATCGCCGAGATCTGTTCGAAGTCGAGACCGGCGTCGTTGGCGAGCAGTCTGGCAATAGTAGTCTTGCCTGTCCCGGGCGGCCCCCAGAGAATAAGCGACGACAGGCGTCCGGTCTCGACCATGCGCCGCAAGGGCCCGCCCGGTCCGAGCAGATGGGCCTGTCCGACAACGTCTTCGAGGTTCCTGGGGCGTAACCGGTCCGCGAGCGGATGCGGCGCACCGTCGTCGAGGCCGGCCGATGAAAAAAGATCGCTCACAATATCCCTACTGTACCACCCGGGCCGCCTCAGGTCAGCCGCGCAACGGCGGCGTCAATCGCCTGCCGACGTGCTGGATAACGGTTCTCCGGTGCGACCTTGTCGAGCGCGCCGAGCCCGTCGATCACCCGCGCCACATCGGCCCCAAGCCCTGCGACCATCACTAGCTGGCGGTTTTCGATCGCCAGGCCGACGCATTCTTCGATGGCGAGGGCGGCGCTGGTGTCCACATAACCGACATTCGTGAAGTCATAGATGATGATTTCGACGCTGGTCATCTGGGGCGTTGCGCGACGCGTGAGTTCACGGGCGGATGCGTAGGAAAAGCGGCCGCTCAACAGCGTGACAAGAATGCGCCCGCCAGCGGCGCGCAGGATAGCGCGTTCTTCCTCGTCTAGACCTTCAGCGTCCTCGCCGGCGGCGTGGCCGACGCCCTTGAGCTGTTCTTCGCTCATGCGTTTGGCGTTCACGAAGCTCGCGAGAATGATCCCGACAGCAACAGCGGTGATAAGGTCAAGAAAAACGGTGAGCGCGAGCGTGATCAGCATCACGATGAATTTTTCGCGCGGCGCCGAGCGCATGCGTTTGAGATATCGCCAGTCGATGATGTCCCACCCGACCTTGAACAGGATCGCCGCCAGAACCGCCTGCGGCACATTGGCGACGATCGGTCCGAGCCCGAGCGCAATTGAGAGCAGTACAAGCGCATGCACGGCGCCTGAGATCGGCGTTCGCCCGCCAGCGCGCACATTAACGAGCGTGCGCATGGTGGCGCCGGCGCCCGGCAACCCGCCTATCATCCCCGCCGCCATGTTACCGACGCCCTGACCAATCAGCTCCATGTCGGGATCATGCCTCGTCCGCGTCACCGAGTCGGCGATCAGCGAAGTTAACAGGCTGTCGATCGAGCCGAGCAGCGCAAGGATGAACGCCGCCTGAAGAATCTGCGGACCGGCGCTGAGATTGAGCG
Organism: uncultured Parvularculaceae bacterium; assembly: GCA_913055785.1. GTDB lineage: Bacteria > Pseudomonadota > Alphaproteobacteria > Caulobacterales > Parvularculaceae > Hyphococcus. Next base: position 1,326 of record CAJXLJ010000012.1, on the reverse strand, counting down.
CCGGCAGATGGATTTCGGGCAGTCCTGTCGGGGCCTCGCCGATCACCGGCGCGCCTTTCAGGAGGAAAACAGAAATCAACGTGCCTGCGATCAGCACCGCCAGCGGCGCCGGAAACAGGCGCTGCAATGACGCCGGCCAGAATATCAGGGCGAGGAGCGATCCGAGCGCCAGCGCCGCTGCGGCGATGTTAATGTCGTTCAGCCCGAATGATGTGAGCGCGTCAATCGCTCCGAGGACGCCGCCCGAGGCCGCCGGCGCGCCCAGAAAGGGCAGGATCTCGACGACGATGATGATGACGCCGATACCGGTCATGAAACCGGAGACGACCGAATAAGGCGTATAGGTTACATATTTCCCGACCCGAAGCAGCCCGAACAGAATCTGCAGAGCGCCGCCGGCGACCACAATCGCAAAGGCTTCGGCGAGATTGTTCGCATGGGTCGCAACGACCGCCGCCATCACAACCGTCATGGGGCCCGTCGGACCGGATATCTGCGACGGCGTTCCGCCCAGCAATGAGGCGAAAAAGCCGACAGCGATAGCGCCGTAAAGGCCCGCCGCCGCGCCTGCTCCGGAGGCGACCCCAAAGGCGAGCGCCAGCGGCAGGGCGATGACCGCTGCGGTGATCCCGCCAAAAAGATCGCCGCGCAGGCGGTCGAACGAGTAGCCATTCCTGAAGGCCGCTATCAGCGATGGATGCAGTCCATCGTCCGAAGATTCGTGTTTGACGCCCGCTGAGGGCGAAAGTTGCGACAAGGATAGCCCCTATGCTTTGAGATTATCGGCCGACGCGCCAGGGAACCACATGGCCGCCGGTATCGATCTGGAGCTCCCAGCTTCGCGCCGGCCGGCTGATTTCGCGCTCGAGATCCACAGTCGTATCGACCGTCTTTCCGTTAACGGACAAAATCTTGTGTCCGGGCCGCAAGCCCCTGCGCGCTGCAAAGGAGCGCGGCTGCACTTCCGAAACGACCACCCCGCTCGAGAGAGGATCGAGACCGAGCTCTTCGTTGAAACGCGGGGACAGATTAGCCACGGTGACGCCGTTCAACGGGTTCTCGCCCTCGATGACGCGAGGGTCGCGAGCGGGCTCTTCCGGCGGCAGATTGAGGGTTACCGTCGCGCGTCGGAGCCGGCCATCGCGCATGAAAGCGACGTCTGCTTTTTCCGCGTTGTCCTTGACGCCGACACGGTATTGCAGGGTCTGGGCGTCATAGACCGGCTGGGCGTCGACCTCTTCGTTCGGGAGGGGAAGCGGCTGCACCTGGCGCCCGCCGGGCGGGTACTGGTCGACTATGCCGACCGGCTGCTGGCGCTGGCCGAGG